>NZ_JBITHA010000024.1:0-136024 GCF_044457485.1 Nonomuraea sp. NPDC050540
GATCTTCTGGGCGAAGGCGCAGGTGCCGCGCTGGATGAGGGCGATCCGGCCGGCGACGAAGCCGTTGAAGTCAGCCGCTTCGCAACCGCTGGTGGAGGTGGGGGTGGGCGTCGGCGGGAGCGTGAGGTCGACGCCCTGGACCTGCGCGGTCACGTCGCCGGGGGGCGACGGCTGGAACGTGAAGAAGTCCTCGTTGGGCACGTAGGTCTTCTGGCCGGGCGCGGTCAGGTTGAGGGTGGGCGGGCTGTTCTCCACCCAGCCTTCGACGAAGTCGGTCGGCTGGAGGGTGACCTTGTAGCCGGCCTTGCGCAGTTTGCTGGCCACGTAGTCGCGCGATGCCGGGTAACCGGGTGTGCCGGTGGCGCGGGTGCCGCCGTTGGCGGTGGCGATGGCCTGGAGTGCGTCGAGGTGCTTCTTGACGTTCGTGCCCTTGACCTTTTTCACCATCACTTTGGCGATGATGTCGTCCAAACCACCCCCGGCTTGGGCCGGGGTGGCCAGGGCCACCGGCAGGGTGATCACCGCGATGATCGCGGTGATCCCTCTGCGCAGGGAGGTACGCATACGGGACTCCTAGGTTTTGTCTGAGAATTTCCCCGATGGTGCGCGTCGCCCTCGGAACGTAACAGGTGATGATCGACCCGCCTAGGCACGGATTGTTACACCTGGCGGGTCGTCAAGAGGCGCGGTGTGATGCCGGACAGGGTGCCGGTTTCCCATAATTTCCACCACGAACTCGGAAGATGCGGCCACCTGCGCCGGAACGTAGGCACAGAAGATGTTCTCTCCCACCGTGTGTCCAAAACCGGCACTTTTCACAGGAGTCAACCTGCCGTCAGGAAGGACGAGCGATTCGCCACCGTGCATGACGACCTCGCCACTGGCGGTGAACCACGTCAGCCGCCGCGCGGGCCCCCGGTCACGGATGGTGCGCAGGGCGGGTCCGGCCAGCAGTTCGGGCTTGGCGTGGACGGCGAGGCCCGCCTCGTAGGGGTTGTCGTCGGCGCTGATGTCGGCCGCCCAGGCCGGGTAGTGCTTCTCCAGCCGCAGCGATCGAAGCGCCCTGTAGCCCACGTCGACCGCGCCGAACCCGGCCCCGACGAGGCGTTCGTAGAGGTCGAGGGCGTACTCGGCGGGCACGTGCAGTTCCCACCCGAGCTCGCCCACGCATGTGGTGCGCAGCGCGAGCACGGGCGCGTGCGCGACGTCGATGTGCCGCGCGCTCAGGTAGGGGAAGGCCGCGTCGCCGAGGTCGGCGGGGCTGAGCGCGCCGAGCAGGTCGCGCGAGCGCGGCCCGCACACATTGACGACCGCGTAGGCGGATCCGACATCCGTGATCGTCATTTCCGGTACGGCATGCCGCCGCAGAAAGGCGGTGTCGTGCTCCCCGAACGCGCCCCCGGTCACCAGGTAGAAGCGGTCACCGGCGAGCCGCGTGACGGTGACGTCGGCCTCGATGCCCCCGCGGACGTTGAGCAGCTGGGTGTGGACGATCGTCCCGGCCGGGACGTCCATCTCGGCTCCGGCCAGCTTCTGGAGAAGCGGGAGTGCCCCAGGTCCGGAAATTTCATACTTCGCGAGTGAGCTCATGTCCACGATGCCCACCCCCTCGCGAACCGCCCGGTGCTCGGCCGCCACGTACGGCCACGCCTCCGTCCGCCCGAAGCCCGGCGTCTCCGGCGGGCCGAAGTAGCCGGGCCGCTCGTACCCGGCCTTGGCCTCGTAGGCGACCCCGCGTTCGAGCAGCCGGTCGTAGAGCGGGCCGCGCCGCTGCCCGCGCGCCGCTCGCGCCTCGTGCCCCGGATAGCCGATGGCGTAGTAGCGGGCATAGGACTCGACCGCTCTTTCGTGCAGCGCGCCGTACACCGTGTGCGCCCGCCCGAACCGCCGCACGTCGAACGGCCAGAGGTCCAGAGCTCGGCGCCGTGGCGCATCAGCCGGGTGAGGTTGCCGGAGCCGCGCAACTGGCCGACGAGGCCGGCGGCGTGCCAGGTGGCGCCGTGGGTCAGGCCGAGCCGTTCGATCAGGATGACGTCGGTCCTGCCGCGCAGGGCCAGGTGGTAGGCGATGCTGCAGCCGATCACGCCGCCGCCGATGATCACGATCTCGTGGTGGGTCACGGCGTCCGACGCTAATGGTTGCCTACCTTTCGGACAATCCCCACACCACCATGCGTGTTCTATCGCCGCGATAGACGTCTCTGCCGAACTCCACCGGCCGGTCGGCGTCGTCGTAGGCGATCCGCTCGATGTACATCAGCGGGGCGCCCTCCTCGACGTCCAGCGCCGCCGTCTCCTCCGGGCCGGCCAGGATCGGCTCCAGGTACTCCACCGCCCGGACCGGGGTGTGCCCGTAGACCGCTCTGAGCAGCTCGTAGATGGAGCCGTCGAGGGGGTGGTCGAGCAGGCCGGGGAACAGGGCGAGCGCGTAGTAGGTGTGCTCCAGGGCGACCGGGCGGTCGTCGGCCAGCCGTACGCGGACGATCTCGTGGACCGGCTCGCCCGGCTCGACGCCGAGAGCGGCGGCGATGGCCGGGCTGGCCGAGCGGCCCCGGGCCGACAGCACCCGGGCCGCGGGCTTCATGTCCTGCTCGCGCAGCTCGTCGGCCAGACCGGAGTAGCGCGACAGGTTCCGCCGCACCTTGGGCTCGGCCACGAACGTGCCGCCACCCCTTCCCACGGTACGCACCACGTGGCCGTGCCTCTGCAGTTCCCGCAGGGCCTGGCGCAGGGTGTCGCGGCTGACGCCGATCTCCGCGGCCAGGTCGCGCTCCGCCGGCAGCCGGTCACCGGAGCTCAGCCGGCCCTGGGCGACGGCTGCCACCACGGCGTCGACGATCTGCATGTAGAGGGCGCCGCCGTCCTCGTCGAGGTCTATCCGCCCGAGCATCCGACCAGGATAGCCAAAGGACCGTACCTTAAGGGGAGTCCGGGGATCCGGACCCACGAAAGAGGGGTCCGGATCCCCCCGCGAGGTCCGATCCCCCGCTCGGTCGGATCCCCTTCGGGACGGTCCGATCCCTTCGAGGCGGTCCGATCCCTTCGAGGCGGTCCGGTCCCTTCGAGGCGGTCCGGTCCCTTCGAGGCGGTCCGGTCCCTTCGAGGGGGCCGGATCCCCCGTGCGAGGGAGGGGCGAGATCGCTCGCACCGGCGATCACTTTCGTGGCGCGAAATCCCAGGATTGAGGCATGAACCTGCGCACCGCGTACCTCGCCACCCCGCTCCTCGTCCTCGCCTACGGCGTCATCCGCATCCTGGACGGCCTCGACGGCTCACGGGGCCCCGGGATCGCCTGGACGACCGGCCACCTGGCCTTCATCGCCGCCCTCGCCCTCTTTATCCCGATTTTTCTGGACATGAGGCGCAGGCTGGGCGGCGGCGTCCTGCCCACCGTCACCGTCGTCGCCGGGATCGCCGGCATCGCCTGCGCCATGGCCCAGTTCGTCATCGACGTGATCGTCGGCTTCATGGCCGCCGACCACGCCGGGATGGGCGTGCTGTTCGACCGGGTCCAGGAGGTGCCCGGCGTCGATCTGCTGGTCTACCAGGGCGGGCCGTTCCTCTTCTACATCGCCCAGTTCGTGCTGGTCACCCACCTGGCCGTCGTCAAGCAGGTCAAGTACTGGACCCCCGTGCTGGTCATGCTCGACTTCATGCTGCCCCTGATGAACAAGGACCTCATGCCGCTCGGCGCCCTGTGCCTGCTGGTGTCGTTCATCCCCCTGGCGCGCACGGCCGCCACGCCGCTCCAGGGCCGCCACATCCTCGCGGCCTGAGGCGGTCTACCCTGGTAGGACATGAACCTCGAACAGTGGATCGCCGACTATGTCCGGGCGTGGAACACCAACGACCCGGCCGGCATAGCCGCGCTCTTCACCGAGGACGCGTCCTACTACACCGAGCCCCACGCACAGCCATGGCACGGCCGCGACGCGATCGTGGCCGGCTGGCTCGCCAACCAGGACGAGCCCGGCCAAACCTCCTTCACCTGGCAACCGCTGACGGTGACCGGAGATCTGGCGATCGTGCAGGGCACGACGGTGTATCCGGACCGGACGTTCAGCAACCTCTGGGTGATCAGATTCGGCCAGGACGGCCGATGCCGGGAATTCACCGAATGGTGGATGGAACACCACCCCAGATGATGCAATGAGCCTCTGCCGCCACCATGCCGAGGAGCCCCGTTGACTGACAACCTCGACCTCGCCGCCAGTGCCCAGGAACTCGCCGACAACGCGCCGGCCGGTTCGGTGAGCCGCGCGGCGGCCTCGTCCGTGGCCATCACGCTGGCCACGACCCGCGACACGAACCACGCCAGGAACACCCTCGACGGCCTCGCCCCCGCAGAGGTACGGCAGGCCGCCCTGGACCTCTTCGAACGCCTCGTCACCAGATAGCCCCCGTCGGTCGCCCCGGGATCAGGGGGCTCCCGGGGACCCCGAAAAGGGGCCCGCCACAACCAGAGAGACCGCACAACCAGAGACCGCACAACCAGAGAGACCGCAGAACCAGCAGAACGCGGAACCCGAAAGAACGCGAAAAGCCCGCCACAGGCGGAAAGACCGCCCTACACGCGCCGGATCCGGCCGCCACACGGTAAGGCCGCCCGCGGACCGGGACGGGCAGGCCGCCACACGCTGACAGCCGGCCACAGACCGGGCGAACAGCCCGCTACACGCGGACAGACCCCGCACACGGACAGACCAGCCAAAGGCGGAGGATCAGGACCCGAGCCGCCCGACGATCAGCGCGACCTGCTCGGCGTAACGCTCCCCGAACTCAGCCGAGGCCGGGTCGAGCCCGGTGGCCGCCTGGACGAGCTGCGGAAAGGACACCCCCGCCGCCGCCATGGCGAAGCAGGCCACCAGCAACATCCCCGGATCCACATCCTGGGGAAACTCCCCGTCGCCTCGCCGCCTGCCCAGTTCGGCCACATCGCGGCGTACGTTCTCGACGAAGGCGGGGTCGGCCGGCACCCCCTCGGTGAGCCCTCCCCAGACCATGAGCTTCCCCAGCTCGCGATGCGCGGAGTTGGCCCTGGCATACCCGGCGACGAGAGTCGCCAGCGAAGCCGCCTGATCGGCGAACGCGCTCTCCTCCGCCTGCCACCGCCCGGTGAGCTCCTTGTAGAGCCCCTCCTTCCCCCCGAAGTAGTAAGAGATCAGCTGCTTGTTGACTCCGGCGCGCGCGGCGATCTCACTCACTCTGGCCCCGGCGAACCCCTTGGCGGCGAACTCCGCCAGGGCCGCGTCGAGGATGCGCGCCCTGGTGCGCTCGGGGTCGCGCTGCTTCTCCTCCGGTGCACGTCTCATACATCGCACACTATCATCCATCCGTTTGGTTGACAGAATCATCCAATCGGTTGATAGTGGAGCGCATGACGACGAAGAAGCATGTAGCGATCATCGGCGGCGGCATCGGCGGGCTCTGCCTGGCCCAAGGACTGCACAAGGCCGGAGTCCGGGTCACCGTCTACGAACGCGACCGCACACCCGCCGACCGCCTGCAGGGCTACCGGGTGCACATCGACCCGCACGGAGCCCGCGCCCTGCGCGACTGCCTGCCGCCCGAACTGTGGCGGGCCTTCCTCGACACCACCGGCACCAGTGGCCAGGACTTCGGCTTCCTGACCGAGCGACTCGACGTGCTGGCCCTGATCGAGACGCCCAAGGCCGCCGACCCCGCCGCCGACCACCACTCGGTCAGCCGCATCACGCTCCGGCAGGTCCTGCTGGCCGGCCTGGAGGACGTGGTGCGCTTCGGCAAGTCCTTCGAGCGCTACGAACGGCTGCCGGACGGCCGGGTCCGCCTGCACTTCGCCGACGGCGACAGCGCCGTGGCCGACATCGTGGTCGCGGCCGACGGCGGCAACTCACGGGTGCGCAAGCAGTACCTCCCGCACGCCGAACGCATCGACACCGGCATCACCACGGTGGCCGGGAAGTTCCTGCTGACCGACGAGACCCGCGGCCTGCTCGCCCGCCGGCTCACCGACGGCCCGAACAACGTCATCCCGCCCCGGGGCATCGGCCTGTTCTGCGCCCCGCACGACCTCGGCGGCGCCGCCCCGGTAGACGGCATCGGCGCCACCGAGCGGGACGGCGCGCTCATGGACAACGCCGCGAGCTACATCCTGTGGGCCGTCGGCGCCGCCGAAGGCCGCTTCCCCGCCGACGTCGCCGACCTGCCGGGCACGGAGCTCCGGGCCGCGGTCGGCGACATGATCTCCGGCTGGCACCCCGACCTGCGCGCCATGGTCGAACGTTCCCACCCCGACACCGTCTCCCTGCTGCCGATCCGCACCTCGATCCCGATCGAGGCCTGGCCGGCGAGCAACATCACCCTGCTCGGCGACGCCATCCACAGCATGACCCCGATGCGCGGCATCGGCGCCAACACCGCGCTGCGCGACGCCCGCCTGCTCTGCCACGCGCTGACCGGCGACGGCGACGAGATCACCGCCATCGCCGCATACGAGGAGCAGATGCGCGGGTACGGCTTCGCCGCCGTCCGCGACTCCCTCAGGGCCGCCAAGCAGTTCGTGGGTGACAACCGGCTGGCCAGGACGGGATTCAAGACCTTCCTGCGCACGGTCCAGCGCTTCCCGTCGCTGAAGTCACGCGTATTCTCCTGAGCCCGGAAGGGAAAGCTTTCCCGCACATCGGGTGATACTCAGCATGGCAGCCACTCACGTCGAAAAACCTCCCGAGGCGTCACTCGACGACTTCGACGCGGTCTTCGACGCCTACTTCCCCGGGATACACCGCTACGTGGCCCAGCGGCTCGGCCCCGACCACGCCGACGACGTGGTCGCCGAGACCTTCCTGACCGCCTTCCGCAAGCGGGCCCGCTTCGACCCGGGCCGGGCGGCCCTGCGCTCCTGGCTGTACGGCATCGCCACCAACCTGGTCGGCAAGCACCGCCGTACCGAGATCAGAGCCCTTCGCGCGATGAACCGTCACGGCGCCGCGCCCGACTCCCCGGGCCATGAGGAGCGCGTGACCGCCTCGGTCAGCGCCCAGAGCCTGCGGCCCGCGCTCGCGGCGGCCATCGCCGCCGCCGCCTACCGGGCGCTGGCCGGCCTGCCGCACGTGAAGATCGTGGAAGGCGTCGAGAACGCGGGGACCGCGATCGAGTTCCGCCTGCAGGAAGGCCAGCCCACCCAGGTCCGGGTGATCATCGACCCGGAAACCTCGATGGTGACGTCGTACCAGGTCACCGGCATGCCGGGCAAGGGCGACCGGATCGAGACCGTGCTCGCCTCCGGCTGGACCGACGAGAAACCGGCGCCGCCGACGGTTGAGTAAGGGGTACTCAGGTCAGGCGGCGTGCGCGGTGCCATGGTGAGGGCATGTTCACCATGCGGGCACGCCGCCTGTTCGACGGCCAGGACCTGTACGAAGACCGGGTGGTCACCATCCACGACGGCCGGATCGCCGCGGTCTCCGGCCCCGGGCCCGCCGACCTCGACCTCGGAACCGCCACACTGCTGCCGGGGTTGATCGACTGCCACGTCCACCTGGCCTTCGACGCCAGCGAGGACGCCGTCGCGCACCTCGACCGGCCGGACCTGGCCGCCCGCATGCGCCAGGCCGCCCGCCGGCACCTGGACGCCGGTGTCACGACCGTGCGCGACCTCGGCGACCGCGACTACCTGGCGCTCGGCCTCGGCCTGACCGCCACGGAAGGCCCGGAGATCCTGGCCTCCGGCCCGCCCATCACCACCTCGGGCGGCCACTGCTGGTGGCTCGGCGGCCAGGCCGACGGCGAGGCGGCGGTCCGCGCCGCCGTACGCGAGCGGGCCGCGCGCGGCGCCCATGTGATCAAGGTGATGGTCACCGGTGGCCAGATGACCGAGGGCTCGGCACCCCACCTCATGCAGTACGGCCCGGCCGAGCTGAAAGCCGCCGTGGACGAGGCGCACGCCGCCGGCCTGCCCGCCGCCGCCCACGCCCACAGCCCGGAGGGCATCGCCGAGGCGCTGCGGGCCGGGTTCGACACGATCGAGCACTGCGGCTTCTGGACCGAGGACGGGGTCGAGCCCGATCCGCTCATCATCGCCGCGCTGGCCGACTCGCCGGTCGTGGTCTCGCTGACCGCGGGCATCGTGCCGGTGCCCGGCATGGCGCCGCCGCCCGAGATCAGGGCCCGGCTGCCGAAGATGATCGAGGTGCTCAGGACCCTGTACGCGGCCGGGGTGGCGTTCGTGATCGGCAGTGACGCGGGCATCGCCCCGATCAAGCCGCACGGCCTGCTGCCGCACGGCGTGCAGATGCTGGTCGACTCCGGGTACGCGCCGCTGGACGTGCTACGCGCCGTCACCTCGGTGGCGGCCGGGGTCTGCCGGGTCGGCGCCAGGAAGGGCCGGATCGCGCCCGGGTTCGACGCCGACCTGCTGGTCGTGGCGGGCGACCCGCTGGCCGATGTCACCACGCTCTGCCGCCCGCTGGCCGTCTACCGCATGGGGCGGAAGGTCGCCTGATCGCTAAAGTGGACGGGTGCGGATCGCGATGCTCGGGCCGCTGCTGGTCTCCGGGGCCGAGATCGGCGGCGCGCGGGTGCGGTCGCTGATCGTCAGGCTGGCGCTCGACCCGGGTCGTGTGGTGGGCGCCGACCGGCTCGCCGCCGACCTCTGGCCGGACGACCCGCCCGCGCACCCGCAGGCCGCGCTGCAGTCCTTGGTCTCCCGCGCCCGCCGCGAGGTGCCCGGCCTGATCGCCTCCCACCCTTCCGGCTACCTGCTCGACCTGCCCCCCGACGAGGTGGACGTGTGGGTCTTCGAGCGCCTCGTCCGCACCGGCCGGGCCCGCGCCGCGCTCGGCCTGTGGCGCGGACGGCCTCTCGCCGACGCCGAGAACCTGCCGTTCGCCGCCCCGCCCGCCGCCCGGCTCGACGAACTCCGCCTGCAGGCTCTGGCCACCCGCATCACCGCCGACCTGACAGAAACCACCCACCTGACAGAAGCCACCCACCTGACAGGAGTCGCCGGCCCGGTGGAAGGTGCCGCGGACGTGCTGGCCGAGCTGGAAGGACTGGTCGCCGCCCATCCGCTGCGCGAGCCGTTCCACGCGCTGCTGGTACGCGCCCTGGCCGGGCAGGGCCGCCGGGCCGAGGCGCTGGCCGCCTACGAGCGCGTCAGAACGCTGCTCGACGAGACGCTCGGCGCCGATCCCGGACTCGAGCTCAAGGAAGCGCACCTGGCGGCGCTACGGGACACCGAGCCCAACGAGCAGCCGAGTCTGCCCACCCCGCTGACCAGCTTCGTCGGCCGCACGGAGGACCTCGCGCGGCTGCGCGCGCTGCTGGCGGGCGGGCACCGGCTCGTGACGCTGACCGGTCCCGGCGGCGTCGGCAAGACCCGGCTGGCGCTGGAGACGGCGTCGGGGTTCCGGCGCGTACGGCTGGTCGAACTCGCCGCCCCCAGCTCCGGTACGCGAGCCGCCCTGGAAGGTCCGTCCGGTGCGCGGGCCGCTCGGGGGGGTGCGCCGGATGTGCGGGCGGCTCCGGGGCGCGCGTCGGATGTGCGGGCGGCCCTGGGGCGTGCGCTGAACACCGCCGACCCGGTCAACGCGCTGCGCGGCACGGGATCGGTGCTCGTGCTGGACAACTGCGAGCACGTCGTCGAGGAGGCCGCGCGGGTCGCGGAGTGGCTGCTCACCGAGGTGCCCGACCTGCGGATCCTCGCCACCAGCCGCGAGCCCTTGGACATCTCCGGCGAGAGCACGCATCCCGTCGCGCCGCTGGACGACGAAGCGGCGGTCGCGCTGTTCGCCGAGCGGGCCGCCGCGGCCCGGCCGGGCGCCATCGGTCCCGGCGACCGGGCCGACGTCGCGCGCATCTGCGCCGAGCTGGACGGCATCCCGCTGGCGATCGAGCTGGCCGCCGCCCGGCTGCGGACGATGCCGATCTCGGTGCTGGTCGGGCAGCTGGGCGATCGGCTGAGCTTTCGCGGCGGGCGTACCGCGCAGCCTCGGCACCGCACGCTCCGCGCGGTGATCGACTGGAGCTGGGAGCTGCTCGACGAGGCCGAGCGGGAGCTGCTGCGCGGACTGTCGGTGTTCGCCGGAGGAGCCACGCTGGAGGCGGCGCGGCAGGTGTGCGGCGCGGACGTCGCGACGTTGTCGTCGCTGGTGGACAAGTCGCTGGTGGGGCTGTCCGGTGAGCGGTACACGATGCTGGAGACGATCAGGCGCTACGCCGGGGAGAGCGGCGAGCCTCCCCTCGACGCGCATGCCCGCTACTACACCGAGCTGGCCGAGCGCTGCGAGCCGTACCTCAGGACGGGTGAGCAGGTGAGCAGGCTGGCGGTGCTGGACGCCGAGCAGGCCAACCTGGACGCCGCGCTGGAGCACACCCGTGAGCCGCTGCGGCTGTTCCTGGCCCGGGTGTGGCCGTGGGTGATGCGCGGGCGGCGGCGCGAGGCCCGCGAACGCGCCGCCGAGGTACTGCGCCGCAGCACCCCCGCGGACGGCGAGCTGGCGTACGGGCTGGCCGCGGTGATCGCCGGGGAGCCGCCCTCCGCCGCGGTGCTGGCCGCCGACCATCCGGCGGCGCTGGCCGCGTGGGCGCTGGCCGACCGGCTCGGGCCGCCGAGCGGCGTGGTCGAGCTGGCCGAGACGGCCGTGGCCCGCCTGTCCTGCCATCCCGACCCGTGGACGCGGGCGGCGGCGCGGCTCATGGCCGGGATCGTGCGCTTCGAGTACGGCCGGTCGGGTCAGGCGGAAGAGCTCCTGCTGCCCGCGCTCGACGGGTTCCGCGCCGTGGGCGACCGCTGGGGGCTGGCGTTCGCGCTCTACTGGCTGTCGCTGGCCGCGGAGAACCGCGGCGACTACGCCGCCGCGCTGGAGTTCGCCGAGCGCTCCGAGCGGCCCGCCGCCGAGATCGGCGGGCTGGAGGCGCTGCCCGGCCCCCTCATGTTCCTGGTACGGCTCGCCCAGCTCCGTGCCCGCTCCGGCGACCTCGACGGGGCCGCCGCCGTGGCCGGCCGGGCGTGGGAGGCGGCGCACAAGACCGGTGACCCGCTCGGCATCGTCCGTGTCCTGCACGCCAACGGCGAGCTGGCCAGGCTGTCCGGCGACCCCGCGCGGGCCCGCGCCCTGCTGCGCGAGGCGCTCGCTCTGGCCGCGACCACGCCGGTGCCGCCCCAGCTGGAGGCGCTGGTCAACGTCGAGCTGGCCCGGGTCGCCGACGAACCCGGCCCGCCGCTACGCCGGGCGCTGGAGCTCATGGAGGGCGGCGACGACCGGACCGTGCGGGCGACCGTTCTGGAGGCCGCCGCCCGCGCGCTCTCCGGCAGCGCCGAGCCCGCGGTCGTCGCCAGGATCGCCGGCGCCGCCGGTGCGCTGCGTGACGTCCCCGCCGTCACGCGGCGGCTGCTGGCCGAGCTCGGCCTGTCCGCCTGTCAGGATGAGGTGGCGATGCCGAACCCCGAGAGGTACGCGCTGAGCTCGCTCTCGTCCCCGTGATAGCCGACGTATCCATCGGGGCGGACCAGGATCACACCTTCCTGGCCCTCCTGGGGCGGGTGGACGCGGACGGCTTCGCCGTACTCCCGCGTGGTATCGGCGAGCAGCAGGAAGTGCGGCCCGCGCCGCTCCTCGAACAGCGCGCCGAAGCGCTCGCCGCCGCGCGGCCCGCGCGAGAGCGGTGAGCCGAGGTAGGCGAGGTTGAGCTGCTGGGTCTCCTCGTCGCGCTTGAGGTCGGCCGTGCGCAGCAGCCTGGTGCTGAGCCCGAGGACGTGCTCGGCGACGGCCATCCGCTCGAACTCGTAGGTGTCCAGCAGGGTGTCGTCGCCGGCGGCGAGCTTCCAGCCGAGGTTGTAGGCGTCCTGCACGCCGGTGTTGAGCCCCTGGCCGCCCGCCGGGGAGTGCACGTGCGCCGCGTCGCCCGCCAGGAACACCCGGCCTACGCGGAAGCGCTCGGCCATCCTGATGTTGACGCGGTACTCCGACTGCCAGAGCACCTCCTCGACGATCTCCGGGAACTCGGTCGCGCCCGGCGCGGTGAACTGGAAGACGTCGGTGCCGGGAATCGGGCACAGGCTGTAGTTCAGCGTCTTCTTCGCCATGTCCCCCCAGACATGCCAGTGCTCGCGATCCACACCTTTCGCCCGGACGTCGGCCACCAGCATCCGCTCGCTGTCGAACGTCTCCCCCGCGAAGCCGACGCCGAGGTGCTTGCGCACGAAGCTCCTGCCCCCGTCCGCGCCGACGAGATGGCCGAACCGCTCCCGCTCGCCCCCGCGCAGCGTGGCCGTCACGCCCTCCTCGTCCTGCTCGAACCCCGCCAGCTCGGTGCCCAGCTCGACCTCGTGCCCGAGCCCGGCCAGCCGCTCGCGCAGGATCCGCTCCGTCCGCCACTGCGGCTGCATGATCAGATTCGGGTACGGCACCGCCGCCGAAGCCCGCCTGATCTCGCTCATCCGCCCCTCCCAGACCACCTCCCCATCGGCCCAGCTGCGGATCGGCGGATAGGTCGAGCCGCTGGCCAGGATCTCCTCGGCCACCCCGAGATCGTCGAAGACCTCCAGGGTCCGCGGCTGCAATCCCTTGCCCCGCACCCCGGCCGGATGGGCGGCCGACTTCTCGATGATGCGGAAGGCCAGCCCGCGGCGGGCCAGCTCGATGGCCAGGGTCAGTCCCGTCGGCCCGGCGCCCACGATCAGTACGTTTCTCATGCCGGACACGCTCCCGCGGCCCTCTGTCATGGCTCTGTCAGCCGCTGTCACTAGGGTGTCCGCATGTCGCCGCTGTTCACCGCTGTGGAGGGCCCGTGATGAGAGCCATCAGGAACCACAGCGCCGAGGGCCCCCGGGTCGCCCCCTTCGAGCTCTTCTTCGACCTCGTCTTCGTCTTCGCCATCACCCAGCTGTCGCACCTGCTGCTGGCCCACCTGACCGTCGGCGGCGCCGCGCAGGCGCTGTTCCTGACGCTCGCCGTGTGGTGGGCCTGGATGTACACGACGTGGACCACCAACTACTGCGACCCCAACCACCCGGTCATCCGCATCATGCTCGGCGGCCTCATGCTGGCCAGCCTGATCATGGCCGCGTCGGTGCCCGAGGCGTTCGGGGACCGGGCGATGTGGTTCGCGCTGGCCTACGTGGCGATCCAGTGCGGCAGGACGGCCGTGGTCATCTGGGCCACCTCGGGCAGCGACCTGCGGAAGGTCTTCATCGGGGTCGGCTTCTGGTTCCTGATCTCCGCGGTGTTCTGGATCACCGGCGCCTGGCTGGGCGGGTCGCTCCAGGTGGTGCTGTGGATCATCGCGCTGCTGCTCGACTACGGCGCGCCGATGATCCGCTTCCCCACCCCGGTCATCGGCCGCACGTCCACCCACGACTGGCAGATCAACGGCGCGCACATGGCCGAGCGGTGCCAGCTGTTCATCATCATCGCCCTCGGCGAGTCGATCCTGGTCACCGGCGCCACGCTGGCCGGGGCCGAACCGGACGCGCTGACGCTGGCGGCGTTCACGATCTGCCTGCTGGGCAGCGTCGCCATGTGGTGGGTGTACTTCGACCTGACCGCCGACCTGGCCGCCGAACGCATCGAGTCCTCCGACGATCCGGGCAGGCTGGGCCGGTCCGCGTACACCTACGCGCACATCCCGATGGTGCTCGGGATCATCGTCTCGGCCGTCGGCGACGAACTGGTCATCGCCCATCCCGGCGGCCGGGCCGAGGTGGCGACCGTGCTGATGGCGCTGGGCGGACCCGCCCTCTACCTCGCCGGTCACACCTGGTTCAAGTACATCGTCTTCGGGACGTTCTCGGCGCCCCGCCTGGCCGCGATCGGCGCGCTGTGCGTCTTCGCCGTGCTGGCGATCCTGGTGCCCGTCGTACCGCCGCTGCTCCTGAGCACCGGGTCCCTGGTGATCCTGGTCGTGGTCGCCGTCTGGGACACCCGCCACTACCGCGGGCTCCAGATGGCGGCGTGAGGAAAATCTTCGGGCCCGCTGTCCGGTACGGCCGCCGCCGCTCGTCACCATGGTGAAGTCACACCAAGGAGGCCAACGATGAAGTACATGATGTTCGTCTGCAGCGACACCGAGCCCGACACCGACACCACCCCCGAACCCGACATCGAGGTGTGGGTGGCGGAGAACGACGCGGCCGGACGGCGGCTGGACGGCTCCGCCCTCGCGGCTCCGGCCAGCGCGACCACCGTGCGGGTGCGCGACGGGCAGTTGCTGGTCTCCGACGGGCCGTTCGCGGAGACCAAGGAGGTCATCGTCGGGTTCGACCTGCTGGAGTGCGCCGATCTGGACGAGGCGATCGAGGTCGCCCGCGCCCACCCGATGGCACGCAACGGCCGCCTGGAGCTCCGGCCGCTGATCGACCTCTGATGGACGACGCCGCCGCCCGTGCCGCTTCCGAGGCCGCCGTCGAGGCGTACCCGCGGATCGTCGCGGCGCTCATCCGGATCACCGGCGACTGGACGCTGGCCGAAGACAGTGCGCAGGAGGCGCTGGCCGTGGCGTTGGGGCGCTGGCCCAGTGAGGGCGTACCGGACAATCCCGGCGGCTGGCTGATGACGGTGGCCCGCAACCGCGCGCTCGACGTGCTGCGGCGGGCCACCGTCGAGCGGCGCAAGCTGAAGGAACTGGCGGTGCTCGCGCTGACCGCCGCCACCGAGGAGGAGCCTCAGGAGGAGGTCGTGGACGACCGGTTGCGGCTGATCTTCACCTGCTGCCATCCGGCGCTGGCGCTGGAGGCACGGGTGGCGCTGACGCTGCGGACGATCTGCGCGGTGCCGACGGGTGACATCGCGCGGGCTTTCCTGGTCAGCGAGTCGACGATGACCAGGCGGCTGACCAGGGCGAAGACCAAGATCTCAGAGGCGGGCATCCCCTATCGGGTGCCTGACGGGGAGGCGCTGGGCGAGCGGCTGCCCGGGGTGCTCGCGGTGCTGTATCTGCTGTTCACGCAGGGGTACAACGCCGATGGGGAGCCGGCCTTCGCCGAGGAGGCGATCCGGCTGGCCCGGCTGCTGACCGGCCTGATGCCCGAACAGCCGGAGGCGGCGGGGCTGCTGGCGTTGTTCCTCCTGCAGCACTCGCGGCGCGACGTCCGCCGCGACCGGGAAGGCCGCCTCGTCCCCCTCGACCGGCAGGACCGCACCCGCTGGGACCACCTCGCGATCCACGAGGCCACCGACATCCTGTCCGGGCTCGGCCACGGGGGCCCCTACACGGTGCAGGCCCGGATCGCCGCCTGCCACGCCACCGCCCCGACCCTCGAAGCGACCGACTGGCCGCTGATCGCCGGCTGCTACGACGATCTGGTACGGCTGCAGCCGAGCCCGGTCATCGAGCTGAACCGGGCGGTGGCGCACGGGTACGCCTTCGGGCCGGAGGCGGGCCTGGCCCTGCTGGCCGCGCTGCGGTCGGGCGGGGCGCTGGGCGACTACGCGTTGCTGGTGGCGGCCGAGGCCGACCTGACGGCCCGCGCGGGTGACCGGGAGCGCGCGGCCGTACTGTTCCGGCGGGCCGCGGAGAGCACGCACAGCGAGTCGGAACGCCTCGCCCTCCTGGCCCGCGCCGCCGACCTCTGACCCCCGGGAAACGTCCGTGTGCCAACGCGCGCGCATCGGTTCTCTAGCTGCGGAAAGACGGTCCGACCGGCGATGATCTTCCCTATGTGCCGCGAATAGGCCACTGTTGGGGCGTGACTACAGAGATCAGAGGAAGCGACTTCGCGCGCTTGGCTCGCAAGATCACGGAAGCCGGTCTGCTCGACCGTCGGCTCGTGTACTACGCCGTACGGGGCAGCCTGGTGGGCCTCGCCTTTTTCGGTGGGTGGGCCCTGTTCGTGTGGGTCGGCGACTCATGGTGGCAGATGGGAGTCGCCGTCCTGCTCGCGCTGGTCTTCACCCAGATCGGGTTCCTGGCCCATGACCTGGGGCACCGGCAGGTGTTCAGGACCAGGAAGCCCAGCGAGATCGCCGGACGGCTGATCGGTAACCTCGGCGTCGGCCTCGGCTGGGCGTGGTGGACCGACAAGCACAACCGGCACCACGCCAACCCCAACCACGAGGACCACGATCCCGACGTCTCGCCCGCGGTGATCGTCTGGTCGACGGAGCAGGTGGAACGCAGCCGCGGCTTGCCCCGTTTTATCGCGAAGTATCAGGCCTTCTGGTTCTTTCCGCTGCTCACGCTGGAGGCCTGGCACCTCCACATCGCCAGCTTCAAGGCGCTGACCAAGCCGACGATGCGCAACCGCGCCCTGGAGCTGACGCTGCTGCTGGCCCACTGCGCCTGGTACCTCGGCCTGATCTTCACCATCCTGCCGGTCGGCAAGGCCCTGCTCTTCCTCGTGATCCACCAGGGCGTCTTCGGCATCTACCTGGGCTGCACCTTCGCCCCCAACCACAAGGGCATGCCGATCCTGACCAGCGACGACAAGCTCGACTTCCTGCGCAAGCAGGTACTGACCTCCCGCAACGTACACGGCGGCTGGTTCACCGACATCGCGACCGGCCAGCTCAACTACCAGATCGAGCACCACCTCTTCCCGAACATGCCGGCGGTCAACCTGCGGCACGCCCAGCCCATCGTCGAGCGCTACTGCGCCGAGATCGGCGTCGATTACCTGACGACAGGCCTCATCGAGTCCTACGGCCAGGCCCTGAGCCACCTGCACGAGGTCGGCGCCCCGCTCCGCAAGCCCCACGCCGAGGCCACCGTCCACCCGTGACCCCGAACCCCTGAACTCGGCCCGCCCAGCCTCACCACAAGCGGGCCAACCCCCAGCCCCACCCAGCCGTACCCTCCGCTGCCGAGCCCCCGCCCCTCCGCTGCCCCGGCCTGGCTCCTCCGCCGGGTCTCCTGCCTGCGCACCGGGGACCCGACGCTTCCCCGGCGGCCCGCGCCGCCCCCTGCCATCCCGGCCATCGCGGCCTCGAAACCGCCCTGGCCCCTGCTCCCCCGTTCCGGTCCGGACCTGTTCTCCCCCCGGTCCGGGGATGCCCCGGAGAGGCTGATCCCCGGACGTTGTCGGCGGGCGTTCTAGCCTGTCTCCTGCCGCAGGCGGCGCGCGAGATCGTCGCGCCGTCCCTGGAGTTCCACGATCAGCCGGTCCTGGCCGTCGGCCATCTCCAGCAGTTGGGAACGCTCGACCTGGTCGGTCGCTCCCATGTCCCCGATCTGCTCCCGCAGTTCCAGCGTCGACTGGCGCAACCTGGCCAGATCATCGTCTACCTGCTGGAGTTCATCCTTGATGGTCATTCCCCTCACTTACCCACCAGAGGGCGAAGCCGTACACAATGGGCGTATGCCCAGGTTGCAGCCGAGCACGTGGTCGTCGATCGCCGTGATCGCGGCACTGATCGCCGGGACCGTGCTCACCGGTCGCATGCGGCCCGAGGTCCCGCCCAACGCGCTCGACTTCGCGCTGCCCGCGATCGCCTGCGGCGCGCTGCTGCTACGGCGCCGCTTTCCGGTGGCCGCGTTGCTGGTGACCGCGGTCTGCACGGCGCTCTACTATCCGTACGCCCGCCTCGACGGCCCGCTGCTGCTGGTCTTCCTGGTCGCCCTGTACAACGCGGCCGACCAGGGGCACCTGATCGCCGCGATCGCCACCGGCGCCGCCTCCGTGCTCGGGATGGGGATCGGGGAGCTGGGCGAAGCCCGGCACGTGGACGACTCACAGTTCGTGATGATCGGCGGCTGGGTGGTGGCCGCCATCGCGTTCGGCGGGGTGACCAAGAACCGGCGGGCCTTCCAGCACGAGGCCGAGCAACGCGCCCTCGACGCCGAGCACACCAAGGAGGAAGAGGCCCGGCGCCGCGAGACCGAGGAACGCCTGCGCATCGCCCGCGAGCTCCACGACGTCCTGGGACACAACATCTCCCTGATCAACGTGCAGGCCGGGTCGGCACTGCACGGGTTGAAGAAGCGGCCGGAGGACGCCGAGACCGCGCTGCGTACGATCAAGGACACCAGCAAGGAGACGCTCAGACAGCTCAGGACCACGCTAGGCGTGCTGCGGCAGGTGGACGAGGAAGCGCCCACCGCCCCTGCCGACAGCCTGGATCGCCTCGACGAGCTGGTGAAACGTTCCGGGCTGAAGGTGGCGGCGACGGTCGCGGGCGAGGTGTCGGGACTGCCCGCGCAGGTGGATCTGGCCGCCACCCGCATCATCCAGGAGTCGCTGACCAACGTCACCCGACATTCCGGGACAGACCAAGCAACCCTCACCATCACCCGCACGTCCGGAAATATCGTGGTCAGGGTGGAGGACGACGGGCCGGGCGCGGTCTACACCGACGGCGGCGGCTTCGGCGTGCAGGGCATGCGCGAGCGCGCCACCGCACTCGGCGGCACCCTCGACGTCGGCCCCCGCCCCGGTCGCGGCTTCACGGTCGTCGCCACTCTCCCCCTCACCCAAGAGGGTCCGACGGACGCTCACGCACAGGATGGAAAGCGATGATTCGCGCGCTGCTCGCCGATGACCAGAACCTGGTCAGGGCCGGGTTCAGGTCGATTCTGACCGACGAGGACGACATCGAGGTGGTCGGCGAGGCCGCGAACGGCGCGCAGGCCGTCGCCAAAGCCCGCGAACTGCGCCCCGACGTCGTGCTCATGGACATCCGCATGCCCGAGCTAGACGGCCTGGAGGCCACCAGCCAGATCGTCACCGACCCCCGGCTGGACGGGGTGAAGGTGATCATCCTGACCACGTTCGACCTGGACGACTACGTCTACGGCGCGCTCAAGGCGGGCGCCAGCGGCTTCCTGGTCAAGGACACGGAACCGGCCGAGCTCATCCACGCGGTCAGGGTCGTGGCCAGGGGTGACGCGCTCATCGCGCCGTCGGTCACGCGCCGGTTGATCGCGGAGTTCGCCGGGCGGGTCAAGCGTCCCGAGCCGGGTCCCGAGCTCAACGCGCTGACCGAGCGGGAGCGCGAGGTGATGGTGCTGGTGGCCGCTGGCCTGTCCAACGACGAGATCGCCGAGAAACTGGTGCTCAGCCCGGCCACCGCGAAGACGCACGTCAGCCGCATCATGACCAAGCTGCGCCTGCGCGACCGCGCCCAGCTCGTGGTGCTGGCGTACGAGGCGGGCATGATCACGCCGGGGTGGCTTACTCCCTGAGATGTACGCCGGGCCGTCCGGGGACCGCGAAAGTTGCGGGCCAGGTGCCCGCCGGAGCATGACGCCGGGACGGTGACCGTACCGGGATTCTCCTCGGCATGGACACCGTTGAGCTCGCCCGGCTGCAGTTCGCCCTCACGGCAGGGGCGCATTTCCTGTTCGTCGCCCTGACGCTGGGCCTGGCCACGCTGGTGGCGGTGATCCAGACCAGGGCGACGCTGACGCGCAGCCCGGTCCACATGCGGATGACGCGGTTCTGGGGCCAGCTCTACATCATCAACTACGCGATGGGCATCGTCACCGGCATCGTGATGGAGTTCCAGTTCGGCCTGTCGTGGAGCGGGCTGACGGACTTCGCGGGCAACGTGTTCGGCGCCTCGCTGGCGATCGAGACGCTGGTGGCGTTCTTCATCGAGTCGACGTTCCTGGGACTGTGGATCTTCGGCTGGAACCGGCTCAACCGCTGGGCGCACCTGGCGCTGATCTGGGTGGTGACGCTGACGGCGTACGCGTCGGCGTTCTGGATCCTGATCTCCAACGGCTTCTTGCAGAACCCGGTCGGCTACCGGATGACCGGCGGCGTGATGGAGCTGGTCGACTTCGGCGCGCTGGTGTCCAACCCGGCGGCCCTGGTGGCGTTCGGGCACGTGCTGGGCGGCGCGATGGTCGTGGGCGGGTTCTTCATGGCCGGGGTGAGCGCCTACCACCTGCGGCGGCGTACCACCGAGCAGAACTTCTTCCGCAAGTCGCTGCGGATCGGCGTCGCGGTGGCGCTGCCCGCGACGCTGGTCACCGCGACCTTCGGCGGGATGGGCTTCGAGACGCTGCAGCCGGCGAAGGCGGCCGTCTGGTCGGGTGCGGCCGAAGACATGGCCCGCGCGCAGGCCGACATGGTCGCGCGGTTCGGGCCCGGCGACTACCTGCCGCCGATCGGGTGGGTGCAGGGGGCGGGCATGACGATGATGATCCTGTTCGCGGTGATGTTGTTCTTCTCGGCGGCGAGCTTCCTGTTCATGCTGATCCGGCCGGTGGTGCGCGGGTTCCGGCTCTGGCACTGGATGCTGACGCTGATGATCCCGGTGCCGTTCGTCACGATGATCGCCGGGTGGATCTTCCGCGAGATGGGCCGCCAGCCGTGGGCCGTCTACGGGCTGCTGAAGACCTCGGACGCGGTCTCGCCGGCGAGCGCGGGGCAGATGCTGACCTCGCTGATCGTGTTCACGAGCCTGTTCGGGGTGCTGATCCTGCTCAACTACTGGCTGCTCGCCCGCCAGGCCCGCCGGGGCCCGGACGCCGCCGCGCTCGGGGCCGTCGAGCAGTCTCCCGTGGTCCGGCCCGCCCTGACCTTCTGAGAGGACGCGATCATGGAGATCTTCATTCTGGGCTTCTTCGCCGTCGGATACCTGATCCTGGCCGGGGCCGACATCGGGGTCGGGATGCTGCTGCCGTACCTCGGCCGGGATCTTGAAGAGCGGCGTGAGGTGATCGCCGCGATCGCGCCCTTCTTCCTCGGCAACGAGGTGTGGCTGGTGGCGACGGGCGGCGTGCTGGCGGGGCTGTTCCCGCACTTGGAGGGCGAGCTGATGGGCGGGCCCGGCTTCCTGGCGGTGGTGGGGCTGCTGGCCGCGTGGATCGTCCGCGACATGGGCCTTTGGCTGCGCGGACGGGTGCCGGGAGCCCGCTGGCAGGCGTTCTGGGACGGCGCGATCGTGGCGGGGAGCTGGGGGCTGGCGCTGGCCTGGGGCACGCTGCTGAGCGGGCTGCTGCTGGACATCTCCTGGCCGGCCGCGGTCCTGCCGGCGCTGGCGGTGGCGGCGCTGTTCGGCACGCACGGGCTGGCCTTCGCCTCGCTGCGGCTGACGGGGACGCTGCGGGAGCGGGCCAGGGTGCTCTCCCCCGGCGACGGAGAGCTGCGCACGTACGCGCTGACCGCGGGCGCGCTGGCGGCGGTCGGCCTCCTGGCCGGTTCCGGCCTCCACCTGGAGGCGGCGAACGCCTGGCTGGCGCCGGTGATCCTGGTCCTGATCCCGTTCCTGGTGGCCTCCCAGGCGTGGGTGTGGTGGACCTTCCGCCACCGGGTGACCGGCCCGTCTTACCTTTGACCCATGAAGGTACGTGAATTGCGACTTGTCGTGACCGCCGAGGACTACGAGGAAGCGGTCCGTTTCTACCGCGACGCGCTCGGCCTGCCCGAGCGCGCCGCCTACTCCTCGCCGGACGGCCGCGTGACCATCCTGGAGGCCGGCCGGGCCACCCTGGAGATCGCCGACCCCGCCCAGGCGGACTTCATCGACGCGGTCGAGGTGGGCAGGCGCGTGGCCGGGCACATCAGGGTCGCCTTCGAGGTGGACGACTCGACGGCCGTCACCCGCGAGCTGACCGACGCCGGCGCCACCCTCGTCGCCGAACCGACCAGAACCCCCTGGGACTCCCTGAACTCCCGCCTGGAGGGCCCCGCCGGACTCCAGCTGACCCTTTTCGAAGAACTCTCCTAGCCGGTACGGCCGGGCGGCCCCCTCCTCCGCCGCCCGGTCGTACCGCAGATCGGTCAGACCACCACGTGCACGCAGATGTCGATGTGCGACGTGCCGAAGGCGGCCATCTCCTGGGCCATCGCCGACACCTGGTCGGCGAGCTCGGGAGCCTCACCCGCCAGATCGTCGCTGACCGCCTGGTACACGATGGCGGCCTCCACGTAGTCGGCCGGCTCCAGCCGCATCTTCCGTATCTCGACGAGCGTCGGCCGGGACAGCGAGGGCAGGCCGGAGATCGGCCACGGGATCGGCGGGAACTTGATCTTCGGCGGGGTGCCGCACCAGTCGTCGACGATCTCCGTCAGGTAGCCGGACACCTCGGCCATGGCCTCTTTGCGGTCCTCGGCGAACATGACCCGGTTGAGGATGTAGGCCGCGTTGGCCTCGGTGACCATCTTCGCCAGGATGGGGCTCGGGTCGGGGCCATAGGCCTCGGCGAACATCTTTCGTGCGGGCGCGTACTCCTCGCGCCGGCGCAGAAGGCGCAGGAATTCCTTGCTCACGGACATCTTTGCCATGGCAGGAGCTTGCGCCCAGAACGGTATCCCCGCATGAGTAGCCCCTACTCATTGCGCCTTGACCGAGGCGTCCTCCGGCGGGACCTCGGGCGGCGCCGCCCGGAACCACCGGCACCCGTGCGGGTCCATGGGGATCTCCGCCAGCCCTTCGCCGGAGATCTCCAGCGTGCCGTCCGTCAGCAGGTCGGTGAGCAGGTAGTTCTCCAGCCCGTCGAGCTGGAGGCGGATGTCGGTGGCGCCGGCGCAGAGGTTGTGTGCCACCACGACCGTGGCGTCGTCGGCGTCGCAGCGGTGCGCGAAGACCGACGGGTGCCCGGACTCCAGCACCGTGCACTCGCCCCAGGCCAGTTCCGGGCATTCCCGGTAGCGCTCGATGAGCAACTGGATCCAGCGCAGCAGCGACCCGGTGTCGCGCTTCTGGTCGGCCACGTTGACGCGCTCCGGCCCGAAGGCGCCCTCCGGGATCTCGCGTACCGGCTCGGCGGGCGAGAAGCCGCCCTCGGCCGACCACTGCATCGGGCTGCGCACCGCCATCCTGCCCTCGGCCGCGAGGTCCTCCCCCATGCCGATCTCCTCGCCGTAGAAGAGCACAGGCGTGCCGGGCAGGGAGAACATCAGGCTGTAGGCCATCTTGATCCGGCGCGCGTCGCCGCCGAGCATGGCCGGCAGCCGCCGCCGCAGGCCGCGGCCGAAGATCTGCATGTCCTCCTCAGGGCCGAACGCCGCGAAGACCTCCTGCCGCTCGTCCTCGGTGAGCTTGTCGAGCGTCAGCTCGTCGTGGTTGCGCAGGAACACCGACCACTGGCAGTCCTTGGGCGGCCTGGGCCGCTCGCGCAACGCCTCGGCGATCGGTGCGGCCTCGGATCTGGCCAGCGCCAGCCAGGTCCGCTGCATGCCGATGAAGTCGAAGCACATGGTCAGCTGGTCGCCCAGGCCCGACCCGAAGTAGCGCACGAGCTCGGGGTAGGGCACGTTTACCTCGCCGAGCAGGATCGAGCTGCCCTCCCTGCGGGTCATGAACGCCCGCAGGCCGGCCAGGAAGTCATGCGGGTCGGCCAGCTCGGGCGCGACGTTCTCGATGACGAACGGCACCGCGTCCACCCGGAACCCCGACAGCCCGAGCTCCATCCAGAAGCCGAGCACCCGCACGATCTCGTCACGCACCTCCGGGTTGGCCACGTTCAGGTCCGGCTGGTGGCGGTAGAAGCTGTGCAGGTAGTACTGCCCGGAGCCCTCGTCCCACTCCCAGACGCTGTCCTCCTTGTCGGGGAAGACGATCTGCTCCGGGTCGTCGGGCTCGGGCTCGTCCGACCAGACGTACCAGTCGCGCAGGCGCGCGTCCCGGCCCGAGCGCGAGTCGGCGAACCACGGATGCCGGTCCGAGGTGTGGTTGATCACGAGGTCGGCGATGACCCGCAGGCCGCGGTCCTTGGCCGTGCGCATGAACTCCACGAAGTCGCCCAGCGTCCCCAGCCGGGGGTCCACGGTGTAGAAGTCGGTCACGTCGTAGCCGTCGTCCCGGTTCGGCGTCGGGAAGAACGGCATCAGCCACAGGCACGTCACCCCGAGCCCGGCCAGGTAGTCGATCTGCTGGGTGAGCCCGCGGAAGTCGCCCACGCCGTCGTCGTTCCCGTCCTTGAACGTCTCCACGTCCAGGCAGTAGATGACGGCGTTCTTCCACCAGAGGTCACTCGTGTAGGTCAGTCTCACGGGCTCCCCGCTACCCGGTCCGGGGTACGGTGAACGCATGAGGAGCCGGTTGTCCGCCGCCGTCCTCCTTGTGCTGTCCACGCTCTTCCTGGGTGGCGGCCTGCCGGCGCAGCACGCGCTGGCCATCTCCGCCCAGGTCACCGCCGCCCCGGCCGACCAGAGCGGCCACCGGCAGGCGGCGCCGCAGCCGGGCAAGCCGAAGGCCGCCGCCGACACCGGTGCGCATCATGGGTTCGGCGGGCTGGCCGTACCTCCGCCGAGAGCGCATGAGGCACGGCTCGCGCGCGGCCTCGCCCGCACCGGCGGCGACCACCACGTGCCCGCGGCCGAGCGCCCGCGCGCCCATCCCGCCCGCGCACCGCCACTCCACAGCGCCTGACCTTTCCTTTTCCCGGCCGAGGGGCCCGTAGTGCCGCCTCGGCGTCAAGCCTGTGGAGGCTCCCATGTCACGTGCGCCCTTGTGGCGCGCGGTGGCGGCGCTGGCCGTCATCGCGACCTCTTTGTTCCTGGCGTTCACCATGTCGCCGCGGCTCGGGCTCGACCTGCGCGGCGGCACTCAGCTCGTGTTCGAGGCGAGGGACTCGCCGACCGTCAAGGCGGACGCCGCCGCCACCGACCGGGCGCTGCAGGTGTTGCAACGCCGTGCCGACGCGCTCGGCGTGGTCGATCCGACGCTGGTCCGCTCGGGTGAGAAGCGGATCATCGTCGAGCTGCCCGGCGTGCTCGACCCGCGCAAGGCCGCCGACGTGATCGGGCGGACCGCGCAGCTGTCCTTCCACGCGGTGCGGGGCCTCGACTCCTCCGGCAAGGGGCTGCCGGACGAGTCGGGGCAGAAGCTCACGCTCGGGCCCGCGGTCATCACCGGTGAGGGGGTGACGGACGCCGGTGCCCGTACCGATCCGCAGCAGGGGCCCGGCTGGTTCGTCACCGTCGACTTCCGCGAGCCGGGGCCCTGGCAGCAGCTCACCGGGGCCGCCGCCTGCGAACCCATGGGCGACCCCAAGCGCCGGGTCGCGATCGTGCTCGACAACAAGATCATCTCCTCGCCGGAGGTGGTCCAGGAGACGCCGTGCCGGGCCGGCATGCCCGGCGGGCGTACCTCGATCACCGGCAACTTCGCCGCCCAGGAGGCCACCGACCTGTCCGTGCTGATCAAGGGCGGCTCGCTGCCGGTGCCGCTGGAGATCGTCGAGCAGCGGACGGTCGGCCCCACGCTGGGCGCCGACGCCATCGCGGCCAGCGCCAAGGCGGCCGTGGTCGGCGTGGCGCTCACCGCGCTGTTCATCATCGTGATATACCGCCTGGTCGGCCTGCTGGCGGCGCTCGCCCTGGCCGCCTACGCGCTGATCTCCTACGCGGCCCTCGTCGCGCTCGGCGCGACCCTCACGCTGCCCGGCCTCGCCGGGTTCGTGCTGGCGATCGGCATGGCCGTCGACGCCAACGTGCTGGTCTTCGAAAGAGCCAGGGAGGAGTACGGCGCCGCCGGCGCGACCCGCGTCAAGGGCCCCAAGGCTCGCGGTCTTGGCCAGGCGCTCAACCGGGGCTTCAAGAACGCCTGGAGCGCCATCGCCGACTCCAACGTCACCACCCTGCTCGCCGCCGGTCTGCTGTTCTGGCTGGCCTCGGGCCCGGTGAAGGGGTTCGGCGTGACGTTGTCGATCGGCGTGCTGGCCTCGCTGGTCTCCGCCATGCTGATCACCCGCGTGCTCGCCCACTGGATCATCGACCGGGTGCCGCCCAAGGTCTCCGGGCTCGGCTCGGTCGGCCGGATCCGACTGTGGCTCACCGCGCGCAACCCCGACCTGATGGGCCGGCGCAAGCTCTGGACGGCGGTCGCGGGCGGGCTGCTGGTGCTGGCGTTCGCCGGGCTGGCGGTACGCGGGCTGAACTTCGGCGTGGAGTTCACCGGCGGGCGGATCATGGAGTTCGCCACGAGCAAGCCGGTCGGCGCGGACACCGCCAGGAAGCTCGTCGCCGACGCCGGCTTCCCCAGCGCCGTCGTGCAGTCGTCGAACGACGCCATCTCCGTGCGTACCGGACAGATCTCCGCCGACGAGGCGGCGAAGATCCAAGGGGCGCTGGGCGAGGTCACCAAGCAGCGTGACGAGCTGATCGGGCCCTCGCTCGGCGAGGAGCTGCGGCGCAACGCGCTGATCGCGCTCGGCGTGGCGCTGGCCGCGCAGCTCGTCTACCTGGCGGTGCGCTTCCGCTGGACGTTCGGGGCGGCGGCGGTGAGCGCGCTGTTCGTGGACGCCGTCCTTGTGCTGGGCGCCTTCGCCTGGATGGGCAAGCCGATCGACGGCGTGTTCCTGGCGGCGATGCTCACCATCGTCGGCTACTCGGTCAACGACAAGGTGGTGGTCTTCGACCGGGTCAGGGAGATGTGGACCGCCCAGCCGAAGACCTCCTTCGCCACGGTGGTGAACGGCGCGATCCTGCAGACCGTGCCCCGCACCGTGAACACCGGGCTCGGAGCCCTGTTCATCCTCGCGGCCCTGGCCGTGTTCGGCGGCGACTCACTGCGCGACTTCGCGATCGCGCTGCTCATCGGCATCGTGGTGGGCACGCTGTCGTCGTCGTTCGTGGCCGGGCCCACGGCCATCGCGCTGGAGCGCCGCAGCAAGCAGCCGCCGCCGCAGCCGCCGCGGCCTCGCGCCCGCCGTGCCCGCGAGGGTTCGGGCGCGGTGGTCTAAGGGCGCACGATCTCCACCGGCACGGGGGCGTCCACCTTGATCTCCGTGCCGTGGACCTCGACCTCGATCAGACCGTGCGGCGAGGGTACGGCCCCGCGCGCCCAGGCCAGCTCACCCAGCCTGGGCGCCACCCGCACCCTGGTGTAGCCGGGCTCGGCCGGCGTGATCCCCAGGGTGTGGACGAGCAGGTCGCGCGCGGGCGTGGCGGACCAGCCGTGGCAGTAGGAGCCGCCGTCCCAGCACTCGCGGAACGTCCCGGCCTCGGTCAGAGCGGTCCAGTCCCGGCAGAGCCCGGCGATCCGGTCGGCGGCGCCCAGCAGGGCCAGCGCGTCGTGCACGACGTAGCGGAAGAACGGCTGCGCCCCCACGACCCGCCGGTCCACGTCCCAGTCGGGGGCTGGGCGCAGGCTGACCGGGTCGGTGGAGATCGGCCCGTCGCGGTCGGCGCCGCGCGCGCCCATCGGGCTGCGGGTGAACATGGCCCGCCGGTCCAGGAGCAGCTCGCGGACCGCCGGGCGCCGGGAGGCGGGTACGAGCCCGGCGCACACCGCCGCGGCGGCCGTGTGCTCGCTGACCGACCCGCTGAGCAGGTGGTCGCGGTAGGCGCCGCGCCGTACGTCCCAGAAGACCTCGAAGCCGCCGGCCAGCGCGGCGTGCAGGTCGCGCGCCCACCACGCGCGGCCGAGGTCGCCGAGCCACTCGGCCATCTCCGCGAAGTCGGCCAGCGCCCGGCCCCACAGGGCGTTCAGCGCGGCGCTGGTCCCGCGCACCTGGACGGGCGACCAGTCGATCAGCACCCAGCCGGTGACGTCGTGCAGCAGCCCGTCGTCACCCCGGAACGGCAGGAACCAGCGCAGCACGCCCTCCGCGCTCGCCAGCAGCCCGGCGACGAGCGAGCGGTCGCCGGTGTAGCGGTAGAGGTTGTGCACGGACCTGATCCAGTGCAGTGACCAGTCGGGGATCGTCGGCAGGTCCTGGGCCGCGAAGTCGCCGGCGACCACCATCGGCAGCATCCCGTCGGGGCGAGGCTGCGCGGCCAGCGCCGGGTGGTGGCGGGCGAGGCTCCAGTCGGGGTTGGCGACCAGGTCCACGGACTGGTGCACGACCGAGTCGCCGGTCCAGGCCCGCTGCTCGCGGGTGGGGCAGTCGATGTAGGCGTCGTGGGCGGTCAGGTCCACGGTACGCAGCGCCGCCAGGAACACGGCGTCGAGTTCGGGGTCGGAGCACGCGAAGTACGGCCCCGCCGGGCGCGGGCGCAGCCGCTCGACCACCTCGACCGAGGCCACCTCGGCCCCGCCGGTGACCTCCAGCACCGCGTACCGGCCGCCGACCGGGTCGGTCATCTCGAAGACGTCGTCGTGGCCGCGCAGCGTGTAGGCGAACCGGTTGGCGATCTCCAGCCCGGCCGGGGTCACGACCTCGGCGACCGCGCCGCCGACCGTCGCCCCCGCCTTCCCGCGTACGGCCAGCCGCAGCGTCCCGCTGACCACCTGCCCGAAGTCCGCCACCAGGCCGGGACCGAGGTCGGCCTGCCGTACCGAGGAGGTGAGCGGCGGGATCGGCCGGGGACGCAGCGCGCCGAACGGGTCGGAGGGCGGGTGGGAGTCGGGGTTGCCGCCGACCACCGCCCGCGCCTCGATGACCCGGACGGGCCGCCAGAAGCCGTCGTCGTCGTGGGCGGGCCGCCCGGAGCCGTCGTCGTGGGCGGGCCGACCGGAGCCGTCGTGCCAAGGGCCGTCGTGGCAGGGGCCGTCGTCGTGGTCGGGCAGTGTCCAGCCGGGGTCGAGTTCCCTGGCGTCGAAGACCTCGGGCAACTGCGAGAGCAGGTGGTGGCTGGGCTCGGCGGGGGTCCAGGCGGCCGGTTCGTGGCACGACCAGGTCTCGTCGGTGACCAGCCACTCCTTGCCCAGCCGCAGCTCGGCGACCAGGCAGCCGCCGCCGAGCGTGAAGGTCGGCGGCGACGGTTCCCACCAGGGGGTGGCGTGGCCGTAGAAGCGGGCCAGGACGGCGACGGCGTTGCGGCCAGGGCGTAGCGCGGGCGCGGCGTCGCCGGTGTCGTAGTACAGCGTGCGCGGGCCGTGCCGGACCGGTCCGCGGGCCAGTTCCGTCCCGTTGACGTAGAGCACGTACCGGGAGTCCGCCGTCACCCGGAAGGGCGCGGTTTCCGGGACCTCGTCCAGCGTGAACACGCGCCGGAACAGCACCCGCCGGTCATACGCCTGCGGCAGCAGCGAACCGCGCGCGGCGGGGCGGATCGTGGGGCGGGGCGACCAGATCCACTGGCCGCGCCACCTACCGGGCGGAAACCGCATCGGACTCCCTCCGCTGGGCCAGCTCACCGGCCACGCGCGTGGCCAGCTGCCGGGAGATGGGGTAGAGCGCGAACAGCGCGGCGGCCAGCAGCGCCAGGCCGCCGGGCAGCAGCGACTGGGCCAGCACGATGCCGCGCAGACCCTCGGCGGTCTGCTCCTGCCCGGCCAGGTAGCCGGTCATCGCGAGCGTGTAGCCGGTCAGCGCCGCGCCGATTCCGCCGCCCGCCTTGGCCGCGAACGAGCCGAGCGAGGCCATCGCGCCCTCGACGCGGTGGCCGTGCCGCCATTCGACGTAGTCCACGAGCTCGGCGACGATCACGTAGATCATGGTGAGCGCGCCGCCGCCGCCGAACGCGGTCACGCCGAGGGCGACCAGGGCCAGCGGCCAGCCCGTGGCGGGCACGGCCAGCAGGGTGCCGATCGCGACCGCCTCCAGCACCAGGGCGCCGACGAAGGTGGCCTTGTAGCCGGAGAAGCGCGCCAGCCAGGGGAAGACGATCGTGCCGAGGGCCGTCGGGACGACCGTGGCCAGCGCGGCCACGGCGATCAGAGCGCGGTCGCCGACGAAGTACGTGAAGTAGTAGGCCATCCCGGCGCTGCGTGCCCCGCCGGCCGCGGTCAGGGCGATGACCGTGCCGAGCAGGATGATCACCGCTTTGTCGGCCAGGAGCATTCTGGCCAGGTCGCGCCAGCCGTACCTGTCCTGGCGGACCGGTGTGACCCGCTCGCGCACCCTGGTCGCGGCGAGCGAGGTGAGCAGGAGCGAGACCACCGCCAGGCCGATCACGAACGCCGGCCAGCCGATCCGGTCGGCCAGGGGCAGCGCCGCCGCGGTCACCACCGCGCCGCCGAACAGGTAGGAGAACGCCTTGATGCCCGAGAGCTGGCGGCGATCACCAGGATGCGTGGCCATGGCCGGGATCAGCGAGTTGAGCGGGATGTCCATGAGGTCGAAGGCGAACCCCCACAGCAGGTACGCCACCCAGATCGCCACCAGCGGCGCCGGCGACAGCGCCGGAGCCAGGAACAGCGCGACGAAGCTGAAGGCGCCGATGGCCCCACCGACCAGCAGGTAGGTACGGAACCTGCCCCACCGGGTGACCGGCAGGTGGTCGACCACGTAACCCATCACCGGATCGCTGACGCCGTCGACGATGCGCGCGACGAGGAACAGCGTGCCCACCGCGGCGGCGGCCAGCCCGATCTCGTCGGTCAGGTAGATCAGCAGGAACGAGTTGATCGTCGTGCTGAACACGATGTTGCCCACGTTGCCGGCGAAGAAGCCGGCCTTCTCCGCGAGGCCTACCCTGGGCGTTGTCATGCGTTACATAGTTGAATGGGTGGACCCCGGAATCCATTGGAGAGATTCGCAGAGTTCATTGTGACCGATGACAAAGAGCTGACGATCGGCGGCGTGAGCGTGCACCGCCGGCTGGCGCACGAGCGGGCCCGGCTGGCCCGCGAGCTCGTCGCGCGGATGCTGGCCGACGTCGAGCACTACCGCGACCTGCCCGCCGGGGAAGTGGCCCACGACATCGTCACGCTCGTCGAGGAGAACCTCCTGGCGCTGTCGCGGGCGCTGCGCGAGCGCACGGTGCCCGCCGAGCCGGGCGGCCGGGTCGCCGAGACCGCGATCAGGGGAGCCGAGCAGGGCATGCCGCCCGGCGCGCTCATCGAGGCCTACCACCTGGCCTTCGCCGAGACCTGGCGGGCGCTGACCGCTCGGGCGGAACCCGGCGACCTGGCCGACGTCCTGGCCTGTACCGAGCTGATCCTCGCCTACACGCGGCGGGTCACCGAGGTGGTCACCTCCACCTACTTCGACGAGCGCGGCCGCCTGTCGGCCGAGGAGCGCGACGAACGGCACCGCCTGCTGTCGGCCCTGCTCAACGGCGAGCACGTGGACGGCCTGGCCCCCGCCTACACCGTCCTGTCGCTGTCGGCCGGGGAGGGCGGCGCGGTCGCCACGCGGCGCAAGCTGCACCGGATCGAGCGTGAGCTGGAGGCGTTCGCGCCCGGCACGCTCTTCGACCGGCCCGCGGGCGCCGCGCTGCTGCCCTGGTCGGGGCCGTGGGAGCGGCTGGAACTCCTGGTGGGACGGCTGGCGGAGGCGGGCCGCGGGCCGGTGACCGCCGCGGCGGCCCACGCCACGCCCCCGGAGGTGCCCGAGCAGGTGCGGCAGACCCGGGAGGTGCTGGACGTCGTGGGCTGGTTCGGCCGCGGGCCCGGCCTCTACCGGCTGACGGACGTGCTGCTGGAGTACCAGCTCACCCGGCCGACCGCCGCCTCCCGTGAGCTGGCCGCGCTGCTCGATCCGCTGGACGCGTACCCGGAGTTGCTGCGCACGCTTGAGGTCCACCTGCGTCACGGGCGGTCCCGCCGGGCCACGGCCGAGGCGCTGCACCTGCATCCCAACACCGTGGACTACCGGCTGCGCAGGGTGGCGGCTCTGACCGGGCTGGATCCGGCCGGGGACGCGCATGTGCAGCGGGTGGGGGCGGCGCTGGCGGCCAGGATGAGCCGCTAGGCCGTGCTTCAGCACCCTGTCGCGCGCGCCGGATTGTCTGTGCGCGGACCTACGCTCTTCCTCACGTGTCACTGCCTAGGCTGACCCGGTTCGAAGACCTCGACCTCGGCGGCAGCCTCAGCCTGGTGCGCGACCCGCTGCCGGATTCCGGCCGGCTGCCCGCCCTACGGGTCCTCGGTCTCAGCGGGTGGCGCACCGGACACGCTCCCGTCCGCGAGCCGGCGACATCTTCCTGCGGGAGCTGCCCGCTACGGCGCCAAGCCCTCACGCGGCTTCCACACCATGCTCCAGTGGTGGGTGAGTCTCAGCGGAGGTAGAGGTCGTGGAGGGCTTGGAGGTCGGTGTCGGTCAGGCCGAGGCCTTGCCGTACATAGCCCGAAATATCGCCGTATGTGGCTTCGATCTGGTCGAAAGCGGCGTTGAGGTAATCCTCGCGGACCTCAAGCAGCGGGCGGACCAGTTCGCGGTCGATGCCGTGTTGGGCCGCCAGGGCGTAGACGCCCACGGCCAGGGCCTCCAGGTGGGCGTTGCTGGCCAGGTAGTCGGCCATGACGGTCTCGCGGTCCACGCCCAGCAGGGTGAGGAGCAGGGCGGCGGCCCAGCCGGTGCGGTCCTTGCCGGCGGTGCAGTGGAAGAGGGTGCCGGGCTTGGCGAGGGCGCGCAGGAGGTCGGCGTAGGCCTCGTGGGCCTCCTGGGTGGTGATGAAGGAGCGGTAGACCTCGACGATGAAGTTCTCCGCGGCCCGCGGTGAGCGCAGCGCCTCCGCCTGGTCGGGTGAGGTGAACAGGGAGGCGATGTCGGCCCCGTGGCCGCCCCCGCGCTGCACGTCCAGCACGAGGTAGGTGATGCCGTCGACCAGGCGGTCGGGCTGCTCGGAGCGTTCGGTGGAGGTACGCAGGTCGCACACGAGCCGCACGCCGGCGTCGTGCAGGCGGCGCTGGTCCTGCTCGTCGAGCCGGTCGAGGGCCCCGGCACGGAAGGCCAAGCCGGTGCGGACCTTCCTGCCGTCCCTGGTGGCCTGGCCGCCGACGTCGCGCAGGTTGGGCGCGGAATGGATGACGAGATTTTCCCCCATGAGATCTGACCCTAGCCGGATATTTCCGGCCTGCGCCCGCGATTTTCAGGCGGACAAATCCGGCTTGCGCCCGCGACCCCAAGCCAAGGCTTCCGACCTGTGCCTGCGACCCAAGCCGAGTTACGCCTATGCCCTGCTGCGGTGGTGGTGGCTGCAGGCCGTGGCAATGGATTGGAACCAGGCCACGCCAGCCGAAGCGCGCGACCTGGTGCTGTGGCTGAAGCAGGCCGCGAAGCTCCGCCGAGCGAAGCGCACCAAGTCGGCGGCGACGGCAAGCACGGTCAATCCGTTCACCCAGAAGATGCACCTCAGTGACCAGTACGCGCCGAACACCATCCGGCACTCGAACGCGGTGGTGCGCTCGTTCTACGAGTTCTGGATCGAGGCGGGCCAGGGCCCGCTGGTCAACCCGGTCCAGTTGGCCCGCCGCGACCAGCGGGCGAACGCGCACCACAACTCCCTTCAGCCCTTCCGGCCCGAGGGGCGGCTGCGCTCCAACCCGAAGATCCCCAAGGCCAAGCCGCGGGAGATACCTGAGCAGCGGTGGCGTGACCTGTTTCGGACGCTGGGCTCCAACCGGGACAGAGCGATCCTGGCCATCGCGGTGAGCAACAGCGCCCGCGTCGGAGCTGCTCGGCGTTCGGATGGCCGACCTGGACTTGGGCGACCAGCTCGTCCGCGTGGTTCGCAAGGGTTCCGGTGCCCAGCAGTGGCTTCCGGCGAGCCCGGACGCCTTTACGTGGTTGCTGCTCTATATCGCCGACCTCGGCGTCCAGCTCCGGCCTGACGAGCAGGTCTGGCAGACGCTGCGCCGCCGTGACCGCGGCGACGGGCTCCGGCGGCACCCCCTGAACTACGAGGCGCTGCGGGGTGTGTTCCGGCGGGCCAACGCCATGCTGGGCGCGAACTGGTCGATGAACGATCTGCGTCATACCGCCGCGCTGCGGATGACACGCGACGAGAAGCTCTCGCTGCGCGACGTCCAGGAGATCCTTGGGCACGCCCACCTACCACGCAGATCTACCTGGTAGAAGACCAGGCCGCGGTGATCCGCCGCGTCCAGCAGCACCTCGCCGAGCGCGAGCAGCGCGCCCACGGTCATCACGAGCGCGCAACCGGGCACGACGAGCGGCGAGCGGGTCAATTGCGTGGGCGGATCACATCCCTCTGGGAACATTCCGTGAGCGCCGACACACCGCCGACGACTTCCACAGGCCCCTGTGAGTGGGCCACGCCGGCGAACTCAGCCAAGCGCGGCACGGCACGACGCGACCCACGCAAACTCACTGCGCACGCCAGTGACGTGGCTGGCGTGCCTCGATAAGGAAGCGATGATCGCGTGTTACGAAGGCGCCCTCGGCGCGGATGCGGTCATGAAGCCGGCGCAACGCGCCGTCGTAGCGGGCAATGTCGAAGTCGCGAATCTGCCAGGGAACAGCGCACAACTGAAAGACGACAGCAGCGATGTCGTGAAAGACATAGTCGATCATCTCTTCGCGCGCGTCCACCACGTCCAGCCCGTGACTCTGCAGGCGCTCCACCGCGATGGCCAGGGTCCAGCCGTCCGGATCCGCAGGAGGTGGCGCTCCCAGGGCATTGTTCAGAGCCAGGCTGTTCCGGCTGCCCACCTGCTGCGTGAGCAGCCGACCGTTTGGCACGAGAACGCGGGCCACCTCGGCCGCGTTCAACCCGCCGTGCCTGTTGAGCACAAGGTCGAAGACGACGTCGCGTATCGGGATTCGGTTGGCCGCGCCGCCCAGCACCACGACCCCGTACGGCCGCAGCCGTTCGGCCGCGACGGGGATGTTGGGCCGCCACGCCTCCGTCGCGACCATGTGCCGGGGCAGCGGAGCAAGCGAGGCCAGGACCTCGCCTCCACCCGTGTCGATGTCCAGCGGTCGGCGCGCCGCCGCGAGGAGCTTCGAAGCCCGGCGGGAGTAGGACCACGGTGGCCTTCCGCCGCTTGTCCGCCCGCGCAGCCAGCTGAAGTCCCAGCCCGGCCCTTCCGCACCGACAGACGCCGCGATGGCCTGCTCGATGAGCATGTCATAGTTCGGCACGCGGCAAACGCTAGTGAGCGTCGCCGGAACCGGCTACTCGATTACGAGGTCTCCTCGTAGTGCGAAGCTGGAAAGGCTCAAGATCCATTTGACTGGTGCAGAGAAACTTCGAAAAGCGAAAAGTCTCGATAGGCACCTGCGGCCGGGCATTCGCCTCACCCTGCGTCCATGAACACGCATGTGTCAGATGCTCACTCCTGAGGCCGGACCCCGCCCAGCGGACCCGCCTCGAGGAGATCCGCGACAACCTGCACGACCGCATCGCCGAAGCTGAGCGCGAAGGCTGGCTCGGCGAGGTCGAAGGACTCCAGACCAGCCGGGACGCCGCGGCCAGAAAGCTGGTCGCCCTGGACCGGATGCGGGGACACCAACCCACCCTTCCACCCGGGGCTATCAGCCTCCCCATCATCGTGGAGACCCGACAATGAGTACTGCCTCGAAGATTGAGTGGACCGAGACCACCTGGGACGAGATGCCCACGTTGATCGGTCGTCAAGGATGAGCAGCGCATCAGGACTCTCCAGGGGAAGGCGGCAGCTTCACTCCAGGCGTCGAGGTGGGCAGGTTCACGGGTGGCGTTGTCCAGACGGACACGTTCGAGAAATCGAGTTCTGCACCCTCGATCCGGGCGTCTGCGAAGTCGACCTTCCCGCCGGAGAATTCTGCGTCGTCGAAGCTGATTCGCCCGGCTTTGAAGGTTGTCCCGGTGAACAGCACCTCGGTCCCGATGAACTTGCATCTCAGGAAGCCTGGGTCCGCGCCGAACACCGTCTTCAGCAAGGGGCCGCCGCCTGCCATCTGCTTCGAACCGAAGTCGACCTTTCCTCCGCTGAAGGTGCACTCACCGAACCCTCCGCTGAGGAGCTCGGCACCCCAGAACGTGACCTCGCCGCCCGCGAACTCCACGCGCCAGAAATTGGCTCCGCCTCCGTGGCAGCGAAGCCCGAGGAAGTCGGTTTTCCCTGCCACGAACTTCGCGTCGCGAAAGTTCAGGAAGCATCCCTCCGGAACCACCGCCCAGGAGAAGTCACCCCCATCAAACACCGCGCCGCGGAGATCGAAGTAGCAGTCATGCCAGAGAGGGCCTCGCGCGTCGGGGTTCAGATGGTCACGGATGATGTCCATCGCCGCGTGTCGGACGTTGCGATGTTGGGCAAAAGCGGTCTGCTCAGCGGCGGATGCGTCAGGCCCGGGATCCGGCTGATAGGGCATCCGCAGGAAGCCGCACAGGACATTGATGCAGGTCTGCCGCTGTTCAGGCCAGTCGTCGGCAAGGGCCGCCATGGCATAGACGCCGGCCAGCTGAACCGTTGGCTGGTCAATGCCGATTTGGGACGCAGCGGAGCCGAACCGCTCATTAAGGACCCGATCTCGTTCGCGATCCTCCTTGGCATGCTCCAGCTTCGATGCCGCTTCAGCGACGAGCTGCCGACGATAGGCAACCACCAGGGCAACGACTCCGCCCACCCCAGCGATCACCGCGAACGACAACTTCACGACGTCGAGGAGTGTTGCCAAAGGCAACCCTTGTGTCCTCTCCAAGTACGGAAATCCCAACAAGAAGAGGGCAAGTACGACCAGGCCCGTTGCGCTCACCGCCGCTACCAGAACGGCACCGATCAGTACCGCTCCGAGCCGGATCAAGTTGAGCCTGGCGGAACCCCGAACAGGCTTTCGCCACCACCGCTCAAACCGCCGCCGAGGACTCAACACCCTGCAGAGGGTCGCATCGGCGGCACTGGGAGAAAAGGCCCGATCTCAGTCTTAGTTCAGAAAAGATTCCTATCGCGAAGGTTAGATCAACCCTCGATCCAAGGAACGCGCTCTAGTCCGGGAAACGGGTGGGGGCGCGGCCGGTGGGTCCGGGTGGGGGGCTCGGCCGGCGGTGAGATTCTCCATGAGCGCCGGGACTCGACCACGGCAGCCCGGAGGCGGCCCTTCTCTGGTCGCCCTCCGGGGCCCCCGATCGTGTCCGTGGTGGCGTGTTCGAAGGGGGGATCGGTGGGGTAGGCGTGGTCCCTCGACAAACGCCTGCAAGTCGTGGCATTTATCGACTCGCTCCGCCGATTCGCCACTAAGGTCTGACCCGACACAGGAGGAACATCAATGAACGACTACGAGGCGACCTTCAAGCTGATCGACGCCGACAACGACGGGCTCATCTCGCCCGAGGAGTTCGTGCGGCTGATGGAGATCATGGGCCAGCCGGTCACGCTCGAACGCGCCGAAGAGGCAGTCAAGCAGCTGGACCTCGACGGCGACGGGCTGATCAACGTGCGGGAGCTCGGCACCTTCCTCGAACGGTGACAAAAACAAGCACTTGCTACCCACTCTTCTGACGCATCAGTCACAATGGCGTCGGGAGGGACCATGGCCATCAGGAGCGACACCCGGACGCCCGCGGACGTCGTGACGACACTCCGGCAAGGCATCGGCCGGGTCTCCACCGAGGTGATCGAGGAGATCCAGGCCCGCATCCCCGAGTACGCCCGCCCCTCGGACGAGGTGTACATCAAGGTCATCCGGATGGCCGTGGAGCAGGCCATCTACGGCTTCCTCGACCGCATCGAGAACCCCGACGCCGCCTGGGACCCCGAGCCGTTCCGCATGATCGGCCGGGGCGAGGCCGCCGAAGGCCGCAACCTCGAACCCCTGCAGACCGCGCTGCGCCTCGGCGCCCGGGTGGGCTGGCGGCGGCTCACCGAGATCGCCGAGCCGCTCGGCCTGTCCCCCCAGTCGCTCTACGACCTGGGCGAGGCCATCTTCGTCTACCTCGACCAACTCGCCGACGCCGCCGCGGAGGGCTTCGACGAGGCGAAGGCGCACGCCGCCGGAGAGATCGAACGCCGCCGCACCCGCCTGCTCGACCTGCTGCTCAGCCGGCCTCCCGCCGGTCAGGAGGCCATCGCCGACCTGGCCAAGGCGGCCGGCTGGCGGCTGCCCAAGACCGTGGCCTGCGTGGCGCTGGGCGACCAGCACGGCGCCTACCGCCGGCCCGCGTTGCCGCCCGACGTGCTCACCGGTCTTGAGCGTGCCCATCCGTGCCTGCTCGTGCCCGATCCACGCGGACAGGGCCAGGCGATGGACGTCGCGCTGCGGGGGTTGAAGGCGGCGATCGGGCCCGCCGTACCTCTTGCTTCGGCTTCGACGTCGCTACGGTGGGCCAGCGAGGCTCTGGAGCTGTCCGCGCGCGGCGTGCTGCCGCGCGGGCTCCTGAGGTGCGCCGACCACATGGCGACGCTGGTCGTGTTCAAGGACGAGGAGCTGGTCGACGCGCTGGCCGAGACGCGGCTCGCGCCGCTGGCGCACCTGCGGCCCACCCAGCAGGACCGCCTCGCCGAGACGTTGCTGGCCTGGCTGCGCCATGGCAGGGGCGCCGGCGAGGTGGCCGCGCGGCTGCACGTGCACCCGCAGACCGTCCGCTACCGGCTGCGCCAGCTGGAGGAGCTCTACGGCGACCAGCTCGCCGACCCCGACATCCGCTTCGAGCTGGAGATCGTGCTCAGGGCGCGGCAGGCGCTCGGCGGAACAACCTGAGCCGTTCCTCCCCGATCCGCTCCCGCAGCGCGTGATCCTCGACCCCGAGGTCCTCCCCGGGCGCGAGGGCGAGCACCCCGACCTTCCCGACATGCCGGTTCGTCTGTACGGCCCGCGCCGCCTCCCCCGCCCGCTCCAGCGGATAGACCCGCGACAGCGTCGGATGCACCATCCCCAGCGAGATCAGCCGGTTGACCTCGTGGCACTCCTGGTAGTTCGCCCCGTGGGAGCCGATGATCCGCTTGAGCTTCATCCACAGGTGCCGGTTGTCGTAGGCGTGGTCGTAGCCGCTGGACGACCCGCAGGTCACCACCGCGCCGCCGCGCCTGGCCACGTAGACCGAGGCCCCGAACGTCTCCCGGCCCGTGTGCTCGAACACGATCCCCGGATCCTCCCCCACCAGCCTGCGCACCTCGGCCCCGAGCCGCCGCCAGTCCTTCTCGTCGGCCAGATCCTCGAACCCCGACCGGTCGATCACATGCTCACACCCCATGGCGCGCAGCAACTCGCCCTTCTCCGGCGAGCTCACCACCCCGACCGGGATGCCGCCCCCGTTCTTCACGAGCTGCACGCCGTACCCGCCGAGCCCGCCCGTCGCCCCCCACAACAGCACGACGTCCCCCTGCCGCATCCGCGCGCCGCGCTCCCCCACCAGCATCCGGTACGCGGTCGCGGCGCACAGCAGGTTGCAGGCCGCCTCCTCCCAGCTCAGATGCCGCGGCTTGGCCAGCAACTGGGTCGCCTTGACCACCGCGAAGTCAGCCAGCCCGCCGAAATTCGTCTCGAACCCCCACGCCCGCAGGTCCGCGGCCAGCATCCCGTCGTGCTGGGCGATCGGGTCCTCACCGTCCACGTACGCGGGCCCGGTCACCACCCGGTCGCCGACCTTCCACCGGCGTACGGCCGCGCCCGTGCGCACGACCACACCCGCCGCGTCGGAGCCGAGGACGTGCGTGGACAGGTCATGGCGGGGGTCGGTGCGGCCCAGCCGTTCCAGGAAGGCGAAGGTCGGGACCGGCTCGAACATCGCCGACCACACCGTGTTGTAGTTGATCGCACTGGCCATGACCGCGACCAGCACCTCGTCGGGGGCCAGCTCCGGCATCGGCACCTGGCCCACGTGCAACGACAGCCGTACGTCCTTGTCGGTGTCGGCGTTGGTGTGAGTTGCCGCCTTGAACATGCCGACCTCGTCGCGGTGGACGTAGGCGGCACGGTAGGTGGGGGGCACGTCCAGGCGGGCCAGTTCCTCGGGCGGCGCGCCGGCGGCCACGGCCTGTGCCAGGTTCATAGCAGGTCCTCCAGATGGGCGGCGACGAACTCGACGTGGGGCGGGTCCAGAAGGTTGAGATGGTGCGAGCCCGGCACCTCGACGATCTCCAGGGCGGGGCTGAACGGCGCGAATCCCCTGGCCGGGTCGTCGTGGTGCAGGTAGCGCGGGTCCTCCACGGCCCAGGGGGTGGGTTCCGTGCTGCGGTACAGGACCACGCGGCCGGTGTGGACTCCCGGGCGGTAGCGCTCAATGGCGCGGGTGTCCTCGTGGGAGGTGATCTGGTGGCGGAGGATGGCCGGGCTGAGCATGCCCAGGACGCCCGACTCGGCGATGCGCGCCTCGGCCAGGTCCAACTGCTCCTGCTCGTCCAGCGCGGTCAGCTCGTGCCTCTCCAGCCGAACCCGCACCCCATACGTTTTCCCGAGGTATCCCGCGAAGTCCACATATCTCCGGGCATGGAGCAGCCGCCTGTCCTCCTCCGGCACCACCTCGGGCAGCCCGGAGTCGATCATCACCACGACCTCGCAGTCGGCGCCCAGCAACCGCCCCGTCTCAAACGCCAGAATCCCCCCGAACGACCACCCTCCCAGCCGGTACGGCCCCGGCCCGGTGCGCCGGATCTGCTCGGCATACCGGGCCGCACGCTCAGGAATGCCCAGCTCAGGATCGTCAATTCGCTCCAGCCCGAAGACCGGCCGAGCCAGCCGAGACGCCAGCAACGTGTAGACCCCGGTCGTCCCCCCGGCCGGATGCCCCAAAAACAACGCCCCCCGAACCACCCCGGCCCCACCCAGGCCCGCCCCTCCCCCGACCACCTCGCCCCTCGGCACGACCTGCCCGAACTGCCCGGCGCTGCACCCGGCCGCCTCTTCCCACCCCGCGTTTCCCCGGGTCTCCTCCTGGCCGGCCGGCGCGGGCCGCTGCGCGGGCGCCCTCGTCATCGTGGGCTCCCCAGGGTTTTCCGAGGTCGCCGGGTGGGTTCGGGCGTGGTGGTTGAGGGGGCGGAGGAGGGCGCGTTCCGCCTCGACCGAGTCCACCGCCCTGATGGCGTCGGCCAGGTCGCAGATCCGCGCCTCGGGTGTCCCGACGGTGACGACGCGGCTGCCCACCTCACGCCCCAGCACGTCCAACGCCACCGGCACCACCTCGGGCGGCACGGTGTCGGTGACCGAAGGCTCGTACCCCATCAACCCGGCCAGCACCCGCACCACCTGCCGCTCGGCCGCGTCCCGGGGCCCGATCACCCGGGCGGGCACCCCGGTGACCGCCGCGACCAGCTCTCCGAGCGTCCCCCCGTTGAGCAGCGGCGCCACCGGCACCACCACCCCGAAGTCGTACTCGATCAGCCCCCGCAACCGCGTGGCCGCCAGCGAGTCCAGCCCCAGCTCGGTGAGCACGCTCCCGTCGTCGAGCCGCCCGGAGTCAACTCCCAGCACCGCCGCCGCCCGTTCCCGAACCCGCGCGGACACGTCCCCGCCCGCCTCCGCCGCCCCTTCCACCACCTCCGAGAAGTACGGCATGCGCCCAACTTCGGGAAACGCCGCCACCGCCGCCCCTGCATCCAGCTTGACCACCCCGGCCGAACACCCCCGCAGCAGCAGCGCCTCCAGCGCCTCGATCCCCTCGTCCAAGGTGAGCGCCTCAACAGCGGGCAAGGCGGAGGCCCCCGCCCAAGTCCCCCAGTTGACGGAGACGGCCACCGCCCCCTCCGCCCGGCGCACCTGGCAGAGCGCGTCCAGCCAGGCGTTGGCGGCGGCGTAGGCACCCTGCCCCGGCGAACCCAGCAACGCGGCCGCCGAGGAGAACGCCACCCACCAGTCCGCCCCCCGCGTGGCCTCGTGCAGCCGGAGCCCGCCGGCGACCTTCCCGTTCCACACCCGGTGGAGACTGTCAGCGTCAAGATCGGCCATCAGCCGGTCGTCGAGCACCCCTGCCGCGTGCACCACCCCGCGCAGCCGTAGTCCGCCCTCGGTAGCGGCCTCGACCAGCCGCTCCGCCGTACCGTCCTCAGCCAGATCCCCCACGACCGCCACCGCACCGGCCGGCAGCCGAGCTTCGGGTGCCGAGCGGCCGTTCAGCACGATCCGCGTGGCCCCCCGGCCGGCCAGCCACCGCGCGACCGCCAGCCCAAGCCGCCCGAACCCGCCCGTCACCACATACGCCCCCGGCCCCACCACCGGATCCCCGCGCCCAGGCCGAGCGGGCGGCAGTTCCAAACGCCTGAGCCGGGCGGCGTAGCGGGTGCCGTCCCGCCAGGCCACCTCGTCCTCGGCGTCGTCACAGGCCCGTTCCCGGTCCAGAACGGCGAGGTCGTCCACGTCCACCAGCACGGCCCGCAGTTCCGGACGCTCCAGAGCCAGTACCCTGACCAGTCCCCGCAACGACGCGGGCCCGGGATCGGGTTTCTCCCCTTCGAGAACGGCCTGCGCCCGCCGGGTCACGATCGTCAGCCGTTCGCCCGGGGACGCCTCGCGGGCGATGCGCAGGATCAGCTCCCGCGAACCCGCCGGGTCCAGCCCTCGCGGCACCACGAACACCGAGCGCGCCCCAGAGCCCCCTTCGCCAGGAGGCGCCTCGACCCAGGCCCGCTCGACCAGCTTGTCCTCCAGCCGCGCCGGAACCTCGTGCGGCGGGATGTCGCGGATCTCCACGCCCTCCAACGTCCCGTCCGCCCCCACCCGCCGGACCCTCTCCACGCCCTCTGCCGCCGGGCCTGGCGTGAGAGCGGCGGTGCCGTACACCTTCCAGATCCCGGCGGCGTCCTTGGCACTGACCCGGACGACCCCGTCGGACAGCGTCACCGTGACGCGCGCGGGCAGCGGCAGGAGAGCGTGCAGCACCACGTCGTGCAACGGCACCGCGCCGGAGACCTCGCGGACGGCCGCGTGGGCGAGGCGGGCGACCACGGTGACCGGCAGTACCGGGCGGCCGTGGCGGTGCCAGGTGGCGGGGCCGAGGCGCCACGGGGCGTCGGACAGGTCGTCCAGGGTGGTGTTCCACGCGTGGCCGTCAGGGGTCTCCACGTGCGCGCCCAGCAGGCGGTGAACGCCGTCGGCGGCTGCCGCGGCGCGGCGGTGCGGCGCGACCCAGTGGCGCTCGTGCCGCCAAGGCGCGTGCGGGACGTCCACGATCCGCCCGGCCGTCCTCGGCGGGACGGCGGCGGCCACCGTCGCCACCTGAGCGTAGAACTCCCCATCGTCCTCGCGGCGAAGCGAGTGGGTGACCAGCACCCCACCGCCGCCGGTGAGCGTGTCGTGGAGAGCGGAGGTGAGGAGGGGATGTGGGCTGATTTCGGTGAAGACGGTGAATCCGTCGGCGGCGGCGGCGCGTACCGCCTGGGCCAGGCGCACCGGCCGGCGTACTCCGGCCGCCCAGTACGCGGCCTCGAAGACCGGCACCTCCCGCGGGTCGTCCAAGACCGTCGAGTAGTACGGCAGCGCCGGCTTACCCGGATCGATCCCGGCCAGTTCCTCCCTGATCAGCGGCAACAACGGCTTGACCTGCGGCGAATGACCGGCGCCTTCGGCTGTCAGCGTCCTGGCCAGGCGGCCCGAGGCGGCGATCTTCGCGGCGAACTCCGCCACCAGGCCCGGGTCACCGGTGATCACGGTCTGGCGGGGTGAGGTGTGGACGGCGATGTGAAGGGTGTCCGGGATCTCGTCCGCCGCCGCCTCGACGATCGCCATCGCGCCGCCGCCGCCGAGTGTGCCCAGGAGCCGGGCGCGGCGGCAGATCACCCGGATCGCGTCGCGCGGGCTCAGGCCACCGGCCACCACCGCGGCGGCCACCTCGCCCATCGAGTGGCCGATCACGGCGGCGGGCCGGATGCCGTAGGCCCGCCAGAGCGTCGCGAGGGCGATCTGGGTGGCGAAGATCAGGGGCTGGGCCTGGGCGACGCCCTCGGGGGCGGTCCAGGGGTCTATGCCCGCCTCGGCTCTCAGGAGCGGCGCCAGGTCGTCGAGGGCGGCCCGGTAGGCGGGTTCCGTCTCGTAGAGGTGGCGGCCCATGTCGCGCCACTGCCCGCCGTACCCGCTGAAGACCCACACGGGACCCGCGCAGACGGGTGGCAGGGCGAACGGACGGGCGGTGCGCAGGCCCTGGGCGAGTTCGCCGGAGGTGGCGGCCACGACGGCGGCGGCGGTCCGGCCGCGTCCGGCCCGCCTGGCCAGCGTGTGCGCCACGTCCTCCCATACCCGGTCCTGGCCGACGACCCATTCCGCCAGGAGTTCGGCGTGGGCCTTCACCCGGTCCGCGCCGACGTCGCTGATGGTGAACACGTGCTTCGCCGTGTCGGGCGCGAGGACGGTGGCGGGCGGGGCGGCGGTGAGGGCTATGTGGGCGTTGGTGCCGCCGAAGCCGAACGAGGACACACCCGCCCGAGGCCATGGCCAGGGGGTGGGTTCGGTGACGACGGACAGGCGCTCCCACGGGATGTGCGGGTTGGGGGTCGTGAAGTGGATGCTGGGCGGGATGACGCCATGGTGCAGCGCCAGGACGGTCTTGATGAGGCCGGTCACGCCCGCCGCCGCCTCCAGGTGGCCGAGGTTCGACTTGGCCGAGCCCAGCAGCACCGGCCCGCCGGGGAACGCGGCGGCCACGGCCGCGGCCTCGATCGGGTCGCCCAGGTACGTGCCGGTTCCGTGGGCCTCGATGTAGGCGGGTTCGGGGAGGCCGGCGTGCACCTGTCTCAGCAGCGACTCCTGTGCCTGCGGGTTGGGGGCGACCAGGCCGTTGGAGCGGCCGTCCTGGTTGACGCCGGTGCCGGTGATCACGGCCAGCACGCGGTCGCCGTCGCGCAGCGCGTCGGGGAGCCGTTTGAGCACCACGACGCCGCAGCCTTCCGCTCGGACCATGCCGTCGGCCGAGGCGTCGAAGGCGCGGCATCGGCCGGTGGGCGAGGTACCGCCGCCCTGGTCGAAGGCCATGGTGATGATCGGCGACAGCAGCAGGTTGACGCCCGCCGCCACCGCCAGGTCGCTCTCCCCGGCGCGCAGGCTGCGTACCGCCAGATGGGTCGCCACCAGTGAGGACGAGCAGGCGGTGTCCACGGCCAGGGAGGGTCCGTGCAGGTCGAGCAGGTAGGACAGGCGGTTCGCGGCGATGCTCAACGCCGCCCCGGTCGCCGTCCAGGCGTCGACCTTGGCGGGGTCGGCGGTGGTCAGATAGGCATACTCGTTTCCGGAAATACCAACAAATGTCCCGGTACGGCTCCCGCGCAAACCCCGAGGCGCGATGCCGGCGTGCTCCAGCGCCTCCCAAGCGGTCTCCAGCAGCAGCCGGTGCTGCGGATCCATGACAGCCGCCTCACCGGGCGCGATGCCGAAGAACGCGGCGTCGAACCCGGCCACATCCGCCAGGAACCCGCCATGCCGGGTCGTCCTTGCCAGCGCCTCCCCGGCCGAGGCGGAGCCGTCGTCGAAGGGCGCCCACCGAGAGCCGGGCACGGTCCCGACCGCGTCGCGCCCGTCCATGAGCAGCCGCCAGAACTCCTCCGGCCCGTGCGCCCCCGGCACCCGGCACCCGACTCCGACCACCGCGACCGGCTCGTCCGCCGCGCGAACATGTCGCTCTCGTAGAGGAGGCTCGGACAGGGCGCGGACCAGCTGGTTCACGGTCGGGCTCGCCCAGACGAGGGTGGGGCTGAGGTCCCGGCCGAGCAGTTCCGACAGCTCTCCCGCCACCGCCACGGCATCCCTGGACGACAGTCCGTACTCCTCCAGCGGCCGGTCCGGATCCACGTCCTCGCCGGCCAGCCGGGCCGCGAGCCGTTCAAGGAGAAAGCCACGGACGTCCACGTGCGCTCCCATGCTGCCGGGGTGATCGGCCAACCTACCCAGGAGGCCGGGGCCGGGGGCAGGCCCGTGCCGAACATTCCTCCGGAGCGATTTATCACGCGGGTGACAACTGGCGGGCCGATTCGTTGCCGCGGGTTCATAGCCCGCCCCCGCGCGGAGCCCTAGCCTCACCGGCGGAGGAACCCACCATGCGATCGCGCGCCCTGACGGCCTTGGCCATCACGTTCGTCCTCGCCGCCGGCGCCACGCCCGCGATGGCCGATCCCGACTGGTCGATCGTGCCGGAGGGCGGGCCGACGAAGGCGCCGGCCGTACCGGAGAGCGCCCAGCGAAGCGTGCCCTGGCAGAAGGCGCTGCCCGGCAGCGCCCGGGTGGTGCGCGAGCGGTGGCTCGGGCCGCGCACGCTGGACATCCTCATCTCCTCGCCGTCGATCGGGCGGATGACGCCGGTACGCCTGCTGCTGCCCAAAGGCTGGTCGAAGTCGGCGAAGCGGACCTGGCCGGTGCTGTACCTGCTGCACGGCGGCGCCGACGACTACACCTCCTGGACCCGGATGACCGACGTCGCGGCGTTCACCGAGAACGTGGACGCGATCGTGGTCATGCCGGAGGCGGGACGGGCGGGAAACTACTCGGACTGGTACAACGGCGGCCGCGGCGGCACCCCGAAATGGGCCACCTTCCACACCTACGAGGTACGCCGCCTGGTGGAGATCGGCTACCGGGGCGGCACGCGGCGCGCCATCGCGGGCCTGTCCATGGGCGCCTACGGCGCGATGAAGTACGCGGCCCGCTACCCCGGAATGTTCCGCTTCGCCGGCTCCTACAGCGGCATCCTGGCCACCGAACTCCCCGGCATCCCCGAGATCATCATGAACGCGCAGGCCAGCGAGAAGCAGAACCCGAAAGCCCTGTGGGGCGACCCGGTCAAGGACAAGAAGATCTGGGCGATGAACGACCCGATGGCGCTCGCGCCGGGCCTGAAGGGTACGAGCCTGTACATCTCCAGCGGCACCACGAGCTTCCTCGGCCCGCTGGACCCGCCCGGCTCGCCCTGGCATCCGGCCCACCTGGGCGAGCCGATCTCGGCGTACACGGCGAAGGCGCTCTCGCGGCGGCTGAACGGGCTCGGCATCCGGCACACGCTCAACCTGTACGCCAACGGGACGCACACATGGCCGTACTGGACGAGGGAGTTCAAGGCGTCGTTCCCGATGATCCTGGCCGCGCTGAGAATCGGGAAGGGCGGGGCCAAGGACGGCTGGCAGCTCTCCAGCGGTCGTTGACCCCGCCCGACGCCGCCCGGCTCCGGGCATCCGCCGTGCGGCGTCATCCCCCTTCGGAGATCACCCGGGCGGGACCTGGCCGTTCTTGGCCACCGGCACGGCCAGCTGGGAGCGGCCGGTGAGCGTCGCCGTCTCGCCGGGAAGCTGCCCGAGCACGGGGTTGAGGTGGCGCAGGTTCAGCGTCACCGGCGCGGTGGTGGCGGCGTTGACGTCGTACTTCTCCAGGTCAAGCCAGCGCACGATGTTCAGCGTCGCGGCGGGGATGTTGTCGCCGCGTTTCTGCACGGGCACGCAGAGCTGGCGGGCGGCGAGGACCTGCACGTTCGCCGGTGGGATGTTGCTCAGCACCGGGTTGAGCTGCCTGAGGTTCAGCGTCCTGTTCATGACCGGGTTGGGGGTGAAGCCGTAGCACTCGAGGTCGATGTGGCGGATCACCGAAAGGACCTCGGCGGACGGGACCACGCCGTTCTTGGCCACGGGCACGCAGAGCTGTTGCGGCTGGTTCAGCACGACCTGCTTGCGCGGCTGGTCCTGCAGGACCGGGTTGAGGTGGTGGAGGACGATGGTCCTGTTGATCGACGGGCCGGTGATCCGGTAGCAGGACAGGTCGACGAATCTGACGAAGTCGAGTACGCCGGCCGGTGGAATCACATTGTTCTTCGCGACCGGAACACATAATTGTTCGCGGGCGCCGAGCGTGACCGTCTGAATGGGCAGGTCACCTAGTTGCGGATTGAGGTGCCTGAGCGTCAGGGTGGTTGCGGGCGGCTGATACGGGTTTGTTTTGAAGCAGTCCAGATCCAGGTTGGAGACGAAGGCCCGCGGAGTGGGCAGCACCAGCGCCGTGGCCGGCGGTGCCACGAGAATCGCCGTCGCGCAGATCGCGAAGGCGACGGATAACCAGCGTCGGACCATTGGGGTACCTCCTCGGTCGCGGGCCGTGCATTTGACGCCCTGACTTTCTGTCAGGAAATCGAGGAAGGCAAGGCCATTGTCCGCTCTTTGCCACCGAAAAGGAAAAGAAAAAGCCCGCGCCGGGCGCGGGCTCATTCTGATGCGGTTCAGGCGGCGCGTACGTACACCGTGGAGAAGACCTCGGCGAGCTTCTTCAGGTCGGTGGCCTGGTCGACCTCGGGCGTCGCCGGGTCGTAGATCGTGGCCAGCCTCGCCTTGACCGCGTCGAGCTTCTTGAGCTGCTCCCACGCGGCGTTGTCGGCCAGCTTGTCGCCCAGGACCCGGTTGACCGAGCCCTTGGCGTCCTGCCAGCGGGTCCAGAGGATGACGGTCTCGGCGGCGTCGGCCTGCAGCGGGGTGGCGACGCGGTCGGTGATGGTCTTCGTGGCCTGCTCGGCGGTCAGCTGGGAGGCGCCGGGACCGGTGAAGACGGCGTCCTCGGCGGCGATGTGCGCCAGGGAGTCCCAGGCGCGGGCCCGTACCTGGATCCACTGGTTGCGCTGGGCCTCGGCGGCGTCGATCCGCCAGGTGGCGTACTCGGTGGACAGGTGGCCGTTGTCCAGGGCGAGCTGGTCGACCAGGCCCGCCTTCAGCCAGGCGCCGACCTTGTCGGGGTCGAGCAGCGGGTACTTCTTGCCGATCTCCGTCTTGCAGGCCTCGTTCGCGCCGCAGCCCAGGGCCGGGACGACGGTGTGGATGGCCAGCTTCTTGCCGGGCACGGCCTGGCGCAGCGCGTGGGCGGCCTCGGTGAGGAACTTGTCGAGTTCCTCGGCGGTCTGCAGCGTCTTGTTGTAGCCGACCTGCGAACTGAACCGCACGCCCACCACGCCCGGCTGGGCTGCCAGGGCGGCGACCTTCTTGGCGGCCTCGGCCAGCTTGCCGGCCTTCCAGTCGTCGGCGAGCTCGGCGTCGATCCACACCCGCATGCCGTCGGCGCGCGCGGTCTTGGCGCTCTGCCCGGCCGCGGTCTTCTCGGCGGCGGCGGCCTCGGTCGCCGAGACCTCGTCGGGGTCGATGTGGCACTTGGTGCCGTCGGGGCAGGCGTCCGGCGTACCGCCGTCCTCGGCCCCGTCCACGTCGGGCGAGCCGACGTCGTGCATCTCGCCGTCGCCTTCGAGGTTGGGGTCGCAGGCGTTCTCGGCCTCGCTGCAGTCGACGCCGACCTCGCTGTTGGGCCCGGCGTTCTTCATGTTCTCGCCGTCGTTGTCCAGCCAGAACCTCGCGATGTCGGCGGCCTCCTCGGGCGTGGCCAGCCACGTGCACATGACGTAGGCGGGCGTGTCGCTCGACATGAGGTCGTTGCAGCTGCGGGGGTCGTCCGCCGACCAGGCGGGGATCCCGATCCCCAGCATCGACAGTGCGAGTCCGGTGACGATGAGCGGACGAAGTCGCATGGCACCTACTCTGGGAGGATCAAGGGGGCATGAAGCACACTACTGGGACGATCAGCTCTCTTCAATGAGATCCACAGCGTTCTTCACTCCGTTTTCAGCGCGCAGTAACCGCCCGATGTGCTGCGATTTTTCCTCATATTGCGGTACGGCCCGCAGCCGCGCAGCCAGTTCCCCCGCCACCAACCGCGAGATCGGCAACGGCGGCGGCCCCGCCCCCAGCGCCGCCACCCGCAGCCCCCAGAACGGCTGATCGGAGAAGAACGGGCACACCACGCCCGGCACCCCCGCCCGCAGCGCCGCGCCCGTGGTCCCCGCCCCACCGTGGTGCACCACGGCCCGGACCCGCGCGAACAACGCCTCGTGCGCCACCTCCCCCACCGGCAGCACCGTCTCCGACCGCTCCACCGGCAGCCCCTGAACCACGGCCCGCACCCCGGCCAGCCGGAGCGCCACCCGAACCTGCTCGGCCGTCCGCGCCGGATCACCCGGCACCATGCTCCCGAACCCCACGTAGACCGGCGGCGGCCCCGCCTCCAGGAACGCGGTCAGCTCATCCCCGAGCTCCCCGCCGCCCCGCGTCCAGTAGCCGGTCTGCCGCACCTGGTCGGGCCAGTCCGCCGGGCGCGGCACCACATGCCCGCTGAACCCACACAAAACCGGCACCCGATCCCGCCGATCGGCCGCGAACGGACTTCCCCGCAACCTGCCCAGCCCGAGCGTCCGCGCCCGCAGCCGGTTCACCATCCGGCCCAGCACCAGCCAGCCGAGCCGCTCGACCAGGGCGTAGCTGGCCCTGTTCCCGAGACGGCCCAGGGTCCGCGCGGGGACGAGCGGGTTCGGGAAGGCCGTCGTGGGGTGGCCGGGCTGGAAATGCAGGATGCGGTACGGCATGCCGTACCGGTCGTGCAGATGCCTGCCGAAGGCGCCCAGAGCAGGAGCGAGCACCAGATCGGCCTTCCGGCAGGCCGCGTCCACCTCGCTCACGAGCGTCTCGGCGAGCGGCTCGACCACGGCTCTGAACCCCCGCACGAAGCCCAGCGGCCCGCTCTCCAGCCAGGCCCGCCCCTCGGCGCTCCCGGCCACCTCCACCGGATCCACGCTGAGCCCCGCGAACCCCACCCCGTCTTTGACCAGCGGCGCATACCGCCGCGCCGCCACGACCACCACGTCATGCCCGCGCCCGGCCAGCCCATGGGCCAGCGCCACACAGGGCTGCGTGTCCCCCCGCGACCCCAGACCCAGCACGGCCACCCTCACCGGACCCTCACGGCAGGCTCGACAGGCTGACCAGCGCCCCGCCCAGGACCAGCGCGGCAGCGGCGAGCAACCCGACGGTGTACCCGGCGGCGAACGTCCCCACGGCGTGCACCACCCCGCCCACCCCCGCGATCCCGAACAGCCCGGAGATCTCCCGGCTCACGCTGAACACCCCGCCCGCCACCCCGGCCCGCTCCTCCGGCACCGCACCGAGCACGGCCGAACCCAGCGGCATCGTCAACGCCGACCCCACCCCGATCGCGCAGACCGCGGGCAGCAGATCCCCCCACCCGTCCCCCGGCCGCAGAAAGGCCGCCACCACCATCCCCGCCGCCACCAGCAAAAGACCCGCCGCGACGGTACGCCCCGCTCCCGCCTGCCGCTCCACCCACGGCACCAGCGGCGCGGCCGCCACCACCAGCAGGGCCAGCGGCACGAACGCCAGCCCGGAGGCCGACGGCGTGAACCCGAGAACGTCCTGCAGAAAGATCGCGGTGTAGAAGAACACCCCGTTCACCCCGAGCCCCCAGAGCACCTGCGCCACGACGCCGCCGCTGAAGCTCCGGACCCGGAACAGCGCCAGATCCACCATCGGCCGCGCCGCCCGCCGCTCCACCACCACGAACGCCACCCCGGCGACCAGGCTCACCACCAGGCCCGCGACGATGACCGGCCGGGCCCAGCCGTACTCAACCCCGTGGATCAGCACAAAGGTCCCGGCCCCCAGAAACACCCCAGAACACACCACCCCCGGCACATCCACCCCACCCCAGAACCCACCCCCGGTGCCAGAACGCGAGCCACCCGAACCAGAACCACCATCGCTCCCGGAGCCGGACCCCGGACTGGGACCGGCGTCGGTCCTGGAGCTGGAGTCGGAGTTGGGTTGGGGGTCCTGGGGCAGGGCCACGAGCGCCAGCCCGATCACCACCGCCCCCAGCGGCACGTTGATCAGGAACACCCATCCCCAGTGCGCGTACTCGCTCAGATACCCGCCGACCACCGGCCCGAGCGCCAGCGCCGCCGCCCCGGAGGCCATCCACACCGCGATCCCCGCCGACCGCCGCCGCTCCCCGGAACCCGCCAGCACGGCCAACGTGGCAGGCAACACCATCGCCGCCCCCACCCCCTGCACCACCCGAGCCCCCACCAGCACCTCCACGGTCCCGGCCAATCCCGCGACCAGCGAAGCGGCGCTGAACACCGCCATCCCCGCCACCAGCACCCGCCGCCTCCCCCACAGATCCGCCAACCGCCCCCCGGCGAGCATCAGCCCGGCGAATGTGATCACGTACCCCGTGCCCACCCACTCCATGGCCGCCAGCCGCGCCCCCAGTTCCCGCCGTATCGTGGGCACCGCGACCGTCACCACGGTGTTGTCCAGCGTCGTCACGAACCCCGCCAGCCCCACCACCCCGAACAGCCCGGCCCAGGCCCCCTCCACCCGGGTGGCGGCGACCGTCACGACTCGACCTCCACCCAAACCCACCCACCCGGCACAGCCCTGACCACCCGGGTACGGCCGGCCGCAACCTTGACCCACCCCACCTCCACCTCCTTGACCGGCGCCGGAACCTCCCTCCGCGAGTAGGGCAACTTCCGCGAGGGCCCGGCCACCCCAAGCCCCTGCGCGCGCCCGGCCCCGGCCATCCCGGACCCCGGTACGCGCCCGGCCGGCAGCTCCGCCTCACCCCCGGCCACCCCGGGCTCCGGCTCGTGTTCCGCCGCCACGGGTTCAGGGTCGGTATCGGCCCCGAACACCACCCGCCCGCTTACCCCTCCCTCGAAACCCCGGTCACCCAGAGCCCGGTCACCAGGGGCGCGCTCCGCTCCATCCGCCGCGGGTTCGCCCGTGCTCTCCCAATACCACCCGGGCCCGTCGGGATTCGGCCGGATGACCCGAGCCGGTGCCTCATCACCCGCGGCACCCGCATGACCCGCGGCGCCCGCCGTACCAGAGCGCCGAGCTCCACCGCCGTCCCGACCCGCCGACCCGGCGCCAAGAGCGCGGGGAGGCCCACCCTCAACCCCCGCCATCACACCCCGGCCGGCCCCGGCCAAGCCGCCGGCGAGCACCCCCGGCGAACCGCCCGAAGCTCCAGGCGAGCGGGCCGACACTCCACCGGCCGACTCGCCCCCATGGGGGTCGGGGAGGCGGGTGTGGAGGGATTGGAGCCAGCGGGGCATCCACCAGTTGACCCCGCCCATGAGGCGCATCGTCGCGGGCACCAGCAACGCCCGTACCAGCGTGGCGTCCACGACGATGGCCACGAACATCCCCACGCCCAGCAGCTTCACGATCGTGATCCCCGCCGTGGAGAACGCCCCGATCACCACAAGAAGCAGCAAGGCCGCACTGGTGATGAGCCCGCCGGTCTTCTCCAGCCCGAGGGCCACAGCGGCGGCGTTGTCCCCCGTGCGCAGCCACTCGGTGCGCACCCGGGACAACAAGAACACCTCGTAGTCCATCGACAGCCCGAACACCACCGCCAGGATCAGCACGGTCGCGGTCGCCTCGATGGTTCCGGTCGGGGTGAAGCCGAGCGCGGAGGCCAGGTGCCCGTCCTGGAAGGCCCAGACGATGACGCCGAAGGAGGCGCCGATGGACAGGACGTTCATGAGCAGGGCCTTCAGCGGCAGCACCACCGAGCCGAACGCCATGAACAACAGCACGAACGTCACCCCGCCCACGACCAGCGCCATCCACGGCAGGACGGCGGCGAGGCTGGCCATCAGGTCCATCTGGGCCGCGGTGGATCCACCCACGATGACGGCGCGCGTGTTGGGCTCGGGCGCCATGGACCGGATCAGGGTGACGATCCGCTGGGCGCGCGCGGACATGGGGTCGGCGTCGTAGCGGACCGACAGGCGGACGGCGCCGTTGGCCTGGGAGACTCCGGCCAGGTCGACGCCGGTGACGCCGTCGAGGGCGTCGATGCGGTCGGCGAACGGCTTCGCGTCCAGGGGGCTGACCGGGGTGAGGGCGGAGACGGGCGTGTACCCCTGACCCACCGGCCCGGGGGTGACGGGTTCGGCCGCGAAGTGGCGTTCGATGAGGACGTGCACGTCGATGGCGGCCATGGAGTTGCGGGCGAAGTCGCGGTCGACGGCCTCGGCGACCTGGCGGGACTCGGCGGCGGCGGGCAGGACGCGGTGGTCGACGTTGCCGAACTTCACGTGGGCGAACGGCAGGGCCAGCGCCACCAGCACCGCCATCACCCCAACAAGGTAGATAACGGGCCTTTTCATGACACTGGCGGCGATACTTCGCCAGAAGGTGCCGTTTCCGGTGAAGACCGGGACCACCCGCACCGCGTCCACCCGCCGCCCCAGCACCCCCAGCACCGCGGGCAGCACCACGAGCGCCGACAGCATGGCCACGAGCACCACCGCCGCCGCCCCGAGCCCGATCGAGCGCAGGAACATCTGCGGGAACAGCAGCAGCCCCAGCAGAGCGGTGGCCACGGTGAGCCCGGAGAACGCCACGGTCCGCCCGGCCGTGGCCATCGTGCGTACGACGGCCTGCTCGTTGGTGGCGCCCCGCCGTACCTCCTCCCTGAAGGCGCTCAGCACGAACAGCGAGTAGTCGATCGCCAGCCCCAGCCCGAGCATGGTGACGACGTTGAGCGAGAAGACGGAGACCTCGGTCACCTCGGTCAGCAGCCGCAGCAGGACCAGCGCGCCGAGCACGGACAGCAGCCCGACCAGCAGCGGCAGCCCCGCGGCGACCAGGCTGCCGAAGACGATCACCAGAAGCACGAGCAGCACCGGCATCGAGATGGCCTCGGCTCTGGCCAGGTCGCGGCCGGTCTGGTCGTTGAGCTCCTTGACCAGGGGCACCGAACCGCCCACCTTGACCTGAAGGTTCTCGACGGCGAGGCGGTCCCTGATCTCGGCGTAGGCGCGCTGCTTGGTCTGCGGGCCGCCACGCAGGGTGATCAGCGCGTAGGTGGCGTGCTCGTCCTTGGAGACCATCCGGGGGGAGGCGGTGGTCCAGTAGGTGGCGAGTTTGCGCACGTGCGCGGCGGGCAGGCGGCGCAGCGAGTCGTGCACCGCCTTCTTGAACCTCGGGTCGGCGACCCTGACCTTCGGATGCCGGTACAGGACGACGACGTCGGGCGAGTTGCCGCTGTACCAGGCGTCGTTCCAGCGCGCGGCCGTGGTCGAGTCGGCCTTGGGGTCCTCGAACCCGCCGTCCACCATCCGCCCGAACAACTCCATGCCGAACGGCGCGGCCAGCACCGCCAGGGCGAGGCTCAGCACCAGCAGCGTCCACCTGCCGCGATAGACGATCCGCCCGGCCGACTCAAACAAAGGCGTCCTCCAGGTAGGCCCGCAGGCAGGCCCGCCGCGCGATCTTCCCGCTGGATGTCCTCGGTACGGCTCCCGCCGCCGCCAGCACCACGTCGTGCACGGCCAGATCGTGCTTCCTGGCCACGGCGGCCCGTACGAGCCTGGTCACCTCGGCCGGTTCCGCCTCCAGCCCGCGCCGGGAACGCTCGGCCACCACGACGACCCGTTCCCCCTGCTCGCCCGGCACCGCGAAGGCGGCCACGTGATCGCGCCGCACCGCCTCGCACGCCTCCTGAACGGTGGCCTCGATGTCCTGCGGGTAGTGGTTGCGCCCGTCGACGATGATCAGGTCCTTGATCCGCCCGGTCACGTAGAGCTCGCCCTCGTGGATGACTCCGAGGTCGCCGGTGCGCAACCAGCCCGACCCGAACACCTCGGCGCTGCGCTCGGGGTCGCGCCAGTAGGCGCGGGCGACGTTCGGCCCCTGGACGCGGATCTCGCCGACGTGCCCGTCCGGCGCGTCGACGCGGACCAGCTGCCCGGTCGGCCGCCCGCAGGAGACGAGCGTGCTCTTGGCACCCGACGTGTACGCCACCGCCCGCCCCTCCCCGAGCGCCTCCCGGTCGAACTCGGTGACCTTGGCGACCTCGTCACAACCGACGGCCGAGACGAACACGGTGGCCTCGGCCAGGCCGTACGCGGGAGTGTGAGCCTGCGGCCGCAGCCCGCAGCGCGCGAACGCGGCGTGGAAGGCTGCGCCGGTGCCGGGCCTGACCGGTTCGGCGCCGTTGAGCATGACCCGCACGCCGGACAGGTCCAGCCCGTCCTTGTCGGCCTCGCTCACCCGCGCGGCGGTGTATTCGTAGGCGAAGTTGGGCCCGCCGGTGTAGACGTCGTCGAACGCGCTGAGCAACCGCAGCCAGCGCACCGGGTGCATGACGAAGGCGACCGGGTCCATGAACGCCACCTGGTTGCCCCCGACGATGGGCAGCGCGATGGTGGCGATCAGCCCCATGTCGTGGAAGAGCGGCAGCCAGAGCGCGGCGACGGACGAGCGCGGCTTGGCGTCGAAGGCCTCCCAGAGCTGCAGGGCGTTGGCCTCCACGTTGCCGTGGGTGATCTCCACGCCGGTGGGCTGCCGGGTGGAGCCGGAGGTGTACTGCAGGTAGGCGAGGTCGTCAGGCCCGAGCGCCACCTCGTCCCACTCCTCGGCGAGCAGGTCGGAGACGGTGTCCACGGCGAGTACGGCCGCGCCGTCCGCGAAGGCCCGCACGCCGGGCAGCGCGGGCGTGGTCGTGAGCGTGAGGGCGGGCTCGGCGTCGGTGTAGGCGCGGGCCAGCCTCTCGGCGTGGCCGGGCAGGTCGGGGGCGAACAGCGGCACCGCGACGACCCCGGCGTACAGGGTCCCGATCATGGCCACGACGTAGTCGAGCCCCTGGGGCGCGAGGATGGCCACCCGGTCACCGGGCCCGGCCAGCTCCCGCACGCGTACGGCCAGCGCGCGGGCCCTGCGGTCCACCTGCCGCCAGGTGAGCGTGTGCCACGCACCGTCGCCCAGATGGTCCACGAAGGTATAGGCGGGCGCGTCGGGAATCTCCCTGGCCCATCGGGCGACTCGCCGTATCAGCACGCTCACGATCCAGCAAATTACGGCAGATAGCACCGCGTTTCTTGCCAATCGCCTGCACATTCCAAAGCCGGTCTTGTTACCCGCCGACAGAAATGCCGCAGGCAGGCGGAACAATGGCGCGAGTGCAGAGCTTTCGCCAGGATCTCGGGCTTCTCCGGGATCACCGTTTCACCCTCCTGCTGTCGGCCAGGACCATCTCGGTCCTCGGCAGCGCCTTCGCGCCGGTGGCGCTGGCGTTCGGCGTGCTCGGGCTGCCCGGGGCGAACGCGTCCACGCTGTCGGTGGTGCTGACCGCCCAGTCGCTGCCGATGGTGCTGTTCATGCTGGTCGGCGGGGTGATCGCGGACCGCTTCCCCCGGCAGCTCGTCATGATGACCGGCGAGTGGGTCAACTGCGCCGCCTACGCCGCGCTGGCCGCGATGTTGTTCACCGGCTGGACGCCCCTGCCCGCGCTGGCCACCGCCGCCGCCCTCGGCGGCATCGCGATGGCCGTGCTCTTCCCCGCCCTCACCGGCATCATCCCCGAGGTCGTGCCCGCCGACCGGCTGCAGACCGGCAACGCGCTGCTCGGCCTGGGCGCCAACACCTCCCGCGTGGCCGGGGCGGTGCTCAGCGGCATCACTGTGACGCTGGTCGGCGGGGCCTGGGCGCTGGCGGTGAGCGGGCTGATGTTCGGCGTCTCCGGGCTGCTGATCCAGTTCCTCCGCCTGCCGCCGCACGTGCGGGCCGGCGCCGCGCGGCCCTCGGTGCTGCGCGACCTGAAGGACGGGTGGACGGAGTTCCGCTCCCGGCAGTGGCTGTGGGTGGTGGTGGCCCAGTTCTCCGTCATGGTCATGGCCCTGCAGGCGGCCCACGGAGTGCTGGGGCCGCTGCTGGCCAAGGAGCATCTCGGCGGCGCGGGCGCCTGGTCGGCCGTGCTCGCAGGGGAGGCCGTGGGCACGCTGGTCGGTGTGGTGGTGGCGTTGCGGCTGCGGCCGAGGCGGCCCATCCTGGTCGCCACGCTGCTGTGCTTCCCGTCGGCGCTGCCGTACCTCCTGCTGGGGGTGGACGCGCCGCTGTGGGTGGTGGTGGCGGGGGCCTTCTTGCTCGGGATCTGCTTCGACGTGTTCGGCGTGCTGTGGCAGACCACGTTGCAGCGGGAGGTGCCGCCCGAGGCGCTGTCGCGGGTGAGCGCCTACGACGCGCTGGGGTCGTTGATGTTCGGGCCGCTCGGCTTGTTGCTGGCGGGCCGCCTGGCGGTCATGGTCGACGCGAGGTCGGCCATGCTGGTCTGCGCGGGCGTGGTCGTGGTGTCGACGGCCGCGGCCCTTCTCTCACCGGGTGTACGCAACCTGCGGGCGCCGGAGTTCCCCGAGAAGTAGTCGTTGGCGCTCGGCTGGAACATCAGCGCGACCGCCCCCAGCACCGCGGTCAGGTGGAGCACCCGGCTCACGCCCATGGCGAGGTCGGCCGCGCCGGCCGAGGTCAGGGCCTCCGTGAGGCCGCCGCCGGCCATGAAGTACCGGATCGGCTCGATGACCAGCGAGATCGTGCCGAACACGCCCAGGGTCGCGGTCAGTGTGAGCCTTGCCCAGTTCCTGCCCCTTCGCAGGGCCAGGGCGAGGTAGATGGCGGCGGCGTAGATCGCCAGGCGCAGGCCGAGACCCCCGGCGAGCTCGCCCACGCTCGCCTCGCCGCTGATCAGCGGACCGCTGACGGCGATCGCGGTCTCGGCGGCGCCGAGCGCGACCGCGGTGAGCCACAGGCCCGCGGCGGTGCGGACGGAGTGCGGAGCAGACATCTTCGTTCCCTTCCGAGTTCCTTCCCCGAAGTGTCCGCCGCGATCACCGTCCTGATCTGCCCCGCACTCCCCCGAAGCGCTGGTAGGGCTGGCCTTACCTGGACTCTCCGCTGGTCCGCAGGCCCCTGTTCGGCACCCGTTCGCCCAGCCCGAAGCGGGCGTCCGGGGCGTGCTCGCCGTCCAGGACTCCGGCCACGTACGCGGCCAGCGAGGGCGCGTGCTTGAACCCGTGCCCGGAGTCCCCGCCCAGCAGCCACACGCCCGGCGCGGTCTCGGCGATGATCCACTCCGCGTCGGGCGTGAGCGCGTACTGGCAGACCTGGCTGAACAGCACCGGCGCGCCGGCCAGCGAGGGGAACCTGCGCGCCAGATACGTCCTGGCCCGCTCCACGCCGGCGGCGTCCACGGTGCGCGGGCCGTGCTCCGGCTCGTACGGCTCGCCCTCCACGTCGGAGGTGGCCTTCATCCCCACCCCGTCCACGTCGCCGTGCCCGTAGAACGAGGCGCTGTGATCCACGAAGGCGGGCATCCCCGGCACGGTCCACGCGGCCGGCACCGCGAAGTGCAACGTGTCCTGCTTGGTGACGGTCAGCGGCGCGTCGAACAGCTCCGGCATCCACGCCCCGGTCGCCCAGACCACTCGGTCCGCGGTGAGCTTCCGCCCGTCGATCACGACTCCGCCGTCCGCGGGCAGCGCCCGTGCCCTGACGAGCTGCGCCCCGGCCCGTACGGCCAGCGCCGCCGCCACCTGGGTGGCCCGCCGCGCCCTGACCACCCCGGCCTTCGGCTCCCAGAGCAGGAAGCTGAGCCCGTCGGGCCGGAACTCGGGGAAGAACCTGCCCCCTTCCGACGGCTCCAGCACCTCGCAGGGGATGTCCAGGTTCTTCAGCATCCGGGCGCTGGCCTGCTCCCACCCGTCGGGATCCTGGGCCAGCCATAGCATCCCGGCCTCGTGGTAGAGCTGCTCACCGGCCCGTTCCTCCAGGCGGCGCCATCCGTCGAGCGCCTGCCAGAAGGACCGGGCGTACCATTCGCCGTCGCCGTGCGCGGCGCGCAGGAGCCGGGTCTCGCCCGCGCTGGCCTGCCGTACGTGCCCGGGTTTGTGCTGTTCGATCAGCGTCACTTGCCAGCCTGTTTCGGCCAGCCGCAATGCCAGCGACGCACCCCAAATACCCGCTCCGACCACGATGACCGATTTCATGCCACCACCGTGGCCGCTCGACGCCGCCCGCCGCAAGGCCCTCAGACCACGATCATCTTCACCACGACGCCCGCGCAGTTGCCCGCCACGCAGATGCGCACGGGGATCTCGAAGTGCCCGCTCGCGGCCGGGACACCGCCGACATGACCGTCAGGGCCGATGCTCACGCCCTCAGGCAGCTTGTCGTAGTCCGTCACGGTGAACGTGGGCAGGACGCCGGTCGGGCCCCCGTTGATCGAGATCTCCCCGTTCATCGGCTCCCCGACCTTGCCGGGGAAGGTGAGGTTGCGCGGCTCCCATGGAACGTTCCGATAGACGATGAGCGTGATCGTGTCCTCGGCGCAGGTGCGCCCGCGGCAGAGCTCGATCGGCGAGGAGAAGGTGCCGGGTCTCAGCGGCTTGCCCTGCAGGCTGCCGCTCTCGTCCACCCGGACGCCGGGCGCCACCTCTTTGGGCCGGATCTGGGCCTGCTCGTCGAAGGGCAGGACCCGCTCGCCGACCTCGATGCCCAGGGTGGCGTAGAACGTGGTCTCGACCAGCAGGCCGGGCTTGGATGTCCGGGGCGGGCTCATGCCGTTGCTGCGGATCAGGGAGGACGCCCGCTCCCCGACCGAAGGCAGAGCGGGGATCAACGCACAGATAGCCAGCCCGCCGATCAGGACAAGCCACATTTGCCGCATATTTACCCCCCGGTCCGACTAACCGGGTACTTACCCGCTTCGGTGCGGAGCGTCACACCAGCACCACGCATAATCAACAGCATGGCCGCAGAATCCGCCCAGACCCTGGAGCGCGGGCTCCGCCTGCTCCGGCTGCTCGCCGACGGGCACGGGGGCCGCACGCCCACCGAACTGGCCGCCTCGCTGGAGCTGAGCAGGCCGGTGGTGTACCGGCTGGTCACGACGCTGATGAACGAGGGTTTCGCGCGCCGGGACGCCGAGGGCCGGGTGCATCTCGGGTTCGGGGTGCTGGTGCTGGCGCAGGCCGTACAGCCGCTTCTGCGGGCGGCGGCGCTGCCGACGCTGCGGCGCCTGGCCGAGGAGGTGGGCGCCACCGCGCACCTGACCGTGGCCGAGGGCGACGACGGGCTCGCGGTCGCGGTCGTCGAGCCGTCCTGGACCGACCTGCACGTGGCCTACCGCGAGGGCTCGCGGCACCCGCTGGCCAAGGGCGCGGCGGGCCAGGCCATCCTCGCGATGCGCGGCGGCAACACCGGGTATCAGGTGACGGAGGGCCAGCTCCAGGAGGGTGCCCGCGGCATCGCCGCGCCGGTCACGGGACTGCCGTGGCTGGAGGCGTCCGTGGGGGTGGTGAGCTTCGGCGGACTCGCCGAGGGCACCGGTCCCCGCGTCCTGGTGGCCGCCGGGGAACTCGCCGCCGCCCTTGGTTGACAGTACGGCCCGCCATGAAGGACGGTAGTTACACATAGAGGACATAAGTGTCCGATAACCGGACGGAGTTGAGAGAGATGCCGTACTACCGGCTCGTAGGCGAGGTACCCAGGAAGCGCCACGTGCAGTTCCGGCGCCCGGACGGCGGCCTGTACGCCGAGGAGCTCATGGGCGAAGAGGGCTTCTCATCCGACTCCTCCCTGCTCTACCACCGCCATCTCCCCACCGCGATCGTCAAGGCCGAGGCGGTCGAACCGCTCCTGCCCACCACGACCAGCGCGAACCTGCCGCTCTCCCCGCGCCACTTCCGCACCCAGGACCTCGCCTCCGCCGGAGACCTGGTGACCGGCCGGATGCTGCTGTCCGCCAACGGCGACGTCCGATTGTCGTACGCCACCAGCGACCGCCCCAGCGAGCTGTACCGCAACTCCATGGGCGACGAGTGCGTCTACATCCAGCGCGGCAACGTGCGCTTCGAGTCCACCTACGGCGTCATCGAGGCCGCGGAGGGCGACTACGTCGTCATCCCCACCGGCACCATTCACCGGTGGGTGCCGTCCGGCACCGTGAACGTGCTCGCCATCGAGGCCTCCGGGCACATCAGGCCGCCCAAGCGCTACCTGTCGCAGTACGGCCAGTTCCTGGAGCACGCCCCCTACTGCGAGCGCGACCTGCGCACCCCGCAGGAGCCCTTCACCGCCGAGGGCGAGGAGGTCCCGGTCCTCGTCCGCACCCGCGGCGGGCTGACCAGGCTCGTCTACCGCAACCACCCGTTCGACGTGGTCGGCTGGGACGGCTACCTCTACCCCTACGCCTTCAACATCAACGACTTCGAGCCGATCGTGAAGAAGACGCACGCGCCGCCGCCCGTGCACCAGACGTTCGAGGGCCCCGGCTTCGTGGTCTGCTCGTTCATGCCGAGGCCGCTCGACTTCCACCCCGACGCGGTGCCGATCCCCTACAACCACCACAACGTGGACTCCGACGAGTTCATGTTCTACGTCGGCGGCGACTACTCCGCCCGCGCGGGCTCCGGCATCGACGTCGGCTCGATCTCCCTGCACCCGGCCGGCTTCACCCACGGCCCGCAGCCGGGAGCGGTCGAAGCCGTCATCGAGGCCGGCGCCACCCACACCAGCGAGATGGCCGTCATGGTCGACACCTTCCGCCCGCTCGACCTCGGCCAGGGCGCGCTGTCGTGCGAGGACCCCGGCTACGCCTGGACCTGGGCACGATGAACACCCTTTTCACGGCCCTCGTCGACGACGCCGGCCTGTTCCCGCCGACCTCGCTGCACATGGACGAGGGCCTCGCCCGCCACCAGCGCGACCTCGAAGCGGCCAGCCCCCTGCTCACCCACCGCTTCCTGTGCCCGGCCTCCCGCCTCGACACACTGCGCCGCGCCGAGCCCCGCCCCACCCGCATGGGCCTGATCCTCGACACCGACGAACCGCCCGCCTTCGCCGACCTCCCCATCGACTTCGTGGAGGTACGGCTGCCGCCGGAAGAGGCCGGCCGCCTGGACCTGCCCGACGGCGTCCGCCTGTTCATCGAGGTACCGCCCCGATCCCGGGTCACCGGCCTGCCCGAGGGAGCCGGGCTCAAGGTGCGCTGCGGCGGAATGACCGCCGACGCCTTCCCGCCCGCCGAGCACCTGGGCGCCTTCATCACCCACTGCGTGGACAACGACATCCCGTTCAAGGCCACGGCCGGGCTGCACCACGCCGTACGCCACTTCGACCCCGCGCTCGGCGTCGACCGGCACGGCTTCCTCAACCTCGTGCTCGCCGTCTGCGAGGCCGTGGAGCACCGCGATCCCGTGCCCGTCCTGCGCACGACCGACGTCGGTCACCTGGTACGGCTGGCGCTGGCCGTACCGGAGGAGAGCGCGAAGCGCGCCCGCGAACTGCTGGTCAGTTACGGCTCGTGCAGCACCAGCACGCCCATCGACGACCTCAAGACACTAGGAGTGATCAGTGACGGAGCGTAGGTGGGGCGTCGAGAACCTGCCCTATGGGGTGTTCTCCCGCCGGGGCGAGGCCCCGCGCGTGGGCGTGCGCTTCGAGGACCGCGTCCTGGACCTGTCCGCGTTTCTGCACGACGAGGTGTTCGCCACCGGCAGCCTCAACGCCTTCATGGCCCGCGGGCGGCACGCCTGGCACGACACCCGCGCGCTCATCCAGGCCAAGCTGACCGACGACCTCTCGCTGGCCGAGCCGCACCTGATCCCGCTCGACCAGGTCACGCTCCACCTGCCCGTCGAGGTCGCCGACTACGTCGACTTCTACGCCTCGGTCGACCACGCCACCAACATGGGCAAGATGTTCCGGCCGAACGCGGAGGCCCTGCTGCCCAACTGGCGCCACCTGCCCGTCGGCTACCACGGTCGCTCGGGGACCGTGGTGGTCTCGGGCACGCCGGTCACACGGCCCAGCGGGCAGTTGCGTGCCGGGGTGTTCGGGCCGTGCGCCAAGCTCGACATCGAGGCCGAGCTGGGCTTCGTGGTCGGCACGCCGTCCGCGATCGGCGCTCCCGCCGGGGCGTTCGAAGACCACGTGTTCGGCGTGACGCTGCTCAACGACTGGAGCGCCCGCGACATCCAGGGCTGGGAGGCGCAGCCGCTCGGGCCCTTCCTCGGCAAGTCGTTCGCGACCTCGATCTCGCCGTGGGTGACGCCGCTGGAGGCGCTGCCGCGGGTGCCGGGGCGCGCGCAGGATCCGGCGCCGCTCGACTATCTGCGCAGGCAGGGCGACTGGGGGCTGGACATCGAGCTGGAAGTCCTGCTCAACGGGGTTGTGGTGTCGCGGCCGCCGTACCGGAGCATGTACTGGACGCCGGACCAGATGCTCGCCCACATGACCGTGAACGGCGCGGCGCTGCGGACCGGCGACCTCTACGGGAGCGGCACGATCTCCGGGCCCGAGCCAGGACAGCGCGGCTCGCTCATGGAACTGAGCTGGAACGGCACCGAGCCGATCAAGCTGCCCGACGGGTCGGTGCGCACATTCCTGGAGGACGGCGACACGGTGACCATCACCGCCACCGTCGGCGGGCTCGGCCTGGGGGAGGTTTCCGGAACTGTCCGGTAGGTGACTCAACGTGCTCAAGCCGTGACTCACCGCTACTCTAGGAGCTCCCCGCCCCCAGGAATCCAGGAGTGAGATGCGGCGTGCCGCGGCGTACTGTCTCGTCGTCCTGCTCACGGCCGTGGGGTGCTCCTCGGTCACGGCCGAGACGCCCGCGGCCGCGCCTCCGGTGATCACCACCTTTCCGGCCTTCGACTCCGACCGCGCCCGGCCGGACCGCGGTCTCGTGGTCAAGGCAGGCGGCGGCACGTTGCGCCAGGTCCTCGCGTACGCCGCGGGCCGCCCGGTGCCCGGAGCCCTCGACCCGAGCGGCACCACCTGGCGTTCCAGGTGGGCTCTGGAGCCCGACACCGAGTACGCGGTGACCGCGACCGCCGCCACCGCCGGTGGTCCTTCGTCCATCGCCATGGGCCGCTTCCGCACCCGCGCCGCCGGCCGGGCCTTCAACGTCTCCTCCGTCTCGCCCCTGCCCGGCGAGGAGGTCGGGGTCGGCATGCCGATCATCGTCACCTTCGACGGCCCCGTCCGCGACAAGGCCGCCGTCGAGCGCGCGCTGGAGGTCGCCGCGGCCAAGCCGATCGAGGGCGCCTGGCGCTGGACCGGCGACACCCAGGTCGTCTATCGCACCAGCCGCTTCTGGCCGGCCCGGCAGAAGGTCACCTTCACCGCCCACCTGACCGGCGTACGCGCCTCCCCCGGCGTCTTCGGCACCGGCGACCACACACTCGCCTTCACCGTGGGCCGCAAGCAGACCAGCACCGTCGACACCCGCACCCACCAGATGGTGGTCAGGCGCGACGGCCAGGTCGTCCAGAACATGGCCATCAGCGCCGGCATGGCCACCACCCGCGAATACACGACCACCAGCGGAGTCCATCTCACGATGGACAAGGGAAACCCGGTGCGCATGGTGTCCCCGGGACGGAAGAAAGGCGATCCCGGCTTTTACGACCTGATGATCGACCACGCCGTGCGCATCTCGAATTCCGGCGAATACGTGCATGCGAAGAACAACGTCTGGGCCCAGGGCCGGGCCAATGTCAGCCACGGCTGCATCAATTCCCGCCCTGACCAGGCAGCCTGGTTCTTCGCCAACTCCCTGCGCGGCGACCCCGTCAGCATCACCGGCACCGACCGCCCACTCGAATGGAACAACGGCTGGGGCTTCTGGCAGCTTTCCTGGGAGAAATGGCAGCTGGGCAGCGCACTTCACGATCCGGCATCCGGCGGCGGATGGGTGCAACAAGCGCCCGCTCCAGGTTTAACGTAGGAGGGGGAACACCAAGCAGACCTAGGCCCGTTCACCTGTCAGGAGGGCCAACGCATGGAAGATTGGGTCATCTGGATAATCCTCGCCGTCGTGCTCGGTGTGGCGGAAATCTTCACCCTCACGGCCGCTCTGGGCATCCTTGGCGTCGCATCTCTCTTGACCGCCGCCACCGCGGCACTAGGCCTGCCCATTCCGCTTCAACTGCTCGTCTTCACCCTGTCGTCGGCGGCCGGGCTGTTCACGGTCCGGCCCATCGCCATGCGGCACATCCGCCAGCCCCAGCTCAAGCGCTTCGGCATCGAGGCGCTGGTCGGCAAGCCCGCGTACGTGATCTCCGAGGTCACCGGCCGCGACGGCAGAGTGCGCATCGGTGGCGAGGAATGGTCCGCACGCGCCTATGACGAAACGCTGGTCATCCCCACCGGGGCGACCGTCGACGTCATCGAGATCGAGGGCGCCACCGCCCTCGTCTATCCCCGGGAGTGATCATATGGAGCTGCTGATCGTCGGCTTGGTCATCGCCCTCTTCGCGGTGATCACGGTACTCAAAGCGGTACGCATCGTGCCGCAGGCGAGGGCCCGCAACGTCGAGCGGCTCGGCCGGTACCACCGCACACTCAAACCCGGACTCAACTTCGTCATCCCCTACGTCGACCGCGTCTACACGATGATCGACCTGCGCGAGCAGGTCGTCTCCTTCCGGCCCCAGCCGGTCATCACCGAGGACAACCTCGTCGTCGAGATCGACACCGTCCTCTACTTCCAGGTCACCGACCCACGCGCGGCCGCCTACGAGATCGCCAACTACATCCAGGCCGTCGAACAGCTCACCGTCACCACCCTCCGCAACGTCGTCGGCTCCATGGACCTGGAGAAGACCCTCACCTCCCGCGACACCATCAACAGCCAACTGCGCGGCGTCCTCGACGAGGCCACCGGCAAATGGGGCCTGCGCGTCAACCGGGTCGAGATCAAGGCGATCGACCCGCCCAAGACCATCAAGGACGCGATGGAGAAGCAGATGCGGGCCGAACGCGACAAGCGGGCCGCCATCCTCACCGCGGAAGGCCAGCGCCAATCCCAGATCCTCACCGCGGAAGGCGACAAGCAGGGCCGCATCCTGCGCGCCGAAGGCCAGCGCACCGCCGCCATCCTCGAAGCCGAAGGCCAGTCCCGCGCCATCGACCAGGTCTTCCAGGCCGTCCACCGCAACGACCCCGACCCCAAACTGCTCGCCTACCAGTACCTCCAGGTACTGCCGCAGCTCGCTCAGGGCGAAGGCAACACCTTCTGGGTCATCCCCAGCGAGGTGACCTCCGCGCTGCAGGGCGTGTCCAAGGCGTTCACCGAAGCCCTGCCCCGCTCGGCCGCCACCCGAGACGAGATCACGGACGCGTCGGCGGCCGATGAGGAAGTGGCCAAGGCCTCGGAGGCGGCAGCCGAAGCCGTGGCCTCCGCCCAGGAAGCCGAGAAGCCCGGGCTGCCCCGGCAGTTGGGCGCGGCCGTACCGGAGCCATCCCCCTTCCCCGACCTCGAAAAAGACCCCCAACCGCGCAACCCCTAAAGGCAAGGAGCTCCGCTACGCTCCGCGCGTTCTTCCAGTTGGGCCGGGGGCCCGACCCCTGAAGGACCTCGCTCCGCTCGGGCAGCCTTCCTGAGGTCCCACCCCTTGCCCATCTGGGTGGTCAGGCAGTTGGAGCCCACCCTCCACCCGGGAGGGTGACACGGAACTTGAACACCGTTCAATCCTGAACGTCGTTCACGTGAGTGGCATCACACCGCCCAGATGGCGGGCTCCCCAGGCCCAGATCCGGAAGCCGGTGAGGGTGCTGGGCCGGCGGGCCTGGGGAGTGGTCGCGTCAGTCGACTTCGAGGGGGGCGCCGTCGCTGTCGACCAGTTCGCAGCGGGCCACGGGGCCGTTGGAGATGCCGTCCCAGATGCCGGCCACCACGTGCCGTTCGTCCTTGCCCACGGCGAACATCAGCACGCCCGTCTGGCCAGGGCCGATCTTGGCGAGGTCGAGCTGGAAGCCGGGGTCGTCGCTCATGTCCACGGTGGACGGGAAGACGGTGAGCCTGGACTGCTCCCGCGGCACCCAGCTGTCACTGCGCTTCTTCGGGCTGCACTGCTTGCCCTGCGGCACGAAGTCGACCACCACGTTGTAGCCCATGCCCTTGAGGTTGGCCTCCAGGCCCTTGGGGTCCTTGGCCTCGTTGATGGTGACGGTGAGGGTGCCGTCGGGGTTCTTCTCCACGGCGTGGGCGGGGGTGCCGCCGCCCAGGACCAGCGGGAGGGCCACGGTCGCCGCGGCGGCCGCGCCCAGCACCGGGGCCAGGATCATCGGGCGGAACAACTTGCGGCGCGGCCGGGGCTGGATCTCTGCCATCACGAACTCCTTCAGGTCACGGTGACGGCCGCCGGGAAGGTCGCGCTCCTCCGGGAAGACGTTCATGGGGTGCTCTCCTTGACGGACCGGACCGCGGTACCGCGGTCACCTCTTACCTGTCGGCGGGCGGCGGCGAGTTCCCATTTCTTGCGGGCCCGCGACAAGCGGGAGCGGACCGTGCCCACGGGGACGCCGAGCGCCTCGGCCGCCTCCGCGTAGTCGAGGCCCGCGCCCACGCACAGGGCGAGGACGTCCTGCTCGTGTTCGCGCAGCCGTACGAAGGCTTCGCGCGCGTCGTCCAGGCGCTGGGCGTCGGCCACCCGCTCGATCAGCTCGTCGGCGAAGTCGGGGACGATCTCCGGTCTGGGCATTCTGGCCATCGCGTCCTGGTGTCTTCGGGCGGAACGCCGCAGGTTGCGGGCCACGTTGGTGGCCACGCCCAGGAGCCAGGGGCGCAGGGAACCGCCTTCCGGTTCGATCCGCTCCCGCAGCCGCCAGGCTTCCAGGAACGTCAGCGACACCACGTCCTCGGCGGCCGACCAGTCGCCGGTCAGCCGGTAGGCGTGGTTGTAGACGGCCTTGGCGAACTCGTCGAACAGGTCGCCGAAGGCCTGCTGGTCTCCGTCCCGGATCCGGGCACGCGTCGTCACATCCACACTCTTTACTGTCCGTGGATGTCCGGGGGTTCCAGGGTTCAGGGGTGGAAGTCGGTGACCAGGGCGGCGTGGTCGGAGTAGAACGGGCCCGGCGGGTGGTGGGGCAGGCGTTCGGTGATGATCCTGGAGCCGGCGGCCTTGAGGCCCTTGGCGAAGATGTAGTCGATGCGCTCGGGGATGCGTACGTGGGCGCGGTCGGGCTGGGTGCTCCAGGTGTGGCCGGGGTCCTGTGAGACGGCGCGGAAGGTGTCGGTGTATCCGGCGTCGACCAGGATCTGGGTGGTGCGCAGGTGGGGCCAGTCGGCGGCGGGCAGGACGTTGAGGTCACCGGCGAGCACCACCGGTGACGGGTCGCCGTCCAGCAGGCGGGGCAGTTCCTCGCCGACGATCCGGCCGAGCTCGGACAGCTGTACCCGCTCGGCCTCCCGGATCGCCTCGGGCCCGGCGCCGGAGGCGATCACGTCACCCAGCCAGGGCTCGGAGAAGTTGAGCCACGTGACGAAGACATTGACCTCGGCCCCGCCGGCCAACCCGGGACGACCGGACGAGCCGGGCCTGCTCACGCGGATGCCGCCGAAGCGGAAGTCGTCGAACGACGGCGGGAACACGTGCGTCACCGGCAGGCGGCTGAAGATCCAGAGGTTGTCGCGGTCCCTGGCGGTGATCCGGGTTCCGGTGTAGCCGGGCAGACCCCGCAGGATCGTCTCGGCGGCGCCGTACGTCTCGATGGAGCAGAAGACGTCCGGGGCGACGGCGGCGACCTGCTCCACGATGAGGGGCAGGTCGGCGCGGCCACCGTCCCAGATGTTCCACGACAGGACCCTCAACGCCACTCCAGCAGCACGTATCCCCGGTGCGGGACGTCGGCCTCGACGTGGACGCGGCCCTCGGCGCGCCGCACGGGCACGGACACGGGTTCCGCGAGCGGGGCCAGGAGCGTCGCGGTGACGTCCCGGTCGAGGTCGGCGACGGGGCGGGCGGGGTCGGCCGAGCCGTTGGCGATCGCCAGGCGCCAGCCCGTGCCGGTTCTGGCCAGGTGCGGCAGCAGGTGCGGGCCGCCGGTGACCAGGGGAAGCTCCGCGTTCAGGTAGCGGAGGGCGCGGTGGGCGAGGGCCTGTCCGTCGTCGCAGCGGCCGAGCGACTCGGGGGTGCAGGCGGCCAGGGTGACGACGCGGCCGCCCAGGCGGTTGGTGAAGGCGACGCGGCCGTCGCCCCAGTGTTCGCCGCGTGGGGTGAGGATCTCGGTCCAGGTCTCGGCTCCGGGCAGGGCCGCGAGCCGCGCGACGGCCGGCTGTACGTTCACGCTGAGCAACTGCCCGCTGTCCAGAACCCGCTCCATGCTGTACGGCTGCCGCGCCGGCGCGTCCCGCTCGGCCACCTCCTCCACGCGCACCCCGAGCAGTTCCCCGAACCCGCGCTCGGCCAGCACGAGCGCCGCGTGCCCGTCGAGCAGCAGCCCGCCGGACAACAACGTCTCCACCTCGCCATCGGGCACACCCCAGGCGACCTTGCCGAACACGGCGTTGACCGCGCCCACCCCGGCCTGGACGGGCACCCCGTAGGGCAGCAGGTACTCGGCCGCCCGCAGCGGGTCGGCCCGCAGCCCGTCGAGCCCGCCGTCGCCCCACACGTGGGCGGCGGTGTCGGGCCACCACGGCACCCCCACCCCATGAACCGAAATATCCGGACTGAACGCCCGGTCCACGGCCGGGCGCGACCGCGACAACATCCGGCCCACGCGCGGATAGCGCTGCGGGTCACCGGTCACGAACGGATGCACGTCCAGCAGCAATCCGCCCGCACCGGACAGCCGGGCCGTCACCATCTCCGACCACGTCTGGGTGTCGGACTTGGTCCACTCGGTGTGCGGCCAGTTCTCGATCTCCGGCGCCACCTCCACCCCGGCTGGACGCAGCCCCCGCTGCAGCTCCAGCATCGCGATCGAGTACGACAGCCGCCGCCCCGGCGCGTCTCCGTAGGGCGCGAAGTGCGGCCGGTGCACCTCGATCCGGTCGAAGAACGCCGCCCAGTCCCGGCCCTCGACCGAGGCCACGCCCAGCCCGGAGCTCATCAGCCCGAGCTTGGCCCGTCCGGCCACGGCCTGCCGTACCAGATCGAGGACCTCCAGCTGCGCCTCGCGCCAGGTGCGCTGCAGCAGCGCCCGCCAGGGGTGCGGCGGGCCGGTGGCGGTGATCGCGGCGACCAGCTCCTCGCGGGTCGGCTTGTCGCCCGCGAGGAGCGCGAACCGCTCCAGCATCTCGGGCTCGAAGCCGCCGCCCCAGGTGAGCGGGGCGTGGTTGTGGAAGCGGAAGTCGTCCTCCAACCAGAGCACGCGGAAGCCCAGCCGGGAGAAACGCCCGTAGTGCCCGGCCAGCCAGTCGCGCCAGACCGGGCAGGCGAACGAGGCGGTCGCCGTGGCCGCCTCGCCCAGCGGGGAGACCATGGGCGCGAAGCCGAGGTCCTGCGTGCGACCCCGGTCGGCGTGGCCGACGGTGACCCACGGGTTCAGGCTGGCGCCGATCCCGTGCGCGTCCAGCGTGTCCTTCACCTCGGCCACGTGCTCGAACCACAGGTCCTCGCCGACGCCGACCGGGTGGCCGGCGTGCAGTTCCTCGGAACCGTAGATGAGCACGACCTCCTCGATCCCGTGCCCGGCGCAGTACGCCGCCAGCCTGGCCGGATCCCGGCCGGGCAGCACCTGGTAGCGGAGGTGGTAGGTCATGACTGCCCGCGGTCGAAGTAGGCCACCAGCTCGGGGTCGAGCGCCGGGATGTCGTACGGCATGCCGCCGTCGCGCAGCGACATCGTGGCCATGTAGCCCGCTGCCACGCTCATGCGCGCGGCCACCGGCGAGGTGTCGGTCACGCCGCCCTCACGGACGAACCTGCAGAACTCGCCGATGATGCCCGGGTCGGCGCCGCCGTGCGAGCCCTTGGCTTCGGGGATCTTGTACGTGATGTCGGCGTCGGCCCGGTACTCGCTCGGGCCGGTGTTCCATACCTTGACCACGTCGCCGGGGCCGTCGCCGAAGTTCTCCAGGCGGCCCTCGGTGCCGATCACCGTGTAGTTGCGGAAGTAGTCGGGAGAGAAGTGGCACTGCTGGTAGGCGGCGATGACGCCGTTGTCCAGGCGCATGTTCATCACGGACACATCCTCCACGTCGACGACGTGGTTGAGATCGCGGCGCGTTGTAGGCGGCCAGTCGAACTCCTTCAGCCACCCCTCCGGCCTGGGCGTGTCCGGGGCGCGGCGGGGCAGGTCGCCGTAGACCATGAGGTCGCCGAAGGCGTTGACGCGGCTGGTGTAGCCGCCGGCCAGCCAGTGGATGACGTCCAGGTCGTGCGCGGCCTTCTGCAGGAGCAGGCCGGTGGTGTAGCGGCGGTCGGCGTGCCAGTCCTTGAAGTAGTAGTCGCCGCCGTAGGAGACGAAGTGCCGCACCCAGACGGCCTTCGGCTCGCCGATCACGCCCTTCTGGATGATCTCCCGCATCAGCCGGACCACGCCCATGTGGCGCATGTTGTGCCCGACATACAGCCGCGTACCGGTCCTGCGGGCCGTCTCCAGGATGTTGTCGCAGCCCTCGACCGTGATGTGCATCGGCTTCTCGAGATAGACGGCCTTGCCCGCCTCCAGGCAGTCGACCGCCAGCCGCTCGTGCGTGTCGTCCGGGGTCGCCAGGATGATCGCGTCGATGTCGTCGCGTTCCAGCAGGTCGCGGTAGTCCTCGGCGAGGAAGTCGGCCTCGAACCGCTTCGACTGGCGCTTGAGGACGGCCGGGTCGATGTCGCACAGCGCGCTCACCACCGACCCCTTGCCCGGCCGGTGCGCGGCCAGGTGCAGACTCGTCCGGAGGCCGAGACCAACGGCTCCGATGCGCAGGTCTTCCACTTAGATCCCTTCTCGCGGGTACGGCGAGCCGTTCCACATCTTGCTGGCGAGGATGGCGAACGTGGGCCGGATCAGCCGGTCCACGTCCTGCTCGGTGTAGTCGAGTTCGGTCATGTCGTTCCACACGGCCGACATGGCGCCGCGCAGCAGCGGATGCCGGGGCTCGACGGACTTGCCGCCCGGGAAGACGTGCGGCTGCCACTCACGGGCCAGGAACTCCGCGTCCAGCCCGTCCGGGTGGTAGTAGCCGGCCTTCGGGACGACGTAGAGCGTCTCGTCGTTGGTGTTGATGAACGGGTAGCCGTCCCTGATCGCCTCGACCGGGTCGTACCAGGAGTTGGCCCAGGTGTTGATCGTCACGTCCCGGTCATAGCCCTCGGCGTCGCCGGTCATCCGGGTGAAGCTGCCCCAGGCGCGGGCCTGCTTGCCGTGCGACCTGATGTGGGCGGCCATGGCGTTGAAGTAGTCGCGGAACAACCCGGGGTCGGCGAAGTACTCGTCGGCGCCGAAGTGCACCGCCGGACCGCGGAACCACGGGACGAACTCGTCGAACAGCTCCATCATGAAGGCGGTCGTCCGCGGCCTGGACAGGTCCAGGTGGTCGCCTTCGCCCAGGTCGGGGCGGAAGCGGGTGAAGGCCAGCGAGTGCGCGGGGCCGTCGATCTCCGGGATCAGCCGGACGCCGTTGGCCGCGGCGACGTCCTCGAAGGAATCCCAGTCGGCCCGCGTGTACACGCCGTCGGTCGCCGACAGGCCGGGGAAGCGCGCGCTGGCCAGGCGGAACGCGGCCTGGACGCCGTCCCAGCCGCCGCCTTCCTTCTTGAAGCCGTTGTCGTTGAGGTGGAGCTGCAGCTCGTTGAGCTTGAGCTCGCCCATGTGCCCGATCAGGTCGCGGATGTAGCCGGGGGTGAAGAAGCGGCGGCCGACGTCGAGCATGAAGCCGCGTACCTCGTAGTCGGGCCAGTCCACGGCCACGCCGACCGGCAGCTCGCCGTCCCTGGCCAGCGCCTGTTCGGCGGTGCGGGAGCCGTACAGGAGACCGGCCGGTGAGGGTGCCTCCACGACGGCGGCGTCGCGCGTGATCGTGAGGCGGTAGCCCTCCTCGGCGAAGCGCGGGCCGCCCTCGTCGTCGCTCAGGCCGGGGACGAGCTCCGCGCGGATCTCCGCGGGACGGCAGACGCCCTCGCCCGCCAGCCAGCGCCGGACGTTCACCGCTCCACCTGGCCGCGGTCGAAGTAGGCCACCAGCTCGGGGTCCAGGGCAGGGATGTCGTACGGCACGCCGCCGTCGCGCAGCGACATCGTGGCCATGTAGCCCGCCGCCACACTCATCCGCGCGGCCACCGGCGAGGTGTCGGTCACGCCGCCCTCCCGCACGAACCCACAGAACTCGCTAACGATCCGCTCGTCGGAACCACCGTGTGAGCCCTTCGTCTCGGGCACCTTGTACGTGATGTCACCTTCGGCGCGATACCCGGTGGGACCGTGGTTCCACACCTTGACGTGGCCGCCGTCGTTCTCCAGGCGGCCTTCGGCGCCGATGACCGTGTAGCTGCGGTTGTAGTCGGGTGTGAAGTGGCACTGCTGGTAGGCGGCGATGACGCCGTTGTCCAGGCGCATGTTCATGACCGAGAGGTCCTCGACGTCCACGACCGGGTTGAGGTCCTTGCGCGCGGCCGGCGGCCAGTCGAACTCCTTCAGCCACCCCTCCGGCCTCGGCCTGTCCGGGGCGCGGCGGGGCAGATCGCCGTAGACCACGAGGTCGCCGAACGCGTTGACCCTGGTCGTGTAGCCACCGGCCAGCCAGTGGATCACGTCCAGGTCGTGCGCGGCCTTCTGCAGCAGCAGGCCGGTCGTCCTGGCCCGCTCGGCGTGCCAGTCCTTGAAGAAGTAGTCGCCGCCGTAGGAGACGAAGTGCCGCACCCAGACGGTCTTGGGCGCGCCGATGTCGCCCCTCTGGATGATCTCCCGCATCAGCCGCACGACGCCCATATGGCGCATGTTGTGGCCCATGTAGAGCCGCGTACCGGTCCTGCGCGCGGTCTCCAGGATGTTGTCGCAGCCCTCGACCGTGATGTGCATCGGCTTCTCGAGATAGACGGCCTTGCCCGCCTCCAGGCAGTCGACCGCCAGCCGCTCGTGCGTGTCGTCCGGGGTCACGACGAGGACGGCGTCGATGTCGTCGCGTTCCAGCAGGTCGCGGTGGTCCTCGGTGAGGTACGGCGAGCCGAATCGCTCCTCGGCCTTCTTCAGCGCGGCAGGGTCGGAGTCGCAGAGGGCGGCGACCACCGAACCGCGGCCCGGCCGGTGCGCGGCCACCGCGAGGCTGAGCCGCAGCCCGAGGCCGATGACCCCGATGCGTAGATCTTCCACTTGCCGTCCCTTCAGGCTCCTTGACCAGTCCTGAAGGTTAGCGAGGATTTATGAAAGAATCTATAGAAAATCAGGCAGAAATTCCGGCGTAAGCGACACCAGGGCCGTGAACTACCCTGGAGATAAGCAACTCGACAGCGTTAAAGCCCTACGGAGAAGAGGGTTCTGTCGGCGTGGTTGAGCGCCAGCCGTACCGCGCCCACCACGATCGACTCGCGGCCCAGCTCGGAGGCGACCACCTTGGGCGGGTAGAGGCAGACCCGGTCGAGATAGGCCTGGATCGGGCCGACCAGCAGCTCACGGCCCCGCGCGAGCGCACCGCCGATCACCACCATCTCGGGGTCGAGCGGGTTGACGATCGTGACCAGCCCCTCGCCCAGCTTCAGCGCGAACTGCTCCACCGCCTCCACCGCCGCCGGATCCCCCGACCTGGCGCGCTCGAACGCGAACTCCGCCATGTCACTCGGCGCCCTCAGCTCGCCCGGCTCGGCGGCCATCGCGTAGGCGATCACGCTCCCGAACGCCGACCAGTTGCCGTTCGGCTGCTCGCCCAGCTCGCCCGACGCCGCGTGGGCGCCCCGGTACGGCACGCCGTCGATGAGCAGCCCGAGCGCCAGCCTGTTGCCGGTGAACAGGTAGACCACGTCCCGGCACTCCTGCGCCACGCCCCGCCAGTGCTCGGCCAGGACGGCCAGGCGCATGTCGTTCTCCACCAGCAGCGGCGCGGACAGGGCCTTGCGCAGCTCGGCCTGCAGTTCCAGACCGGTCCAGTCGCGCAGCCTGACGCTCTTGACCACGCGGCCCTCGCCGTCGACCACACCCGTGGTCCCGACCCCGACCGCCGCCAGGTCCCCGGCCGTCAGCCCGAGATCGGCCGCGCTCTCCTCCACCAGCTCGACCACGGCGGCCATGCGCTCGCCCGCGTCCACCTCGCGCGGCACCCCGATCGAGCGCGAACCGACCACGTTCCCCTTGAGGTCAGCGGTCATGGCCCGGATCGTGGAGCCGCCGATCCCGATCCCCACCACGTGCCTGGCCGCCGCCCGGAACCGATAGCGCCGCGCCGGGCGCCCGCGCTGCCGGTCGCCCAGCTCTTCCTCGCACTCCTCCGCCCAGCCCTCGGCCAGGAGTTCCTCCACGATCGCCTCGGCCGTCGGCCTGGACACCTTCGCCGCCTTGGCCAGCTCGGTGAGCGTGACATCGTCGCCGGCCCGCAGGATCCGCAGGATCGCCGCCGAGTTGAGCCTGCGCAGAAGGGAGGCGTCGCCGCTCTGCTGTACCACCTGACCTCCACCCTTCTGGTTGAACGAACAGTGTACTTAGCCAACCTTGTTACGTAATCACAGCCAGGCACCCCACCCCAACCGTTTGCCGTCAACCACCCCAACCCCGCCACCCGCCCGCCTGACAGGGGAGACGAACATGCGTCCTTCGCCCGCGCGGGAAGACCACGGTGGGTCCGCATGGCCCGCGCGGGAGGGCCGCAGGGCGTCCCGGCAGGGGCGTCGCCGGGCGGGGTGACATGTGGCCGGTAGCCCGAAGGCCCTCGGGTGGGGGCGAGTCTGCGGGCGGTCTCCCCCAGCGGTCCCCGGCTGGGGGTGGGCGACACGCCAGGGATCGCTGAGGGGGTGGGCCGTGGGATTGGGGGGTCTGGCAGGGGCGTGAAGGTTCTCTGTTGGGGGAGTTAAGGAAACCTCGATGGACATGCCCGAAGCCCGCCGGGCACAGTGCGTAAGGTTCAGACGAGGGGGTTGGTTGCCATGAAGGCGCTGGTCAAGGAGCGGCCCGAAGAGGGGCTGTGGCTGAGGGACGTGCCGGAGCCGACGGTGGGGCCGGGTGAGGTGCTGATCAAGGTCCTGCGTACCGGCATCTGCGGCACCGACCTGCATATCCGGAAATATGATGACTGGGCCCGGCACACTCTCGATCTGCCGCTCATCGTGGGGCACGAGTTCAGCGGGACCGTCGTCGAGGTCGCGGCCGGGGTCGAGGACATCAAGGTCGGGGATCTGGTCAGCGGCGAGGGACACCTCGTGTGCGGGAAGTGTCGCAACTGCATGGCCGGGCGCCGCCACCTGTGCCGCAACACGATCGGGCTGGGGGTCAACCGCGACGGCGCCTTCGCCGAGTACGTGTCGATCCCGGCCTCCAACGTCTGGGTGCACCGGGTGCCGGTCGACCCCGACATCGCGGCCATCTTCGATCCGTTCGGCAACGCCGTCCACACGGCGCTGTCCTTTCCGCTCGTCGGCGAGGATGTGCTGATCACGGGCGCCGGGCCCATCGGGCTCATGGCCGCCGCGGTCGCCACCCACGTCGGCGCGCGCAACGTCGTGATCACCGATGTGAGCCCGGAACGGCTTGATCTGGCGGGCAAGCTCGGGGTCACGCTCGCGCTCAACGTCGCGCGGACGCCCATCGCGGACGGGATGAAGCAGCTGGGGATGCGGGAGGGGTTCGACGTCGGGCTGGAGATGTCCGGCAACCCTCGGGCCATGCGGGAGATGATCGCCACGATGACCCACGGCGGGAAGATCGCGATGCTGGGGCTTCCGGCGGAGGAGTTCGCGATCGACTGGTCCACGGTGGTGACGTCGATGATCACCATCAAGGGGATCTACGGCCGCGAGATGTACGAGACCTGGTACAACATGTCGGTCCTGCTGGAGAAGGGCCTCGACCTCTCCCCCGTGATCACCGACCGCTTCGGCTACCGCGACTTCGACGCCGCCTTCGACACCGCCGCCAGTGGCCGTACCGGCAAGGTCATTCTCGACTGGGAGTGAACGCCGCCCGCCGTACCAGATCTTGGAGGTTTGATGTTTTCCACCGTCCGCGACCAGCTGCGTGAGACGCTCGACGAGATCACCGAGGCCGGGCTGCACAAGCCCGAGCGGGTGATCAGCACCCCGCAGAACTCCCACGTACGCGTGGGCGAGGCCGAGGTCCTGAACTTCTGTGCCAACAACTACCTCGGCCTCGCCGACAACCCCGAGGTCGTCGCGGCGGCGCGGGAGGCGCTGGAGCGGTGGGGGTTCGGGATGGCGTCGGTGCGGTTCATCTGCGGGACCCAGGAGGTGCACAAGGAGCTGGAAACCCGCCTGTCGGACTTCCTGGGCATGGAGGACACGGTCCTCTACAGCTCGTGTTTCGACGCCAACGGCGGTGTGTTCGAGACGCTGCTCGACGCGCAGGACGCGGTGATCTCCGACGCGCTGAACCACGCGAGCATCATCGACGGCATCCGGCTGTCGAAGGCCAGGCGCCTCCGTTACGCCAACCGGGACATGGGCGAGCTGGAGTCGCGGCTCAAGGAGGCCTCGGACGCGCGGCGACGGCTGATCGTCACCGACGGCGTGTTCTCCATGGACGGATATCTCGCGCCGTTGCAGGAGATCTGTGATCTGGCGGACCGCTATGACGCGATGGTCATGGTCGACGACTCACACGCCGTCGGCTTCGTCGGCCCCACCGGCCGCGGCACACCTGAGCTGCACGGCGTCACCGACCGGGTCGACATCATCACCGGCACGCTGGGCAAGGCGCTCGGCGGCGCCAGCGGCGGCTATGTCGCGGCCCGCAAGGAGATCTGCGAGCTGCTGCGGCAGCGGTCGCGGCCGTACCTGTTCTCCAACTCGCTCGCGCCCGTCATCGCCGCCGCGTCCCTGCGCATCCTCGACCTGCTGGAGACCTCCAACGACGCCCGCGACCGGCTACGCGCCAACACCGCGCGCTTCCGTGCGCGGATGACCGAGGCCGGGTTCGACATCCTGCCCGGCGACCACCCCATCGCGCCCGTCATGATCGGCGACGCGGCCGAGGCCGGAGCCATGGCGGAGCGGCTGCTGGAGCTGGGCATCTACGTGATCGGCTTCTCCTACCCGGTGGTGCCGCACGGGCAGGCGCGCATCCGCGTCCAGCTCTCGGCCGCCCACTCCACCGAGGACGTCGACCGCGCCGTGGACGCGTTCATCACGGCACGCATCGGATAGACCCTATGCTCGGCCGCGTGATAGAGACGCGGCGCCTGCGCACGCTCCGCGCGGTGGCCGACCACGGGACGGTCACCGCCGCGGCGGCGGCGCTCCACCTCACGCCGTCGGCGGTGTCCCAGCAGCTCGGCGCGCTGGAGCACGAGGTCGGGCACCGGCTGTTCATCCGCGATGGCCGCGGCGTGCGGCTCACGGCGGTCGGCCGCATCATGCTGGCCCACGCCAACGAGGTCCTGGCCCAGCTCGAACGCGCGGAAGCCGAGGTCGCCGCCTACACGACCGGGGCGGCCGGCGAGGTCACCGTGGCCTCGTTCGCCACCGCGATCGCCGCCCTCCTGGCCCCCGCCGTACGCACGCTGCGCGAGACCTCCCCCGGCCTGGACGTGCGGGTGCGCGACGCCGAAGGCGACCACAGCCTCACCATGCTCCTGGACGGCGAAGCCGACCTGGCCATCGCCGTGGAATACCGGGGCGCACCGGCCGACCAGCGCCTGACCCGCGTCCCCCTGTACGCCGAGCCGTTCGACCTGGTCCTGCCCACCAGCCACCCCCTGGCGAAGTCGGGCGGCGTCGCGCTGGCCGAGCTGGCGGCCGAGAGCTGGATCGGCCCTTACCCGGGCAACCCGGTGCACGACGTCATCGCCGTGGCCGGCGAGCAGGCCGGGTTCACCCCGGACTTCGCCCACTCCTCCGACGACTTCCGCGCGGTCGTGGCGCTGGTGGGGGCGGGTTCGGGGGTGGCGCTGGTGCCCCGGCTGGCGCTGCGGGACCTGGATCTCACCGGCGTGGTGGTGCGGGAGGCGCCGGGCCCGGAGCGCCGCGTGTTCGCCGCCGTCCGCAGGGGCGCCGAACACCATCCGCTCCTGCGTCCCCTGCTGCTCACCCTGGACGCCACGGCCACCGATCTCTTCCCGCGCACCTGAAACAACCCGACCCCTTGACCAACCCGGCAAGTCATGAAATATAGGGAAAGAGATATATATCGGAACCTCGATATACCGGAGGTGTCAGCGTGGCGACCCAGGATCAGCGACGGGCCGAGACCCGTACCCGGCTGATCGACGCCGCCGCCGACCTCTTCGCCAGAAAGGGGTTCCACGCCGTCTCCGCCGAGGCGGTGGCCGAGGCCGCCGACCGGACCACCGGCGCCCTCTACAACCACTTCGGCGGCAAGGAAGGTCTCCTGCTCGCCCTGCTGGAGGCGTGGAAGGACCAGACCGCGGCCGACCTGCTCGCCGGGTTCGAGGAGATCACCGAACTCGACGACCGGCTGGCCGCCCTCTTCGACGTCCTCACCCGTGACGAACCGGATCGCGGTGCGGCATGGCTCCTGCTCGAACTGGAGCTGTGGCTGCACGGCGCGCGCGATCCCCACATCGGCGAACCGCTGGCCAGGCGCTACGCCGACATCCGTGCCCGACTAGCCGAGGGGCTGTCCGACTGGGCGGCGGCCGCGGGCGTACCGCTCAGGCGATCGCCCGAGCAGACGGCCGTGGCCGTGCTCGGGTTACTCATCGGTTGCGCGGTACAGCACCGCCTCGACCCGCCCGCCGTGGAGCGGGCGGCCGTGGTGCTCGCCCTGCGCGACCTGCTCGGCTTCTGACCCCCTCATCCGGTACGGCCCGCCGTACCGGAAACCAGGCCCCGATCCCCCGCGCCACAAGGGAGCCCGATGCGCATCGACCTGCTCGAGAACACCTGGGAACGCCACGTCCCCCACGACCAGTTCGCCTACCTGCGCCGCAACGCGCCCGTCTACTGGCACGACGTCCCCGACGACACCGGCTTCTGGGCGGTCACCCGCTACCACGACGTGAAGGCCATCAGCCGCGACGCCAAGACGTGGTCCACCGAACTGGGCACGACGTTCATCAGGACGCAGTCGCCCGAGTTCATCGAGATCGCCAAGCTGACCCTGCTCAACATGGACCCGCCGAAGCAGACCCGTTACCGGCGGCTGGTCAGCGCCGGGTTCACGCCGAAGATGATCGGCAAGCTGGCGGCGACCGTGCAGGCGAGGGCCGAGCGGATCGCCGACGACGTGCTGGAACGCGGCGGCGAGGTCGAGTTCGTCACCGACGTCGCGGAGTATCTGCCGCTGCAGATGATCTGCGACCTCATCGGCGTCCCGGAGAGCGACCACCACCTGATCTTCGACTGGTCGAACCGCATGGTCGGCTTCCAGGACCCCGACTTCCGTACTAGCCCTGAGGACGGCGAGATCGCGGCGGCCGAGATCTTCGCCTACTGCGACGCGCTGGTGGACGAGCGCCGCACCCGGCCGCGCGAGGACATCCTGACCGCGCTGGTCCAGGCCGAGGTGGACGGCGACCGGCTGACCCGGGAGGAGATCGACTCCTTCTTCGTCATCCTGTGCGTCGCGGGCAACGAGACCACCCGCAACCTCATCTCCCACGCCATGAAGGCCCTCATCGACCACCCCGCCGCCTACCGCGAACTCTCCGCCGGACTGGGCGACGAGGCGCTGTGGCGCAGCGCGACCGAGGAGTTCCTGCGCTGGGGCTCGTCCATCCACAACTTCCGCCGCACCGCCACCGCCGACACCGAGATCTCCGGCCGGCCGATCCGGGAGGGCGAAAAGGTCGTCACGTTCTACGCCTCCGCCAACCACGACGAGGCCGTCTTCCCCGACGCCCACCTCCTCGACCTGCGGCGCACGCCCAACGACCACGTGACGTTCGGCGGTGGCGGCCCCCACTTCTGCCTCGGCGCCAACCTGGCCAGGCTGCAGATCACCTGCATGATCCGCGAACTCGTCCGCCGCTTCCCCGCCGCCAACCACACGGCCCCGGTACGGCGTATGCGCTCGGACTTCATCAACGGCATCAAACACATGCCCATCGCCTTCACCCCCCGCTAGCCCCTCGGCCAGGGCCCGGTAAGAGCCACCCCGCACAACCCCCGGCCCGGCCACACAACCAGACCACGCGAGCCGCGCCTCAGCCCCTCGCGTGACCCGGCAGGGGGCCTGGTCACGCCGTCCGGGTGGGTGAGGCTACCGGCGAGCTTGGGTCAGGGCGGTGGTGAAGGCGGTGTAGCGGTCGAGTTCGGTGGTCACCGGGTCCAGGACGTCGGTCCTGGCCACCTCTCCCACCGCCGCGCGCAACGCCTTGGCGGTTCCGCGGGCCCGCCGCCGCCCGCCGATCCACGCCGCCACCCGGGACAGCAACGCCACCAGCACCCCGGCCAGCGCACCCCCCACCAGGAGCACCGTCGGCCATGGCACCTCCAGCACCGTGGGCGTCGGCGGCTCAGGCAGCCGCAGGTAGCCGAGGCCGAAGAGAACGCCCAGCCACAGCGCCCCGGCCGCCATCGCCGCGAACACCACCCATTGCACCGCCCCCACGGCCCGCCACCACCGAGGCCGCCGGGCCGCACGCAGCGACGTGATGGACACCGCCTTGTCCAGGGCGTCGGCCAGCTCCCCCGCCCGCGACCGCGCAGCCCGCCGTACCGCCGCCGCCCAGACCCCGGGCAGCCCGTCGGCCGCGGCCTCGCCGACGTCCCTGATCGCGGTCTCCACCTGCGCCTTCTGCACGGCCGATGCCTCAGGCAGCGAAGTCTTCCCCACGATCTCTCCGGTGGCGGCGGACGACACCCCGATCCGCAACCGCCGCAACGGATCCGGCCGGAACCGCCGGACCCACCGCGTCACCGGCCACCCGGTCGCCACCACGGCCCGATGCCGGTGCGCCTTGCCCACCGCGTCGACCACCAACGGCACCCCGGCCGCCGCACCCAGCGCGGCGGTGAGCGCCTTGGACACCCCGCCGGAAAGCCGCCCGGAAACCTCCACCGCGCCGGAGCCGGTGGCGGCCAGCGCGTCGGCGGCGGTGGCGACGTCCGCGGACAGGCGGCCGGCCCAGGAAAGCCGGGCCGCCACCTTCTCACCGAGCAGAGCGCGGAGCTCGGGCAGCCCGGCCCCGGTGCGGGCGGACACCCCCAGCACCGGCACCCCGTCCAGACCGTCGTCGGCGAGCAGCCGCCGCAGGTCGGCGAGGCAGCGCGAGACGGCCGCCGGCGGCAGCCGGTCGATCTGGTTCAGGACCACGACCATCACCTCCCGGTGCCTGGCCAGCGGCCTGAGGTAGCGCTCGTGCACCGCCGCGTCCGCGTACTTCTGCGGATCCAGCACCCACACCAGCAGGTCCACCACCTCGACCAGCCGGTCCACCTCCAGCCGGTGACCGAGCTCGATGGAGTCGTGGTCGGGCAGGTCGAGAAGGACGAGCCCGGCCATTCCGGTGTCGGCGGCGACGGCGTGGCGGCGGGGGATCTCCAGCCAGTCGAGCAGCGGCCAGGCCCCGTCGCCGTCCCACAACGCGGCCTGGGCGGTGGAGGTGGTGGGGCGGGTGACGCCGACGGTGGCGAGTTCGGCGCCGGTCAGCTCGTTGAACAGCGACGACTTGCCGCTGCCCGTGGCTCCGGCGAGGGCGGCGACGGTGTGGTCGACGGACAGGCTCCGCCGTACGCCGGCCCGATGCGCGACCTCCCGGGCGGCGGCGACGACGTCGGCGGGCAGCCGTCCCCCGGCCAGGTCGGCCGCTTCCAGCAGGGCGTTGAGCCGATCGTCCAGGGACGGTCCGCGGCGCAGCAGTTTCACCCCTCCTCACCTCCGGCGGCGGGCAGGTCGTTTCGGTGGGCGGTGATGTCGGCGGCGGCGGTTCTGAGGGCGCCGGCCGTGTCGGGAGGGGGTTCGGCCTCGGCCAGGAGGTCGGTGAAGCGCGCGGACTCGGCGTCGAGCAGGGCCTGGACGCGGTCGCGCAGGTCCTCCCTGGCCTTGGTGGTCAGGGTACGGACCGCCTGGTCACCGAAGATGGCCTCCAGCAGTTTCTGCGACAGTACGCTCGTCCCTCCCGCGATCCCCACCTCGATCCCGGTCAGCCCTCCGGTGGAGGCGAACACCGCCAGCATCAGCAGCACCCCCGCCCCGTTGACGCCGAAGGAGGCGACCCGCGCGGTGGTCCGCTTGGCCGCGCCTTCCTGCCGCACCAGGTCGAGGACGTAGTCCTGCCAGCTGCGCACCGCCTTCTCCGCGGCGGCGCCCAGCGCGGAGGAGGCCCGTCCCAGTCTGGCGGCCTCGACCGCGCCGACCCGGTCGAGCAGGCCGGGGCCGCCGGGCGCCGCGGACCAGCCTTCGAGCGCCCGTTCCGCCGACCCGTCGGCGGCGCCCCTGATGAGCGCCTCGACGCCGCTCTCCAGGGCGTCGCGCAGCTGGGTCGTGTGCGCCTTGCCGGTGAAGAAGCCGACGATCCGGTCGCGCAGCCGGCCCACCCGGCTCTCCAGGGAGCGCATCAGGTCGCCGGTCCCGATGAAGTCCTGCCAGCGGGCCATCACCTCGCCGCGCAGCAGTGACCCGTCCCGCATGCCGGCGTCGAAGTCGGCCATGCCGCCCGCGTAGGCGGCGGTGACGATGGAGCGCAGGGCCGTGAAGCCCTCCTGCTGGCGTTCGACGGCGTCGGCGAGGGCTGGCACGCGGGCGGCCAGGCTGTCGAGCGCGCCGGAGAGCGTCTGGCGCACGATGCGGGAACGCTCGGCGGCGTCGGCGGCCAGTTCGGTGAGCCAGAAGACGATCGGGCGCACCGACTCCTGCGGCAGCCGCGCCTTCTCGTCGGGCAGCACGGCTTCCGGCACGGTGAAGAGCTTGGCGCCGGCCAGCCCGTTGACGTCGAGCAGGCGGGTCAGGTCGGCGGAGACCGCGGTCATGGCCTCGGGCGGGACCCGGTCGAGGACGACGGCGAGAGCCGTACTCCGGTCGCGGGCCGAACGCAGGAAGCTCCAGGGCACCTCGTCGGCGTAGCGGGCGGCGGTCGTGACGAAGAGCCAGAGGTCGGCGGCGGCGAGAAGCTGGGCGGCGAGCTGCCGGTTGGCGGTGACCACGGAGTCGATGTCGGGCGCGTCGAGCAGCGCGAGGCCGGGGACCAGCGTGTCCACCGTCACCACGCGCAGCGCGCCGGGACTGTCGCCGGTGGCGCGGGAGAGTCCGGGCAGCACGTTCTGGCCCATGAACCAGGCGTGGTCGGCGGGGCTGACCGCGAGCGTGGGCACGAGCGTGGTCGGCCGCAGCACGCCGGGCTCGGCGATGTCGGCGCCGGCCAGCGAGTTGACCAGCGTGGACTTGCCCGCGCCCGTGGAGCCGCCGACGACGGTCAGCAGCGGCGCGTCGATCGAACGCAGCCGCGGCAGCAGGTAGTCGTCGAGCTGGCCGGTCAGCTCCTTGAGCGCGAGCCGATCGGCCGCCGCCTGCCCGATCGCGAGCGGGAAGAGCTCGCGGTCGAGACGGCGGCGCAGTGACTCTAATGCGCTCACCAGTTCCATGAGGACACGCTAACCGGCCGACGGCTCCCTCAGCACGTAACCGACGCTGCGCAGCGTGTGGATGAGCCGCGGCTCGGTGTCATCCATCTTCCGCCGCAAGTAGGACACGTAGGACTCGACGACGCCGGTGTCGCCGCCGAAGTCGTAGCTCCACACGTGGTCGAGGATCTGCGCCTTGGACACGACCCGCCCGGCGTTGGACATGAAGTAGTGCAGCAGCTTGAACTCCGTCGGCGACAGGTGCACGCTCTGCCCGCCCCGCCACACCTCGCGGGTCTCCTCGTCGAGTTCGAGGTCGCCGACCTGCAGCCGCTTGGGCGGCGTGATCTCTCCCCGGGTACGGCGCAGCACCGCCCGGATCCTGGCCTGGACCTCTTCCAGGGAGAACGGCTTGGTCACGTAGTCGTCGCCCACGGCCAGCCCGGTGATCTTGTCGTCCGTGGCGTCCCTGGCGGTCAGGAACAGCACGGGCGCCTCGATCCGCCGCGCCACCTCGAACCCGTCGAGGTCGGGCAGCATCACGTCCAGCACGACGAGGTCGGGCGAGGAGCGCTCGGCGATCTCGACGGCTTCCCTGCCGTCGGCGGCGGTCAGCACCTCGAACCCGGCGTAGCGCAGGCTCTCGGAGAGCAGATCCCTGATGCTGGGCTCGTCGTCCACCACCATGATCAGGGCCTCTGGGGTACTCACAGCCACAGGGTGCCCGAGCGACCTTAGGGAAAGCTGAAGAGTCACTCCAAGTCGAGTGGGAGTTCCACCCTGAAGACCGAGCCGGCGCCCGGCGTGCTGCTGACCAGCACGTCGCCGCCGTGCGCATGCACGAGCGCGCGGACGATGGCCAGGCCGAGCCCGCTGCCCCGGTCCTCGCCGGAGCGGCGGGAGCGGGCGGAGTCGGCCCGGTAGAAACGTTCGAAGACCCGCTCGACCTGCTCGGGCGTGAGCCCGGGGCCCTGGTCGGCGACCTCGACGAACGCCGTGATCCTGCCCGCTCCCGCCCTGACGACGACCGGGGTGCCGGGTTCCGTGTGGTGCAGGGCGTTGGACATGAGGTTGGCGACGACCTGGCGCAGCCGTACCTCGTCGCCGGAGACGATCAGCGCGGCGTCGCCGACGACGTCCAGCTTGACGTTGCGGTCGGGCGCGAGGATGCGGGCGTCGTGCACGGCGTCGGCGGCCAGCGCGAGCATGTCCACGGGCCGCATCTGCAGCGGCCGCTGCTGGTCGACGCGGGCCAGCAGCAGGAGGTCGTCGACGAGCAGGCTCATGCGGCCCGCCGCCTTCTCCACGCGCCGCATCATCTCGGCCGGGTCGGCGCCGGGGTTCTGCCTGGAGTACTCGGCGTAGCCGAGGATGGAGGTCAGCGGCGTGCGCAGTTCGTGGGAGGCGTCGCCGACGAACTGCCGCATGCGGTCCTCCGAGCGCCGGGCGGCGGCCTCGGAGGCGGAGCGCGCGGTGAAGGCGGACTCGATCTGGGCCAGCATGCCGTTGATCGCGCTGGCGAGCCTGCCGACCTCGGTACGCGGGTCGCCGTCGGGCACGCGGCGGCTCAGCTCGCCTGCCGCGATGGCGCCGGCCGTACGCTCGATGACGACGAGCGGGCGCAGGCTGCGGCGCACGAGCGCGACGCCGACCACGGCGAGGATCAGCAGGATGCCGCCGCCGCCGAGCGACTCGATCAGCACCAGGCGGCGGGTGATGTCGCGGACCTCCGACAGGTCCACGGCGACGGTCGCCTCGCCGTAGGGACTGTTGGTGCGCAGCACCCGCCACTCGCCCTCGCCGCTGATCGCCCGCACGGTGACGGGCGCTCCCACGACCGCCGTCGGCCCCGGCTTGGACTTGAGGTCGACTTCCCTGACATTGGTGTACGGCGGCGCCAGCCGCCCATCGGGCCGCCGGACCATGACGATCGTGTCGGACTCGATGAGCAGCCCCTTGCGCGCCTTGTCCAACTGGTCGTGCCGGAGCTTGTTCTGGACCCGCTGGCTGAGCAGGATGATCTGGCCGTCGACCCGGTCGATGAGGTAGCGGTGCAGCACCGAGACACTGATCACGCCGATGAACGTCAGCCCGAGCCCGAGCAGCGCGAGCATCGCGGCGATCAGCTTTATCCTCAGTGGCAGCCCGCGCATCAGGGCCCCGGTGGCAGACGCAGGACGTAGCCGACCCCGCGCAGGGTGTGGATGAGCCGCGGATTGCCCTTGTCGATCTTGCGCCGGAGCACCGACACGTACGACTCCACGATGCCGACCTCGCCTCTGAAGTCGTAGTCCCAGACGTGGTCGAGAATCTGCGGCTTGGACAGCACCCGTCCGGCGTTGGTCATGAAGTAGTGCAAAAGCTTGAACTCCGTCGGCGACAGCGGCACCAGCCGCCCGCCGCGCCACACCTCGTGGCTCTCCTCGTCGAGCTCGATGTCGGCGAAGGTGAGCCGCGGCGGCGGCGACTGCGCGCTGGTACGGCGGAGCACCGCGTGGATGCGCGCGATCACCTCTTCGAGGCTGAACGGCTTGGTCACGTAGTCGTCGCCGCCGAGGGTCAGCCCGCGGATCTTGTCCTCGGTGCCGTCACGCGCCGTCAGGAAGACGACCGGAGTGGCCGCGCCGCCGCTCCGCAGCCGTTTCACCACGTCGAACCCATCCATGTCGGGCAGCATGACGTCGAGCACGATGAGGTCGGGGCGGTGCCGTTGCACGGCGGCGACCGCCTCGTGGCCGCCCCTGGCGGTCAGGACGTCGAAGCCCGCGAACTTCAGGCTCGCGGCGAGGAGGTCGAGGATGTTGGCGTCGTCCTCGACGATCAGCAGGCGTGATTCCATCACCCCTAAGGATGCACTCAGCTGATGGGTGCTGGAACAACTCCCGCGATATGCCGCGCAATGGCCAGACTCGACGTGGCCGCAGGAGACGGTGCGTTACGCACCAGAACCACCCTGTCGTGGACATCGACCACGAAGTCATCGACCAGCGCGCCGTCCCGGGCGACGGCCTGGGCGCGGACGCCGCCGTGCGCACGCTCCAGGTCGGCGGCGGTCAGGGCGGGGACGTACCGGCGGGCGGCGTCGAGAAACGCCTGCTTGACCAGCGAGCCGTAGACCTCCTTGACGCCGGTGCGCCAGTGTCTCCTGGCCATGCGCAGGGTGCCGGGCCAGGTGAGGATGCGCCGGGCGTCGCGGACGTCGCGCCACGTGTAGCCCTCGTAGGCAAGGGCCAGCACGGCGTTCGGGCCGACGAGGACCTCGCCGTCGATGTGCCGGGTCAGGTGGACGCCGAGGAACGGGTACCTGGGGTCGGGAACCGGGTAGATCAGGCCTCTGACCAGGTCCTTGGCCGATCCGGCCAGCGCGTAGTACTCGCCGCGGAAGGGGACGATCCGTACGTCGCCCCGGTGGCCGGCCATGGCGGCCACCGCGTCGGTGCCGAGCCCCGCGCACACCACCAGGCGGTCGAAGGCGAAGACGCGCCCGGCGGCCAGGACCTCGACCTTTCCCGCCCGTTCCCTGATGGCTTTGACCGGGTGCGCCAGCCGTACCGAACCTCCGTGTTCGCTCACGTCCTGGGCGAGGCGGCGGGCGACGGCGGGGAAGTCGGCGATCGCGGTGTGCGGCGAGTGGATCGCGGCCACCCCGACCGCGTGCGGCTCGATCTCGCGCAGCGCGAGCGCGTCGAGCTCGGTGATGCCGGGCACGCCGTTCTCCCTGGCGCGGGCCGCCAGCGCGGCCAGTCCCGGCCGCTCGTGCCGGCCCGCCGCCACGACAAGCTTCCCGACCTCCTCGTACGGCAGGCCGTGCTCGACGCAGTAGGCCCGGAGCATGGCCACGCCCTCGCGGCAGAGCCGGGCCTTGAGCGAACCCGGAGGGTAGTAGATGCCCGCGTGCACGACGCCGCTGTTGTGGCCGGTCTGATGGACGCCCACCTGGTGCTCCTTGTCGAGCACGGTGACCTCGGCGCCCCTGACCAGGGCGAGCTCTCTGGCCACCGCCAGGCCCAGGATGCCGGCGCCGACGACCCCAATCTTCTCCGTCACGGGGCTAGTCTGCCGATTCTTCGGACGTTCAGGTGGCCTTCGGCCGACAGCCAGCGCAATGTATCCGAAACGGTGTCTTCCACTGGGCGGAGGGTGACGCCGAGTTCGTTCAGCGCGGGGCGGTCGTCGGTCGGGACCAGCGTGAGCATGAAGTCGGCGGCGTCGCGGGTGAGCGGGTAGGGCACGTGCTTGACGCGTTTGACGACGTCGAGGGCGGAGCCGGCCGTACGCAGGAGGGCGGCGGGGATCGGGAACCTGCGCGCTTTGCGGCCGGTGAGCTGTTCGCAGAGGTCGGCCAGTTGGCGCCAGGTCCGGAAATTTCCGCCGATCATGTAGCGTCGTGCGCCTTTTTCGGGCGTCATGCAGCGGGCGAGGAAAAGCGCCAGATCGCGTACGTCCAGCACGCTCACCCCGCCCGGCACCATCGGCCAGCCCAGGGCCACGCCGGCGCGGAAGCCCTCGTTGAGCGCGTCGACCGTCGGCTGGTGCGGGCCCGCGACGCCGCCCGGGTAGACGATCGTGACGCCGTCGAGGCCGCGGGCGTAGAGCTCGCCGCTCACCTTGGAACGGCCGTAGCCGTTGCGCGGGCCGGCCAGCGGGGTGTCCACGGTGATGACGGGCTCGGCGGGCGGGACGAAGACGGCGACCGTGGAGACGTGCACGACCGGGTCCAGGCCCAGCTCCACCGCCTGGCCGAGGACGTTCTTCAGGCCGACGACGTTGGCGCCTTCGAGGTCGGCGGCGTGGCCGGTGACGCCCATGTCGGCGGCGGCGTGGAGGACGGCCTCGCAGGTGGACAGGGCGGCGCGGACGGCTCCGGCGTCGCGGATGTCGCCGACGTGGGTGGGGAGGTCAGAGGCTTCGGAGGTGAGACGGAGGCGGCGGAGGACACGAGCCGCCTTTTCCGGATTTCTCACGAAAATGTGGGGTTCGTGGCCTTCACCGAGGAGCGCGGCGACCGCGTACGAGCCGACGAATCCCGAGGCGCCGGTCACCAAGACACGCATGCTTCGCAAGCTAGCGCTTACTTGGTTCGCCGTACAGGCCCCGCCTCCATGGACGGACACTCGAACATGAGTACGATGGCGGTATGTATGTCCCGCCCGAGTGGCCGGCCGAGGTCCGACCGCCCAGCGTGCCCGACTGGGAGACCTCGGCCGTGGCCTGGTTGCTCGACGCCGTCCCGCCCGACTACCGGGCGCACGAGGTGCTGCGCCGCCACCCGATCGCGCTGGCCAGGATGGCGGCCCACCACGTCGACTCGGCCATTGAGGCGGCTCGCGCCGGTTACCGCGGCGCCGCCGTCGACCTGAAGGGCCACCTGCCGCCGCACGCGGTGGAGGCCGTCCTTGACGTGTACCGCGAGGAGGGCCCCCGCCTGGTCCGCCTGTCCCGCGCGATCGACGCGGTGGAACGGGCCCTGCGCGGCGAAACCTTCACCGCCACCCTCCGCCGCCCCCGCTGACCCCTGGCGGAGCGCGCCACAACCGACCCAGAACCGAGACGGGAGTGTGGGTCAGGAGGCGAAGGAGTTCAGAGCGGACAGGACCTCTGCCTGCATGGTCGAGCTGCCGGTGTGACCGGAGTCCTCCACCACGACCACCCGGGCATCCGTCCACACGCGGGCCAGCTGCCAGGCGTTCTCCAGCGGCGACCCCAGGTCGAAGCGCCCGTGGATCAGCACTCCCGGAATCCCGGCCAGCTTGGGCGCGTCCCGGAGCAGGGCGCCCTCCTCCAGCCAGGCCCCGTTGGAGAAGTAGTGCGCGCAGATCCGGGCGAAGGTCAGCAGCGCCTCGGACGGCCGGTTGGAGTAGGCGTTCGGCTTGCCGTTCGGCTCCAGGGAGATGACCGAGTCCTCCCACGTCGTCCAGTCGACCGCGGCCTTGGCCCGCACTTCGGGATCGGGGTCGGCCATGAGCCGTCCGTAGGCGGCCAGTAGTTCTGGCACGGCGCCGGAGGCGCCTTCCGGCGCGCCCGCGCGGAAATGGGCCCGCTGCTCGGGGAAGAAGCGGCCGACGCCGTCGTACAGCCAGTCGATCTCGTAGCGGCGGGTCATGGTGACGCTCACGATGACGATCGCCGACACCCGCTCGGGATGTGCCTGCGCGTAGGCGAGGATCAGCGTGGATCCCCACGAACCGCCGTACAGCAGCCACGTGTCCACGCCGAGGTGCTCGCGCAGCCGTTCCATGTCCGCGATGAGGTTCTGGGTGGTGTTGGCGGTCAGGTCCGTCGCGGGGTCGGCGGCGAGGGGACGGCTGCGCCCGCAGTTGCGCTGGTCGAACAGGATGATGTTGTAGCGCTCCGGATCGAACCCGCGGCGCATGTTCGGCGAGCATCCGGACCCGGGGCCGCCGTGCACGACGAGCGCGGGCTTGCCGCCGGGGTTCCCGCAGGCCTCCCAGTACACGAGGTTGCCGTCGCCGGTGTCGAGGTGGCCATGGTCATAGGGCTCGATCTCAGGAAACATCATCCCAAGATACAACAGCACTGTTATATATCAGGACTCGGTGATCTTCTCGACTACCACGGTGAGGCTGCGCTGGTCCTCGGCGGGGATCTGGGCGACGAGCTGGTTCAGCCGCCTGGTGACCTCGCAGTGGGTGCTCACCGCCACCCGGCGTCCCTCGTCGGTGAGCTCGACGTAGGTCACGCGCCGGTCCCCGGGATCGCGCCTGCGTACGATCAGGCCCCGCTTCTCCGTACGGTCGACCAGCCCGCTCAGGTTGGACTTCTCCAGATGCATGATCTTGCCCAGATCGCTCATCCGCACCCGGTCCCGGACGATCACGGCGCACACCAGCTCCGTCTGCTGCGCGGTGAGGTCGTGCCCCCGCCCGATGTCGTTGAACATGTGCAGCACATGGTGCGACAGACCCACCAGGGCCGTGGCCAGCTCCCTGGTCTCGGTCACGTCGATCTCGGTCATCTCGCCTCCAGGCCCAGGCTAGCCCACTTGCCACCACCTCTATGGTTCATGATAAGAACTGTTCATAATCTGAACCATTCTGGAGGACTCCATGACAGCGACCGTTACCGTGATCGGCGGCGGATACGCGGGCATCACCGTCGCGAAGGCCCTGGACGACGTGGCCGACGTCACCCTGGTCGAACCCCGCGACACCTTCGTCCACAACGTCGCGGCACTGCGCGCGGTGACCGACCCGGTGTGGGCCGAGCGGCTTTTCATCCCGTACGAGGGCCTGCTGACCCGGGGCCGGATCCGGCACGACCGGGCGGCCAGGATGTTCGGCTCGGCCGTGGAGCTCGGTTCTGGCGACCGGGTCACCTCCGACTTCGTGGTCCTGGCGACCGGCTCGCGCCACACCTACCCGGCCAAGCTCGACGTGGACGACAGCGTGGACGCCCGCGCCAAGCTCTGGGCCACGCACGAGGCGCTCTCGCGTGCCCCGCGCGTGCTGCTGCTCGGCGCCGGGCCCGTGGGGCTGGAGTTCGCCGGGGAGATCAAGGCCGCCTGGCCGGACAAGCACGTCACCGTCGTGGATCCCGCCCCGGAGCTGCTGCCCGGAGAATTCCCCGCCGAGTTCCGCGCGGAACTGCGTGCCCAGCTCGCCGCGCTCGGCGTCGAACTGCTGCTCGGCACCTCGCTGAGCGAGCCGCCGCCGACCGCGCCCGGTCACGCCGCGCCGTTCACCGCGACCACGCGGGCGGGCGCCGAACTGAGCGCCGACATCTGGTTCGCCTGCTACGGCGCCACGCCCAACACCGGCTACCTCGTCCCCGGCCGCCGGCTCGACGTCACCCCCGAGCTGCGCCTGCCCGGCAGCGACACGATCTTCGCGATCGGCGACATCACCAGCGTGCCCGAGATGAAGATGGCCCGCTTCGCCCAGCGGCACGCCGAGGTGGCCGCCGCCAACATCCGCGCCCTGATCGACGGACAGACCAGCCTCACCGCCTACGAACCCGCCCAGGACGCCATCGTGCTGCCGCTCGGCCCGCGCGGCGGCGTCTCCTACGCCCCCGAGGCGGGCGTGCTCGGCGCCGAGGCCACCGTGGGCATCAAGGGCGAACTGTTCCTCGACACCTACCTCGGCCTGCTCGGAGCGGAGGCGGCACGATGAAGACCTTGTTCGGCTTCGGCCTGGACGACGACCAGCTGATCGGCCAGGCCGTACAGGCCGATCGGGAGGGCCTCGACCTGGTCACCGTCTCCGACCACCCGTACCTCCACGACCGCCTGGACGCCTACGCCGCCCTCGGCGTCATCCTCGGCCGCACGAACGCGGTCACCGCGGCCGTCAACGTCACCAACCTCCCGACCCGCCCCGCCCCCATGCTGGCCAGGACCGTCGCCGGCCTGTCCGCGCTGTCCGGCGGGCGGATCGCCCTGGGCCTGGGCGCCGGTGGCCTGTGGCGGGAGATCGAGAAGCTGGGGGTCGAGCCGCTGTCTCCGGCGCGGGCCGTACGGGCGCTGGAAGAAGCCATCACGGTGGTACGCGCGCTGTCGGGCGGCGGCGGGCCGGTCACCTTCGACGGCGAGTTCTACCGGGTGAACGACCTGATCCCGGCGGCCGTCCCGGCACCGCCCATCTGGACGGGCTCGCTGGGGCCGAAGTCGCTGGCCGTCACCGGCCGAGTGGCCGACGGCTGGATCCCCGGCCACGCCTCCGACTGGCGTAGCGACCGCGTGGCCACCTCCCGCCCGCTGATCGACGAGGCCGCCGTCAAGGCCGGGCGCGACCCACGCGACATCGCCACGATCTACAACCTGCCCGGTCGCATCACCACGGCGCCACTGCCCGCCACCCGCGACGCGAGCGGGCGCTGGCGCGGCGGTTCGGTCGCGCAGTGGGTGGAGGAGCTCACGAGCGCGGTCCTGGAGTACGGCGCCGCGGGCTTCACCTACTTCCCCATCGCCGACGGAACCCCGGCGACCACAGCCCTGACCCGCTGGGCCACCGAAATCGTCCCCGCCGTCCGAGCAGCCACCGGTACCAGAACCCCGCCACCCGAGCAGCCCCTCGCGCCCGAGCCCCGAACGTCGGCGCGGCCATCCGTTCCTGATCCGTCTACTTGAGCTTGACGACGGCGTCCTTCAGCCGGACGAGGTCGCGCTTGCGCGCCTCGTACGTGGCGCCGACCACCAGCAACAGCATGCCGCCCACCGCGATGGGCACCCACCGGGGCAGCGCCGTGACCAGCCCGGCGACCCACGGCGCCAGCTCCCGGACGGCCACCGCGGCCAGCGTCAGCGCGCCGAGCACGGCCGGGGCCTGCAGCCGGTGGCGGGCTCCTGCCACGGTGACCGCGAGCGCCGCCGCCCCCAGCAGCAGCGACCGCAGGGCCGTCGGCTCGGCGAGCAGGCTCGGCCCGAACGTGAACAACAGCCCCGCCCCATAGGCCTTCCACGACGACCCCTGCCGCCCCCGCAGCCAGCCGATCCCGAGCAGCACCAGCGAGAACGGCAGCGTGTAAGCCTCGACCACCGTCACCTCCTCCGCCCACAACCGCATCCAGGAGGACACCAGCAGGAACCCGGTCCCCAGATACCCGATGGCCGGCACCCGCTTCCAAGCCGCCGCCGCCACCGCGACGACTCCCGCTCCGGCGCAGACGAGGCTGGCCGTACGCAGGCCGTGGGCGGCGGCGACCACGCCCACCTCGGCGACGGCCAGCACACTCGCCAGCGCCACTCCGGCGACCCCGCCCCGCCCCCAAAGACTCGCGCCCGCCGCCACCCCGGCCAGGGTCGCCAACGTCACGATCGTCCCGGTCTGCGTTGCCGCCGCCCCCGCGACGGACAGCACGCCGAGCCACACCGCCACGCCGATCGCGAGGTCACCGGCGAGCACCCACTCCCCGCCCGCCGTGGCGCGCCGCGCGGCGAGCACCGCCGCCACCGCCGTGGCCAGCAGGAGCAACCCCAAGCTCACCTGGTACGGCAGGCGAACCGTCACCGGCACCACCGCCACCAGCACCCCGGCCACGACCACCGCGACCGCGGGCCGGGTCGCCGCGACCAGCACAGCCCCGGCGAGCACGACCGCGAGCAGCGCCGCCCACCGAGCCTCCGGCAGTGAAGGCGCCCCGCCCCAGGGGTCGAGCAGCCCGGAGAAGTTCGCCACCCCCCGCACCACCACGTCCACCACCGGCAACACCGCCACCCCGGCCAGCACCACGGCCAGGACCCGCCCAACCGCCCAGCCCAGCCTCAACCCCGGAACCTGCCGCGCACCCCCGGCCTGCGCTTCAGCGGCCGGCTCGGGCGTGCCGTACCAGCCGATGAGGGCGAGCACCGCACCGGCGGCGAACCCGAGCGCGGCCGCGTCGAGCACCGCCACCTCCAGCCCGTAGAGGACCGCCCACACCAGGCCCGAGCCGCTCAGCGCGGCGCCGGCCAGCGCGGCCGGACGCCGGTACAGCACGGCCCAGGTCACCAGGAGCACGCCGAGCACCGTGTAGGTCGCCGCCTCTCCCGCCAGCCCCTCGGTCAGCGCGAGCACGGCCACCGTCCCGGCGCCCCAGGCAGCGGCCGGATACCTGGTCGCGGCCACGCTGAGCGCCACCGCGACCAGCAGCGGCACCCCGACCGAGGCCGCGTACCCGAGCCCGAAGGCCGCCGGAACCACCAGCAACGCCGGCAGCGCGAGAACGAGCCCGCTCCCGAACACCAGCCCCGAGAGGTCGGAAGCCGAGACCCGCGCCGCCGGCACACTCCACCGGCGGGCAGCCACCACGCACACCGCGGCCGCCACGGCCAGGAACACGACACCCGGCCGAGCGAGGGCGAGCTGGGCGACCTCCCATCGCGTGCCCGCCCATACCGCCGACACGTTGCGGAACGGCATGAGCAGCGCGTTCAGCACGACCATCACCAACGGCAGCCCACCCAGCACGACCATGACCGCACCGGACACCACCCCGGCCCGCCGGATCACGACCGGCAGCCACAGCGCCGCGACCATGACGACCATCGCCGCCAGCGGGTACGGCAGCAGTTGCCACGAGGAGTTCAGCAACGGCCGCACCGGCGAGCCCAGCGCGAACATCAGGGCCAGTCCCACCAGCCCCAGCGGCGCCCAGCGCATCAGCGGAACAACCCGCATCCCGACATGGATCCCCGCCGCCGCCAGCACCAGCAGCAGCCCGGCCGGAGGCCACACCAGGTCACCCACCACCGACTCGACCGCGGCCACGAACACCGCCACGAGCGCGCTGATCCCCAGGCAGATCGCGGCCGTCACCCGGATCTCGACGCGCTTGGCGCGGCTCCAGACGGCGGCGTCGAGCAGGGCGGTGACGGTGAACGCGGCAGCCGTCCCGGTCGCGGTCGAACCGAACCACATGACCATGGGCACCTGAGCGAGCAGGATCGCGATGATCGGCGCCACCCGGAGCGGCAGCACCCTGCCATAGACGGCCGCCCCCGCCGCGACGACCGCGATCACGCCCGCGCCGTAGTCGACCCACGACAGCCCGCCGAGCAGTCCGACCCGGTGCGCCGCGTACCCGTCCAGCGCCATCAGCGCCAGCGCCAGCACCCCGACGGTCTCGGCCGTGGCCGTCAGTCCCCGCTTGAGCAGCAGCGCCGGTACGGCCAGCGCCACCCCGGTCACCACGACCAGGATCGCGCCCCGCCCGGCGATGCCCAGGTATCCCCAGCTGACCACGGTGAACACCACAGCCGCCACGGTCAGCAGGAGCCCACCGAGGATCAGCAGCAGATTCTGCGCGGTCCGCCGAGAAACCTCCGCCGGCTCAGCCCCACCCGGCCCCCCAGACAACCTGGGCGCCCCCGGCGCAGGCGGTATGGGCGGTATGGGCGGCATGGGCGGCCGACCCGCCGAACCCGCCGGTATGCCCGGGGTGCCCGGGGTGCCCGATACGCCGGGCGCACCCACCGGGACGCCCGCCACACCCGGAACGGCCGGCATGCCCGGAACCACCGGTATGCCCGGCACGGCCGTGGATGCTCGCAGGGCCCTGGACCGTGCCTCGCGGAGCAGGCCGAGGAGGTGGCCGCGGCGGCGGTGGAGGTCGGCCTCACGCATCCTGAGGTCGGCGAGGGCGGAGTCGACCCGCCACAGCTCGGCCGCTGTCGGCCCGGCCAGGGGCAGGGCGCAGCGCGGGCAGACGCCCGGGGTGCCGGCCAGCGGAGCCCCGCAGTCCGGGCACGCCATCACCCGGAATTTCCCACTATCAGGATGCATAGTGAGAATGATGCCGCTGCACGTCAACCCCACGCCTGGGCGAACGTACTCAGACGTACCTGGGTGGTCCAGCTTAGATCAGCGGCTACGGCGCGCGATCACCGCGATGACCGCGGTGGCGCCGAGCGCGGCGGCCAGCCAGATCAGGATGTCCTGGCCGCTCAGCCCGCGTTCGTCCTGGGCGGTCTCGGCCGCCGCCACCGACGCCTTCTTCGACGGGTCGCTCTTCGACGGCGTCGGCCTGGAGTCGGCCGAGGCCAGCGCCCGCTCCGGCAGCGGCACCCGGTAGAGCGGGCTGCGCGCCCCCTCGGACCCGGTCAGCAGCGCCTTGCCGTCGGCCGTGTACGCGATCGACTCGGCCTGATCCAGCGGCGGCATCGAGATCTTGGTGATGATGTCGCCGGAAGGCCGGAAAAGCGTGGCGGAGAAGTAGGTCCGCACGACATAGGAGGACCCGTCGGGCGCGTAGGCCGCGTCGGTGGCCATCATGGGCGCGGCGGCGGCCTTGCGCAGGATGTTCACGCGTCCGGTCCGCAGTTTCAGCGGCGCCTCGTAGACCGCCCCCGTGAACTCCTTGGACACCACCGACAACCGCCCGGTCCTGGGGTTCACCATGATCCCCTCGGCGTTGCGGGCCCCGTCGGCGTACCGGAACCGGTAGCGCACCGCGGGCACCGTGGCGTCTCTCAGCGAGGCGGGTTCCATCACCTTGTAGATGGAGATGTCCGGCCAGGCGCCGTCCAGATTGTCCCCGATGTCGGCGAACCAGAGCACGCCGCGCCCGGTCGCGGGGTCCTTGGAGGCCGCCATAGCCTCCCAGTCGCGCGCCTGCGCCCCCGACACCCTGAAGGCCGCCTTGGTACGGCCCGCCCCGTCGACCGCGAAGAACTCCGCCGCGGCCGAACTGTCGTTGTGCGTGTAGTAGATCCCGGCATGCGTGGGCGAGACCGCCAGCCCGCTCGACTCCGTGATCCGCGCGTCGCGGAAGGTGAACAGCTTCTCTTCCGCCTCATCGGCCGCTGCCATCGCCGGCGCCGCAGGCAGCGCGCAGGCCAGCACGGTCACGGCAATCGCCCTAATCCAGACATCCCCCACCCTGACATCATGCCCGCTCCGCGGCCCCGGCCATCCCCACCTGGGCACTGTGCTTGCGGAACCCCCAGCTCTGCAACGCATAAAGCAGGACGTTCACCGCCAACATGGCCACCCACAACCCGGTGATCCCCCACACCCGCGCCACCGGCACCGCCGCGGCGACGAGCAGGCCGTACCCGATCGCGAAGTAGACCAGCGAGGCGCCGGCCCGCTTGAGCGCCGACAGCCCGAAACCCCGCACGGCCTGTGCCGCGTCCGCCATCGACGACAGCAGCATCAACGGCACCAGCGCGAGCACCGCCCCCCGCACACCGGGGTCCTCGCTGAACAGTCCGGCCAGCGCCGGCCCGGAGACCAGCAGCGCCAGCCCGCCCGCGGCCGAGGCGCTCACGGCCAGCACCGCCGCCCGCCGGTTGACCCGCCGCACCTCGGCCGAGGTCGTGGCCCGCGCCATCTCCGGCACCGCCGCCTGCGCCACCGCCAGCGACGCCAGGAACGTGAACCCGGTGAGCGTCCCGAGCACCGCGTGCGCGGCGGCCTCGCGCACGGTCGTCAGCGTCGCGGCGAACGTCACCACCCCGAGCGCCCCGAACTTGACCAGCACCGTCCCCGCCAGCGGCAGGCTGACCCGCGCCAGCGCGAGGATCTCCGCCACCCGGGGGCGCGCCTGCCCGACGGGACGGCCGAGCGCGCGGCGCAGGCAGACGTTCGAGACGAGCACGCCGGCCAGCCCGGCCGCGAGCCACGCCACGCCCATCCCGTCGAGCCCCCAGCGCGGCACCAGGACCAGCGTCAGCACGATCACCGTCGTGGTGTTGGCCAGGCCGGACCAGAGCACCTGCCGCGCGCGTCCGAGCGCGATGAGCACCGTGTTGGCGCCGCCGTTCGACGCCAGCACGAGCAGATCGAGCGCCAGCAGGTACGGCAGCGGCCCCAGCTCGGCCACGATCTCCCGCGGCACCCCCGCGGCACCGGCCAGCAACGGCACCCCGAGCACCGCCAGCGCCCCGGCGAGCCCGACTGCCAGCGTCAGCCAGCGCGCGTCGCGCAGGATCGGCACCGCGCGTACCGGGTCGTCCTTGTGCGGCGCGACGAACGGCATCAGCCCGCGCAGCGCCCCGGCCACGGCGGTGGCGGCGGGGTTGAGCACGGCGGTCATGACGGCGAAGGCGGCCAGCGTGACGGGCGCGTGCCGCCCGAGCGCGCCGGCGACGACCAGGGAACCCACCATCCCGGCCACCATGGACAGAAACAGGGGAACAGCGGACCGAAGCAGCACCATCACGACGGAAAGTCATCCTAGCCTGGAGTGCACTCCAGCTACCTAGGGTGATGTCCATGGAATACGTGAACCTGGGACGCTCCGGCCTCAAGGTCAGCCCGCTGTGCCTCGGCACCATGAACTTCGGCCCGTTCACCTCCGAGGAAGACTCCTTCGCGATCATGGACCGCGCCCTTGAGGCGGGCGTCAACTTCTTCGACTCCGCCAACGTGTACGGCCAGTCGGCTGGCCGGGGCGCGACCGAGACGATCGTCGGCAACTGGTTCGCCCAGGGCGGCGGCCGCCGGGAGAAGACCGTCATCGCGACCAAGCTCTACGGCGGCATGACCGACTGGCCCAATGACGGCCTGCTGTCCGCCCTGAACATCAGGAAGGCCTGCGACGCCTCGCTGAAGCGCCTGCGGACGGACTACATCGACATCTACCAGGCCCACCACGTCGACCGCGGCACACCGTGGGAGGAGTTCTGGGAGGCGATGGACGTCCTGCGGCAGCAGGGCAAGATCGTCTATGTCGGCTCGTCGAACTTCGCCGGCTGGCATCTGGCCAAGGCACAGGAGGCCGCCCGGCGCAGAAACTCCGTGGGCCTGATCAGCGAGCAGAGCCACTACAACCTGCTGAACCGGGCGGTCGAGCTGGAGGTGCTGCCCGCGGCCGAGGACTACGGCATCGGCGTGATCCCGTGGAGCCCGCTGGGCGGCGGCCTGCTCGGCGGCATCCTGCGCAAGATCGACAAGGGCCGCTCGTCGTCCGAGCGGATGCTCGTCGAGCTCGACAAGCACCGCGAGAAGATCGAGGCCTACGAGAAGCTCTGCGACGACCTGGGCGCCGACCCCGCGCACGTGGCGCTGGCGTGGCTGCTCAAGCAGCGCGCGGTGGCCGCGCCAATCATCGGCCCGCGCACGATGGAGCAGTTCGAGAGCAGTCTGCCCGCCCTGGAGGTCAAGCTCGACGAGGCGGCGCTGGCCGGCCTGGACGAGATCTTCCCCGGGCACAGGACGGCGCCGGAGGACTACGCCTGGTAGGTCAGGTGACCAGCGCGCCGACGACGACGATCAGCAGCAGAAGGCCGAGCACGATGGGCAGGAGCCAGAAACGGGGACGGTCCACGATTGTGGAGCCTAGCCGGGCTCCGGAGGTGCGAGCGCCCACTCGGCCAGTGACTCGTACCTCACCTGGGCTCCCAGCGTCGAGCTGACCAGCCGGACCGACTCGGCCCGCCACGGCGATCCGGTGAATCCGGCCAGCGACTCCACCAGCGCGCTCAGATCCTGCTCGTGCTTTGCGCGGGCGAGCGTGAGGTGCGGGTGGAAGCGCTTCTCGTCGGTCTCCACCGCGCCCGCCCGGCGGGCTCCGGCCTTGACCGAGTCGGCCAGGCGGGCCATCGAGGCGCCGGTGACGCCTGCCCAGAAGACCCTGGCCCGGCGTACCGACGAGAAGGCTCCGAAGCCGTCGAAGGCCAGGTCGAGGGCGGGGTGGCGGGCTACGGCGCGCGCCAGCCGTACCTGGAGGCCGGGCAGGACGCGCTCGGGCACCTCGCCGAAGAACGCGAGGGTGATGTGCCAGGTGGCGCGGTCCGGCCAGCGCAGGCCCGGTACCTGTCCGGCGTGCGGAGCGATCGCCGTCTCGATCTCGTCGAGAACCTCGTCGGGCGGTACCAGAGCCGCGAACAACCTCATGCGGGCATCATGCCGTGGCGAGCGCCACCCTGCGGCGCGCGCCGATCATGCGTGTCATGAGCAGCGCCATGCCGGTTCCGGCCAGTACCAGCGCACCCGAGAGCATGACTCCGGCTCTCGGGCCGCCGAACTCCGACAGCAGGCCGACCAGCGGCGCCCCCAGCGGCGCGCCACCGGTGAACACGAGCAGGTAGATGCCCATGACCCGGCCGCGCATCTCCGGCGAGGTGGCGAGCTGGACGCTGGCGTTGGCGGCGGTGTTGACGGTGATCAGCGCGATGCCGGCCGGGACCAGCAGCGCCAGGTAGACCGGGTAGACGGGCGCCACGCCGACCGCGACCAGGAACAACCCGAAACTGATCGCGCCGGTGAGCAGCACCTTCCTGCTGGGCTTGGCGCGGCGCGCGGCCAGCAGCCCGCCGCCGAGCGCGCCGACCGCGAACATGCTGGAGGCCAGCCCGAACGACGAGGCGCCCGCGCTGAACACCTCGCGGGCCATGAGCGCGATCGACATCGAGAACGACTGCGAGAACATCGACACGAACCCGATGAGCAGGATCGGCATCAGCAGTTCCTGCTTGCCCAGCACGTAGCGCAGTCCCTCGCGCAGCTGGCCCTTGGCCCTGGGGACGGGCTCGGCGAGGTTCAGCTCCGCCTTCCGCATGAAGATCAGGCTGGAGATCACCCCGGCGAACGTCAGCGCGTTGAGCAGGAAGATCGGTCCGGTCCCGCCCAGCATGAAGATCAGCACACCGGCGACGGCCGGGCCGACCACGCGGGCCAGGTTGAAGATCGAGGCGTTGAGCGCGATGGCGTTGGACAGGTCCTTGCGGCCGACCATCTCGACCACGAACGTCTGCCGGGTCGGCACCTCGACGCAGGAGACGAGGCCGAGCGCGAAGGCCATCACGTAGACGTGCCAGACCTGCGCGGTGCCGGTGACGGTCAGGATGCCGATGGCGAGCGCGAGCAGCGCCATGATCGACTGAGCGACGACCAGGATGGGCCGCTTCGGGTAGCGGTCGGCGAGCACGCCGCCGAAGAGGCCGAACAGCAACATCGGGAGGAACTGGAGCGCGGTAGCCGTACCGAGGGCCGCCGCGCTGCCGTGCGTGAGGTCGAGCACCAGCCAGTCCTGGGCGGTGCGCTGCATCCAACCGCCGAGGTTGGAGACGGCGCTGCCGGAGGCGAACAGCCGGTAGTTGTGATTCCTGAGCGACCGGAACATCCCGGTCCTGGGTTCCTCAGGTTCTAGATCTTGCTGAGCTTCTCCAGAATCGGGGCCGCCTGCCTGAGCACCGCCCGTTCCTCCGGCGTCAGCTCCTTCAACCGCTGCGTCAGCCAAGCCTCTTTCTGCCTGCGCTCCTCCTTCAGGAGCTTCAAGGCGGCTTCGGTCACGCTCACGGTCACTTGCCGCCGGTCGGTCGGGTGCGGTGTACGCGCGAGCAATCCTCGCTCCACGAGCCCGGCGATCACGCGGGTCATCGAGGGCGGCTGCACCTTCTCGAGCTCGGCCAATTCGCCGGGGGTTATCGCGGAATGCCGTTCCACGGCGGCGAGCGTCGCGACCTGAGTGGGTGTCAGCGAGGCCGCCGTCGCCTGTCGTCGTAGCCGCCTGGTCAGCCGCGCCAGTGACACGCGCAGAGCTGAAGCCAGGCCTGCGTCGCTCCGCAGGTCCATCTTTTGGGTGTTCGTTAGCATGAGTCATTACCTTTGCTAACTATATGGATACCCGACACATTCCCTCCAGGCCGAAGATCTCACCCATTGATACAGCAGACCTGGCCGAGCATGAAAAAGGGGCGGTGACCCGGGGTGGCTCACCCCTCCAGAGGCCACGCCGGATCACCGCCCGCTGAGACATCCATGCTCCTGCGCGGAGCGGAGGTCACACTCCCACAGGGTGCCGGTACGGCCCGCGTCCCGGCTATCGGTACCCCCTACGGATTTCCCGGCGACCTGCTCTCTCGGCATACGTACTCCACGGATTGCGCGGAATCCCATAACCGATCGTTACGCAATGAATACGATCCGAACATGACACTAGGCACGTTCCGCAGACGGCCAGGAGAGCTCCCCCGCGACGTCACCGCGTTCATCGGGCGCCGGACCGAGCAGTCCGAGCTCGCCGCCCTCCTCACCGGCGAGCGCCTGGTGACGGTCACCGGACCGGGCGGCGTCGGCAAGACCCGCCTGTCCCTGCGGGTCGCCGACGCCGTCAAGGAGCGCTTCGCCGACGGAATCTGCCTCATCGAGCTGTCCGCATTGCGCGATCCCGAACTCCTCACCCACACCGCGTGCACGGCGCTCGGACTTCCGGAGAAAGCCGGGCAGACCCAGCTCGACACGCTCCTGGACCACCTCCAAGAGCGCGACATCCTGCTCATCCTGGACACCTGCGAGCACCTCATCGACGCCTGCGCGGGCCTGGCCGACATCCTCATGCGCGAGACACCCCGGGTATGCGTACTGGCCACGAGCCGCCAGCCGCTCGACGTTCCCGGCGAGCATACGTATATGATCGCGCCGCTTCCCGTGCCCGACTCCGTCGCCCTCGCCGCCGGGAGCGGGAACGCCATCGAGCTGTTCGCCCTGCGCGCCGCCACCGTCGTGCCCGGCTTCCAGCTCACCGAGGCCAACGGCGACCAGGTGGTCGCGCTGTGCCGCCGCCTCGACGGGATGCCGCTGGCGATCGAGCTGGCCACCGTGCGGCTGCGGGCCGTACCGCTGGAGCAGCTCATCGAGCGTCTTGAGGACCGCTTCCGGTTACTGACGGGTGGCCGGCGTACGGCGCTGCCACGGCACCAGACGCTGCGCACCACCATCGACTGGAGCCACGACCTGTGCACCCCGGCGGAGCGAGTGCTCTGGGCCAGGCTGTCGGTGTTCGCCGGATCCTTCGACATGGAGGCCGTCGAGGAGGTCTGCGCCGACGACCGGCTGCCCGTCGAGACCGTCATGGAGACGCTGATCGGCCTGGTCGACAAATCGCTCGTCCTGCTCGCCGACGAACCGGGCGCCCGCTACCGCCAGCTCGACACCATCCGCGAGTACGGCGCCGACCAGCTCGCCCGCAGCGGCGAGCAGGCCGCCGTGCGCGGCCGGCAGATCGCCCGCTTCCACCGCCTGGCCGCCTACTTCGACGAGCACTTCATCGACGACGACCAGGTGGAGCGCTACCGGGCGCTGCGGCGCGACCACGCCAACCTGCGCGCGGCCATGGAGCACGCCATGCTCCTGCCCGACCCGAACGTGGCCGCCGACCTGATCAACGCGCTCTGGGGCTACTGGCAGATCTCGTGCCTGTACACCGAGAGCCGCTACTGGCTGGGCCAGGTGCTGCACCGGTGCACCGCGCCCTCCCGTCAGCGGGCCAGGGCGCTCGGCGTGCGCGCGTACCTGATCGCCTTCCAGGGCGATCTCGACACCGCCCTGTCCGACTGCGACGAGGCCCTGCCCATGGCCGAGGAGCTCGGCGAACGGCTGCTGGCCGGGCGCATTCTGCTCTACCGGCACCTGGCGCTCTGCTTCGCCGGCCGGCTCGGGGAGGCGGCCGAGGCCGCCGAGACCGCGCTGAAGATCATGGAAGAGGTCGACGACCGGATCGGGCTGGTCGCCCTCGACGCCCAGGACGGCTACCGCCACCACCTGGCCGGCGAGCCGGAGGAGGCGCGGCGGCTGTGCGAGCACGGGCTGCTGCGGCTGGGACACGGCACCGGCGAGCAGTGGCTGCGCGGATACCTGTACTACATCACCAGTGCCGCCCTGTTCGGCAAGGGCGACTACGAGGGGTGTGAGACGGCGGGCCGTACCGCGATCGGGATCAAGACGGAACTGGGCGACATGATCGGCACGGCCTACTGCCTGGAGACGCACGCCTGGCTGGCCGCCGTACGCGGTCGCGCGCAGCGGGCGGCCTGGCTGCTGGGCGCGGCCGACCGGCTCTGGCGGATGACCGGGCTGCGGCTGAGCGGCACGGTCGTGATGGAGGAGTTCCACCAGAGCGCGACGGGCGCCGTGCTGGCCGCGCTCGGCGAGAAGCGCTTCGCCGAACAACGCGAGCACGGCGCCCGCACGCCGCTGGAGAAGGTGGTCGGCGCCGCGCTCGCCGACGCCGACCGGCTGCCCGGCTGCGCCCCGGTGGCCGTCGGGCCCGCGATGGAGCTGCTGACCCGCAGGGAGCGGGAGGTGGCCGTGCTGCTGCGCGAGGGCCTGTCCAACCGGGCGATCGCCGAGCGGCTGCACATCTCCAAGCGGACCGCCGACACGCACGTCGAGCACATCCTGGCCAAGCTCGGCCTGACCTCCAGGGCGAAGGTGGCCGAGCTGGTCGCGGGCGCTACAAACCGATGAGGTCCCTGATCGGCCCCAGGGCGAAGTACACGACGAACAGGAGGGAGACGCCCCACATCAGCGGGTGCACCTCGCGGCCCTTGCCCTTCAGCACCTTGATCAGCACGTAGCTGACGAATCCGGCGCCGATGCCGTTGGAGACCGAGTAGGTGAACGGCATGAGCACGATCGTGAGGAACGCCGGGATCGAGACCTCGTAGTCGCTGAAGTCGATCTCCTTGATCGCGCTCATCATCAGGAAGCCCACGATGACCAGCGCGGGCGCGGCCGCCTCGTACGGAACCACCTTGACCAGCGGCGCCAGGAAGATCGCGACCAGGAAGAGCACGCCGGTCACGACGCTGGCCAGGCCCGTACGGGCGCCTTCCGCCACACCGGAGGCCGACTCGACGTAGGTGGTGTTGGAGGACACCGAACCCGCGCCGCCCGCCGCCGCGCCGATCGAGTCGACCAGCAGGATCTCCTTGGTCCTGGGCAGCTGCCCGTCCGGGCCGATCAGGTCGGCCTGGCGGCCGACGCCGACGATGGTCCCCATCGTGTCGAAGAAGTCCGTCACGAGCAGCGTGAACACCAGCAGCACGGCCAGCAGCACCGACACCCGGGTGAAACCCCCGATGGGGTCGAACTCCGTGAACAGCACCAGCGGGTTCGTGATGCCGAACATGTCGGAGGTGATGTGCGGGACGTTCAGCATCCACCCGCCGGGGTTGTCCTTGGAGAACGCCCCCGGGCGGAAGAGCAGCTCGACGACCGCGGCCAGCACGGTCGTGCCGACGATCCCGATCAGGATCGCGCCCTTGACCTTGCGCGCCACGAGCGCCGCGGTGGCCAGCAGGCCGACGATGAACACCAGGACCGGCCAGGAGGTCAGCTCCCCGGCGATGCCCAGGGTCAGCGGCGGCACCGCGTTGCCGCGGACGAAGCCGGAGTCCACGAAGCCGATGAGCGCGATGAACAAACCGATGCCCACGCTGATCGCGGTCTTCAACTGCGTGGGGATCGCGTTGAACACCGCCACGCGGAACCCGGTCAGCACCAGGATGCCGATGATCACGCCCTCGACGAAGACCAGGCCCATCGCCTCCTCCCAGCTCATCTGGGTGGCGATGCCGAAGGTGACGAAGGCGTTGAGGCCGAGCCCGGCGGCCATGGCGAACGGCACCCTGCCGACGACGCCCATGAGGATGGTCAGGACACCGGCCACGAACGCGGTTCCGGCCGCGACCAGGGCGATGTTGGGGCTGGTTCCGTCGCCGATGAACTGTCCGTCGGCGTCCGGCTTGGTGGCGATGATGAAGGGATTGAGTACCACGATGTAGGCCATCGTGAAGAAGGTGGCGAGGCCGCCGCGGACCTCACGGGAGAGCGTCGAACCTCGTGCGGTGATGCTGAAGAACCGGTCAAGAGTGCTGTTCACGCGCGAAGGGTGACAGCCGTCGCAACACATGAAAAGCGTAGGTGATCGTATCGAGATGGTATTGGAAGCTACCCTGGACAATGTGAAACGCGAATGGCGACCAGAACCGGAACCGATCAAGACCAACGATCCGGCCGCCATCGCCGTGGGCACCGCGCTCTGGGCGGTCGCGCTCGTCGTTCTGCTGATCTTCCGGCCCGCGCCCGAGAACACCTGGTGGATCTGGACCTGTCTGACCGGCGCCGGCTTCGGCCTGTTCGGAATCTGGTTTGTCAGGCGCAGGCGCTGACATAAGTCACCCGCAACTGCTGTCATCTCCCACTACCTGGGCAAATCCGGTCTGACCATGCTTGAGGGCATGAAGAAGACCTTGACGACGACCCTTCTGCTCGCGACGGCGCTCACCGCATGCAGCACCGCGGCCAAGCCGGACCCGGCCCCCGTCGCGAAGAAGAAGGAGACGACCGGGGCCGTCGTCTGGGCCCCCTGCACCGACCTGACCGGGCCCGACGGCAAGCCCCTGAAGGACGCCTCCCTGGAGTGCGGCAAGCTCCCCGTCCCCCTCGACTACGCCAAACCGGACGGCGAAAAGCTCGACCTGGCGCTCATCCGCATCAAGGCCACCGGCGACCGGCTCGGCTCCCTGGTCTTCAACTTCGGCGGACCCGGCGGCTCCGGCGTCGACACCCTCGCCCTGGCCTCGAAGGCGTTCGCCAGCCTCGGCACCCGCTACGACCTGGTCAGCTTCGACCCGCGCGGCGTCGACCGCAGCTCCGGCGTCAAGTGCGGCGACATCGACAAGTTCGCCGCCGTCTCCCCGCAGTCCGCCGACTTCGACCGCATGATGAAGGAGTTCGCGGCGACCTGCGCCAAGGAGTCCGGCAAGATCCTCCCCCACGTGGGCACCGCCAACGCCGCCGAGGACCTCGACCGTATCCGCGTCGCCGTCGGCGACGACAAGCTCAACTACTTCGGCCTCTCGTACGGCACGCAGCTCGGCGCCGTCTACGCCACCAAGCACCCCAAGAACGTCGGCCGCTTCGTCCTGGACGCCGCCCTCGACCCCTCGGTCAGCTTCAAGGAGCGGGCCGTCACCCAGGCCAAGGGCTTCAAGCAGGCCTTCGACGCCTTCGCCAAGGACTGCGTCGCCCAGACCTGCGACCTCGGCGCCACACCCGCCGCCGTCCAGAAGGACCTCCAGACCTTCCTGAAGTCCCTGGACGACAAGCCCGTCAAGGTGGGCGACCGCGAGCTGACCGGCGGTCTGGCCCAGACCGGCGTCATCGCCGCCCTCTACTCCAAGATGAGCTGGCCCGTGCTGGAGCAGGCCGTCGCGGCGGCCAAGAAGGGCAACGGCCAGGCGCTCCTGAGCATGGCCGACCTCTACACCGGCCGCAGGCCCGACGGAACGTACAACACCATGATGACCAGCCTCCAGGCCATCAACTGCGTCGACAGCCCAGAACGCCCCACCGACGCCGACATCGAGGACGTGAAGAAGGCGACCCTCGCGGTGAACCCGATGATGGAGAACGGCGGGCTCGCCTCCATCTGCCGCTACTGGCCGGTGCGCGGCGCCAACGACGACGCCAAGCGCGTCGACGCCACCGGTTCCGCCCCGATCGTGGTGGTGGGCGGCAAGGGCGACCCGGCCACGCCGTACGAGTGGGCGCCCCGCCTGGCCGCCAGCCTCAAGACCGGCGTCATGCTCACGTACGAGGGCGAGGGGCACGGCGCGTACCTGAGCGGCAGCAGCTGCGTGACCCGCGCCATCGACACCTACCTCCTCAACGGCACCCTCCCCCAGAAGGACGCCACCTGCCCCGCCGCCTGACCCGGCCGGCGGCCTGACGGGGGCGGCCGCCCGGCCCCGATGCCCCTCCCATCCAGGGAGGGGCATCTGCTCATGGGCTCGTTTCGGCGCGGTTCGCGGTCTCCGGCGCAGCGGGCAGGAGGCGTGGTACGGCCCGCATGTAGACGAGCATGCCGATGACCTCGACGAGGGTCTGGGTGACCACGACGGCGGCGGCCAGGGCGAGGTGGGCGGGCTGGGCCAACGCCAGCGGGAGCACGACCAGGGAGTTGCGGGTGGCGCCGGTGAAGACGATCGCGCGCCCGTCGCGGGTGCCGAGCCGGAACAGGCGGGCGACGCCAAGCCCGGCGAAGGCCATGACGATCAGGAAAGCGGCGTAGAACGGCACCACACCGGCCAGATCGGCCAGATCGGCCGGGCCGGCGGTGAGAGCGGGCACCTGGGAGGCGACCACGACCAGCAGGGTCGCGGCCATCAACGGCACCATCGCGACGCCCGCGGCCGCGGCGAGCACGCGGCCGGGCCGGGCCCGCGCGGCCCAGGCCTGGGTGGCCCAGGCCAGTGCGAGCGGAATGACGATGAGCACGACGAACGCCTCGACGAAAGGGCCGGGCCGCACCGTCGCGGCCAGGTCGGCGCCGAGGAAGAGCCACAGCAGCGCCGGCAGGGCGAGCATCTGGGCCAGCAGCAGGATCGGGGTGGTGGCCAGCAGCCGGTCGGCGGCGGCGCCGGCCAGGCCACTGAAGACGATCACGTAGTCGACGCACGGGGTGAGCAGGACCAGCAGCACGCCGATGCGGATGGCCTGATCGGCGGGCAGCAGCGTCAGCATCACCGCGACCACGACCGGCGCCACGGCGAAGTTGACCACCAAGACGGCGGCCAGGAACCGGCCCTGGCGCAGCGCGCGCACCAGACCGGCGGCCGGGACCTGCAGAAACGTCACATACAGCAACGCGCCCAGCACCGGGTTGATCGCCCCGGCCAGGGCCGCCCCCGGTCCGGGCAACGCCCATCCCAGCAGCGCCCCGGCGGCGATCGCGGCCAGGTAGACGGCAATCTGATGATCTTCCATGCGGGTGGTCCGGCTCATCGCGGGCGCGGGTCCTGTGCGTGACGCGCGTTCATGCCGAGGTTGCTGCCGTGGCGCGGGCCTGGAGCGCGTCCAGCACCTCTTCGTGTACGGCCGGCACCGCCACCTCCAGCGTCAGGCGGCCCTCGGCGATGGTCAGGGTGAAGGTGAAGAAGGAGCAGCAGCCGTTCTCCCGCGCGCTCAGCTCGGCGGCACGGGCGGCGCGCTCCGGGCTGAAGACGAGCTCCAGCCTGAGCAGCTCACGCCCGGGGCGCCGCACTGCCTGGACCGCGTCGGCGAAGAAGGCGTCGAACTCGGCCAGCCGCACCGGCCGCTCGGCCGTGGGCAGCGTGCACGCCGAAGGAGCCCATCCCTGGTCAAGGGCGATGTCCTGTGCCATACCCCGACGGTAAGCCCCGGACGCCATGACCGTTGACAATATATCGCGATGCCGGACTATCATCGCCATATGGCGATTGATAGTGATGCCGGTCGATGTGTGAACACCGACATCGCCGCGGGCATCCCCCCGGCGGCGGCGCTGTTCCACTCGCTGGCCGATGAGACCCGGCTGAAGATCGTGCAGCGGCTGGCCCAGGGCGAGGCCCGCGTCGTGGACCTGACCGACCAGCTGGGCCTGGCGCAGTCCACCGTGTCCAAGCACCTGGCGTGCCTGCGCGGCTGCGGCCTGGTCGACTACCGCGCAGAAGGCCGCCAGTCCTTCTACGCCCTGACCCGGCCCGAACTGATGGACCTGCTCGGCGCCGCCGAACAACTGCTGGCCGCCACCGGCCACGCCGTCACCCTCTGCCCCGTCTCCACCCCCGGCGGCGCCCCCATCTCCGTCCCCGGCGGCGCCGAGACCGCCGTGCCTGCCGAGGGAGGGGTGGGCGCGTGACCGCGCTGAACCTGCCCGGCCTCGGGCCGGCACCGGCGCGGCGGGCCGTACTGCGCCGCCGTATCCGCCTGCTGGTCGCCGCGACCATCACCTACAACGTGATCGAAGCCGTCGTGGCCATCACCGCCGGCACCATCGCCTCCTCCTCGGCCCTGATCGGCTTCGGTCTCGACTCCGTGGTCGAGGTCGCCTCCGCGGCGGCGGTCGCCTGGCAGTTCTCGGCCACCGACCACGAGAAGCGGGAGAAGACGGCACTGCGCGTCATCGCGATCTCGTTCTTCGCGCTCGCCGCCTACGTCACCTTCGACGCCGTACGCGCCCTGGCCGGCGCCGGCGAGGCCGAGCACTCCACGCCCGGCCTGATCCTGGCCGCCCTGTCGCTGGCCGTCATGCCGTTCCTGTCGGCCGCCCAGCGCCGCGCCGGCCGCGAACTCGGCTCCGCCTCCGCCGTGGCCGACTCCAAGCAGACGTTGTTGTGCACCTACCTGTCCGCGGTGCTGCTGGTGGGCCTGGCGCTCAACAGCTTGTTCGGCTGGTCCTGGGCCGACCCGATCGCCGCCCTGGTCATCGCGGCCGTCGCCGTAAAGGAAGGCCGCGAAGCCTGGCGCGGCGACGCCTGCTGCGCCCTCCCCAGCCACCCCGGCACCCGCACCCACACCGTCGCCAGCCCTGGCCTTGGCGCTGGCGACGGCGCTGGCGACGGCGAGTCGATCGAGCCGGCCACGTGCGGCGGCGACTGCTGCACCACCGGCGAGAAGGAGAGCGACCGATGATCGGCCGCCCGATGCCCGCCCGTGTGCGGGCCGCCTACCCCACCGAGATGCACGCCGCCCTGGCCCACCTGCCGCGGAGCACCTGACCGGCGGGCGCGGGCCGCCTGTCGTCGATGCCGCTAAGCCGGTGCTGGGGCCAAGGGCCGAAGGAGGCGGCCGACGCGTTTACGGGTCTGTATGACCGGGGTCGTTTCCACATGGGTGATGGCGGGCAGGGCCGCGACGCGTTCGGTGAGGTACCGGTACACGTCATGCGCGTCGGTGCAGATCACCGTGGCGACCAGGTTGGTGGGCCCGGTGGTGGCGGCGGCGAAGACCGTTTCGGGGTGGGAGGCCAGGGCCTCCCCGGTGGCGGCCAGCTCGGCGGGCGGGGCCGTGGCCCACAGCCGTATGCCCGCGCGGTAGCCGAGGTAGGCGAGATCGAACTCGGCGTAGAAGTGGAGCGCGCCGCTTGCATGGAGCTCGTCCATTCGCCGCCGCACGGTCGATGGCGACCAGCCGGTGGCCGCCGCGAGGTCGGCCGGTCCCGTACGGCCGTCGTGGGCGAGGACGTTCAGCAGGCGCAGGTCGTCGGCGTCGCAGTGCGGCAGGCCGGCTCCTGTCACCGCGTCAGGCCCCGGGCCGAGTTGGCCCGCCTCCTCCGGGGTGAGGGCGTTGAGCAGCCGGACGCGTCCGGGTGAGCCATAGAAGGTGTGCAGCAGCGAGTAGGCGGTGATGTCCACCACCCGTCCGCTGCGAGGCAGGCGTTCCAGGATAAGGTGCTCGCTCTCGCCGGGCACTCGGGCGCGGGTGACGCACTGCACCTCGGTGCCCCCCGAGACCACCTGCACCCAGGCCGTGTCGGGACGGCGGGCCAGCGCGGAGGCGATCGCGTCGGCCGCCCCCGGGACACAGCGCAGGCGCAGCATCCACCGCCCGTGCCCGTAGAAGTTCGCGGCCGGCACCGCCACGACCCGCAGCAGATCGGCCGAACGCAACCGCCGGTAGCGACGCGCGACCGTCTGGTCGGAGACGCCCAGGACCTCGGCGATGCGGCTGAACGGTGCGCGCGCGTCGAGCTGGAGCGCGTGGATCAGCCGCCGGTCAAGCTCGTCCGCGATGTCGGTTCCCACCGTTACCAGCCTATGAGATGTCGAATTCAGCTCGTTCATCCGGTTCTGAGTCGCCAGGCGGCCCACCGGATTCGCACGATTGCCGGGAACGGAAACCTCGGGAAGGGATGAGGCGATGATTCTGGTGATCGGGGCCACGGGAAACGTCGGGCGACACGTGCTCTCCCAGCTCCACGCCATGGGTACGGCCGGCATCCGCGCCCTGGTGCGTCCGGGCGCGGCGGCAACCACCCGAGTGCCCGGCGGCATCAGCGTCGCGGCCGGAAGCCTCGACGCCCCGGACGGACTGGCCGAGGCGTTGACCGACATCAAGACGGTCTTCCTGGTGTGGCCCTTCCTCACCGCCCAAGGCGCGCCCGGCGTACTGGAAGCGATCGCCCGGAACGCCCAGCGCCTGGTCTACCTGTCCTCGATCGGCGTGGACGGCCGCCCCGAGGAACGAGACGACCCCATCTTCACACTGCACGCCGGCATGGAACGCCTGATCGAGGAGTCCGGCCTGCCCCGGACCGTACTGCGGGTCGACACCATCGCCAGCAACACCCTGGGCTGGGCCGAGCAGATCCGGGCCACCGGGGTGGTGCGCGGCCCGCTCACCGCGGCGACGGCGGTCATCGACCCGCGCGACATCGCGGCCGTCGCCGTCCGCACGCTCACCGACGACGCTCACGTGGGCGCGACCTACCGGCTCACTGGACCCCAGACGATCAGCCGCCCCGCGCAGGTCCTGGCGATCGGCGCGGCGATCGGCCGCGAGCTCCGCTTCGAAGAGGTCGCCGTCCAGGACGCACGAGCACAGATGCTGGCCGACGGCCGCCCACCCACCCTCGTGGACGCGCTGCTGTCGGCGGCCGAGAACCGCTCGGCCTCGTCCCTGGTCACCTCGACCGTCGCCGACGTCACCGGGAAACGACCGCGCAGCTTCCAGCAATGGGCACACGATCACCATGAGTCCTTCAGATGAACGGCACGGCCCAGCGCGTCCGACCACACCATCGCGGACGTACGCCGCAACACCTGCCGCAACTCCGCGACCGAAGGCATCTCCTGGAGCCGGCACGACATGCTGACGGGCATCCCCGCGACGCCGAACGGGTCAAGCCCGTCCACCAGGAGCATGGGAGACCCGCGCAGGCCCCACCGCCGCGCCTCCTTATCGGTGCTCACCGTCCGGCGTACGACCGTGTCGGCGACCCCCACCTCCGCCATCGCCCGGACGAGGCGGTCGGCCAGGACGGGAGCGTTCGGACAGCCCGGCACGCTCAACAGCACGATCTCCATGCGCACACGCTAAACCTTCCAGCGCACTGGAAGGTCAAGGCCATACCCTGGGGCTATGCGCATCGGCACGCTCGCCGCCGAGGCCGGCGTCAGCACCAAGACCATCCGCTTCTACGAGCAGGCCGGGCTGTTGCCCGAACCCCCACGCACCAGCGGCGGCTACCGCGACTACCCGGCCGCCACCGTCGACCGCCTGGCCTTCATCCGCGACGCCCAGACCGCCGGGCTGTCCCTGGCCCAGATCCGCGAGGTCCTGAACATCCGCGATGCGGGCCAGGCGCCCTGCGAGCACGTGGGCGAGCTGATCGAGGCACATCTGACCCAGGTGAACGAACGTATCGACGAACTCATCTCGGCCCGCTCAACCCTGCTCACTCTCCGGCGACGCGCACAGGAAACCGACCCGGCCGCTTGCGCCCCGGACCGCGTCTGCGCCATCCTCGCCTCCCGGCCGTCGCCATAGACGCGTCGCCGGCAGCCGGCACGCCCCGATCGCCGCCTGCCGGTGCGGATGACGCCATGCCCGCCACGGCGACGACCCTGCGCGCATCCAACGCCACGGGGCGACCTGGGCCGTGGTCGTCCAGCCCCGGATACGACCAGGCCGAATCCGGCCCACGACCGGGGAGCGCGAGGGGCCGGAAGGCCTCTCGCCGGAGGCGCGGGGGCTTGCTCCCGCTGTCGCAGCCCGAGCCCAAAGCGCGAAACACCCCCGGCGAGGACCACGCCTTCGGGCCCGCTGTCACAGCCCGAGCCCCAGGCGAGGACCACGCTTTCAGGAGAGGTCGGCTTCGGCCAGGAGGAGGGGGACGGCGGCGGGGTCGCGCAGGAGGGCCGCCACCGCCAAACGGTCGGACCACTGGCCCACCGCCCAGGCCAAGCCCCTGGCCAACCCGTCCACCCCCGTGCAGTGGATCGAGCCGTCGAAGTACCGCCACGCGCACGGCACCCCGTCCACCAGCAGCTTCTCGTGCTCCACGTACGTCTCGGGCGCGGTGGGAAGCAGCGACCGCACCTCCGGCGGCACCGGCCTGACCTGCCCCTCCGACGTCACCTCGCCGCTCACCAGTTCCCCCGCCAACGGCAGGTCGAGCAGCTCCGACAGCGACTCCGCCAGGTCATAGGACGCCAGCACCAACGGCCGCGCCGCCACCAGTTGCAAAAGGTCGGGCGCCTCCACCACCACGGCGTCGTCGGCCGCGGCCACCACGATCTCGCCGTCGAGCACCGCGCGGACCCGGGACGGCGGCGCCACCCGCGACGGCGAGACCCCGGCCAGCGCGATCCACAGAGCCCGCAACTGGGCCCGGTCGACCACGATCGCGGCGTCGGCCATCAGGTCGAGCAGTTCCTCGGGCCCGCCGTGGGAGGCGAGGAGGTCGGCCAGCGTGGTGCGTACGCCGAGCATCGACAGCGCGCTCTCGTCGAGCCCGGCGGGCGCGTCGGTGTAGAGGCCCTGCAGCAGCGGGTCGGCGCCGGGCAGGCGCAGTTCGCGCGGACGGCGGCCGTCGAGCACGGGGTGCCCGGCCAGCCACCACGCCGTGTACGAGGGCACCTCCACCCCGTCCACCCGCAGCGGGTGCAGCGCCCCGCGCAGCGGCGGCCGGGTGAGGAGCGGCAGGGCGGCGGGCCAGTCGGCGACCAGCTCCAGGTCGCGTACGGCGGTGAACTCGGCCACGACCGGCGGCACCTCAAGGTCGGGCAGCAGGTCGTGGACGTGGTCGAGCCAGGCCTCCTCGCCGTCGAGGTCATGGTCGCACTCGTCGTGGTCGAGCAGGACGTCGGCGTCGTTGACCACGGCGAAGCCGTCGAGCACCCCGGCGGCGACCAGGACGCGCGAACCGTACGCGCTGACGAGCTCGTCGGCGACCAGCGGCCCCTCTTCCAGCAGCCCGGCCAGGACCCCGCCCGGCAGCAGCAGCTCACCGGCGGCGTAGCGTTCGCCGTCGGCGCCGCGCAAGGCCAGCTCGGCCAGCCACGGCGCCTCGCCGGGCGCGAGCGCGGCGGCGTCGACCAGGGAGAGTACGGCGCGCGCGATCGGTTCCGGGTCGTCGCTGTCGAGCGACTCGGCGATGGCGGTGCGGGTGAGCGTGTCTTCGAGCACGGTGCGCGGGGTGGCTTCGGCGGCGCCGAGGCGCAGCAGCAGCGGGTGCGCCGCGTCGGGGTGGACGATCCGCAGGCCCAGCGCCTCCAGGTCGAGCGAGGCCCCGTTCAGCATGAGCGTGCCGCGCGGCCCGCGCACCAGCCGCCCATCGGCCAGCGGAACCGGCAGCGCCCCGAGCGACTCGGGGTCGTCGTAGGGCAGCACGTCGTAGAGCGCGTGCCACCAGGCGGGGTCGCGGCCCTCGACGCCCTCGCCGGACAGCAGGTCGATCACGTCGGCCAGCTCGACCCTGCGCACGCCGAGCGAGGCCATCGCCGGGTGCCGCGCCGGCCAGCCCGCGGGCAGCAGGCCGGGAACGAACCCGGCGACCGCCTCCAGCAGGTCACTCGCCCCGGCGACCACCGCCGCCTCGCGGCCCGCCACGACCCAGCCGTCGGGCCCCTTGGCGGGGGCGGGGTGTTCGACGTGCCACTGGGCGTCGGGCTCGTAGACGGCGGCCTCGCTGAACGACGCGGTCTCCACGGCCGGAGCGGGCGCCGACAGCGCGGGCAGCAGCGGGGCCGCGGGCAGGCGGCGCAGGATCGCGCGGCGGATGCGGGCGTCGAGCTCGCCCTTGCCCATGAGCGCGGGCACCAGGTCGAGCAGCTTGGGCGTGCGCGGCAGCTCCTTGAGCAGGCGCAGGTACGACTCGGCGGCCTTGTCGATGAGGAAGTCGGTCAGCGGGCCCTTGGCCACGTGCCGCCGGTCGGTGGCCATCGGGAAGGAGGCGATGAGCAGCGCGGGCAGGTCGAGCGCCTCGTCGCTGGGCGTGGGCGCGTGCACGACCGCGGGCACACCGGCCGGCAGCGGCCGCGGCTCCCGCGCGGCCCCTTCCGTGACCACCCCGTCCACGGGTACGGCCCAGCGCACCGACCAGTAGGGCCGGGCCCGTTCCTCGGTGGGCCGGTCGGCGAACAGCTCGGCCACCTGCTCGGCGGTGAACTCGCCGGAGTCGGCCACCAGGTGCCATCCGTCGGCGTCCACCCGGCGCAGCGCGCCGTCGAGCTCGATCTCGATGGCTTCGAGCGCGGGCAGGCCGAGCAGGAGCGCCGGGCTGGTCTCGGCCAGCATCCGCCGGACCGCCTCGGCCGCCGTCTTGTCGCGCAGCGGCAGCCGTACCAGAGAGTCGAAACCGTCGGGCACCGTGAGCGGGTCGGCCGCGAACGGCAGGCGCAGCAGCGGGACGTGCCCGGAACGCCCGGACAGTTCACCGGCCAGGACCGGTACACCGGCGACCAGAGCGGTGGTCTCCTCGCGCGACCAGCGCACCGCGCCGGACTCGCGTGAGCCGATGGACGGCTCGTCGGTCACCGAGACGACGGCGGCGAACCCGACGCCGAAGCGCCCGGCGGCGCCCGCCTCGTCGCGTTTGCCGGACACGCGCAGCGTGGACAGGCCCTCGACGCCGGTCGCGTCGAGCGGCGCGCCGGTGTTGGCGGCGGTGAGCACGTCGCCGTCGAGGCTGAGCCGCAGCACCCCCGGCACGCCGGCGCGCAGGGCGGCGTCGGCGGCGTTCTGCGCGAGCTCGACGATGAGCCGATCTCGATAACCGCCGAGGGCGAAGTCTTCCTCGGCGTTGGCGTCCTCACGGAAACGGGCGGGCGAGGCCGTCCAGGCCGTGAGGACCGCCGCGCGCATCCGGTCGGTGCCGAAGCTGTCCACGATCCTCCAATGCGGGTAGGGGTCCCCGAAGATTAGCGGCCCCGACCGACAGTGAAGTCAGGAGTGGCCGAGCTCCTCGGAGGCCGATTCGTCGACCGAGCCCGCCTCGTCCTCGATCAGGTCGAAGCCCATGTCGTCGAGGATGGGCGAGGCCTGCTCCACCGGAGGCGGCATGACCGCGGCCTCGGAGTGGGCGCCGCAGCCGTGGTCGGCGGAGACCACCTTGCCGTCGTCCGGGGCGTACTCATTCGCGCACACCCCGAACTCCAGCCGCATCACACCCGCGAGCGGCAAGAAGAAGCCGCAGGTGGAGCACTGAGCGGGCGCGGCGTGTGCGATCGGCGTGTGCGGCCCGTGCTCGCCCGAGTGCCAGCGTCTGGCGGCCCGGTCCCTGCCGGCGGCCGAGAGCACACGGGCCCGGCCCAGGCCGTACTCGAAAATCATCTGGGTGTCGCCGTCGTCGCTGGTCTCGGCGAAACCGGGCTCAAGGCGGTCGTCGTCGTCGGCCGTGGGCAGCAGGTCGCCCACGCCGAGGTCGCCGGGGCGCAGCCGTTCGCTCCACGGCAGCCACTCGGGCGCGAGCAGCGCGCCCGAGCCGGGCAGCAGCACGGCCTCGCTGACCGTCACGATCTTCGCGCGCGAGGCGCGGGTGACGGTGATGGCCCAGCGCCAGCCCCGGTACGCCCGGTCCTGGCAGGCGAAGTAGTGGGTGACGACCCGGTCGCCCTCGCTCTCGACGCCCAGGTGATCGCCGGGTTCGCCGGGCCAGGCGAGCTCGAGCGCGGCGGCGCGGGCCAGATCGACCGCGGCGACGCAGGCCTGGTCGGGCGGGGCCACGCGTGTCCTGGTGCGGGTCATCGGACCGCCTCCGCCGAAAGGTGCTGTTCGCTCACACTTCATTCTCACCCATGGGCGGACCTGACAGCGCCCTCACAGAGAATCCGGGTCCGAGAGCGACCGCAAATCGGGTAAGACTGGTAGACGTGGCGGAAGGCTGGAACAAGGCGCGAGAGATCTCGCGGCGTGTCGGCAAGGGCGCGGCCCAGGCGGGCCGTGCTTCCTGGCGCGCCGGCCGGGCCACCGCCACGGGTACCAAGCGGGCCGGGGTCGCCACCGCTCGGGGCGCGCACAAGATGGGGCAGGCCACGCGCCGCCTCACCCATGCCAACGGCGCCGGGCGTACCGGCCTGGGGCGGCTGATCGAGCTGTCGATCGGCAACAGCGCGGCCGACGCGTTCGTGACGGTGGCGCTGGCCAGCACGGTCTTCTTCGGCGTCCCCGTCGGCGAGGCGCGCGGCTCCGTGGCGCTCTACCTCGTGATCACCATGATTCCGTTCGCGCTGGTGGCGCCCTTCGTCGGGCCGATCCTGGACAAGTTCCGCTCGGGCCGGCGCTATGTGATCGCCGGGACGCTGTTCGGCCGGGGGCTGCTGTGTTTCGCGATGGCGGCGGCGGTGGGGCCGGGCGACCTGCCGACGTTGTTCGCGGGAGCGCTGGGTGTGCTGGTGCTGTCGAAGGCGTTCACGGTCTCGCGGGCGGCGATCATGCCGAGCGTGCTGCCCGCCGACATCACGCTCGTCTCCGCCAACGCGCGCGTGGCGTTGTTCTCGCTGGTGACGGCGGGCATCGCCGTACCCGTTGGCGCGGGTCTGACGGCGTGGCTGGGCAGCGCGGTGATGCTGCGCGTCGCGATGGTGGCCTTCCTCCTGGTCGGCGTCTTCGCGGTACGGCTGCCGCGCCACGTCGACTCCCCCGACCTGGAGGAGGAGGCCCCGGAGGAGGGCGGCAGAGCCGAGCGCTGGCGCAGCCTGCTCAACGTGGGCCCCGCGGTGACCGAGGCGATGCTGGCCAACGTGGGCGTTCGCCTGTTCTCCGGGTTCCTGCTGTTCTTCATGCTGTTCCTGGTCCAGGACCTGGGCGCGCCGTGGCTGCAGGTGAAGGACACCTTCTTCGACGTGCCCAAGACGATCGGCGTGCTCGCGCTGGCCGCCGGCCTGGGCGGCCTGGTCGGCGCGGCCGTGGCCAACTGGGCGCGTAACCACTCGCCGCAGCTCATCGTGCTGCTCACGCTGGGGCTGACGGTCGCGATGACCGTGGCCACCGCGATCTTCTTCAACCTGTGGACGGCCATCGCCGTCGCGCTCATCACCGCCTTCGCTCAGGAGCTCGGCAAGCTGGCGCTCGACGCGATCGTGCAGCGCGAGATCGGCGAGGAGGTGCGCTCGTCCACCTTCGGCGTGGTCGAGGCGCTGCTGCAGATGGCCTGGGTGTTCGGCGGGCTGGTCGGCCTGCTGCTGTCCCTGACCGAGAACGGCCCGCCCGGCTTCATCACGCTGTCGGTGGTGCTGTTCGCCTGGCTGGTCTGGCTGCTGATCCGGCGCAGGCGGCGGATCAAGGCGGTCAACGCCCAGATCCATGAGGAGCGGCAGCCGCCGACGGCGCCGGTCCCGAGGGAGCCGGAGCAGGCGTGGGCGCACGAGGAGCCGCCCACGCCGGACGCGCAGCCCGGTCCGCTCGACCGGACCAAGCCGCTCACCAACCCCTACGGCTAGGCGTCCACGTCGTCGGCGACCGCCCGGAGCACGGCCGCGATCTTCTTGGAGTGGGCCGCGTCGGGGTGTTTGCCCCGCTGGTAGGACGTGGACAGGTCGTCGAGCAGTTTGATCAGGTCTTCGACGATGACGACCAGCTCGTCCGGCTTCTTCCGCTTGCCCTTGGGTTTGGCCTTGGCGAGCGTCGGCGGCTGGTCGAGGATGCGCACCGACAGCGCCTGCTGGCCGCGTCGGCCCTCCGCCACGCCGAACTCGACCTTCTGGCCGGGCTTCAGCGGGGCAGAACCAGTGGGAAGCGCGGAGGAATGAACGAATACCTCACCGCCGTCGTCGCGGGTGAGGAAGCCGAAACCCTTGTCGGCGTCGTACCACTTGACCTTGCCACTCGGCACAGGAGGGACCTCGTTCGGAACGTTGGAAAAAGGATGGATGTAGGTTATGCCCCGGAGAGCCCCGTAGCGACCGGGTATTTGGCCCCGAATTACACCTGACGCCAATCGCCAAACCATGTCGCGAATTCCGTCAGGTCGCCCAGTGCCACATCCGCTCCGTGATCACGCAGCTCGCCCACGGTGTAGGGGCCGGTGGCGACCGTCACGCTGACGGCGCCGCCCGCTCTGGCGGCCTCGATGTCGGCCACGTGGTCCCCCACGTACGCGGCGGCGCCGAACGAGGTGAGCGCCGCCCCCTTGGCCGCCCCGAACACCGATCCGACCACCTCGTCGACCTTCAGCCCGAGCCAGCTCACGGTACGGCGGGCGTCGTGGACGTTCTTGCCGGTGACCACGATGACGCGCCCGCCGGCGGCCCTGACGGCCTCGACGGCCTCGTGCGCTCCAGCCATGGCGGTGGTGGCGGGGACGGCGAGGTCGGGGTAGATCTGGCGGAACAGCGTCACCGCCGCCGGTACCCGCTCCTCGGGCACCCAGTTGGCCATCTCCAGCTCCAGCGGCGGCCCGAGCCTGGCGATGATGGCCTGGCTGTCGATCTCCACGTCGAGCCGCCTGGCGAGCTCGTCGTAGACGGCGGCAATGCCCGATCGAGTATCGGCAAGCGTCATATCCAGGTCGAAGCCCACAGAAGCAGTCACGCCAGCAGCATGCCAAAGGAAGCGTAACGAGGGTAATTGTGGGACCGTGGAGAGGGCAGAAAGGAATTACTTATCGAGGGAGTGCCCATGTCGGAGACCCCCAGGCCGCCAGAGCCGGGTGACAAGCTGGTGGCGGCCCCGCTGGAGCAGACCCGCCCCCACCGCCCCGCCAGACCCTCGGCCGTCAGGAAGCCCGGTGCGTGGCAGCGGACGGTGACGTTCGCCGTCTGGGTGATCAGGGTCGCCTCCCGCCTAGCCGCGCTCGTGGTCGTCCTTTACGCCGTGTTCACCGTCTTCCGGGCGAACCCCGCCAACACCTGGTACCAACTGGTCGAATCGCTCGCCTCCGGGCTCTCCCTGGGCCTGTCCAACCTCTTCCGGATGACCGACGCCCGCTGGGAAACCCTGGTCAACTACGGTCTGGCCGCCGTGGTGTGGCTCATCCTCGGCTCCGTGGCCGCGGGCCTTGTCCGGCGCTTGGCTCCATGACGGCTACGCTCCTTGCGGAGGTAACGGGTAAGACATGACAAGATCGCCGAGCACCAGCACGCGTGAGCGGATCATCGACGAGTCCCTGCGGTTGTTCGCGCAGCGGGGCTACTCCGCCACGTCCGTTGCCGAGATCGAGGCCGCCTCCGGGCTCTCACCGGGCGCCGGCGGCCTCTACCGGCACTTCAAGTCGAAGTACGAGGTGCTCGCCGCGGCGATCAACGAGCACGCCAACCGCACCAAGGCCCAGGTGGCCGAGAGCCTGGCCGAACTCGGCGGCATGGAGTCGGCCGAGCTGGAGCTGCGGCTGTCGCACGTGTGCCGCGCGGGCCTGGCCAAGGTACGCGAGGAGAGCGAGCTGACCCGGGTCTTCTTCCGCGACCTCAGCCAGTTCCCCGAGCTGGTCACGGTGGTCAGGGAGGGCCTGCTGCAGCCCATGTTCGACGCGATCACCACCTGGTTCACCACCCAGCCCGAGTACGCCGACGCCAAGATCGACTGGCCGGCGATCGCCGCGGTGCTCGGCGGCGCCGTGGTGCACTACCGGCTCTTCCAGGAGACCGTGGGCGAGACGCCGGGCCACGCGGAGAAGGAACAGTTCGTGGCGGCCTGGGTACGCCTGGCCGTCGGCCTCCTGCCGAGCCCCGCACCGGTCAGCTGACGTTGAAGAGGCGGTAGGCCAGCAGGACCACCCCGAGCCCCGCGCCGATCATGAACATGATCCCGCTGACGTTGAAGAACTCCGTGAAGAACCGCTCGAACCCGGCCGTGGCCCCCACCCGCAGCCCGCCGATGAGCACCCCGCCGACCGAGTAGCCGAGGATGGGCGCGCTGGTCCCGAGCAGCCGGTCGCGCCACGTCCAGCTGTCGCTGAGCAGCACGATCACGGTGCCGATCGCCCAGATGATGATCGGGACCGTGAAGATGGCCACCGACGGCAGGTTGAACGGCACCATCAGCGCCGCCACCAGCAGCAGGGCCATCGCCAGCGTCTCGCGTGGGTGCTCCTTGACGATGGTGCCCGCGTCGCGGCCCTCGGTGGTCATCGGGTTGGCGCTGGACATCACCGCCCTGCGCAGCCCCGCCAGCGGCATGCCGCGTCCCGGCCGCCGCGAGAGCCGGTCCTGGGCGAGCTTGACGCTCTTGGCGGCGCCGGGAGGCAGCCCGGGGTCGTCGCGGATCTTCGGGAACGCGGCGGTGGACTCGGGCTCCCGCTCCCCGGGCTGTCCCTCGGCCAGCCTGCGGGCCTCGCGGGCCACGAGCGCCTCCGGATCGCCGAAGCGGGCCAGCACCTTCGCCACGTCACGGGCGCTCTGGCTGCCCTGGCGCTCCTGCTCGATCCTGGCGCGCAGCCGCCGGGAGAAGTCGAGCCGCTGATCCGCTCTGAGCACGCCGTGAGCGGCGTCGGCAGCCGCGCTCACGTAATTAAGAATCAGCTGATCTGCCCGCTCTGTCACGGGAGCCATGCTGCCCGAATCACCTGCGACATACCATGGCATCGATGGAGTTCACGGAGTGGATCAGGGGGCGCACCGACGAACAGCTGAGGGCGCTCGTCTCGGCGCGCCCCGAGCTGATCACCCCGGTGCCCGCCCATCTGGAAGGCCTCGCCTCACGGGCGGGCAGTCCTTCGGCGATCGGCAGGGTTCTCGACCGGCTCGACCGGTTCACGCTGGCGGTCGTCGAGACGCTGGCCGTACAGGAGAAGCCGATCTCGAAGGCGCGCCTGCGCGCCGTGATCGGCCGCGCGCTGGCGGAGGGCAAGCCCGAGCCCGAACTTTCCGCCGCCCTGGAACGGCTGCGCGAACTCGCGCTCGTCTACGGCCCGGACAGCGCGCTCGACCTGGCGCCCGGCGTGCGCAAGGTACTCGACGACCCCGCGGGGCTGGGGCCACCGGCGGCCGAGGCGTTCCGCCACCATCCGCCCGATCAGCTGGCGGACATGGCCGACGAGATCGCCCCCGGCACCTCGGGCACCGGCAAGGAGCGCCTGGCCGCCGCCCTGGCCGAGCCCGGCAAGCTGATCGAGGACGTCTCCGGCGAGGCGCGGGCGGCGCTGGAACAGCTGGCCTGGGGCCCGCCCACCGGCCGGGTGCCCAACGCCCGGCGTGAGGTACGCGTCGAGTCGGCCCGCTCGCCCATCGAGCAGTTGCTGGCCCGCGCCCTGCTGGCCGCCACCGGCGAGGAGAGCGTGACGCTCCCCCGGGAGGTCGGCCTCTACCTGCGCGACGGGCGCGTCCACCGCGACCTACGGGCCACCGCGCCCGCGCTGGAGGGCTCCGAGCGCGACCAGAAGATGGCCGACCGTACCGCCGCCGGGCAGGCGTTCGCGTTCGTGCGCTCGGTGGAGGAGCTGTGCGAACGGTGGAGCGTCGACCCGCCGGGCGTGCTGCGCACCGGCGGGCTGGGCGTGCGCGACCTCAAGCGCGCCGCCACCGACCTCGACCTGCCCGAGTGGGCGGCGGCGCTGGTCGTCGAGGTGACCCACGCGGCCGGGCTGATCGCCGCGGGCGGCGCCGTGGACGGCGAGTGGCTGCCCACGACCGGCTACGACCTGTGGAGGGTCAAGCCGACCGCCGCCCGCTGGGTGGTGCTGGCCACGACGTGGCTGCAGATGGACCGCGTGCCAGGTTTGGTGGGCGAGCGCGACGAGCGCGACCGGCCGCTCAACGCGCTGCACACCGACCTGCGCCGCTCGGCCGCGCCCGGCGTGCGGGCCGCGACCTTGGGCGTCCTGGCGGCCGCCGCGGGGCTCGCGCCGACGCGCGAGTCCATCGCCGAACGGCTGGCGTGGGAGCAGCCGAGACGCCGGGGCGCGCTGCGCGAGCAGCTCATGGAGTTCGCGCTGCGCGAGGCCGAGCAGGTGGGCGTCACCGGCCTCGGCGTGCTGTCCGGGCACGCCAGGGCGCTACGCGACGGCCTGGACGCCGCCGCCGCCCTGGAGCCGCTGCTGCCGGAACCGGTCGACCACGTGCTCCTGCAGGCCGACCTGACCGCCGTCGCGCCGGGCCCGCTGACCAGCGACCTCAACCGCTGGATGACGCTGACCGCCGACATCGAGTCCAAGGGCGGCGCGACCGTCTACCGCTTCGGCGAATCCTCCGTCCGCCGCGCGCTCGACGCCGGCCACGGCGCCGAAGAACTGCTCGCCATGCTGGCCCGCCACTCGGCCACGCCGGTGCCGCAGGCCCTGTCCTACCTGGTCGCCGATGTCGCCCGGCGCCACGGCCGCATGCGCGTCGGCACCGCGAGCGCGTACATCCGCTGTGACGACCCGGCTCTGCTCGACCAGATCACCGCCGACCGCCGCGCCGCCCAGCTCAGGCTGCGCAGGCTCGCGCCCACCGTGATCGCCTCCCGCTCGTCGCGGGCGGTGCTGGTCGACTCGCTGCGCGCCATGGGGTACGCGCCGGTCGCCGAGTCGCTCGACGGCGACGTCATCATCAGCCAGCTCGACAGCCGGCGTACCGAGGGCATCGCGCCGGTCCGCTCCGTGGCCTCGGCGACGGGGCTGGACTCCGGGGTGGCGGCGGCGGCCGTACGCGCGCTGCGGGCCGGCGACGCCGCCCACCTGGCCCGCCGCGAGCCCGTGGAGGCGCCCGACGGCCAGGTGCCGCGCGGTCCGGCCACCGCGACGATCTCCGCGCTGCAGGAGGCCATCCGCCAGGGCGTACGCGTGTGGATCGGCTATCTCGACTCCCAGGGCAACGCCACTTCCCGCATCCTGGAGCCGGCCAGGATGGAGGGCGGCTACCTGACCGCCTACGACGAGACCCGCGCCGCGGTCCACCGCTTCGCCCTCCACCGCATCACCGGAGTCGCCGGCCTGCAATGAAGACTTGACTACCGGCCGTTGACCGCATCAGCTTGATCCTGTGACCGAGCAAACGCTGGGCAGGCTGGCAGAGGAGTCGTGGGAGCGCTTCGGCGACTACGACTCGGTGTTCTACGACGGTGCGTGGCACCGCCGTCACACGCTCGCCGAGCGGGCCAGGCGGGTCTGCGGCGGGTTCGTGGCCGCGGGTGTACGGCCCGGCGACCGTGTGGCCGTGATGATGGCGACCAGTCCCGACGTCGCCATCGTCTACCAGGCGTTATGGGCGGCCGGTGCGGTGGTCACGCCGGTCGTGTTCCTGGTGGGCCCGGACGAGCTGCGTCACATCCTGGCCGACAGCGGCGCCGTGGCGGTGGTGACGTCGCCGGAGCTGGTGGAGACGGTGCGGCTGGCCGTACCCGATGAAGTGCGGATTTTTCTGGACACGGGGGAGCTTGAGCAGGCGCCCGAGCACGGCCCCGTCACCGTGGACCCCGGGGATCTCGCGGCGCTGATGTACACCGGCGGCACCACCGGGCGCGCCAAGGGCGTCAAGCTCAGCCACCGCGGGCTGTGGCAGGTCGCCAAGGACGCCTTCGCCATGTCCCACCAGGAGGGGCTCAACCGGGCGATCGTGCCCGTGCCCCTCTCCCACGCCTACGGCCTGATCATCACCGTCGCCGAGATGCACGCCGAGGAGCCGCAGCAGGCGGTGCTGATGCGCTGGTTCGAACCCAAGCCGTTCCTGGCGCTGGCCGCCGAGCAACGCGCGCAGTTCGGCACCGTCGTGCCCTCGATGATCCAGATGCTGCTGGCCGAACCGCTCGAGGAGCACCCGCTGCCCGACCTGGCCTTCCTCACCTGCGGCGCGGCGCCGCTCGGGCGCGAGACGCTGATCGAGTTCGAGCGCCGGATGCCGGGCACGCAGATCCTGGAGGGCTACGGTATGACCGAGACCATCGCGGTCACCACCTTCAACCCGCCGGGACGGCGCCGGATCGGCAGCGTGGGCCTGCCGCTGCCCGGCTACACCCTCACCGTCCGCGACAACTCCGGCGAATCTGTCGAGACCGGCGACATCGGCGAGATCTGCATCCGCGGCACGTCACTGATGCTCGGCTACTGGGGCGGCCTCAGCTCCCCGATCGTGGACGGCGAACTGCGTACCGGCGACATCGGCTGCCTCGACGAGGACGGCTACCTCTACGTCGTGGACCGCAAGAAGGACCTCATCATCCGCGGCGGCTTCAACGTCTTCCCGCGCGACGTCGAGGACGCGCTCAACCGGCACCCGGACGTGGTCATGTCCGGGGTGGTCGGCCGTCCCGACCCGCGCCACGGCGAGGAGGTCGTCGCGTTCGTCCAGCTCCGTCCCGGCGCCGAGACCGCGGGAGAGGAGCTCATCGCGTGGGTACGCGACCGGGTCGGCCGGGTGAAGTACCCGCGCGAGGTGCACTTCGTCGACACGATTCCGGTCACCAGCGTGCTCAAGATCGACCGGAAGGAGCTGCGGACCAGGCTCTAGTCGTCCACGTCGAGGGCGCCGGCGAACAGGTTCTCCAGCCCCTTCCGCTGGTCGAGCACCTTCCCGTCGGCGTCGTAGGCCGTGACGTCCACCTTGGGGAGCGTCTTGTTCCGCTCCGTGACCCGCGTCCTGGCGATGAAGAAGCCGCCGGTGAGGCTCGCCTCCATCCGCTGCCCGCTCGCCCAGGCGACCTCGACCCGGCGCACCCGCTCGGCCGCCCTCCCCGCGACCACCATGAACGACGGATCACCGTCCGTGCCCGGATTCACCTCCGACTGCGTCTGCGTGTCGTGGACGTCCACCGACAGCGGCCCGTCGAAGGCCAGGCTCCCCGGCTCCTCGCGCCCCCAGTAGGTGAAGATCGGCCGCTCGGGGTAGCTGACGTCGAGCACGCCCGGCGTGCACAGCACCAGCCCCTTCCTGCTGCCCATCAGCTGGGTCACGCCCAGCTTGTCGCGCGACTCGGCCAGCAGCCTGAAGTCCTCGGCGACCCCGTGGTGCGGGACGCGCCGCTCGCCGTCCATGCCGTGCACCGGCCCGCCCTGGGGCATGCAGTCGCGCACCTGCCGGAACTGCTCGGGCGTGTTGGCCGGCAGCCCCTCGATCGGCGGCGCCGCGGGCAGGGGCGGCGTGGGCGCCAGGGTCAGTCCGGTGAAGGTCGGGTCGACCTCGGCGGCCGTCCGGTCGCCCGGGTCGGGGAGGTTCGTCACCGCCACCGCGCCGAAGGCGAGCGCCGCCGCCGTCCCGGCCACCCCCACCGCCCATCCGGTACGGCGCCGCCGCCCCGCCGAGCGCAGCACCTGGGCCGCCACCATCTCCCCGTCCACCGGCTCCGCCCGCCCGGCCATGCGGCGCAGGCCCTCGCCGATCGTGCGTTCGTCCACTGCCATCGTTCAGGCCTCCTGGTTGACACGGTCGCCGACGAGGGCACGCAGGCGCTTGACGGCCTGGTGGGACTGGCTGCGCACGGTGCCCACCGAGCAGCCCATGATCCGCGCGACCTCCGACTCGGGCAGGTCCTCGAAGTAGCGCAGCACCAGGACCACGCGCTTGCGCGGCGGCAGTTGCCGTAAGGCGTGTTCCAGCGCGAGCCGTTCGTCCACCTCGGCGGTGGCGTCGCCGCTCGCGCGTTCCGGCGGCTTCTCGACCACGCGCTCGCGTCCCCAGCGCGCGCTGCGCCACAGGCTCACCTGTTCCCGGTACATCACCCGGCGGACGTACGCCTCGGGGTCACCGCGGATGCCCCGCCAGCGGCCGGCGGTCTTGATCAGCGCCGTCTGCAGGAGGTCCTCGGCGGAGTGCTGGTCGCCGGTGAGCACGTAGGCCAGCCTGATCAGGCTGTCTGAACGTGCTGCGACGAACTGGGTGAAGCCTCGGCGGTCATCCGGATGCACCTGCCCTCCTCATGTCTCGCCTCTCTAGATGCGCCCAAGAGACCAGATCTATGGCGACATCGTGATAAATCTGGAGTGCTATGAGCGATCCCTATCAGCCGTACGGCGCCCCATACGGCGAACAGCCTCCTCCCGGCTACGGGTACGGACCCGGTTACCCGCCGCCCCATCAGCCGCGCAACGACGGGCTGCGTACCAACGCCATCGTCGCGCTCGTCCTCAACCTCATCTCGATCGTCGCCTGCTGCAACTTCGTGGCCATCGCCGGCGCCGTCATGGCCGGCCTGGGCCTGAGCAAGGTGGACACCGAGCCGGAGAACGCCCGGAGCAAGCTGGTCTGGGCGTGGGTCCTGTTCGGCGCGGGATTCCTGGTGACGATCGGCGGCTTCCTGTTCCTGGGCTTCGCCGGATACCTGGACGACAACGACTGATTCCCAGTTCGGGGACTGTTCCGCCGCTTCTTTGTGTTGGATAGGCGGTAGCCATCGAAGGGGGACCAGTGAACGACGGCCCGCTCATCGTCCAATCCGACAAAACGCTGCTGCTTGAGGTCGACCACGCCAACGCGGACGCGTGTCGCAAGGCGATCGCGCCGTTCGCCGAGCTGGAGCGCGCGCCCGAGCACGTGCACACCTACCGCGTCACGCCGCTGGCGCTGTGGAACGCGCGAGCCGCCGGTCACGACGCCGAGCAGGTCATCGACGCGCTCATCAGCCACAGCCGCTACCCGGTCCCCCACGCGCTGCTGGTCGACATCGCCGAGACCATGGCTCGCTACGGCCGGCTCCGGCTGGAGAAGGACCCGGTCAACGGCCTGGTGCTGACCTCGACCGACCGGGCCGTGCTCGAAGAGGTGCTGCGCTCGAAGAAGATCCAGCCGATGCTGGGCGAGCGCATGGGCGCCGACTCGGTCGTGGTGCACCCGAGCGACCGCGGCAACGTGAAGCAGGCGCTGCTCAAGCTGGGCTGGCCGGCCGAAGACCTCGCGGGCTACGTCGACGGCGAGGCGCACCCGATCTCGCTGCTGGAGGACGGCTGGTCACTGCGTACCTACCAGAAGGACGCGGCCGAGGCCTTCTGGCACGGCGGCTCCGGAGTGGTCGTGCTGCCCTGCGGCGCCGGCAAGACGATCGTCGGGGCGGCCGCGATGGCCCAGGCCCAGGCGACCACGCTGATCCTGGTCACCAACACGGTCAGCGCCCACCAGTGGAAGACCGAGCTGATCAAGCGCACCTCGCTGACCGAGAACGAGATCGGCGAGTACTCCGGCACCAAGAAGGAGATCCGCCCCGTCACCATCGCCACGTACCAGGTGATGACGACCAAGCGGAAGGGCGTCTACGCCCACCTGGAGCTGTTCGACGCGCGCGACTGGGGCCTGATCGTCTACGACGAGGTGCACCTGCTGCCCGCGCCCATCTTCCGCATGACCGCCGACCTGCAGGCCCGCCGCCGCGTGGGGCTGACCGCGACGCTGGTGCGCGAGGACGGCCGCGAGGGCGACGTGTTCTCCCTCATCGGGCCCAAGCGTTATGACGCGCCCTGGAAGGAGATGGAGAACCAGGGCTGGATCGCGCCCGCCGACTGCGTCGAGGTCCGGGTCACGCTCTCCGACGAGGAACGGCTGGCCTACGCGATGGCCGAGTCCGACGAGAAGTACCGCTTCGCCGCCACCACGCCGTCCAAGACGACCGTCACCGAGGCGCTGGTCAGGAAGCATCTGGGCGAGCAGGTGCTGGTCATCGGCCAGTACATCGACCAGCTCGACGAGCTGGGCGAGCACCTCAACGCGCCGGTCATCAAGGGCGAGACCCGGGTGAAGGAGCGCGAGCGCCTCTACCAGGCCTTCCGCGACAAGGAGATCCAGGTCCTCGTGGTCTCCAAGGTGGCCAACTTCTCCATCGACCTGCCGGAGGCGGCGATCGCCATCCAGGTGTCGGGCACGTTCGGCTCGCGGCAGGAGGAGGCGCAGCGGCTCGGCCGCGTGCTGCGGCCCAAGGCCGACGGGGGCGGCGCCCGCTTCTACACCGTGGTCAGCCGGGACACCGTCGACCAGGAGTTCGCGGCGCACCGCCAGCGATTCCTGGCCGAGCAGGGCTACGCGTACCAGATCATCGACGCCGACGACGTCCTGGAAGTATGAAGGCCCGGCCGCTCCGGCGGCCGGGCCTTGCCCAGAACCTCAGGTCCACGAAACTCCGCGGGCCGTCGACAATCGAACCACCCCCCTCACCTGCGCGCTGTCGCCTACTTCACGCCAGCTGCGACATACCCGATGATCCCCCATTCCCACCTGAAATGCCCGATTTTTTGGCGATTTAGTTAGCCGACGAGAAGGCCACCCAGGAAGAGCACACCCTCGGCGACCACCCATGCGGCCACGGCCGAGCCCATGTACAGGTTGAAGGTGCGATGGTCCTTCCTGGCGGCGGGCAGGATCCAGGCGGCGGCCGTACAGACCGCCGCGAGCATCGCGAACAGCCCGGACAACCCCGCGACGGCGTCCAGGCGCTGGCCGCACTGCGTGGCGTCGCCGTTCGCGCAGAAGGCCGCCGTCCCCCAGCCCGCGAAGACCGACAGCCCCCACAACGCGGCGAGCAGAAAGCTCGCGATGGTGGGGACGATCGGGGAGACGCCGAACCGCACACGTGCCACGGTCTCCCCCTACCCCGCGTAAATGCTTTGGATGCCTCCCGTTTCCCCGATTAGACTGGCCGATTCGCTACCGGTTACCACTCCGACAGGGGGCGCTTTCGCATGCCCGCACACCAGCTGGCACCCGACATATCCGACGATCCAGCGGACGTTCTGTCCGCCGAGCAGTCTCACCTGGCCGAATCCCGCAAGGCCCTGCAGGCGATGCGCGAGCACGCGCAGTCGCTGTCGGCGGAGGCGGCCGGCGACTGGGTCTCGCAGCAGGTACTCCAGTCGCTGCTCGACCAGCGCGTCGCGGCCCTCGCCGACCACCCGGACACGCCGCTGTTCTTCGGCCGGCTCGACAGAAGCGCGGGCGATGATCTGCCCGGCACCATCTACGTCGGCCGCAGGCACGTCCACGACGGCGCCAGCCGCGCGCTGGTGATCGACTGGCGCGCTCCGGTCTCGCGCCCGTTCTACCAGGCCAGCCCCTCCGACCCCATGGACGTCGTACGGCGCCGCCGCTTCGGCTACCACGGCGGCGCGCTGACCGCCTACGAGGACGAACCGCTCGACCAGGGCGGCAACCTGGGCCCCTCGAAGATCCTCACCGACGAGATCGAGCGCCCGCGCACCGGCCCGATGCGCGACATCGTCGCCACCATCCAGCCCGACCAGGACGAGATCGTCCGCGCCGCGCTGACCCAGACCGTGTGCGTGCAGGGGGCGCCCGGCACCGGAAAGACCGCCGTGGGGCTGCACCGGGCCGCCTACCTGCTGTTCACCCATCGCGAGCGGCTGGCCCGCTCCGGCGTCATGATCGTCGGGCCGAACCGCGCGTTCCTGTCCTACATCTCCTCCGTCCTGCCCGCCCTCGGTGAGGTCAAGGTCGACCAGACCACCGTCGCCGACCTGCTGGGCGCCTACGACACCCCGGAGGAGCCGGAGGTCGCCGCGATCAAGGGCGACGCCCGGATGGCCGCGGTGCTGGAGCGGGCGCTCTGGCTGCACATCAGCAAGCCGGAGGAGGGCCTGGTCTACACCCGAGGCGTCCACCGCTTCCGCGTGGCCGACTACGAGGTGCGCGAGATCGTCGCCTCCCTGCGCGGCACCACCCGCTACGGCCCCGGCCGGGCGGCGCTCGCGCAGCGCCTGGCCCACCAGGTGCTCGTCCGCATGGAGCAGCGCGGCGATTCCCCCGACGACCGGGTGCAGGACGCGGTCGCGCGGTCCAAGCCGGTCAAGCAGCTCGTGGACGCCGTCTGGCCCAAGGTGACGCCAGCCCAGGTGCTGTTCCGGCTGCTGTCGGACGCCGGGTTCCTGGCCAAGGCATGTGCCAAATCCGATATCTCGCCTGGCGAGCAGGAAATGCTGCTTTGGCGGAAGCCGTACCGTGGATGGAAGTCCGCGAAGTGGTCGGCGGCCGACGCCGCGCTCCTCGACGAGCTCGGCGACCTCATCGAACGCACCTCCTCGCTCGGCCACCTCGTCGTGGACGAGGCGCAGGACCTGTCGGAGATGCAGCTGCGCGCCCTCGGCCGCCGCTGCCGCAACGGCTCCGCGACCGTCCTGGGCGACCTCGCGCAGGGCACCACGCCCTGGTCCACCACCTCGTGGGAAGCCGTGCTCCGGCACCTCGGCCAGGACTCCGGCGAGGTCACCGAGCTGACCCTCGGCTTCCGCGTGCCGCGCGAGGTGCTCGACTACGCCGCCCGCCTCCTGCCGTCCGTCGCCCCCGGGCTGGCCCCGCCGCGGTCGCTGCGCCCCGGGCTCGGCTCCCTGTCGGTACGGCCGGGCGCCGCGCTCGCCGAGGCGGTCGGCGCGACCCTGTCCAGGGAGGGCTCGATCGGCGTGATCGTGCCGGACGCGCTGGTGGAGCAGGTCTCCGGTTCGCTGGAGGACATCGCCCACGCCGTCCTCGACCCCGACGCCGCCGACCAGGAACACCGGCTGCTCGTCATCCCCGCGACCCTGGCCAAGGGCCTGGAGTACGACCACGTGATCGTGGTCGAGCCGGCGGACATCGTCGCCGCCGAGCCCAGGGGCCTGGCCCGCCTGTACGTCGTGCTCACCCGCGCGGTCACCTCGCTGACCGTCCTGCACGACAAGCCGCTCCCCGCCGCTCTGGCGATCTAGCCCTCCCGCCGCTCAGGCGATCTGGTCGTCACCCAGGGCCTTGGCGACCTCCGCCGCGGCCCGGTGGCCCGACTCGACGGCGCCGTCCATGTAGCCCGCCCAGCGGACGGCGGTCTCGGTCCCCGCCCAGTGCAGCGGCCCCACGGGCGTGCGCAGGGCGGGGCCGAACCTGGTCAGGGTCCCGGGCGCGGCGAAGGCGCCGTAACAGCCCCGGCTCCACTCCTCCGCGGCCCAGTCGAGCTCGATGTAGTCGATCGCGTAGCGGGCCACGGGGCCGAAGTAGGCGGTCAGGTCGTCCACGGCCCGGCCGCGCCGCTCGGCGACGCTCAGGCGGGCCGCCGCGTCGGCGTGCGCGCCCTCGAAGAAGCCCGTGAGCACCCCGGGACCGCCTTCCCCCTGCGGGGTGCTGTCCAGGACGGTGCCCAGCGCGCGGACGTCGCTGTTGGCCTCCCCGGAGTAGCCCGCCTCGCGCCAGAACGGGTCCCCGTAGACCAGATGCACCTTGATGACCCGGCCCATCGGCATCCGCTGGGTGAGCTGGTCACGGTCGCCGGGCAGCCCGGGGCTGTACCTGATCCGGCCGGCCAGCGGCGGCGGCACCGCGACGATCGCGCGCCTGGCGCGGGTCTCGGTGCCCGGGGTGCGGAGCACGACCTGGTCGTCGTCCCAGGTGATGTCGGTGACGGGTTCCGCCTGCCGTACCCGGTCACCGAGTTCCGCGGCGACGGCGAGCGCGACGCGCTGCGAGCCGCCCGCGACGCGGTCCTGCTGCGCCCCGCCCCTGACCTCGGTCAGCGCGTCGAAGCCGCCGCCCGAGCCGAAGTAGTACAGCGCCCACAGGGCCGAGATCTCCTCCGGCTCGGCCGAGAAGATCGCCTCGGTGACCAGCCTGACCATCGCCCGGCCGCTCTTGGTGCGGGTGCGGGCGCGCATCCAGGCCGCGAACGTCTGCGCGTCGAGCTCGCGGGCGCCGGGCGCCGTCCAGGGCGCCTCCAGCGGGATACGGCGGGCCGCCCGGTCCAGCGCGAGCTGCGCCCGCCCGAGGTCGGCCAGCGCCAGCGCCCCGATCCGCGGAACGCGCCCCGTGTACTCCACGCGCCGTCCCACCAGCTCGGCCACCCGCCTGCCCTGGTGATGGGTGGGGAAGGTGGTCAGCCCGAGCTCGCCGATGAGCGCGAGCACCCGATCCTGCCCTGGCCCGACCCACTGCCCGCCGAGCTCGATCGCCGCGCCGCCCGGCAGTTCGCCGTTGAGGGTACGCCCGCCGACCCGCTCCCGCGCTTCCAGCACCACCACGTCGTGCCCGGCGCGCACCAGATCCCGCGCGGCCACCAGCCCCGCCAGCCCCGCGCCGACGACAGCCACATCCACACTGTATCTGACATTCATGTTGTATGTGATATCCATGACGCATGGCATCCGTCAAGACCCGGCGCGAGCTCTACGCGGAGACCACCCGCCAGGCGCTCATCGACGTCGGCCGCCGCGTCTTCGCCGAACGCGGCTACACCGCCGTCTCGGCAGAGGAGCTGGTACGCCAGGCGGGCCTGACCCGCGGCGCCCTGTACCACCACTTCGACGGCAAGCAGGGCCTGTTCGAGGCCGTCTTCGAAGAGCTGGAGGACTCCGCCGTCCGCGCGGTCACCACGGCGATGACCGCCGGCGACCCCGCCACCCGCGCGCGAGCCGGGCTGACCGCCTACCTGGACGCCTGCGGACGGCCCGAGTTCCGGGAGATCGTGCTGAAGCAGGGCCCGATCGCCCTGGGCCACGAACGCTGGCAGGAGCTCGACGTACGCCACTTCGGCGGCCTGCTCCGCGACGCGCTGACCACGCTCATGGACGAGGGCTACCTCGCCCGCCGCCCCGTGGAGATGCTCGGCCGCGCCCTGTTCGGCGCCATCACCGAGCTGGCTCTGGCCATCGCGGAGGCCGACGACCCGGCCGCCGCCCGCGCCGAGGCGGACGCCATCGCGGCCACCCTGCTGTCGGGCCTGCGCGCCTGATAAATTCCAGAGCCATGGCCGAATTCGGGGTAAAAGTAAGAAACGGCAATCAATCAGACATCAAGGCCGTCCTGGATTTCTGGGCCGAGGCCGCGGAAGGCACCGACCGCCACGACGACCCCGCCAAGGTCGAAGCCCTGATCGCCCGCGACCCCGAATCTCTGCTGCTGGCCGAACTGGACGGCAAGCTGGCCGGCACCCTCATCGCCGGATGGGACGGCTGGCGGGCCCATCTGTACCGGCTGGCCGTCCACCCGTCGTACCGCCGCAAGGGCATCGGCACCACGCTGCTCGCCGCCGCCGAGGCCCGCTTCGCCGCCTTCGGCGCCTTCCGCGCCGACGCCATGGTCCTGCACGACAACACCCTCGCCCACCACGCCTGGTCGGCCGCCGGATACACCCGCCAGCCCGAATGGGGCCGCTGGGTCAAACGCCTCTGAACCGTTCAGGCGCCCGTGAGCGCTGTGGTCAGCTTGCGCATGGCCGACGCTGCGGACTCGCTCGCCGTCGGCCGGAACCACCGCCTCCAGGCTGCCCCCGAGGTCCAGCACCGCACGGGCGAAGATCTGGTCCACGCCGTCGGCCAGGCACGACAGCCCGACGACCTCGGGTGAGTGCCCGGCCAGCGTCCCGCGCAGAGCGTCATCGACGAGGGACACCGTGCCGGCAGGCAGACCGCGATGCCCGGAGACAGCGATGCGGATCATCATCACCTCCAGTTGTAGCTGTAGTACCGGCCGAGTTCGTGGAGGGCTTCGTCGGTGAGATCGGGGTGACGGACGCGCATCTCGGCCACGGCCTGGGCCGTGCCGGATCGCAGGGTGTGGTTCTCCCAGTTCACCGGGACGTTCAACATCTCGTCGGCCAGCGCGTCCAACGTGGGAAGCACCTGGGCCGCCTGGTCGGGTCCCAGCGACTTCGCGAGGGCGGCCGGATCCTTTCGCGGCCATGGACCGGCGCCGCCGCTCAGATAGACGATCAATGCCTGGCTGATCGGCTCGTTCACCATTCCAGGATCTCAGCCTCGGTCAAGGCCGGCGCCCTGCCTTCCGTGGGCGTGAGCTCGAAAGAAGGCGCGCGGAGCTCCTTGCCTTTGGGCGTACGCGAAAAGGGCGCCCCCGAACCGGGAGACGCCCTCTTTGCGAAATGGCTGGACTTAGAAGTCCATGTCGCCGCCGGGCATGCCACCAGCCGGGGCAGCCGGGTTCTTCTCCGGCTTCTCGGCGATGACGGCCTCGGTGGTCAGGAACAGCGCCGCGATGGAGGCGGCGTTCTGCAGCGCCGAGCGGGTGAC
>NZ_JBITHA010000025.1:0-114361 GCF_044457485.1 Nonomuraea sp. NPDC050540
CCCCCGACCTCGCCCTGCTGGCCGGCGACGTCATCGTCGTCGTCGGCACGGCCGAGTCCACCGCGGCGGTCGCCGAGATCCTCGCCACCGGATAGCCGCGCCGGACCGGCCGTGACCTTCCGGCCCGAAGCGAGATGACTCCTGTCACCAGCGGCTGGTGACAGCGGCCTCTACGCCGGCGGCACCCCTCTGGCCGATGATCGAACCATGACGAACAAGGACACCTCCTCCCCCAACTGGACGCTCGGCCTCTCCTCCGGACTCGCCATCGGCATGGGCCTCGCCGCCGCCCTGAACGACATCGTCCTGGGAATCGCACTCGCGCTGTGCTTCGGAGTGGCCCTGTCGTACGCGCTGGCGCCCAAGAAGGACGAGGCCTGACGAGGCCGACCTGGCCATCTTCGTCGGCTCCGTGCACGACGACACCCTGCTGCGGCCGGGGTCGCGCTCATCGTCGGCGGGGTGCTGGTGGTCGAGCTGGGCGCGCGGTCGGCGCGCTGAGCGCCGGTCGTCCATTTGCGTTCGAGCGCGCTCGAAGACATAACGTCCCCGGCATGACATCACAGACCTGGATCATTACCGGCGCCTCCCGTGGTTTCGGCCGCGCGCTGGCGGAGTCGGCGCTCGCCGGAGGCGACCACGTGGTGGCGGCGGTGCGGCGGCCCGAGAGCGTCGCCGATCTCGCGGCCGCCTACCCGGACGACTTCCTGGTGGCCGAGTTCGACGTCCGCGACGTGAATGCGGCCGCGGGCCTGGTGCGTGCCACCCTCGACCGCTTCGGCCGGATCGACGTGCTCGTGAACAACGCGGGCAGGGCCGTGGTCGGCGCGGTCGAGGAGGTCGCCGACGCGCAGTTGCGTGAGCTCATGGACCTTCACCTGTTCGGCCCCGCCGCGCTGGTCCGGGCGGCGCTGCCCGCGATGCGCGCGCGGGGCGCCGGGACCATCGTGCAGATGAGCAGCCAGGGCGGGCGGATGTCGTTCCCCGGCGTGTCCACGTACTCGGCGTCGAAGTTCGCCCTCGAAGGGTGGTCGGAGGCGCTGGCCGGGGAGGTCGCGCCGTTCGGGATCCGGGTGATGATCGTCGAGCCGAGCCGGTTCAGGACCGACTTCAACGCCGCCGACGTGCTGGAGTTCGCCGAGACGTCGCCGACGTACCGTGAGGTGCTCGCCGGGGTGCGCGCGGACATGGCCGGGACCGACGGCCGCCAGGAGGGCGACCCGGCGCGCGCGGCCGAGATCATCGTCTCCCTCGCGCACGGTGACGACGTGCCGCTACGGCTGCCGCTCGGACGTGAGGCGGTCGAGCGCATCTCCGGCGTCCACCGGCGCGGACTGGCGGAGGTCGAGCGGTGGGCGGAGACCGCGCGCAGCGCCGACTTCGAGGACGTCCCGGCATCGGCCCGGCCGATTTAGGCTGATTGTCATGGCCACCGACGACCTGATGACCAGGGCACTCGAGATGATCGGGGACGACGGCCCGCCGTCGGTCGAGGCGATCCACCGCCTCGCCGACCTGGCCGACGTGCCCACGCCGATGACGATCGTGGAGGTCGCCGACCTGCTCGACATCTCGCCGCACACGCTGCGCTACTACGAGCGCGCCGGGCTGGTCGAGGTGGCCCGCGACGGCAACGGCCATCGGGTGTACGACGACCGGGCGGTGCGGCGGCTGGTGTTCCTCACCCGGATGCGGTTGTCCGGAATGCCGATGCGCGACCTTCAGCACTACGTCGCGCTCGTCGACGACGGGGCCGGGACAGTGCCAGAACGGCTCGACATGCTGCTCGAGCACCGCGACACCATCCGCCGCCGGATCCGGGAGCTGACCCTTTCGCTCACGGCCGTCGAATACAAGATCGCCACCTACGGAGGCGAGACCGGGCCCGACGTCCACACCAAGGTTTGAACGACGCCTCAGGCTAACGAGCCGCGAAGCAGGGCAGATCATCCCCCGCGTCGGCAGGGGAGATGACAGTGCGTCCCATCAGGTATTCGGCCGAGATCGAGCCCCAGGAGCCGGGCTTCGAGGAGAGCCGCCAGAAGGCCATCGACATCGTCACCGAGTTCGAGCGGAACTCGGTGGCGGGAGAAGGCGTCAACCGGGCCGTGCGTTTCGCGCATGCCAAGGCGTACGGCCTGGTCAAGGGCACCTTCGAGATCCTGGACGGCCTCCCGGCCGAGTACGCCCAAGGCGTCTACGCCCGCCCCGGCATCCACGACTGCGTGGTCCGCTACTCCAACGGCCTCGCTCACCTGGGGATCGACCGGGCATTGGGCAACGTGGTCGGGATGGCGACCAAGGTGTTCGGCATCGAGGCGGAGACCACGCTGGAGGACGAGCGGCACACCACGACCATGGACTTCAACATGATCAACGGCCCGTTCTTCTTCTGCAACACCGCACTGCACTACCGCTTTCTCGCCAAGCTCTTCATCGACATCCCGAAGTACCACGCCGGCGGGAAGAAGGGCACGCACCAGATGTTCCACGACTGGGTCACCGGCTACGGCACCCTGCCGCCGGACGAGTGGGCGTGGGACGAGCTCGGCGCCTTCATCCGGCTCGGTTCGCAGGCCCGCTGGCAGAACCTGCTGCTGTCGACCTTCTGGACGATGGGCGCGGTACGGCACGGTGACCACGTCGCGAAACTCCGCATCACCCCCACGCCCGTCTCCGCGGGGGCGGTCACGAACCGCGACCTCGACCCGGCGGCGCACGACGAGGTGTTCCGCCCCGCGCTCGTGGACGAACTGTCCAGGCACGGCGCCGAGTTCGACTTCCAGGTGCAGCTGTGCGCGTCGCTGGAGGAGATGCCCGTCGACGACCTGACGGTGGAGTGGCCGGAGCGCCTCTCGCCGTTCGTCACGGTCGCCCGGATGCGTTTCCCGCGCCAGGACATCGGCGGTGCGGACAATCTGGCCGCCGCCGACGTCGTCTCGTTCACGCCGTGGCGCTGCGGCGCCGAGCACGTCCCCGTCGGGAGCCTGCAGCGCCTGCGCAGGGAGGTCTACCGGCTCTCGTCCATCGAACGGCACCGCCTCAACGACCAGGTCCGGGCCGAACCGGACAGCGTCGCCGACGTCCTCCCGCCGACACCCTGAGGGAAGGAATCCGATCATGCAGCAGGACTATGTCCCGATCTCTCCCGGCGTCACCGCCGAGGAGATCGGCAAGTGGACCCAGCCCACCCGGCGGCAGACCGACGGCGTGGGCCTGCGGGTCGGCAACAAGGCCGAGTTCACGCTGGTGGCGCCGGTGAAGCCGGGCGGAGCGGAGATCTTCCGCGAGCGGGTCAAGAAGGCACAGATCGAGGCGGCCTATTGGGAGGGCAAGCTCGGCACCGTCCACGACCTGCGCGTCGCCCTGATCAACGACGGCACGCAGATCCTGTTCGCCGCGAGCTACAGCGACGAGTTCAAGCCGTACGTGGTCGACGTCATCAACTTCGCCACGCCGTGGATCGACCACATGTTCGTCGACGTGGCCGAGGGCTATCCGGGGCTGGGGTCGCCCGACGCGCTGGCGTACATCGCGAAGCACCAGGTCGAGGCGAGCGTCTGGTACGCCTCGAACGAGCAGGCCAGCGTCCGTGACATCGCGCGCGGGCAGAAGGCGCTCACCTCGCTCAACGACCTCCTCGACGCCACGCAGGCATGAGCGAGATCCGGCTCGACCTCGGCGACATCCAGGGAACGGTGCTGAGGCCAGGTCCGGCGGCGTACCGGGGGGCGTTCCTGCTGTTCAGGATCGACGACGCGGCGGCGGCCAGGGCGGCGCTCCGCGACGTCCTCGGCTCCGTGACCTCGGCCGCCCACATGGACCGGCCGCGCCCCTTCACCTTCAACATCGCCTTCACCCACACCGGGCTGGAGAGGCTGGGCGTGCCCCAGGAGTCCTTCCCCCGGGAGTTCCGGGACGGCATGGCCGCGCGCAAGGACGTCCTGGGCGACGTGGGCGACAGCGACCCCGCGCGCTGGGAATCTCCGCTGGGCACCGGTGACGTGCACATCGGCATCGTGATCATCGCCGGGGACGAGGCGGACCTCGAACGGCCGCTCGCGCTGGCCGCCGACTTCAAGGGCGTGTCCCAGGTGTACCGGCGCGATGTCCATCTGCCGCCCGGCGGCAAGGAGCATTTCGGGTTCCGGGAGGGGATCGGCGGGCCGTACGTCGTCGGCAGCGGCATCGACGCCCTGCCCGGCCAGGACCACGTGATGCCCGGCGAGTTCATCCTCGGCTACGAGGACGGATCCGGCCGGGTGGCCCCGCTGCCCGAGCCGGAGATCCTCACCCGTAACGGCACCTTCGTCGCCTTCCGCCAGTGCGCCACGCACGTGGCGGAGTTCCGCCGCTACCTGAAGGAGCACGCCCGCTCGCCAGAGGACGAGGAGTTGCTGGCCGCCAAGATCGTCGGCCGCTGGCGCAGCGGCGCCCCCCTCGCCCTGAGCCCCGACCACGACGACCCCGGCCTGGGCGCCGACCCCCACCGCAACAACGACTTCACCTACGACGGCGCCGACCCCGACGGCCTGCGCGTGCCGCGCGGCGCCCACATCCGCCGCGTGAACCCCCGCGACTCCCTGACCGGCACGATCGTCGACACCCGAATCCACCGCATGGTGCGGCGCGGCGCCCTCTACGGCCCGCCCCTGCCCGAGGGCCGGACCGACGACGACGGCGTCGAACGCGGCCTGATCTTCATCTTCATGGGCGCCAGCCTGACCCGCCAGTTCGAGTTCATTCAGCAGGTATGGATCAACAACGGGGACTTCACCGGCCTGGGCACGGAAAGGGATCCGCTGGTCGGCGCCAACGACGGAACCGGCGTCCACACCATCCCCGCCCACCCCCTGCGCCGACGCCTGACCGGCTTGCCGCGCTTCGTCACGGTACGGGGTGGCGAGTACCTCTTCATGCCCGGTCTCACGGCTCTGGACTGGATCGCCACCCGGACTCCGGCGGGATGATCCCCCACCTGTCCCGCTCCCGCAGCCGCCGCCCGTGCTCGTCGGTCTCGACGAGGCTCGCCACACCCGCGAAGGCGATGTCGATCGTGGTGGTCCCGGACGTCTCCCGGCCGCTGCGCAGCAGCAGCTTGGAATGCGTCGGCACGTACACCCACAGCCGGAACCTTCGGTCGGGATAGTCCACGATCTCCATTCTGGGACCGCGTTCAGGTGGTGACCTGGGCCCACATGGCGCGTACCGCCTCGGCGCGCTCTTCGACCAGCCGCATGCGCAACTCCCGTTCGAGCTTCGCGTAGTGCTCCGTCCGCGCGGTCTCCTGCCCCGGCCACTTGCGGTAGAGCAGGCCGACCTCGCTGTGGAACCAGCCGTGGCTGATCACGCTGGCCGGGACCAGCAGGCCGGTGTCGTCGGAGCCGGGGATGCCCATCCACCCGCCCAGGGCGACCGCCAGTTCACGCCGGACGCAGATGGTCGTGGGGTGCACGGGGAGCCGGTAGTCGTTCCCGCGCCAGTGGTCGTAGACGAACCCGGGTTCCAGCCGCCCGCCGGGCGGATCGCTGTCGAAGGCGACCGCGGAACCGTCGGGCAGCAGGTCCAGGACCCGGGACGTCGTCCACCGCACGAGCGGATCCGCCGCCAGCACGCCGATGTCCCTCATCAGCACATCCGGCATGAGCACGTCGTCATGGTCGAGATTCTTGATCAGCTCGCCCCTGGACCGCGCGAGCGCGAGATTCCGTGTCAGCGCGACCCCGCCCCGGCGCCCCGTCGCGAACGTGACGATGGGGTCGCGCGGAAGGATCTCCATGGCCGCGCCCGTGGCGCCGTCCTCCTGGATGACCCACTCGACCTCCCAGCCGTCCGGCAGGCGTTGCGAGCGGACGGACTCGTAGGCCGCGAGGAGATGGCCGGGAACCGGGTTGTAGCTCGGCGTGACGATGGAGACGAGGGGCACGTGGCCGACCCTAGTGGGGCTTGGCGCCGGGTGCGCCGGCCAGGGTCGGCCCCTACCTGTGGTGGTCTGGTGCCGGTGGGGTACACGGCGATGTGACGTACGCCACGTCACAACGTGGTAGGTACCGGCGTCTTGTGCACGTACGCATGGCCGGAGGAGAACAGGTGGGGGCAGCGATGAACGAAGCGGCGACCGAGGCGTTCGTGACACACCGCAATCTGCTGTTCACCGTCGCCTACGAGATGCTCGGCTCCGCCGCCGACGCGGAGGACGTGCTCCAGGAGACCTGGCTCAAGTGGGCGGGGGTCGACCTTGACGAGGTCCGGGACCGGCGGGCGTACCTGGTGCGGATCACCACGCGGCAGGCGCTCACCCGCCTGCGCGCGCTCGGCCGGCGCAAGGAGTCCTACGTCGGGCAGTGGCTGCCGGAGCCGCTGCTGACCACGCCCGACGTGGCCGAGGACGTCGAGCTGGCCGACAGCGTGTCGATGGCGATGCTGCTGGTGCTGGAGACGCTCACGCCGACCGAGCGCGCGGTGTTCGTGCTGCGCGAGGTGTTCGACCTGGACTACGACGAGATCGCCGAGGCCGTCGACAAGACCCAGGCGGCGGTCCGGCAGATCGCCCACCGGGCACGGGCCCACGTGGCGGCGCGCCGGCCTCGGGGACGGGTTTCCCCGGCCGAGACCCAGGACGCGCTCAAGGCGTTCCAGCGGGCGGTCGCGACCGGCGATCTGCAACGCCTGCTCGACATCCTCGCGCCGGACGTCGTGCTGCTGGGCGACGGCGGCGGAGTCGTCCAGGCCGTGCTTGAACCGGTCGTGGGCGCCGGGAACGTGGCTTCCCTGCTCGCCGGGTCGAGCAGGTTCGGCGATGTCGCGGCGTTGCGGCCGTCGCAGGTCAACGGCCACCCGGCGCTCATCTTCCGGCTCAACGGCGAGATCGACACCGTCCTCGCGCTCCGCATCGACGACGGTCTCATCACCGGCCTGTACGCCGTGCGCAACCCGGAGAAGCTCTCTCACCTGGAGCAGGAGACCAGCCTGCGCCGCTAGAAGCCCGTATGGCGTATGTCACACGGCCATGCCGTCACAGAATCCGAATTGGCGGCATCTTTTGGTCATACAGTGCGTAACCCACCCAAACCCTGGAGCAAGTCATGAGTTCAGTGCTGGATTTCGGCGGCGACATCATCGAGCCGGGCGCACCGGAGTACGAATCAGCCGGCCGCTCACTGCTGGCCGCGGGCAGTCCGGCGTACGTGCTGCGACCCAAGAGCGTCGCGGACGTGCAGGCGGGGGTGAGGTTCGCCGCCGCGGAGGGCCTGTCCCTGTCGGTACGCGGCGGCGGCCACAGCTTCGCGGGCTTCGGCACCAATGACGGCGGCGTCGTGATCGACCTCGGCATGCTGGCGAACGTGGAGATCACCGACCCCGTCCGCCACCTCGTGCGGATCGGCGGCGGCGCCACCTGGGGCCAGGCCGCGGCCGCGCTGGCCCCGCACAACCTGGCGATCTCCTCGGGCGACACCAAGAGCGTCGGCGTCGGCGGGCTGACGCTGACCGGCGGCATCGGCTGGAAGGTCAGGAAGTACGGCCTGGCCCTGGACAACCTGGTCGCCGCCGAGCTGGTCACGGCCGGAGGCGAGATCGTACGGGCCAGTGAGCGGGAGAACCCGGAGCTGTTCTGGGCGCTGCGCGGTGGCGGCGGCAACTTCGGGATCGTGACCGCCTTCGAGTTCGCGGCGCACGTGACGACGGAGGTGTTCTTCGGCGCGATCACCTTCCCCGCCGCGGAGGCGTCCGCCGTGCTCCAGGGCTGGGCGGACCACCTCCGTGACGCGCCCGAGGAGCTCACCTCCCTCGTGAGCCTCGCCAATCCGGGCGCCGGTGGCCACGAGGCGCCGGTCGAGATCGCCGTCGCCTTCGACGGCGACGACCCGGACCTCGCCGCGGCGGCGATCGACCCGATCCGGCGGCTCGGCACGGTGATCGGCGACACCGTCGCGCTGATGCCCTACGCGGACGTCCTGGTGGACGGCGGGACCCCGCCGCCCGGCATCCAGCTCGTCACGCGAGGCGCGTTCGTCGAGAAGGAGTCGGTGACCTCGGCCCTGCGGATCCTCACCGAGGTCGGGACGTCGCAGGGCTCGCCGCTCATCGTCGTGCGCGGCGTCGGCGGCGCGGTGGCGCGCGTGGCCGACGACGCCACCGCCTACGCGCACCGCCGGGCGGAGCTGATGGTCGTGACGCTCACCGGGGGCCCCAAGCCGGTCGTCGAGGCCGGCCGTCCCGCCTGGGACGCGATCTGGGAACGGCTCGCACCGCACGTCAGCGGCGCGTACGCCAACTTCCTCGCCTCCGCCACCGAGGAGGACGTCGCCGCGATCTACCCGAAGGAGACGTACGAGCGGCTGGCGGCGGTCAAGCGGGACCACGACCCGGGCAACCTGTTCGCGGGCAACCACAACGTGCGCCCGTAGCCGCTACCGCCGGCCGCCGAACTCCCAGTCGTGGACCTCGATGCCGGCGTACCGGTCCCGGGTCAGTACGGCGCGCGCCGCATCCGGGTCCGGCGCCCGGATCAGCAGCGCCGTACCCACCCAGGTGCCGCCGTCGTCGGACAGCAGCGGCCCGTAGGCGATCAGCTCGTCCCGGCCCGAGGGGTCCAGATCGGCGGGCCGCCCGGAGCCGAGACCCAGCACCAGGTACCGGTTGCCGCCTTCCCCGCCGCCCGGGAAGTCCCACATGGTGCGCCCCAGCACGTTGCGCCATCGGCGTACCACCACGTCCCGGTACACACCGGCCTGGTAGTTGGGCTCGTCGAAGGCGAACGCCCGCGCGGTCGCGGCGTCGGGCAGGTCGACGATGTGGACGCTGCCGCTGGCCGTCTCGGTGCCGCGGACGAAGGTCGGGCCGCGGGCGATCAGCTCCTTCGTGTACCCGTCCATGTAGGACCAGTGCGCTTCCAGCAGTTCGTCGCGCAGCGCGGCAGAGTCTGGCCGATCCCGGTGATAGCAGAAGAACTCCATGGCGACAGTACCTATCACACCGATTTCAGATGGCGACAACATTCGGATTCTATGAGTATCCTGGCTGCATCACGGAGAGAAGGAGCGGTGATGGTGCGGCTGACGCGGGTCCAGCAGCAGGCGCGTACGCGGGCTTCGGTGCTGGCGGCGGCGAGGCAGGAGTTCATCGAGCAGGGCTACGTCCTGGCCAACGTCGACCGGATCGCCGAACGGGCGGAGCTGACCCGGGGCGCGGTGTACTCGAACTTCCCCAGCAAACGGGCCCTGTATCTGGCCGTGCTCGTCGAGATGGTGGGGCAGGCCGAGACAACGGAGCCCGCCGGACCGCCGCGGTCGCCGGCCGAGGCGCTGGGCAGGTTCGCCAGAACCTGGCTGGAACGGCTGCCGCTGGTCGACGACAGCGCGTCGGGCGGGCGGCTGCAACTGCGCTCGCTGGCGGGTGTCGTCGAGGACGAGCAGGCCCGCGCCGTGCTGGCGCAGGTCGCCCAGCTGGAGGCGCTGCTGCTGGCCATGGGACTGGAGACCTGCTCATCCCACCGGCAGGTACGGCTGGCCGAGCTCGTGCTGACGTTGCTGGGCGGCGCCGGCTTCCTGGCCGAGATGGCCCCTGGCTTCGGCGACCCCTTCGACCGGGCGCGAGCCTGTGAGCATCTGGCCGGGCTCGACTTGGCCGACACGTGGGCGCCGCCGCATCTGCCCTTCGTGACGCCGGCCGTACCGTGTCAGGACGCTTGGACACCGCCGGAGGGGTTGCCGGATCTGATCACCGGTGACCGCGTCGACCTCGGCGCCGACGGTGTGGTGGCGGTGCTGGGGGCGCACCGCGTGTCCGCGGCCGAGGAGGCCGTCCGGGCGACGGGGCCCGGCGAGCGGGTCACAGTGGTCGTCGTCCCCGGCGACCTCGCCGAGACCGGCGCTCTGGTGCGGCTCAGGATCAGCGACCTCGCCGGTTGCCTGCGGCGCGTCTTCCCGCCCGCCGCCTGGGCGCGCCTGCGGGTGGTCGTCGACGACGGAACCGTCGCGGCCGCCGCCGGCCTGACCGAGGCCGGCCATGAGACCGAAGCCGCCGTCCGCGTCCGGGACGGCATGATCGTCGCTCGGGCCGGTGGGCGGGGCGCCGCCCACGCGGCCGCGGACCACCCCACGTCGCGAAAGGCCACGACATGACCCGCACCGACCTGCTGGTGCTGCACACCCTGCGCTGCGGCGGACATTCCGGTCTCGCCCGGGTGTCCGCGACCACCGGCCTGGACGAGTCCGCGGTCGAGTCCGAGCTGATCGACCTCGCGGTCGCCGGTCTCGTCACGCACCAGATGGGCGCGTGGGGCCTGACGGAAGCGGGCCGGGCCACCGATGCCGAGTGGATCAACGAGGAGCTGGAGTCCGGCGGCGCCCGCCCCGCGATCACCGCGGCGTTCGAGCGCTTCCTGGTGCTCAATCCGGAACTGCTCGACCTCTGCACCGCCTGGCAGATGCGCTCCGTCGACGGCGTCCTGACCGTCAACGACCATCGCGACCGATCGTACGACGGCCGCGTCCTGGACCGGTTCTCCGACCTGGACCAGCGCGCCGCGGCCGTCTGCGCCGAGCTGTCCACGGCGCTGCCGCGCTTCGGCCGGTACCGCGTGCGCCTCAGGGACACGCTGGGCCGCGCCAGGGCGGGCGAGCTGGAGTACCTCGCCGACCACACCACGTCGTACCACACCGTCTGGGCCGAGCTGCACGAGGACCTGCTCGCGACGCTCGGGATCACCCGGTGGTGAGGTGGGTCAGGCCGCTGTCCGCGCGGTCCGAGGAGAGCGCGCGGGCCGTGGGGGCCAAGGCGAGCGGTCTCGTGGTACTGCACCGCCTGGGCCTGCCCGTGCCCGCCGGGTTCGTCGTCACCACCGAGGCCTGCCGGGCCTATCTTCGCGAAGGCCGTCTTCCTGACGGGCTGACCGGGGAGCTCGCGCTCGCCATGACCGGCCTGGAGGCCGCGACGGGGCGCCGGTTCGGCGGGGCGCGGGCGCCGCTGGCCGTGTCGGTGCGCTCCGGGGCGAGCGTGTCGATGCCCGGCATGATGACCACGATCCTGAACCTCGGCCTCACCGCCGAGGCCACGGCGGGACTGGCGGCCGAGACCGGCGACGCCCGGTTCGCGCAGGACTCACGGCAGCGGTTCCTGTCCGGCTTCGCCGCCGCGCGGGACGTCCCCGACGACGCGGCGCGGCAGCTGGAGCTGGCGGTCGAGACCGTCTTCTCCTCGTGGGAAACGCCGCGCGCCCGCACGTACCGCGAGCTGCACGACATCCCCCACGATCTCGGGACAGCCGTGATCGTCCAGGCGATGGTGTACGGCAACCGCGACGCCCACAGCGGCACCGGGGTCGCCTTCAGCCGCGACCCCAACACCGGGGAGAACGTCCCGTTCGGCGATGTTCTGTTCGGGCACCAGGGCGAGGACGTCGTCTCGGGCCGGTCGCTGACCCGGCCCCTGCGCGAGCTCGCCGACCGCGAACCGGCCGTCTGGGCGGCGCTGACCGAGGCTCTGCGCCGGGTCGAGGGGCACTACCGCGACGCGTGCTACGTCGAGTTCACCTTCCAGGCCGGTGAGCTCTGGTTGCTGCAGGTCCGGCCGGGACGGTTCGTGGGCGGCGCCGCCGTTCGCGTCGCGACGGAGCTGGCCGACGCGCGGCTGATCACGCGCGGCGAGGCGCTGCTGCGGGTCTCGCCCCAACACCTGCCGCACGTACGCACCCCCCGCATAGCCGCACCGGCACGGGCCGACATCCTGGCCCGGGGCGTGGGAGCCTGCCCCGGCGTCGCGGCCGGCAAGGTGGCGACCACGACCGACGCGGCGGTACGCATGGCCGCCGACGGCCCGGTCATCCTGGTCCGTCCGGAGACGTCCCCGAATGACATGCGCGGCCTGGCCGCCGCCGCGGGCATCGTCACCGCGCGCGGCGGTCCGGCCAGCCATGCCGCGGTCGTCGCACGGGCGATGGGCAAGCCCGCCGTCGTCGGCATCGCCGACCTGGTCGTCGACGGCCGCTCCCTGAGCGCCGGTGGGCGCACCGTCGGCGAGGGCACGGTGGTCACCATCGACGGGACCAGCGGCGAGGTGGCCCTCGGCAGCCCGCGCATCGCCACGGACACGGCCGACGCCCACCTGCGCCGGCTGCTGGCGTGGGCGGACGACGTCTCGGGCGAGCGCTCCGAGCGCGATGAGGCCCAGCGCCTCATCGCCGCCCACATCGCTCTGCGTGACTCCTAGATCTCAGGGGCGGACGCCGGGCCCGAACCCCGTCCAGCGCAGGTCGTCCGGGAGGTGGCCCATGTCGTTGTACAGCATCACCGACGGGCCCACGCCGTCGCGATACTCGATCACGGTGAGCGCCGTGTTCCCGCAGGTCAGGCCCAGCCACCGTACGGGCGGCGCGTCGAGGGCGTCCCGGACCAGCCAGGCCACCTGGTAGGCGTGGGTGACCAGGACCTCATGGGTCTCGGCCGTGGCAGGGCGGGCGAAGCGATCGGTCAGGGCGTCGGCGAGCCGCGCGCCCTCGGCCGCCTCCTTGGCGTCGTATCCGTCGAAGAACCCCCTCCACGCGGGCGGCATCTCGGCCGGGACGTGGGGGACGTGGTCCACCAGTTCCGCCGCCTCCCCCACCGGAACCCCCGGCAGGCGGGCGCCGATGATCTCCGCCGAGCTCACCGCCCTGGACAGGGGTGAATGCCAGACGGCGTCCACGGGCAGGCGGGCCAGCCGGTCGGCCAGCAGCTCCGTCTGCCGCCTGCCGACGTCGGTCAGCGCGCCGAAGGGGTCGGCCGCGCCGTGCCGTACCGCGTAGATGTGCCGTGTCGCCATCTCGGATCCCTTCTCAGATGTTCATGAAATCCCGATGTTATAGGCATCCTAAAGCAGACAGGCGATGACGCGGTCGAGGGCGCCGGTGAGCACGTCGGGCGGGGTGGCGAAGTTGAGGCGGACGAAGCCGTTTCCCGCCGACCCGTGGTCGGCGCCGGAGGCGGTGGCGACGCCGGTCCGCCGCAACAGGTGGGCGGCGGGGTCGGCGAGGCCGAATCGGCGCAGGTCGATCCAGGCGAGGTAGCCCGCCTGCGGCTCGACGTATCCGATGTCGAGACCGGCGAGCGCGTCGGTGACCAGCTTGCGGTTGCCGTCCAGGAACCGGACGGCCTCGCGCAGCCACGGCCGCCCTTCGCGGAACGCGGCGACCGTGGCCGTCATGCCGAGCGGGCTCATGCCGCCGACCGCCGCCCTCGGCAGCCCGGCCCAGACGCGCGCGTCGCCCGGATCGCCGAAAACGATCAGCCCGCAGCGCAGGCCGGGGAAGTTCCACGCCTTGGTGGCGCTGATCAGGGTGATGGCGGTCTCGTCGAGCGAGCCGTACGGGATGAAACCGGGCTGATAGCGCAACGGCGCGTGGATCTCATCGCTGATCACCTTCGCGCCGTACCGCGCGGCGAGCGCGGCCAGGGCGCGCAACGGCCCGCCGTCGAGGACGCGGCCGGTCGGGTTGCCGGGGTGGCAGAGCAGCACGCCGCCCGCGCCCGCGCGCAAGGCTCGCTCGATGCCGTCGAGGTCGAGCTCGTAGCCTCGCTCTCCGACGGACATCGGCACCTGTACGGCTTCGCGCCCGGCGACCCGGATCGCGTCGAAGAACCGGCCGTAGACCGGCGTCGGCACGACCACCGGCGAATCAGCCCTGGTCAGATGCGTGATCGACATGATGATGCCGCGCATCAGCTCCGGCAGCAGCCGTACCCGGTCCGGGCCGACGGTGAGGCCGTGCTCCTCGGCGAGCCACTCGCTGGCCGCCTGGGGGACCTCGCTCAGCTCGTCGGCGAGCGGGTAGCCGAAGGCCTGCCGCCGCACGTCGTCCTGGACGGCGGCCAGGATGGGCGCGGCGACCGGCAGGTCCATCTCCGCGACGGTGAGATCGATGATGTCCCGGTCGTACTGCGACCAGCGCTTGTTCCGTCGCGCACGGGATCGCTCAAGGTCCCAGTCGAGGTCGGTCAAACCATGCTCCTAGCTTCTTGCGGGGTCAGGGATCGCTGGTGGCGCAGGCCCGATCGGTGCGCGAGCCACCAGATTCCCGCGCTGAGCACACCCACGAGCACCGAGTCGTACGGCGCGGCGATGACGTCGGCCCCGCCGAAGGAGCCGAGCGCGGACAGGAGGCCGAGCATGACCAGGAAGCCCACCAGCCAGCCGCCCACCGCCCGCAGCTTGGAGGTCCGCACCAGGTAGATGACGAACCCGATCAGCAGCAACGGCACGGCCACCCGGATCTTCTCCCAGGTCGACCAGTAGAGGATGAGCCCGGACAGCACGAACGAGGCGAAGCCCACCGGGATCGCCCACCTGCGCAGCCAGCCCTTCTCCATCGGGGTCGACGCGGCCAGGACGGTCACCGCGACCGAGACGGCTGCGTAGCTGAGCCCGTAGTAGAAGCTGAGCGAGCTGGCGATGGACTTCCAGTTCCCGAACGTGAGCACGATGACCGAGCCGATGCCGACGTTGAGCAGCAGCGCGCGCCGGGGGATGCCGAACCGCGCGTCCACCTTGGCCAGCGCGGCGGGCAGCAGCCCGTTCTGCGCGGCGCCGTAGGTGTAGCGGCCCTTGACGCCGATGCCGATCAGCAGGCTGCCCGAGGGCGAGAAGATCGCGTCGGCGAGCAGGACGGTGGCGAACCACGACAGGCCGAGCAGGGTCGCGAGCGAGGCGAGCGGCGAGTTGAGGTTGATCCCGTGCCACCCGCTGCCGAGCAGGCCGTTGGGCAGCGAGAAGATCATCACGGCCTGCAGGCCCATGTAGAGCACGATCGTCCCGGCCAGCACGATCAGCGTGGCCCTCGGCACGGTGCGGCGCGGATCCTTCGCCTCGCCGGACATGACCGCGGCGGCGTTGATGCCGGTGAAGGAGTAGACCAGGCCGCCGCCGACCACGGCGGTGAGCGCCGCCGAGACGCCGTAGGGCGCGACCCCGCCGCCGGTCGCCACGTTGGTGGTGTCGAAGCCGCTGGCCAGTAAGAGGATCACGGTCAGCGCGGGGATCACCACTTTGATGGTGGCCACGACGTTGTTGACCCGGGCGAGCAGTTTGATGCCGAACAGATTGATCGTGCAGAAGAACACCAGCAGTCCGGCGGCGATCAGCCGTCCCGGCCAGCTCAGCGACTCGCCGGACATCACCCACGGCAGCCACTTGGCCGCGTACTGCACGACCGCCGTCGACTCGCTCGGCCCGGCGCTGACGGCCTGCAGGAACACCGCCCAGCCGACCACGGCGCCGACCAGCGGGCCCGAGGCCAGCTGCGGCCACCGGACGTTGCCGCCGGACATCGGATGGCGGAAGGCGAGGTCGATGAAGGCCAGCGACACCAGTGCGGTGGCGACGGAGGCGATCGTCCAGGACAGGAAGGCGGCGGGGCCGGCCGCCTTGGCCGCCGTGTACGGCGCGAGCAGCCAGCCGGAACCGATGACGCTGGAGAAGGTGATCAGGGCAAGGGACGTGGTTCCGAGGCCGCGCCGCAGGCGCAGATCCTCGTCCGGCGAAACGGCCGACAGCGTCTCAGACATGTCCTGAACTATTGACGATGACCCAATTGCCTAGGTAGACCGGAAATGTCGAGGTCTAGGGTTAGTCTATGCCTATGTCCCTCCCCGGCTTCGACGGCACAGGACACAAGGTCGAGACGATGGACCTCGTCGTGTTCACCACGGTCGTCCGCACCGGAAGCCTCGGCGCCGCCGCCGCCGAACTCCGGCTGTCGATGCCGTCGGTCAGCGTCCGGATCGCCTCCCTGGAACGCAAACTCGGCGCCCCGCTGCTCGTGCGCAGCGCCCGTGGAAGCACGACCACCCCGGCCGGCGAGCGCCTGAACGACTACGCCCAGCGCTGCCTCGACCTCCTCGACGAGGCCGCCATCGCGGTGACGGCACACGAGACCCAGCGGCTCGTGCTCGCCGCGCCCGCGAGCCTCGGCGACGTCGTCTTCCCCGCCGCGCTCGCGGCGGTCGCCGGCAAGCCGATCACCGTGCACTGCCGGGTCGCGCACAGCGGCGAGGTCGTCGGCCGCCTGGCCGACGGCAGCGTGCACGCCGGATTCGTGATGCCGAAGGTGCCGCTGCGCGCGTTGCGGTCCGAGCCGATCAGCCGCTCCCCGCTGGTCGCGGTCTGCCGCCCCGACCACCCCCTCGCCGGTCGCCGGCGCCTGCGGGTCGACGACCTCGCCAGGACCGGCGTCATCGTCTACCGCTGGGGCCGCGACGCCCAGGAACTCGCCGCCTCCCTCGAACACCCCGAGCGCGGCCTCGACGCCCCGATCCACACGACCGGGCTGCCGTCGACCGCGCTCCGGATGGCGCTCGACGCGGGGTTCGTCGCGGTGGTGCCCCGGTTCGTCGCGGCGCGATCGGTGCGCGACGGCGACACGGCGCTCCTGCCGCTGGGGTTCGGTGGGTGGCGGGTCGACGTGCAGTTCGTGTACGCCTCGGCCACGGCCGACCGGCTGGGTGTGCGGACCCTGCTGGACCACCTGCCCGCGATCCGGGCCACGTTCGACCAGAACTGACCTGGGACGTCAGCAGGCCCTCGCCTCCGCGACATGTGGCATCGTGTCGACGATCTTGGCCTCCAGCATCGCGACGGCGGCGCGCAGCACCTCCGCGCCGTCCGGCCCCTCGGACAGGTTTCGCCAGCCGAGGAAACGATAAGTGCCGGGCTCGAAGATCAATTCGGTGCGTTCCCGGCCGTCCGGGCCCTGGTAGTCGATCGAGGCGCCGATGCCCTGCCGCCCGGCCGGGTCGGTGAGGTCGGTGCGCATGGTGGCGGCCGGCAGCTTGGACAGCGCGCCGAACACCGCCTCGCGCAGGCCGACGCCGGGGAAGGGATTCTGGGCCAGGGTGATCAGGCGGAAAGCCACCGTGACGTCGACTCGTGGCCCGACCTGGTCCTCGCTGGGCCTGGGCCGTTCATTCCTGACGGAGGCCTCGGCGTCCGCGCGTACCCGGGCGAGCAGTTCGCCGGGGTCGGTGGGCAGGTTCCCGGCGCCGTCCACCGGCAGCACGTCCGCGGCGCATCGCCCGGTCTGGTAGTCGACCGTGCCCGGGGTCGGCATCGTGGAGGGGACCTGGCCTCTGTGGATGCTCCGCCTGCCGTAGGTGGAACGGGTCAGCGCGTTCCCTGGGTCGGCGGCGGGGACCCAGGCCTCGTGGGTGACCTCCTGGGTGTGCTCCCCGTCGCCCTCGACCTCGCTCAACGTGAGAATCCAGTTCTGCTCCAAGCGCTTGACGTAGACGAACTGGCCGGTCTGTGGCGCCGGTTGCCTGGCGGCCGCGGTGGCCGCGTGCTGGAGCAGTTCCGCCGCGTTGGCCGGGGTCGCGCCGCCGTTGGGGCCGATCATGAAGGCGACCGCGGCGACGGTCGCCGCCAGCCCGACCGTGCCCGCCCTGAGCGCGTGCTTGGCGTAGCCGGTACGCGGCTTGCGCCCCGCCGCGAGCAGATCCCTCGCTCTGGCGGTGGCCGTGGCGGAGGGGCCGGGCAGCGCGTCGTACGACGACTTGATCTCCTGTAGGTCCTGCGTCATGACAACTCCTCGATGCCGACGTACGAGCGGAGCTTTCTGCGTGCCCGGTTGAGCCGCGAGCCGACGGTGCCCCGCGGGATGCCGAGCGCCTCGGCGATCTCCTCGTAGCTGAGCTGGGCACCGGCGACCAGCAGAAGCACGGTCCGGTCACCGGGCGAGAGCGCCGCCAGCCCGGCGGCCAGGCTCGGCCGCATGACGGCGGCCGACACCCGCTGGATCACGTGCTCGTCGTGGCTCACGACGTCGGTGACCTCGGCGCTCCTGGCCAGGGCGCGATACCTGCGCGCCTCGGCCCTGCGATGGCCGGCGATCAGGTTGGAGGCGATGCCGTACAGCCAGGCTCGTGCGTCGGGGTGGGAGAGGTCGTAGCGCGTGCGCCCGTGGAAGGCCCGCAGGAACGTCTCGGCGGCGAGGTCGTCCGCCGCCGATTCGCCGAGGCGGAACTGCACGTAGCGATGAATGGCCTGGTGATAGCGATCGAACAGCGCGCCGAACCGCTCGGGGCGGCTCAGCGATGCCTCGATGAGCTGTGCGTCGGTCTCGGTGGTTGGCGGAGCCGACGACGGAAGGGGTGGTGGCATGCCTGCCTTTCGGAGAAACTCCGTGGACACGCCTACTTCGCCGTACCCCCGTTTCGTATTCACGCCTTGGCGCGCCGGGCGCTAGTCCCAGGCGACCGGCAGGCTCTTGATCCCGAAGATGTCGGCGGTCTCAGGACGCAGCACGACCTCTTCAGCCGGTACGGCCAGCCGCAGTGTCGGAAAGCGCTGGACCAGCGCGGCGAAGGCCACCCGCATCTCGATCCTGGCCAGCTGCTGCCCCAGGCACTGGTGGATGCCGTGCCCGAAGGCCAGGTGCCCGCCGTCCTGCCGGCGCAGATCCAGAACGTGCGGATCGGAGAACCGCTCCGGGTCACGATTGGCCGTGTTGTACGACAGGATCACCGCGGTCCCCGCCGCGATGGTCTGCCCGCCCAGCTCGACGTCCTCCAGAGCCGTCCGCATGAACGTCTTGCCCACGGTCAGATACCGCAGCAGTTCCTCCACGGCCCGCTCGGTCAGCTCGGGATCAGCCCGCAGCGCCGCCAGCTGCGCCGGGTTGCGCAGCAACGCGAACGTGCCCAGGGCCAGCATGTTCGCGGTCGTGTCCAGCCCGGCGGCCAGCAGGATCAGGCTGACCCCCCGCAGCTCCTCATCGGTCAGATCACCCTCGATGAGATCGCTGAGCACGTCGTCGGTGGGGTTGGCCCGCTTGGCCGCGACCAGCTCGGCCAGATACGTCTGCACCGCGGTATAGGCCGCGATCAGCTCCTCGTCGGGGGTCTCCCCGTCCATGAACTTCTCGACGTTCGCCTGGAAAGAGCCCCGGTCGGCGTACGGCACGCCGAGCAGCTCGCAGATCATGACGGCCGGAACCGGCTTGGCGAAGGCGGTCACCAGATCGGTGGGCGGCCCGGCCTTCTCCATGGCGTCCAGGTGCTCGGCGGTGACCTGCTCGATCCGCTCGGTGAGCTGCCGCATCCGCCGTACCGTGAACTTGCCCGCCAGCGGCTTGCGGTAGCGGCTGTGCCGCGGATCGTCCATCAGCAGGAACTCACCCGGCGGCGCCGGCGGAACCTCGATGTCACCGAAGTCGATCAGCGGATGATGACGCATCAGCTCCTTGCGCGAGCTGAACCGCGAGTCGGCGAGAACGGACCTTAGCAGGTCGTAGCCGGTGACCAGCCAGCCTTCGTGCCCGTCGGGGAAGACGAACCGGCTGATCGGACCATGGTCGCGCGCCTCGACCAGTTCCTTGGGCGGGTCGAAGGGACAGCCGGGCTGACGCGCCGCCGGCATCGCCGCAATGGTGTGGACAGATTCACTCATGACCTGTCCTCATATCGAGATAGTACGTGTTTGACATGTCTTGAAAGCTACGTTGCATTCGGACAAGCTGTCAACCCGCCCGCGTGCGTTACCCCAGATTTATGCCGATATTTCAGTGCAATGACGTTGCACCCAAACGCAATGGACGTTGCAATGAATGGAGGCGAAGGCAATACTGGCGGCATGCCAGGAGGACGGTTGACCCAGCAGGACCGCGAGCGCATCGCGGCCGGACTCGCCAGCAGGCTCTCCTACGCCCAGATCGCCCAACGGCTGAACCGCCCGACCTCGACGATCAGCCGGGAGGTGGCGCGCAACGGCGGCCCCGGCGGCTACCGGGCCCAGCAGGCGCACCAGGCGTCGGTTCAGCGGGCCAGGCGCGGCACACCGGCGCCCCCGCGTGCGACCGGAACACCGGCCGGCGCTTTGGAACAGGAGATCATCGAGATGGTGGTCAGGACGGGACTGCCGCGGATGACCGCGCGCGTACAACTCGACCTGGCGCTGTCCGAGAACGGCAGGCGCACCGCGGCCGAGCTCACCCGCAGGCTGCGGATCAGCCCGGCCTCGGTATCCGTGGCCGTGAACTCCCTGGTCGAAAGCGGGTTCATCCGGCGCGAGCGCGATCCGCGGCGCCGGCGCGACATCTACGTGCTCGACGACGACGCCTGGTACCACGCGGTCGTGACCAGCGGGCGGCAGACCCTCGAGACCATGCGCGCCACGATGGCCCTGGCCGAGGCGCACGGGCTCGACAGCACCGTGGGGCGGCGGCTGGCCAGGACGGGTGCGTTCCTGGAACAGGTCAGCAAGGACACGATCGAGTCAGCCGATCGCTGGCGTGGCCTCCTGGAGCTCGGCGAGTGACGATCGCTCACTCTTCGCCGTCCGCGGTCCGCTTCCCCGGCCCTGACTTGTGGTAATCCTCCGGCTCGAAACGGCCGTATCGAATCAGGTTGTAGAGGCATTCACCCGTGGAGGGCGGAGTGAAGAAGAAGTTCTTTTGATAGCGCTTGCCGAGCACGCCGTAACGGACCATGTCGGTGGCGGTGCGCGCGACGTAGCGGGGGCCCAGGCGCAGCAGAATGCCGAAAAACGCGCGCGCGGACATCATCGGGCCGAACCAGTGGTTGATGGAGATCGACGGGGACTCCGAGCGCAGGTAGTGCCACCAGCCCCGGGGGATGTAGAGCAGGTCGCCGGGGCCGACCGTGGTGGTGTAGACCCTGGCGCGGGCGAGGCGGGGAAACTGCTCCGCGTCGTAGTGCTCAGGGTCCACCGGGCTGTTGACGATGTTGTCGACGAAGGGGTGGACGAGGTGCGTCTGCCGTACCGACACGAGGACGACCCGCTTGTAGCCGCGGATCTGGGTGAAGACGTTGTCGTTGGCATCGCTGTGCAGCCCTGAGCAGGTGCCGCCCGAGCCGACCCACAGCCTCGTGTCGGTGGCGTGGGTGCTCGGCGGGGTGAGCGGGGTGAAGTCGAAGGCCGAGCCGTACCCGGGGATCAGCTGATCGGGGCGGCAGTATCCCAGGTAGCAGGCCGCCTTCAGGTCGGGACGCTCAGCGTGGTCGAGGAAGTCGTCGAAGGGCATCTCGCGCTCGTACGACTCCTGTCCGCCGGGGAGCAGACCTCCTGACTTGGGCAGTTCGTCCAGCACGGTGACAGGGGTGTCACCTCCGAGGGCCCGCAGGCTGTCGAACGTCCAGCCGGCGGCCTTCCAGCCGTCGATGAGACCGTTGACCTTGATCGGTTGTCGTGCTCTGATCGCCGCGTGCAGGGTGTCCGGCCGCGTGTCGTTGACGGCTGGAATCGGCCTCGTCCTCAGCTGCGCCATTCTTTACACCTTTTCTGTCGCACGGTGAGATGGACAGTTCGGCCCCTAGTCTGCGGAGCCGGTAATTTAGGGTCAAGTGACGCTTCTATTGATAAATAGGGTCGAGAGACTTTATGGCTTGTGTTCCTCACCCGCGGTCACCAAGCCCGATTCATAGGCCACGATGACCGCCTGCGCGCGGTCGCGGACGGAGAGCTTGTCGAAGATGCTGGTGATGTAGTTCTTGACGGTCGAGAGGCTGATGTCGAGGACCTGGGAGATCTCGGTGTTGTCGAGGCCGGTGGCCATCAGGCGCCACACCTCGACCTCGCGGGGCGTGAGTTCGCCCAGGCCCCTGGTGGCCGGCCGCGTACCGTGGGGGGCCCGTACGTAGGTGGCGATCAGCCGGGTGAGCAGGCGGGGCGCGACGGCGGCCTCGCCGGCGTGGACGGTGCGGATCGCCGCGCTCAGCTCCTCCGGGGAACTGTCCTTGGGCAGGAACCCGTAGGCCCCGGCGCGCAGGGCGCCCACCAGGTACTCGTCCATGTCGAAGGTGCTGAGGGCCAGGACCCGGCTGCCGGGCACGGTGGCGGCGAGTTCCTTGGTCGCGGCCACTCCGTCCAGGACGGGCATCCGGATGTCCATGACCACGACGTCGGGGCGCAGCCGCCGGGCGAGGGTGACGGCCTGCGCGCCGTCCTCGGCCTCGCCCACCACGTCGAACGACGGGTCCGGGGAGAGGATCAGCGACAGGCCGCGCCGTACCAGCAACTGGTCGTCCACGATCATGACCCTGATCATCGGCGTGCCCCCTCGTGCTGGACGGCCGCCTCGTCGGACTCGTCCGTGGTCAGCGGCAGGCCGGCCACCACGGCGAACCCGCCGTCGGGCCGCGGGCCCGCGCTGAGGGTGCCGCCGTGCAGGGCGACGCGCTCACGCATGCCGATCAGGCCGTATCCCCCGATCGGTGCTCCCTCCTGGGGTGACGCTCCCCCGCCGTCGTCCCGCACCTCGACGGTGACCCGGTCCTGGGCATAGGTCAGCTCGACGGACGCGCGGGCGGGCCCCGCGTGCTTGCGGGCGTTGGTGAGGGCCTCCTGGGTGATCCTGAACACCGTGAGGCCGACGGTCGGCGGCAACGGCCGCGACGGCCCGTGGACGCTGAACTCGGTCGGCAGGCCTGCCAGACATGACTCCTCCACCAGGCGGCCGAGGTCGCCGGCCCCCGGCTGGGGCTGTGACGGCGTGGCCTCCGGTTCGTCACCGTCGCGCAGCACGGCGAGGAGCTGGCGCATCTCGCGCAGCGCCAGCCGCCCGGAGGCCTCCAGGGTGACCAGCGCGTCCCGGACCACCTCCGGTTCGGCGAGGTTGGCGCGGGCTCCGCCGGACATGAGCTGCATCGTGGTGATGTGGTGGGCCACGATGTCGTGCAGCTCTCGCGCGATGCGGCGGCGTTCGTCGGCCACCGCGCGGTCGGCGAGGAGCCTGCGGTTGGCCGCCACCTCCGCCTGCCAGCGGTTGACCGCCATGGCGGTGCCGACGACGATCAAGGTGGTGAGCGGCGGGATGACGGCGTCCTGCCAGGACGGAAAGCGGCCGATGCTCTGGCTCACCAGCGTCAGCGCCACCGTCGCGACGGCCGCGACCGCCGTCACCCGGCCGGGGCGAGCCCTGGCGACCGCGTACAGGGCGACCACCAGGACGGCGCCGAAGTGCCTGGGCAGCGGCACGATCAGGGTGGCCGCCGAGTCGAGTACCAGGATGGCGGTGAGCGCCGCCACCGAGTGGCGGCGCCGGGCGAGCAGCGGCAGGGCGGCCAGGGCGACGAAGAGGAACCCGGCCACGCTCACGGCGTGCCGGCCGTCGGGGGCGTTGAAGAACGCGTAGCTGAGCAGGTTCATCACGCAGGCGCCGCCGGCCACGAGCGCGTCATTACGCGTCCACGGCGGCTCGGCGTCGTCCGCCTGCCGGGTCCTGAGCATGTGTTCCCCCTGTGTCCCGTCCCCGGACCAGGGTTACACAGCGGCGGCGGTGACCAGGACCACGCTCCTGGTCACCGGCGGAGGGAAGGACCCAGGGCCCCGATCAGGATCATCCGCTGCCACGAGGTTCGGCGCCTGTCCTGCTGATGGTCTGGAAGCAGGCCGGGAGCCCCCGGCAGACATCCGCATTCCGTCCGCCGGAGGACATCGTGATCCGCGCCCTGACCGGGTACTCCACCACACACCCATGGAAGGTCATCGCCCTCTGGGCGGTGCTGGGTGTCGCGCTGAGCGCCCTGACTCCGACGCTGTTCGACCGCGTCACGCAGAACCAGGCCGGAGACTTCCTGCCCCGCGGATACGACTCGGCCGCCGCGCTGCACATCGCCAAGGAGCGGTTCGGGGTGAACCCCGACGCCACCACGGTGACGATGCTGGTCGCCCGGTCCGACGGCGAGGCCCTCACCGCTCCCGACCGGCGCCGGATCGAGGCCGAGGCGGCGAAGCTGGCCAAGCGCCGGGTGATCATGCCCAGGGAGGACGACGGCCCGCAGCAGTTCCTGATCCCGGACCGCTCCCAGACCCCGCGGATCGCCCCCGCGATGACGGCGCCCGGCGGGAGCTTCCAGCTGCTCTCCGTCGAGCTGGTCGGCAATCGCGCGGACAAGGGTGTCCAGGGCGTCTACCGGACCTTCCGTGACGCTGCCAGGACGCGGTTCGCCGAGGCGGGGATGCGCACCGGGTTCACCGGGGCGCTCGCCGACACCGTCGACACCATCGACTCCCGCAAGATCGTCACCACGGTCGGCAGCGGCATCATCATGGGCCTGATCATCCTGCTCAACGTGCTGGTGTTCCGCAGCGTGCTTGCGGCCCTGCTGCCGCTGCTCGCGGTCGCCCTGATCGGCTTCGTGGCGGCGGGGGCCGTCGCGGGGGCCGCGATGCTCACCGGGCTCAAGCTCGACGCGAGCACTCCGGGCCTGATCAACGTGGTCCTGCTCGGCATCGGCATCTACTACCTGCTGTTCCTGTTGTTCCGCTTCCGCGAGCACCTGCGGGAAAGGCCGGAGCAGTCCGCCCGCGAGGTGGCCGCGCAGGTCTCCGCCCGGGTGGGCGCCGCGATCACCTCGGCGGCGCTGACCATCGTGGCCGCGTTCGCCACGCTGGGCCTGGCGACCTTCGGGCAGTTCCGCTCGATGGGCCCCGCGATCGCCGTCGCGGTCCTGGTGATGATGATCGGCAGCCTCACCCTGCTTCCGGCCCTGCTCGCCGCCGCCGGGCGCAAGATGTTCTGGCCCTCCCGTACGGCCCTGCGCCCCGAACCGGGCGTGGGCCGGGCCGCCCGCCTGGGCGCGCTCGTCACGCGACGGCCGCTGACGATGCTGACCGTCTCCGTCGCCCTGCTCGCCGCGCTGGCCGCCGGGCTGATCGGCATCCACATGGACTACGGCCAGGGCGGTTCCGCCGCCCGGACCCCCGCCGCGGCCACCGCCGCCGAGATCTCCCGTGCGCTGCCCGCCGGCGTGTCCGACCCGACGAGCGTCTACGTCGCCGCCAAGGACGGCCGCGCCCTCACCACCGATCGGCTCGACGGCCTGTCCCGCGCGCTCTCCGAGGTCGGGGGTGTGGGCCAGACCGCGCCGACCGTCCTGAACCAGGACCACAGCGCCGCCAGGATCGACCTCTACCCGACCGCCGACCCGCAGAGCCGGCAGGCCCGCGACCTGGCCTCGGGACCGATCAGGGCCGCGGTCGCCCGGCACACGCCCGCCGGGACGACGGCGCACGTGGGCGGCACCCCGGCCGTCGTCGCCGACATCTCGACCGCCGTCGACCACGACCTCACGATCGTGTTCCCGGTCGCGGCGGCGCTGATCGCGCTGATCCTCCTGCTGCTCCTGCGCAGCCTGCTCGCGCCGTTGATCCTGATGCTCTCCGTCGGGCTCGGCTTCGCCGCCACCCTCGGCGCCGCGGCCCTGCTGTTCCAGCACGTCCTGGGCGAGCCGGGCGTCGGCTTCACGCTGCCGCTGGTGCTGTTCCTGTTCGTCGTGGCCCTCGGGACCGACTACAACATCCTGATCGCCGACCGGATCCGCGAGGAGATGCGGCGATCCGGTACGGCTCGCGCCGCCGTGGCCCGCGCCGTACGGCACACCACGCCGGCCATCGCGACGGCCGGCCTGGTCCTGGCCGCCTCCTTCGCCAGTCTCGTCACGTCACCGGGCAACGAGCAGATCGCGTTCGCCATGACGCTCGGCATCATGCTCTCCGCCCTCGTCGTGTCCCTGGTGCTGGTCCCCGCCCTGGCCGCGCTCCTCGGCCGGGCGGTCTGGTGGCCGCTCCTCACCGAACCCCGGGCCGGCAACCGGTCAGCCCGCAACCATCTGCCGGGAGGCAACCGATGATGATGATGAAGAGCGCGATGCTGGTGTTGGCGGCCCTGGTCGCTTCGGCGGCGGGTCAGGCCGACGCGGCCCCCGCATACGGCCGGACGGCCTTGCAGGCTGATCTGGACACGATCCGCGACGCCGGCACGCTGGGAGTGCAGGCCCGGGTGGTCTCACCCCGCGGTGACCTGGCCGCGGCCAGCGGTACGGCGGTGCGCGGCCGTAAGGTGCCGGTCCCCGTCGACGGGCACTTCCGGATGGGCAGCAACACCAAGACCTTCGTCGCCACCGTGATCCTGCAACTGGAGGCGGAGGGCCGCCTGTCGCTCGGCGACAACGTCGAGCGATGGCTTCCCGGGCTGGTGCGCGGCAACGGCAACGACGGGCGCGCGATCACCGTCAGGCACCTGCTCCAGCACACCAGCGGCCTGCACGACTCCGTGGGCGACATCGAGATGAAGATGCGCACCGAGCGGGGTTACCGCGAGTACCGGTTCCTGCGCATGAGCCCGAGGAAGCTGGTGGCGCTCAGTGTCGGCCACCGCCCGCTCTTCGCCCCCGGCGCCCGCTGGAGCTACTCCAACATCAACTACCTCCTCGCCGGGATGATCATCGAGCGGGCCACCGGGAACTCCTGGCGCGAGGAGGTGACGCGCCGGATCATCACCCCGCTGGGACTGCGGAACACCACCCTGCCCGGCGACTCCCCTCGCCTGCCCAAGCCGCACCCGGAGAGCTACACCGACGACGCCAAGACCGCCCGCCCGTTCCGCGCCACCCGGCTCAGCCTCGGCTGGGCCGGCCCGGCGGGCGAGGCCGTCACCACCACCGGCGACCTGAGCAGGTTCTGGCGCGGGCTGATGGGCGGCCGGCTCCTGCGGCCGCAGCAGCTCAAGAAGATGACCACCACGGTCCCGCTCGGCGCGCCCGGCAGGGAGTTCGGTCTGGGCATGGCCAAGCAGAAGCTCAGCTGCGGGATCACGGCCTGGTCGCACCCCGGCGGCACGCCCGGGTTCATCACCGACAACGCCGTCACCGAGGACGGCCGCACCAGCGTGATCGTCTCCCGGACCAGCTACCCGGGCACACCGGAGCAGGGCAAGGCCACCGCCCGCCTGATCGACAACGCACTCTGCGGCAACTGAGTATCGCGGCCCAACCCCCACCGGCACCCCCCAGCCGCCGCGATAGTGTGCGGCAGTGGCTGACAAGGTCTCGAAAGGCGACGTCATCGCGTTTCGCCTCAACGCCCACCACCTCACCGCACGGTTGGGCGCGAACGGGCTGCTCGACGCGGCCGGCCGGTGCGGAATCCAGAACAGCCCGCCCGGATCGGCGCTGCTCGCCCTGCACGCCAGGGTGGAGAACCTCTCGCCGGAGCAGGTGACGCACGCGGTCGCCGAGGAGAAGAGCCTGCTGCAGAGCTGGTGCATGCGCGGCTCGTTCTCCTTCCCGACCGCGGACGCCCCGGTGTTCACCACCGGCGTGCTGCCGCCGTCCGAGGAGGGGCGGCTTCATCTCATTCTCGGCGTGGAGCAGGCGCTCGGCGAACTCGGCATGAGCCTGACCGAGGCGGTCGAGCTGACCGGCGCCGAGATCGACGCCGTGCTGTCCGGGCGCCGGCTCGCCATCAACGAGCTGGGCGCGGAACTCGCCGTCCGGATCGCCCCCCACCTGCCGAAGAGGCAGCGCGGCATCTGGGAGGGGCAGGGCCCCTACGCCCAGGGCCAGCCGCTCGGTGAAGGCGTCGTGCATTTCTGCATCCGCATCCTCACGTTGCAGCGCGTGGTCTGCTTCGCGCCGCGCGCCGGGAACAAGGCGCCGTTCGTCCTGGTCGAGGAGTGGCTCGGCCGTACGATCCCCGACGTCGACCCCGAGGTCGCGCGGGCCGAACTGCTCCGCCGCTACCTGCGCTGCCACGGACCGTCGACACGCGCGGACTTCGCCGCGTGGGTGGGGATCAAGACCGGTGACACCGGCCCCTGGTGGAGCCTGGTCGAGGACGAGCTGACCCCGGTCGAGTACAACGGCAGGTCGTGGATCCTCGCCGAGGACCTCGACGCGCTGCGGTCGGCGCCGAAGCCTCAGGGGGTACGCCTGCTCCCGCCGCGCGACCCGTACACCCAGGCGCGTGACCGCGAGACGATCGTCGACCAGAAGTACCACCGGGAGGTGTGGAAGACAGTCGGCGAACCGGGCACGGTGCTCGCCGACGGCGAGATCACCGGCATCTGGCGGCCACGCAAGAGCGGCCGGAAGCTGACCGTCACCGTCAGGACGTTCGGCTCGCTGCGGGCTCGGGACAGGAAGGCGATCCAGGGTGAGGCCGAGCAGGTCGCGCCGTTGCGGGGCGCGTCGTCGGTGAACGTCGAGTTCGAAACCTACTGACGACCAGCCGCGGTCGACACCGCGCTCTGCTCCAGGAAGTAGTTCCTGGCGGGGCTTCCGGCCTGACGGCGACCAGGCCACCGATCCGCGGACATGCCGTCACGCGCGGCACCCCGCCGTCCTTCAGGACGGCGGGGCTGCCTCGTTCCGGGCCCTCTCCAGCCGGAGGAGGGCCCGGAAAGGCGGACTACTTGACCGCCCCCAGCCGGTACTCGGCGCCACCACCACAGCAGAGCCTGTAGTCCTTGGTCACGTCGCCCTGCAGGGTCACCTGGCCGAGCTGGTCGTTGGGATCGAGGTCGTCCACCTCGATCAGGCGGATCACCGCGTTGAAGGGGACGCACTTGTCGACCTCGACCCGCTGGCCCGCGGCCATCGACACGTAGCGGCCGGCCGGCCAGATCTTCCCGCCGTTGCTGGTGAGGTACACCTCGTCACGGCCGTTCTCGCTGATCGTGAGCGCCCGGATACCGTCGAGGAACACGTTGCCCCCGCAGGCGAGTTTCTCCCGTGCCGGAACCTCGGCGGCCGCCGACGTCCCGGTGAGCGCGAGTACCCCGACGCCGATGGCCACGGTCGCGAGCTTGAACAGCCTTCGCATGCTGGCTCCTTCTGCCGGTTGCTGGAGCCGCAAGCGAACCGCGCGGCGTCTTCATCCGGACTTCGGGCCGACGTCACCGCACGTCAGGAGGTCGAGGTTGTGCACCATCCGCGCCAGCACACCCACCGTCGCCGCGTACTCCTCCGCCGAGACACCGCGCCCGACGACGCCCCTCACCTCCCCGACCGCCTCTGCCCATCTCGCCTGAACCCTCCTCCCTTCGGCCGTGAGCACGACCCGTTCCCCCGCCTCGGCCACCAGCCCCCGGGCCGACAGCACCGTGAGGGCGTCGCGCACCCCGCCGAAGGGAGAGAGGACGCCAAGTAGATCAGCGGGGCCGTCGAGCAAGCTGGTGAGGATCTGCCACTGACGGCGGTCGGCATCCAGCCGGGCGAGAGCACGGTCGACCGCCTCGTCGATCGCCGCGTCGAGCCGCTTGGCCCAGTACCCGACGGGCCTCCGCCGCGAAAAATGAATGTCTATTGACATATTCATGTCTATGAGCATGTACCATGGGCGCATGACGGTCAACGACGAGGTGCGCCAGGTGGAACAAGCCATGGTCAGGGTCCGCCGCCGGCAGACCCGGCGGGCGCTCTCCCCCGGCGGCCTTCCCGACCGGCTCGCCGGGGTCCTCGACGCCGTGGAACCCGACCATCCCCACGGAACGACCGTGGGCACGCTCGCCCACCGGCTCGGCGTCGACCAGCCGCGGGCCAGCAAACTGGTGGCCGAGGCTGTCGCGGCGGACCTGCTGACGCGCTCCGCCGACCAGCGGGACGGCCGCCGCTCGCCGCTCGTCCTCACCGAGGAGGGGCTGACCGCGCTGCGAGCCGTACGCGATCGTCGTGCGGCGCGCTTCGCCGGCGCCATGCACGACTGGCCGGCCGAGGACCAGCGGACCTTCGCCCGGCTGCTCACCCGCTTCGTCGACGCCCTCGACGAGGCGGACGCCGACCGCCCCTGAGCGACGTCACCCGCAGCTCAGTCCTCACCCGGCGCGAACCTCGGCTCCTTGGACAGCGCCAGCCGTACCAGCCCCGCCACCCTGATACGACCGCCCCCGTTCGACCCGATACCTTGCCACATAAGGTATCGGGTCGTACCGTCTTCTTATGGCTGAGGACACCGAGGCGCCGCCGGGATCGGCCGCCATCGCTCGTCTGCGTCGCGAGCTCGCCCGCGGCACGACCGAGCTGGCCGTGCTGTCCGTCCTCGGCGTTCGCCGCCGATACGGCTACGAGCTGCTGAAAGTGCTGCGGGAAACGGCCGAAGGGGTCCTGGAGGTCAAGGAGGGCACGCTCTATCCGCTGTTGCACCGGCTGGAGGATTCCGGCCACATTCTGGCGACCTGGGAAGCCGAGGGGCGGGCCAGGCCGCGCAAGTACTACGTCATCACTCCGGAGGGTCGCACGTACCTCGCCATGCTGCGCGCCGAGTGGAGCGGCCTGGTCGGCGGGATGCGACAGCTCCTCGACACGCTTGGTGAGGTGCGGGAATGAGCAACGAGCAAGAGATCATCGACGATTACGCGCAACGGGTCGGCCGCCATCTGACGGGATCGGCCCGGGACAAGGCCAAGGCGGAGCTCGGCGCGCACCTGTCCGACGCGTCCGAGGCGGGAGAGCTGGACCAAGCCCTGAGCCGGCTCGGCACCCCGCGAGAGGCGGCGGCCACCTTCGCCGACTTACGATCCGCGCCGCCAGCGCCCATGAACGCGCGGCTGGCCGCGATCGTGATCGACAACCTGCCGCTCGCCGGCGTCACGCTCGCGCTGCTGGTGAAGGGGATCATCAGGATCAACGAGCTGGGGAACGGCTTCGCGCTGGCGTTCCCGCCGTTCCTGTACTTCAAGATCGGTGACGGATGCGTGGCCGTGGGCCCCGTCCTCTGCGACACCGACCCCTACGGCTACGCCGGGCTCCTCTACACCCTGGGCGTCCCGCTCGCCCTGCTCTGGTCGATCGCCGGCCTGGGCCTGGTGGAGGCCTGGACCGGCGCCACCCCCGGCAAGCGCCTGCTGAAACTGCGCGTCGTGACCGAGACCGGGCTACGCGTCCACCCGGCCAGGAGCATCGCACGACGCCTCAGCCTGATCCTGGGACCGGCCGCCTGGCTGGACTGGCTGCCCTTCGTCTGGGGGGACCGGCGCCGGTTGCTCGACCACCTGACCGGCACCAAGGTCGTACGGGCGCCGTCACCGTCCTAGTTCCGTGACGAACTCCAGGGTGGTTCGCGCGAGCCCGGCCAGGAACAGGTCACGGTCGAAGCCGTCGTCGTCGGCCATCCCCGGCGGAGGCGTGTTCATGAAGCTGAAGTGGCCCGCCTTGGGCACGATGCGAACGTCGACCGAGGCCGGTGCGCCCTTCAGGAGGAGGGCCTGCTCGACGGGCGTGACCGTGTCACGCTCGCCCGCGTACACCAGCATGGGCGCGGTCACCGCGTCCAGGGCGCCCGGCGCGGCGAACCACCCGGCGGCGGGCGCGTACAGGGCCAGACGCGCCACGCGCGGTTCGCGCGGAACCTCCAGGGGCCGCCCGTCCGCACCCCAGGGCGTCGCACCGGCGAGGCAGAGGGCGGCCCATCCGCCGATCGAGTGACCCACCGCCACGACCGCCGCTCCGGGAGAGGCCCAGCGGTCGAGCGCGTCCTTCAGGCCGCGCGGGCGGGTGAGCAGCTCCGCCGGGGTCGCGTCACGGCCGTTGAGGCGTTCGAAGCGGGGGGCGATGACCTGGCAGCCATGGTCGGCCAGGTGTTCGAGCAGCGGGCGGTGGCGTTCGGGGTCGCCGCCCGCTCCGGCGGCGAAGAGCACGACCCGTTCCTGTCCCGTGGGACCGAGCGTCAAGGCATTCATGTTGTTGCTCCTTCGGGCCGTTGCCTGCCGTACCGAATCCTGTCAGACGGGGCCGGGAAGCCAGGTCCCGTGAAAACCCGACGGAACACGGACCGGCAGGTACACCCGTGCCACGGGCTCGGCCGCCAGATCGGCGGCGTCCAGGATCGCCAGATAGCCGGTTCCCCGTGAGCGGTCGTGGACGAAGGTCATCAGGTAGCCGTCCCCCGCCGCCCCGCTCCGGGGGACGAAGACCGCCTCGCCGCAGGTGTGACCCGGGGGCAGCCGGTGGGCCTCGCGGCTCGTGCCGGCGGCGAGATCGTACCGGTAGATCTCCGAGCGCTCCGGCTCGCTCTCCAGCGAGAAGCTGGTGACGTACCCGTACCGGTGGCTCTGCCCGACCTCGGCGTCGGCGACCCGCGGGTACTCGATCGGCACGTCGTCCAAAGGCTGCTCGGTGACCTTGCCCGAGGCCAGGTCCAGCCGCCAGCGGTACAGGACCGGCACGCCACCGCCGACGTCCTCGGGGCCGTCGCGCCACAGCGTCGGCACCCGGCAGCCGATGACCGTGATCACGCCGTCGGCCTCCGCGGCGTTCATGGTGTGCCACACGTAGCAGGGCTCGACCTCGAACCAGCGCACCGGCCCGCCGTCCCGGCGCATCACCCCGAACCGGGCACCGTGCCCGTCGTCCCACCGCCACGGCATCCCTCCGGCGGCCATCGCCGGATCGAACACGACGGGCAGATCCATGAAGATCACGTGGTCGCGGGTGATCGCGAAGTCGTGCATCATGCTCGCCCGCGGGATCTCCACCGCCTGCGACTGAAGCAGCTCGCCGGTCGGCGCCGCTCGATAGTAGGTGAGGTACGGCGGCCGCAGCCGGGAACCGAAGAACACCAGCTCACCGGTCACCGGGCAGACCTTGGGATGGGCGGTCATGGGCGTGCTCAGCGCGCCGCCGAAGGTGAACGGCCCGGCCGTCTCCAGCTCCGGCGTGAGCTCGTAGGGGAAGCCGCCCTCCTCCAGGGCGAGCAGGCGGCCCGCGTACCCGACCACGTGGGTGTTGGCGCTGGTGACCCGATAGTCGATCCGCCCGCTCTCAGGGTCGAAGGCCAGGGCGAACCGGGACTCTCCCGGGTGCTCGAACAGCGGTGTCCGCACGTACCGGTTGCGATACCAGCGTGCCCGCCCGCCGGACAGCGCCACCGCGTGAACCATCCCGTCACCGGCGAAGTAGTGCGGCGACCATCCCGTCCGCGGGTTCGGGCCGTTGCGCAGGTACACGCCGTTCAGCTCCTCGGGAACGGCACCTGCCACCTCGGCCGGCTCCAGGGTCACCTCCTCCACGACAGGCGCGTTGTTTCCCGACAGGTGCAGGGGCGTGGTCATCGGCTGGGCCTTCCGTCGTCCGATCCGGCCGGGCCAGCCTGCCGGGAACATCCGGGCAGAAACAGCCTTGTTCTTGCCGCCGCCGTCAGCCGCTCCAAGAACTCCCAGGTCAGGACGGGGGAAAATTCCCGGCTCGCGGTGGATAGTCCCCGAGGCCGCCGCTTTCTCCCAGCCCGTGCCGATGACGCCGTCTGAGTGGAGAGCCCTGACCGGTCGGTGGCGTTGCTGCTGTTCGCCGATCCCGAGCCGGCGGGCGCGACCATGCTCCGCTTCACCCGGGACCCCGGCGGCTGGAGGGCGGCGGGTGGCCCGCCAACGGCTACTGGGGCGGTTGTGCGCGGGAGTACGGGGCGGCCCCGCGTTCCTGACCGGGGCCAAGGGGGGCATGCTGAGCGCGATGGGCCGGTCCCCTTAAGGAGCGACCTTCCTCAGGTGGGTGAGTGTGTGGCCGGGAAGGACGGCGGTGCGCTGATCTCCCGCTGGATGGACGGCCGGGGGAACCCGCACACCTCGGTCCGGGGAGTGGACGCGTTCGGGCGGCGGATCTGGTCCCGTGACCTTCGAGGCGAGGCGCGGCGATCGCGGTGGTGAGCGACGACCGTCTGGAACGGTTCGACCGGAACGGGAAGGTCGGCGGGCGACGAGACGACGTCACGGCGGCGAGGTTCACCGAGACCGGTCAGCTGGTCACCGTGAACGCGAAGAACGAGGTGAGCTGGTCCGCGCCCTGATCGGCAGGCTGCCACCTGGCCTCCATCCAGAGCGTGTCGCCGCTGGTCAACGCTTCGATGCGTACCCCCGGCGTGGCCGGTGCCGGCACGTCGATCTCGCCGCAGTCGGCGACCACGCTGACCGACACCAACGCGGCGCTGCCCACCACCGTGACGCGGGCCCGGGTGGCCGCGGTGGCGAGGACGACGAGGACCGCTTCGGTGAGGTCCCGCCTGACCGCCACGGGCGGTGTCGGCCACTGGCCGCGTGAGTCCAGCTCCACCACGATGCCCTTGCGGTCGGCCACGTCGATGCAGTGACGCAGCTCGTGCAGCAGGGGGTTGGCGGCGTCGTCGGACTCGGCGAACAGCCTGCGCATGCGGGCCGCCTCGATGGCGCAGCTCCGCTGGACCGTGGGGCTCTCGGGGCGGAGTGAACCGTCTGCGAGCCCCTCCAGCAGCGGCACCGTGGTGGCCGACAGTTCGGCGAAGCGCTCCTGCCTGCGGTCGTGTGTCTCGGCGGCGACGGCTTCCGCGACGCGTACCCGCTCGATCTCCCTACGCGCGGCCACCGCCGCCGTGCCGAGGCTGCGCAGGACGGTCGCCACCACCGCCACGCACAGCGGGAAGCCGATCACCGTGACTGACCCGGTCGCGAACCGGGCCAGCGACTCAGGCGTGGCGCCCTCGAACAGGAGCAGGTGCAGCAGCGCGGTGAGCTCGTGGCCCAGCAGGAACAGCGCCGCGGCGCGCAGGGGACGCTCCAGCACCACGACGAGGCCCGCCCAGGTGGCCGCGGCGAACATCCAGTCCTCGCCGGTCGACGTGCGGCCGTCCGGCAGGCTCACGTACGACAGCAGGGACGCGGCGAGCACGGCCGCGAGGACCGGGCCGCGCAACCGGTCCCACGACCGCCCGCGGACGACCAGCACGGCCTCCGCGATCAGCACGACCCCGAGCACCGCGAAGGCGCCGAACTGCGCGAGCGGCATGTCATAGGTGTGAACGTGGCTCACGAGGGTGGGGAGCGCGATCCCGAAGACGCCGATCATGGCGACGACCAGCGTCGCCACCCGCAGACCGCGCCCCAGCCTCGCCCGCGCCGACTCCTCGACGACATCCTTCACCACGGTGTCACCGACGGGGGCCGCACCCACGTCCCGCCATTCGAGCAGAACCTGAGTCCCCTCGCCCGCGGCGGAGGTGATCGTGGCCGTGCCGCCGACGCGCTCCATCCTGCCGCGGATGGACTCGCGCACGCCGCGCCGGGTCCCGGGCACGTCATGCGCCGAGAACCCCTTCCCCCGGTCGGCGACGTCGAGGCGCACTGCCCGCGCGTCACCGCTGAGCCGGACGGTCACGTGGGTGGTGCCGGAGTGACGGCGCACGTTGGTGAAAGCCTCACCCGCCGCGTCGGTGATCGCCCTGGCGACATGGAACGGCAGGCGCAGCCGCCCGGGGCCGTCGAAGTCCACGGTCAGCCGTGTGGCGGCGAGATCGGCACGCAGCAGCTCGACCAGGTCGGCCTCCTCAGGCGCCCGCCCGCCGACCGAGCGCAGCCTGCCCAGGTCCCGCCGCGCCTGCGGACCCAGCCAGGCGGCGTCCGAACGCACCTGACCCGAGCCCACCATCAGCAGGGTCGTCGCCGCCGTGTCGTGCAGCGAGTTGACCTGCTCGCGTTCCTCGGCGCGCACGGCCGCGGCCAGCAGCGCCTCCCCGCGCGCCCGCAGGGCCTCGGCCGCCATCAGATCGGCCTGTTTCGCCGCGCGGCTGACGAGGATCCAGGCCGCTCTGGCCTGCACGGCGGCCGACAGCGCCCACAACGTCCCCGTGGCCAGGCTCGCGTCCACCTCCATCGCCCCCGCCGCCACGAGCAGCCCCACCGCCCCACCGCCGGCGGCGACCGCGGCCACCCCGCCCGCCACCGGCGAGGTGTGCCACTGGTAGGTCGCGCAGGCGAAGGTGACCAGCAGGCGTAACCACCCCGTGTTCTTGTCCGCCACGGCGTCGGTCCAGAAGACGCTGCCGAACAGTCCGAGCAGGACGGCCACGTCAACGGCGACCAGCGCGCTCCCCCGCCCCGCCCGCAGCCACCACGCGAAGGCGCAGGTCCAGAGCGCCGCGAGGCCGACCACGACCAAGGTGCTCACCAGTTGCTCGGCCGGGGCTCGCAACGGGGCGATGGCGCAGATCGGCACCAGCGTCGCCAGGCGCACCGCGGCGGCGTACCTGCGGCCGAAACGCACCAGCAGCGCCGCGGCCTCCCCTGCCAACCGCCCGCCTCTCGATCGCTTACGCCCTTGCCGCCCGCAGCCTAACGTCTCCGCCGCCCGGACATATCACGACTTGTCAGTCAGCGACCGATGGTCTTGTACTCGATGTACTGGTTCAGGCCGGCGGTCCCGAACTCGCGGCCTATGCCACTGGCCTTGAAACCGCCGAATGATCCGTCCCAGGCGGGCATGGCACCGTTGACGAGCACGAGGCCGGTGCGGATGCGGCGGGCGACCTCGACGGCATGGCCGGGATCGGCGGCCCATACGCCGCCGCCGAGACCGTACTCGGAGTCGTTGGCGATGCGGACGGCGTCCTCCTCGTCGTCGAAGGGGATCACGACCAGGACGGGACCGAAGATCTCCTCGCGGGCGACACGCATGGAGTTGTCGACGTCCGCGAACAGGGTGGGCTTGACGTAGTGGCCGCCCTCCAGCCCTTCGGGGAGCCCGGGGCCGCCGGTGACCAGGCGGGCGCCCTCGGCGACGCCGATCTCGATGTAGGAGATCACCCGCTGCCGCTGGTCAGCGTGGACCATGGGGCCGATGAACGTGGCCGGATCGGACGGATCGTCGACGATCAGCGACTCCATCATGGCCCTGATCGCCTCGACGACCTCGTCGTACCGGCTCCTCGGGGCGAGGATGCGGGTGTGGGCCTGGCAGTTCTCGGCGTTGTTGCTCAGTGAGTGGAACTTCAGGCCCTCCACGACGGCGTCGAGGTCGGCGTCCTCGAGGATGACCACGGCGGACTTGCCCCCCAGCTCCAGGCTGACCCGCTTCAACCGCTCACCCGCGATCGACGCGATACGCCGGCCGGCGGCGGTCGATCCGGTGAAGGCGATCTTGTCGACGCCGGGATGGGCGACCAGGTATTCACTGGTCTCGCGGCCGGCGGGCAGGACCGAGACCACGCCGTCGGGGAACCCGGCCTGGGCGAAGATCTCCGCGAGGGCCAGGGCGTCGATCGCGGTCTCCGGGGCGGCCTTGAGGATGACGGCGCAGCCGGCGAGCAGGGCGGGCACCATCTTGACCAGGGCCGCCTGGTGCGGGGCGTTCCACGGGATGACGGCGGCCACGACACCCACCGCCTCCCTGCGCAACAACGCGCCTGAGGGCAGCTTCTCCTCCCACTGCAGGTTCTCCGCCGCCCGCAGATAGGCGCCGGTCTGCTCCGGCAGGCCGTAGACATTGAGGCCGGTGGTCATCGAGATCGGCGTGCCGTTCTCCGCGGTGATCAGCGCGGCCATCTCGGCGGCGCGGGCCGCGTAGAGCTCCTGGAAGCGCGCCACCGTCTTCTGGCGTTCCCCGGGATCGGTCCGTGGCCAGGGCCCATGGTCGAACGCGTACCGGGCCGCGGCCACCGCGGCGTCCACGTCCGCGGTGCCGGCGTGCGGGGTCCGGCCCACCAGCGACCCGTCGTGAGGAGAGCGGACCTCGATGATCTCCGTACCGGTGGGCGCGGTCCAGCGACCGCCGATGAAGAGCTCGTTGTAGAACGTCATGTCGTATCTCATTTCGTGGGGGCCGTGTCAACCTTTGGATGCGGCTCTCACTGAAATAGATATCGACATGCCGGAATAGCGGGAGGAGAGGTGCGTGAAATGGATAAGACCCGTGCACGATCGGGCGGATATTCAGGTGCGGTGATCGATCGAGACAGCCGAACGGTCAGGGACCCACCCACAGCTGCCACTCTGTGAGCGGAATCTCGACACAGAAGTAGTCCATCCAGGAACCGGCGTCCTCCCCGATCTGCCCCACTCGCTCACAGGTCTCCTGGTCCCACCACGACGAGTGGTAGGTGAACCCGGTTGCCGCCGTGGCGGCCTGGGCCGGCGTGGTCACCGGCCCCAGAAGCGCGGTCACTGCCAGCGTGGCGCCCGCGACGAGTTTGACTGAACGCATGGTTGCTCCTGCCGTAGAAAGGCTTGGACGAATCCACGCTAGGAACTGTCACCCGGAGGGCTCCACACCTTTCACGCCGGCTTGAAAGGTGAACGGCTTGCGTACCGGCCACCTCTCCTAGTCCCAGTCGTATTGGCACTTGGGCAGGCCGTGCCTGCTGGGGTTGGCGTCGAAGCCGTCGGAGGTGAACACGTAGCCGGCGGGCACCCAGCCCCACTTGCCCTTCCTGTCGCCCTGGGTCTTGTACCAGGTGGTGTTGCCGCCCTTGTGGTACTGGCCTTCCGACCAGCAGGTGAACCAGCTGTTCGTGGTCCACAGGTTGTCGATGAGGTAGCCGACGGGGGTGGTGGTGGACGGCTTGTCGTACAGCGGGGCGTTGCCCTCGTTGCCGCACCACAGCACGCCGTTGCCGTTGACACCGCAGCCGGCGGCCTGGGCTCCGGTCGCGGGAATGGTCACCGCGGCCGCGACCACGGCCGCGGCGCCGAGAATGGACTTCCAGTGCAGGTTCATGCCGGACAGTCCACCCGGCATCCGTGAACGGAGCCACCTCTAAGGTTTCAGGGTCCAGGTCACGCGCACATGTGAGGCGACCGCTCGGCAGCTCGCGATCAATATGAGTTCGGGCGATACACCCAGCCGGTTCGGTGTTGCCGCATCACCCCCTGCCAACTCGCCGTGTCGCACGGGCCTGCGATGCGGTGAAAGGCCTGGTGATAGAGGAAATGGGTCCTCGACAGGTCGAGCCAGCTGTCCTTCCGGGCCCGCTTGTCCCAGCGGGCGGTGGGGATGGGCACACAATCGTGCCGGTGAGACTTGTCCTGGCTGGTGATCTTCAATACTTCGGCTCCGTTCCCGTGACTCCGTACCACGAGGCAGGGGCGAACCTTGGAGCCCGAGCCGTCGTCGAAAGGGACCGCGGCCCACCAGATCTGCCCGGGAGCCGGCCGGGAATTCCATGAGGAATCTGGAGGTCTTTGGTGGACCGACGGCCTCCGCTTAGTAGCCCGTACGCCGAGCCATGCGAGGAGGGCGAAGAAACCCACCAAGCATCCGAGAACAAGAAGAAGACCAACGACTCGTTCCGCGGCTTCTGACGCAGCAGCCACCCAGGATAAGTACGGAACCATCACGAGGAGACAATCTAGAGCCCCTCCTGGACGAGCGACGCCCTTTCGAACCCGCGTAGGGCGACCCGCTGGTGGAATCGCGCACCTGTCATGCTGTTGATCAAGCTGAGGCAGCGAACGTCGGTCAGCCGACCCCACTGGCCTCCATCGCACGCTCGTCCGAAGGCTGGAGCCTTCCTCCGTATCGCACGGCCAGGCACAGCGCCCACAGGCTCCAGGCGAGATAGCCGACGAAGTTGGCCAGATCGGCACCGGCAAGACCGAGGGGCACCAGCACCCCCGCCGCGATCGCCACCGAAGAGACGACCCCCAGCACGGCGAACCAGCCCGGGACTCGAGGCAGGGCGGCCAGAACCAGCAAGGTCCAGGCGGAGGTGAACAGATAGCCCAAGGTTTCGCCGATGCCGGTGCCCAGATAGCCGTGCAGCGCGGCGAAGACGGTCTGGGCGCTCTGCGGATCGGGCGCGTGCGCCAGCGCGGGCACGGCGAACGGCCAGCGCAGCAGTCCCAGCATCTGGACGAGCCCGGCCAGCACCCCGACGTGAACCGACAGCGTGGCGGCGGGACCCGGCGGCAGACGGCGGCCGAGCAGGACGGCAGCCGGGACGAGCGCCGCCGCCGCCAGGGCGAGCACCAGGAACCAGGCGGAGATCGCGACCTGACCGGCGGCGAAGGTGGCGAGGATGGCGGCGGGCGGCTCGTCGAGCACGCCCGGGTAGTCGAAGGTGATGGCGAGCCCGGCAAACGCCAGGTTGGCGGCGAGCACGCTGACGATCATGGTCCATCTCATGAGAGCCCCTAACTCTGAACGGTGTTTAACATTAAACACCGTTTAGAGTTGTCTTGTGAAGACCGGACCGCGACGATCTGTGAACCCCGAGGCCGTACTCGATGCCGCCCTCGACCTCCTCGACACGGGCGCCCTGACCATGCGGGCCCTCGCCGCCCGGCTCGGCCTGACCCCCGGAGCCCTGTACACCTACTTCCCCGACCGCGCCGCGATCGTGAGCGCCCTGGCCGACCGGCTCCTGGGCCAGGCCGACCTCACCCTGCTACAGAACGGCCCAGGCACCCCGAACGAGCGCATCACCGCCTTCTCCCTGAATCTGCGCGACGTCCTGATGCGCCACCCCGCGGCGATGCCCGCGATCCTGGGCGCCGCCTTCACCGGACCGGTGGCGCTGCGCGTCGGCGAAAGCCTGTACGAAGCCCTGCCGGACCCCCGCGCCGCCTACACCGTCATGGTCTACGTACTGGGCGCCATCGCCCTGGAAGCAGCCGAAGCCGGACCCACCCCCGAACCCGAGGCCGAACGCATAGCCGCCCGCCGAGCCGCCTTCACCGTCGACCCGGACGCCTTCCCCCACACCCACGCCGCGGCCGACACCATCGCCGCCTACATCTCCACCGAACAGTTCCGCTGGGGCCTGGAACGAGTCCTGTCAGCACTCTGAGGAATCGGCCCCGCAAGACACCGTCCGCTGGAGCCGCGCACGACTGTGGTGAAGCGCGTCGTGGCAGGTCTGATCCGTGCTTTCGCTTCGTCTGCTTTCGCGAAGGCAAGAAGGGCGTTGACAGCCTTCAGTAGATCTTCGGATTCCCCTCTGTCCATTCTTTGGGCCAGACGTCATCAGGGATGGCCACACCCCCAAGGTACAGTGCCTGGTAGGACGAGAAGTTTCCGTCACCGCGCATCGTACTGACACGAAACGGCGATCCATGGTTGTCAATGACTTGGGTCGCCGGCTTCCCATCACTCACGGTCTCCATGGACAGCGAGAACTCACAGTAACTCTTCGAGGTGAAGGCCTCGATCTGGAAAGTGATAATCTCACCCTTCGCCAGCCTCACTGTTTTCCCCGAAAAATAGTCACCTTCATAACCGTCTTCCCCTTGTTCCTGAGCACGGGAAGAGGGGTCGTCGAGGTTGAACCCGATGTACACATTCTCTTCCGGAGCGCCGGCCGAAGGATCGTAAAAGGCAGTTCCCCGGAGGGGCGCCGAGCAGCTCTTCTCTGCTTCCATCCCCACGATGGCCACGCTGCTGTCGCTGTTTCCTCGGACGACGACCTTCATGACGACGTCCCATGCGTCGACCGCGCCGTGCGCGCGCAGCCAGTCCGCTTGCTTCCGCGACCGGTCGGGAAGGGCGTGCAGTTCCGCCAACTCGGAATCGCCGAAGTGGATGGCATCAGAAGCCACCCACGAGCCATCCCCGTCCGCGCCCGGCGGCTCAAGGCGAACGAGGTCTATCAAGACCGGCGGCCCGGCGGAAGGTGTGAATGAGGCCGAGGAAGGACTGGGGGAAGCATCAGGAGAGCGTGGGCTCGCCGTACCCGTCCCTCCTTCCAGAGGCTTTTCGGCAATTTTGATCAGCACCCCGACGAGCACAGGAACGAGGATCGTCGCAAGCGCCCACGCGACGTATCGCTTCCATCGTGGACGAGGTTTGTGGCCGACAGGGTGCACGCGTCGGGGTTGTGTCATCGAGCGCGCCCTCCGAGATGACAGCGGCAGGTGATCCCAGATTTGCCCAGTGATCCATTTACTCAGAAAACGCGCTCACCGCCAACCCTTGGAGCAGCCCGCCCAAACTCAACTGATTGAGGTCGAAGACAGGCTTCCCAATGAAGGACATCGACCAGTACGCGGTGAGCCCTCCCGGCAAGTAATAGCGCTCATGAAGGACGACACGGCCCACTGATGGCCATCGGAGTGGTCATCGACAGCGCGCAGGTTCCGTGAACGCGCGGCGCCGTGATCGCCGGCACCATCCCCGAAACGCCGTACAGGGCGCCGGCAATCGAGACCGGCCACCTGAGGGTCAACGCGGTCACGCTGGACACGCCGGCAGCCTGACCTCGCCCAGCGCCGACGACGTCGAACGCCACAAGGCACGCCGCGCCAAGATCCAACTCGTGGTCCGCGAATACCTGGACTCGGTGGGCAAACGCCCCTTTCTGGCCCCGGCGGGCCCCCGGGTCGCCGTTCTCGACCCGAGCTGACCTTGGTGAAGTGCAGGACGATCGCCGTGACGAGTTCCCTGCCTGCTCGACCCATCGCCGCACCGCCGCCGACGCCCGCCGCAGGAGACCCCCGCAGCGGGCTGGATCGGCGCCATCGCGGCGACGCGAGCCGGGCGCCCGATCAGCGCCCCAGAGGTCGCACCGTGCACGTCACGGCTTGTACGGGCATGCACTCCAACCCTGGTAGGTGTCCTCGGTGTCGCCGTCCTTCCCGCCGTTGTTGTCGGCCCACCAGCTCCACACGTAATCACCCTGGTTCGTGATGTACCAGCTCCCGATGTAGTGGTTCCCGGTAGCGTGTCTGTGGCCTCTGACTTGCGAGGCGGGTTCCGCGCCGGGCCCATCGTTGATGATGATCCAGCCCCAGGTGCACGGCTCGCTCGCCTGCGCCGGGGGCGTGGCGCCAGTGATCATGACGCCGACCGCGAACGCGGTGGTGACCCCGAGGGTGCCCCATCGCTTGAGAGCGCTCTTCAGTGGTTTCATGGTCCCGATCTTGGCGGTGCCCGCTCACCATGGCCTCACCGCGCGCTCACCGGTTCAACGTCATGAGCGTCGTCCAGAGATCTCCTGCCGACACCCCCGAGTCGCTCAAAGGCGGCGCGGTGACGGCGGCACTGACCACGGCCGCCAGAAGGACGCTGGTCCTGGCCGGTCCCTGCGGTTCTCCACGACGCCGACGTTGTCCTTCCCCGGCCGAGGTCACCGCTATCGGCGACCTCCCTGCGACGCCTGAAGCGACACGACCCTCAGGCCCCGGGCTGGGCGGCGCTGCGCTGGGAACACCCCGAACGTATTGGGGTGAGGCTTTCCGATACGGCCGGCCGTACCAGAAAGTCCCAGGTCAGTCCAATGACCGGGTTTCGGGCACCACACATGTCCGGCGGGTTGACGACGGGTCAGGCCGATCTTAACCTCCAGACGCCACGGTCCCCTCCGGAAGGTGCATCGTGAACATTCCCGTCTATGCGGCAACAGCGGTGATGATGGCCTTGAGCCTCAACCCGACGCATGTCAGGGTCCCCGCCTACGGCTATCACAACGGCACGGTGTTGATCGACATCACCTTGGAGCGCGCCTATCACAGCCTGGTCGACCCCTTACGCCCCGGTATCTCGTGCTCGACCCACTACCCCACTCCCCTCAAGATGCCGTTCGACGTCCCGATCGGCTCCGGAAGACCCTGGGGCCGCAACTCCGTCACCGCCTGCGGCGACCTCATGTACGGCGTGCAGCGCATGTGGGACATGCTGCGCGACTGGCTGGGCCGCGACGGCATCGACGGCGTGGGCGGCGGCGTCCCGGCCCGGGTCGAGTGGAACCCGCCCGCCCCGGTTCCTCCTCCCGTCGTCGACTTCGTCTTCCGCCGCGACGCCGACAACTTCCCAACCTCGCTGGATCTGGTGGGTCACGAGTACGGCCACGTCGTCTACCGCACCACCCCGGGCGGCGCCGGCGAAGACAACGAGAGCCACGGCCTCAACGAGGGCGCCGCCGACATCTTCGGCACCCTCACCGAGTGGTACGCGAACAACACGGTGGACCGGCCCGACTACGTGATCGGTGAAAGCCTCGAGCTGCCCAGCGGCCTGCCGCTGCGCCACACCTACGATCCGAGCCTGGATGGCCATCCCGGCTGCTACAGCGACCAGATCCCCGACGCCGAGGCCCCCGCCGCCTCCGGCCCCCTGCGCCACTGGTTCTACCTCCTGGCCGAAGGCAGTCACCCCGGCGGGGGCAACCCGGCCAGCCCGATCTGCGCCGGCGGCCCCGCCGCGGTGAGCGGCATCGGCATCCAGAAGGCCGGCAAGATCTTCATGGGCGCGCTCAACCACAAGACCCACTCCTGGCGCTACACCAGCGCACGCTCCGCCTCGCTCGCCGCGGCCATCGCGCTGTACGGCCCGCTCGGCCCCGAATGCGCCACCGTCCAAGCCGCATGGGACGCCGTCAATGTCCCTTCCCAGCCCGATGATCCCTCCTGCGCACCCCCGCACCCCGGCACCTGACCCCGCCCAGGCTGCTGGACAACGCCCGATGAACGTCGAGCCCACCCCTGCCCAAGTGGCCCTGCGTGCGCGGGTCACGCGGTCGGCCCGCGGCCTGGAGACGCGGGCCGCGCGGCACCGCCAGAGCACGGTCGCCGATCGCGGGCCGGGCGTGCGGTGGGTGCGCGAGCCATGATGCTCAGACCCAGCTCAGTTCGTCCCTTGGCGGACGTCCGTCCCGTGCTCGGCGAACGCCTTGAAGTCCTCCATGTGCTGCTGCGACTGCTTGCGGAAAGAGCCAGGCATCACAAGCCCCACCAGCCGTAGCAGCAATCCGTCGAACCGGAAGTCGCTCTCGCTCTCCCACAGCGTGGTGTCCGGACCGGCTGCGATCAGCCGGTCGCGCTGGGTCTGCCACATGCCCTCGCCGACGATCTCGCGGTCGTAGTGCACGACGACAGAACTGGGGATGGCGTGCAGGTCTTCAGGTTCCAGGCGCGTGATGGTCTCGGTGACCTCCATCTTCTGCTTCCCCATGTGAAACACGACTCGCGAGGTGGTGCCGAGCCGGCCGTGCGCTCCGTCCACCGGCTCGTGCAGTTCCAGGCCTCGCAGCCACTTCGGCAGGTGCGCCGGGTCCGCGAGCATCTGGTGCACCTTCTCCCGCGGCAGGGCGATCTCGATCGAGGTGGTGTACTTCATCAGGCGTTCCCTACGGGGCGTAGAACGTGGTGGTGGCCTTGACGGCGGCCGCCACGTGATCCGGATCGCCACCGGCGGCCAGGTGAGCTTCGCCCCATGCCGCAGCGCTGCGCCGCACGAACTCGCGCCCTGTGGGCGAGGTCTGGAACTCCTCGTGATCGAGGGTCTCGCCGTCTGCCAGGAACCGGGCCAGGGTGAGGAGATGCAGGTCCCAGCCCACACCGCCGGCACCGGGGCCGTAGGTCGGGAACATGGGCTCCCCGACTGCCGCCGCGTGGACCAGTTCAAGCTCGGTGTCCCCGGCAGGGCCCGGGGACAGGCGCACTTCGACCTCGCTTGTGCCCGGCCACTCGTCGGCGTCCGGCCCGAAGAGCCAGGACACCCGCAGCAGACGCGGCGGCTCGCACCGGAGGATCTCCCCGTGCTCACCGCCGTCCAACGCGAACGACCCGCCGAGCCGTAGGTCTCCGGTGACCGCCTTCAACCAACGGCCCAGCCGCTCAGGGTCGGTGATGGCGTTCCACACGTCGTCGACCGGCGCGTCGTAGCGACGCCGCAACTCCATCGTGTACGCGTCGCCGGCGGGCAGGGTCGCTGTTCCCATCGTCCGGCGCGCAGCGGCCAGTTCGTCCAGTACGTCCTTCATGTCATGTTCCTTTCACTGGCGGATCGGCCTTGCCGACGTCGGTGCCGTGTCGGGCTGCCGACCGGCCCGGGATCGGGATGCACGCCTGCCTCGGGCCAGCTCGGTGCCCAGGGCATCGAGTCGCTGATCCCAGAACCCGCGGAACCGGTCCAGCCACGCGTCAACCTCGCTCAGCGACGTCGGGTCGACGGCATAGAACCGGCGAGCCCCCTCGGCCCTGACCGACGCGAACCCGTTCTCACGCAGAACGCGAAGATGCTGGGAAACAGCCGGCTGGGACAGCGCGAACTCAGCCCGGATCACGTCCGTGATCGCCCCAGAGGTCTGCTCACCCTCGGCGAGCAGCTCCAGAATGCGCCGGCGCACCGGGTCGCCGAGAACGTCGAACGCGTGCACGAACCAGAAATATACCAGGCTGGACTTATATAAGCCAGGACTGGTACTTCCGCCTTGCCCCAGATGTCGACGCACATCGACACCCGGCAACCCCATCGATGCGGGAGTCCTCGCTCGTCGGCGTCGGTCATCTTCCTCTCACCCAGCGACGCGGGGACCTCAGGCCTGCGCTTCGCCGAGGATGATGCCGCCCACGCCCAAGGCCGGGGCGTAAGGGTTGTCCGAGCGCTGGGCGACCGTGAAGAACACGGCGCGCCGCCTGCCGTCGGCGACGGCTGTCGGCTTCCACACTCCCGCGTCGTGCCACGGCGTCCCGTCGATGGTGCGGACGATGTGCCGCGCCGGCTTCCACGAACCGTGGGGACTGCCGCCCCGGGCTCTCCACAGGCCGTGCTCGGGGGTGAAGACGGAATCGAGTGGATGCCGGGAGGTGATCAGGGCGAAGCCGTCGCCATCGTGCGCGACGAGCGCGTCGAAGCGATTCGACTCCGGTTGCCCGCGCCTGCGCCAGCCGCTGATGCCGTCGCCGCTCTCGGCCGACCCCGTCGACGGGCGCCCGTCGACGGCGAGCCCGGCCGTGTAACGCAGCAGCCAGGCTCCCTCGTCATAGAGCACGTTCGGCTCGAGAACGGTGCCGCGTTCCCATGGATGGCTCGCGGTGAAGACCGGCTCGGGATGACGCACCCAGCGAGTGCCATCCCATTGCAGGAAGCCGATCTGGTACGGGCCGTACAGGCTCCCCCACTCCGCGGAACTGGCGTAGTAGATCCGCTCGATCACCGCGCCGCCGGCGTCGCGACCTCGAGCGTAGGACGGGCAGTGGTAACCGGTGGCGTCCCACGCGCCGCTTGGCGGCGGTTCGGCCAGCCTGGCCGCTTGGCGTGGATCGTCGGGGCTCGTGATGATCTGCCAACCCGCGTCCAGCTTGGACGATTGAGCGGCGTACAGGTGAATGACCCTTTCCTCCGCTTGCATGCCGCCGAGAACCATCCACCAGCGGCCGTCACGACGGGTGACGCCCGGGTCTGCCACGGTGTCGAGGTTCCGTAGATGGGCCAGGCCTTTCCCGGTCGCACCGCCGAACACCAGGTTTTTCATGTCGATACTCCGTACGATGGTCGAACATTTCGATTTCATATAGTACGATCATCGTATGGAAGAGGCAACAGATCCCGTGATGGCGCTGATGGGGTTGCAGCAGCGGGCTGCGGCGCTTGGCACCGTCCACGCCGAGCAGATCGCCCGCCGGCTCGGCATCACCGCGACCGACCTGAAGTGCCTGTTCCTCCTGCTGCAACGGCCGCACACGCCCCGCGAGCTGGCGGCCGCCCTGCACCTGACACCCAGCGCGATCACATCCGTCATCGACCGGATGGTTGGGGCGGGGTTCGCGCGACGCGAGCCGTCGCAGACCGATCGGCGGCGCTATCTGGTCACCGCTGTGCCGGATCGTGCGCAACAGGCCATCAAGCTGTACACGCCGCTCTTCACCAGCATGCGCCAGGTGCTCGCACACTACGACGACGACCAGCTCGCGACGCTGCGCGACTTCGCCCAGCGCACGGTGGATGCTTTCGAGGAGCTGACGACGCGGCCGCAGGATTGACGGGTCAATTGCGCCCCACCAGGATGAGGCCGGGCATCAGGGTACGGGTGCGCGGCCGCCACCGCGGCCAAGCCGGCCTCGGCCCGCCAGGCAGCACTGCCGCCGGGCTACCAGATCGTCACGCTACCCAACGTCAACGTCCCCAACTTCCAGCACCGCACGCTGCTCTGCCCCGGCACCAAGCGCGTCCTCGGCGGCGGCGCGGACATGTACCGATCACCACCCGGCGCGATGTCGGCTGGCGGCACCGGGGCATCATCCCGCCGCGGCTGGACACCCTCACCCGGCAGGCGTCGATCCGGCTACTGGGCGACCTGATCGGCCCGACCCCACGCCACCGACCACGGCGCGCTGGACGCGCACGAACTCGGCGACCTGCCGCTCGCCTTCACTCAGGCCGGCGCTTACATCACCCGCACCCCACAACGCCCTCTAAGTCAACGAGTCGCGGTTTGACACCTTTCATAGGTAACCGCTATCTATTAGCCAACCGTTAGGGGGTTGGTGTGCAGGACGCGGTGCTGGCGATGCTCGCCAAGGAGCCCTCCCACGGCTACCACCTGCACGCCCGGCTACGCCGCAGCCTCGGCCCGCTGGGCGAGTCGATGAACCGTGGCCAGATCTACGTGACGCTGACCCGCCTGGAACGGGCGGGCCTGGTCGCCTCCGCGCGGGAGGACGGCCTGCCCGAGCGGCCCGAGCGCAAGGTGTACGCGCTGACGCCGGCCGGGCAGCAGCGGGTCGCCACCTGGCTGGCCGAGGTGGGCTGGCCGAAACCGGACCTGGCGGAGTTCCACCTCAAGCTCGCCGCCGCGGCGGCGGCCCGGCTGGCCGACCCGGTGGAGCTGGTTGCGGCGCAGCGACGCGAACTGCTGCGCCGTCTGCGCGAGGTGCAGCAGGCGGCGCTGGCCGAACCGGCGGGATCGGGCGCCGGCCTGCTCCTGGAAGGCGTCGTGCTGCGGCTGCGAGCGGACCTGCGCTGGCTGGACGCCTGCGAGCACGCCTGGTCGGGCGCCTGGCTCAAAGCCGGTTCCGGGGCCGGTTCCGCGGAAGATCCCACAGTAGAGGACGAGGTCGAGGGCGGATGAACATGTCGGAGGCCGCATTGCTGGCCCACGGCCTGGTGAAGACGCACGGTCACGGTCAGAGCCGGGTCCGCGCCGTCGACGAGGTCGACCTGGAGGTGCCCCGGGGACAGACGCTGGCCGTCATGGGGCCCAGCGGCTGCGGGAAGTCCACCCTGCTGCACCTGCTGGGCGGGCTGGAGCGGCCCACCGGCGGCGAGGTGTGGCTGGCCGGGCGGCGCATCGACACGCTGAGCGAACGAGCCCTGGCACGCCTGCGGCGCCGCGCGGTGGGCTTCGTCTTCCAGGCCTTTCACCTGGTGGAGGAGCTGTCCGCGGCCGAGAACGTGGAACTGCCCGCGCTGCTGGCCGGACGCTCGCGCAGCCAGGCCAGGCGGCGCGCGAACCTGCTGCTCGACCAGGTCGGCCTCGCCGGGCGCGCCCGGCACCTGCCCTCGCAGCTGTCCGGCGGCCAGCGCCAGCGGGTCGCCGTCGCCCGTGCCCTGGCCAACGACCCGCTGGTCGTCCTGGCCGACGAGCCGACCGGCAACCTCGACACCGCCGCCACCCTCGACATGCTCCGGATCTTCCAGGAGTTGCGGTCCTCCGGGCAGACCCTCGTGATCGTCACCCACGACGAACGGGTGGCCGCCACCGCTGACCGGCTCGTCTCCATGCGCGACGGGATGTTCGTCGACGACACCCGGCTGACCGGCGCTCCCTCGCGCGGTCTCGGCGGGCTGATCGGGCTGGAGGGCTGAGCGCCGTGGGCTCGGTCGCACTCGTGGTCCGCCTCGTGCTGGCCGACCTGCGCCGGCACAAGGCGCAGGCCGCGATGCTCCTGCTCGCGGTCACCGTGGCCACCGCCACCCTGGCGTTGGGCCTGTCCCTGCGCGGTGTGAGTGACGCGCTGTATGAGCAGACCCGGGCGGCCACCGTCGGCCCGGACGTGGTGGCGCTGTCCGGCGTCACCGGCGCCGAAGCGACCGAGGCGCTGGCCTCGCTGGCGGAGTCTCCCGAGGTGGTCGCCCACCACGGCCCGTACCGCATCGTCTACGCCGATCTCACCGCGCGCGGCTCGCTGTCCTCCCCCGTGGTCGTGCACGGCTTCGCCGCCGAGCGCGGCGCGATCGACCAGCCGCTGGTGACCTCGGGTGCGTGGGTACGCGCCGGAGGCACGGTCCTGGAACGCGGCTTCGCCACCGCCCTGGGCGTCGGCGTCGGGGACCGCGTGATCATCGCCGGCCGGGCGTACCCCGTCGTCGGGATCGCCGTCACCGCGGCCACCTCGATCTACCCGTGGGCGGCGCAGATCGGCCCGTACGGCGGCGCGAGCGACTACAGCGGCCTGGCCTGGATGACCCGGGCGGACGCCCGGGCACTGGCGGCTTCCCGGGACCTGCCGGTGTCGCTGGCCCTGGACCTCAAGCTGCGCGATCCCGCCGCCACCGAATCCTTCCGCGAGGCGCACCGCGGTCTCCCGGGCAGGATCAACTTCCACTCCTGGCAGTTCAAGGCCCGCCAGGACGCGGTCATCCTCAGGAACAGCCAGCCGATCCTGGTGGCCGGCAGCTGGCTGCTCGGCTTCCTGGCCGTCGCCGGGGTGGCGGCGCTGGCCGCGGGACGCGCCGTCGAGCAGACCCGCAGGGCCGGGCTGCTCAAGGCCGTCGGCGCCGGACCGGGGCTGATCGGCGCGGTCCTGCTCACCGAGTACCTGGCGCTGGCACTGGCCGGCGACGCGCTGGGGCTGGTGATCGCCCGCCTCGCCGCGCCCGTGATCGCGAGCCCCACCGCCAGCCGGATCGGCGACGCGGGCGGGCCGGAGGCGGGCACCGTGGTGGCGGCGACCGTCCTGGCCGTGGCGGTGGCGGTGCTGTCCTCGCTGCGTCCCACGGTGCGGGCCCTGCGCACGGCGACCGTCACGGCGCTGGCCGGCACCGCGCACCGGCCCCGTCACCGGCCCTGGCTCACCGCGCTCTCGTCGTGGCTGCCCACGTCGCTGCTGCTCGGGCTGCGGCTGACCGCCCGCCGGCCGGGCCGCGCGGTCCTGCAGGCGTGCTCAACCGCCACGACCGTGGTCATGATCGTCGCCCTGGTGACCCTCCACGCCCAGCCGGACCGTGGCTACGGCCTCGACGGCTCCTCCGCCCTGCCCAACCTGCGGGGCGTGCACGACCGGCGGCTGATGCTCGCCGTCACCGTCCTGCTGATCACGCTCGCCATCGTGAACACCATCACGTTCACCTGGACCACCGCCATGGAGGCCCGCGCGAACATGGCCATCGCGCGTACGCTCGGCGCCACCCCGGGCCAGATCGCGGCGGGACTGTCCACCGCCCAGATCCTGCCCAGCCTGCCCGGCGCCGTCGCCGGCGTCCCGGTGGGCATCGGCCTGCTCTCGCTCTTCGCCGCCGGGAACTCGACCGGGCCGCCCGCCTCCTGGTTGACCGGCGCCGCGCTCGCGACCGTCCTGGCGACGGCGGCACTCACCGCGCTGCCCGCCCGTCTGGCCGCCCGCCGGCCCGTGGCCCGGGTCCTCAGCGCCGAATCGGCGACTTAGAGGGAGTGGTGTTGGGGTGGTCGGGGCCGAGGTCAGGAGGCCCGGCTTTGATTCGAGAGCCTACCGCGGCTCTCTCAGGTGCCGCCCTTCATCGAGGCGAGGACGTCGACACCGTCTGGATCCACCGCCCCGACTTCGTGGCGTTCCTGGGCACCGCCCTTCATCGAGGTCGTGCGGCGTGTGAGGAAGGCACCGGTGGCATGGCGCCGCCTCACCGTTCGAGGCTTGGTCAGAAGCTCTATCCCGGCCCACGGCCAGCGAGCTACGACGAGAACAGGCGGGACTCCGTGAGACTGGAGGCCGCCCGCACCTGCGATGTTGCCCTGGTCAGCGACCGGAACCGCTACTCAAGATCGAGTGCCACCTGCGGGGGACCGTGCAAACGGGCACCGCAACGAACTGCGGGAAGCGAAAACGACCGTGGTGGTTACGGATGATATTCGGCTGAGGCCAGAGACCTGAACGGCGATGGCGGCGCCAAAGAGAGGGCGCCATGATCTTGACTAGCGGCGAGAGGTAGTTGCTGGGCGTCCGGGACGCAGTTGGGGTGCCGGCGCGTACCGGCCTATGTCGCGTACACGCGAGAGACCACCGAGCGATCATGCGTCCTTGACGTTCGGTTCTGTCCGGCTGACGCTCGCACATCTTTGCGTCCCCTCGGTGCAAGGTCACGGTCGTTAGAAGCTGAGCACCCGCTCAAATCAGGTTGAGCGTTCGCTCAGACGAGAGTGATCGACACCTGAATACCTCCAGGTCAGGTTAGGTGGACGAATTGTCGGCACCCACAGCGTTGCCGACGCCGACGCGCGCCCGGGGCGCGTTCAGATATACCCCCGACATACCACGTTCTGCTGAACTGCCACGGAACGCGCCAGATAGCCGACGAAGCGGAAAGGCAGGTTCATGAGAACACCAATCATGTCAGCCGCGCAGAGAATCGCTACAGGGCTGGCCCTGTCCGTCATCGCCTTAGGCACCACAGTTATCGTCCCGCAAGCGGCTTCGGCATCCCCGGGCTACCTGTATTCCAAGTGGGGCGCGAACTGCAACAAGGGTGACACGAAAAGAGCGTACGAGACCTCCATCTCCCGCCACCACTACGACGAGCAGCACATCCGCATGAACTGGGGATACCCCGAGGGAAAGAGCGTCGCGCGCCAGCGGGCCTACAACCGCGCGCGCGTCGAACCGTACTGCGTGAGAGGGCAGGGCCCCGGCGTCTGGAAGTGGCATTCGCACTACTACGGCATCGCGAGCGGAAAGGTAAGCCGACTGAAGATCGGCTACCACATGTGCAGCCGCGCTGGAACTTGCAGCAAAGCACACAAAACTACGTACGGGACATGGCGAGCGGGCTGGACCCACGAAAAGGTGTGACAAAAGACGTTCCATCACCCCCGAGTAGGTGTCGCATAGGCCTACCGACGACCTACATCACCAAAGAGTCCCTCTCCCATCCCCGCCCGCCGCAACACACATGATCAATTATGGCTGGGAGCAGCGGGAGTGGCCAGGACCCGCTGGATGATCACGAGCGTGGTTCCCTCGCCTGACCACGCTCGACCATCCCGATAGCGCGCCACCGGGCATACTTCCGAACCACCCGATGAGCACGCGATCACGCTGTGCCACTTCAGGCTTTCAGTCTTCGTAGACGTACCTGGTTACGAATCTGGCGACAGCCAAGATCAGCTCTGCAACCATCTCCGAAACGTCTCCTTCTGCTCAGCCACGGTTCCGACATGAGCGAGATCGGCTGGCTCGAAGATATCAACGTGGGAGGAGAGTCGGAGGTGCGTGGCTTTATGGGGGCATACGCATATCTCCCGCGCGCCATCTGGCGTTGTATAGGCGAGGGGTAGACATCTCTCCGCGCACCGTTGCACAGGAGGAGCCCTCGATTTCGAGCTCTTTTCGGACAATGACCATGCATTCAAAAGGTCGTTACTCAAAGCATTAATGACGCGCCCGTCTGCCCCTATCAGATTGACAGTCGCCCTCCTTTGGTCGAGAAGGAGATTGGGACCTCTTCGCGCGAATCTTCTCGCATGCCCGGACCTGCCGGCCGAAGCGACCTGGACGCCCGCCCACGGTGCGTTCTATCCGCGCTCGTGCTGCGCCTGGTCCGGGAGAACCCGTCCTGAGGCCACCCGGGGGTGCACGGCGAACTCACCATGCTCGGCCTTATGGTCGCGCCGTCCACGGCCTGGGAGATCCTCAAGCAGGAAGGCATCGACCCGGCACCTGAGTGGGCGGCCGATTTCCTGCGCTCGCAAGCCGACGCTCTTCTGGCTTGCGATTTCATGGAGACCGTCACCCTGAGCGGGCAGCGCCAGTACCTTCTGGCCGTCATCGAGCACGCCAGCAGGCGCGTCTGTGTGCTCGGCACCACCGCCCACCCCACCGCGGCATGGGTCACCCAGGCGGTAAAAACCTCGTCCTGGATCTGGAGGACGCGGGCTGCCGGGCACGGTTCCTGATCCGAGACCGGGGCGGCAAGTTTCCCACTCTCGTGGAGGAGATTCTCACCGGTATCCGGATGCCACGGATGAACTCCATCATGGAGCGGTGGGTGCAGACCTGCCGTCGCGAACTTCTGGACCGATGTCCGCTCTGGAAGGAAGGCCATCTACACGACCGGCCGGCGGAATCTTTCACGACTACTCACATGTCGCTTGAACTGCACGGATGTAGCTTTCGGCAGGCGCAAGGTCCGTCGACATCAACTCGCTACCGCCACTGACCGATTGGATACTGCTCAGGGACGAGACACAACAATCAGGTACATTGCCCCGTCTCAAGTCGGCTTTCCATCCTGTGAGCCACGCGAACCACGATTACGCAGAGCTACCTTGCCCCTGGTGTGGCGACCCGGGCGCCGGGCCTTGATGTACGAACGTCGCCGCAGGTCACTCGGCGGGGCAGGTCGTGTCGGGTGGTGGGAGCTTCAGATCGGTGAGGTACGCGGTCATGTGTCCGATCACGCACTTCTGGCCCGTCGCCCACATAACGTGGCCTGGCCCCTCGTAGGTGACGGTCACCGAACCCGGGATCATATCGGTGAGGGTCCGGGTCGTCGCCACGTCGGTGTACGCGCTTCCCACACCCAAGGTCGGCGGGAGGGCATCCGCCGGGAGCGGGCGGGGCGGGTTGACGACCTTCAGGGGCCAGCCCGCGCACCCGAGGCCGTCGAACCGGGTGGACCCGAGATTCGGCATGGCCTTCTCCGCCGCGCGACGGTAGGTCCGCAGGTTGTCATAGCCGGTGAACCCGCGACCGTCGCCGCAGCTCATCGCCAGGAGGCCGGGCGCGGACCAGAGACGGGTGTTGGTGATGACCCAGGTGCCGAAGCCGGACCCGTCCCCACGCCGCGCCTTGTCGAGCGACTGGGCGAAGACCAGCCAGCTCTTGTGGTTCTCGCCCGGGAGGGCCGGGAAGGCGAACTGCCGCAGCATCCATCCGGTCATCTCGCCCTTGCCGAACATGGGAGAGGTGGCGGGGATCGGCTTGCGGTCGGCCTTGCGGACGAACGCGCGCCAGACCGCTTCGGCGTCCTCGCCGTGCAGCGCGCAGTCGGGGGTGTCCGCGCACCAGGTGACGAACTCCTCGAACTTCTCCTCAAAGACAGCGTGGAACCGGAGCACTTGGTCGTCGAACCCCGCGGTCTGGTTGATCACGCCGTCGGCGTACAGGGCCCGGATCCGCTGCGGGAACAGGCGGGAGTAGGCGACGGCGGGCACTCCGCCGTAGGAGGAGGCCAGGAGGCTCAGCCGCTCCTCACCCAGCGCCTCCCGGATCGCCTCCATGTCCCTGGCCATCGCCATGGAGTCCACGTGGGCGAACAGTCCGGTGGCGTCCGCCTTCTGGCAGGCGCGGAACGCCTTGGTCAGCGCGGCGGTCTGGGCGGCGTACCGCTTGCGGCTGGGAGGGTCTTCCAGCTCGGTGCCGGGCTTCCAGCAGACCTTAGGCATGTTCGTGTGCCAGAGCTTGGTGCGCGGTCGGTAGAAGACAAGGTCGAAGCGGCTGCCCAGGTCCTTGAGGTGGTGAGCTGCCTTCACGTCAGTGATGCCATCCCCCCCGGGTCCGCCGGGGATGCTCAGGATGCTGCCGATCCGGCGGGCGGGTTCGGTGGCGGGCAGCCGGGCGAGCTCCAGCCGGATCTTTCGCCCGCCGGGCTCGGCCCAGTTCACCGGTACGTCGAGGGTGGCGCACTCGGTGGGCGCGGGGAATTCCTTGTCCGCGCACTTCCCCCAGGTGAGCCGTCCGGGCTCGGCCGCAGCAGGGAACGAGGCCGCTGGCGAGAGCGCTGCCGTGGCCGCCGTGACGGCGAGGACCGCCAAAGCATTCCTCACGACCCTCACCTCAGCGCTCCGGGTCTCGTCACACGCCGGAAGCGTTCGGGCAATCCTTGAGTGATCATGACTTTCATCCTCGGACGGACACGGCCGGGAATCGTCGTCCTCCTGGAGGATTGTCGACTGGGAGTCTGCTCCCCAGCCATCTACAACCTCAGAAGGACGTCCAAGCTTGCGGTCTTGTACCCGAGAGCCGAGGTTCGGCCATATGTCTGAAGAGCGGCCCGCGTACCGACCTGCCGGTGGCGCGCCAGGCCATCTCGTCATGAGGATGCAGGGCGACGCCGGCCGCTGCGGAAAGCGGAATGAACGTCCTGAGCGATCGACGACCTGACATCTCATGCAGTCATTTCGTCAGATCTCTGAGGAACCTTGAATTTTTGGATGCCCTGGGAGGGCCGATGTTCGCCGTCTACGCCACGGTCACGATCTTCGCTGCGCTGCTGTTCGGCAGCGCGTCCGTCGTCTACCTGATCGGCCACGAGTTTCCCAAGGCACAGCAGGACATCAAGCGTCTGCCACGCTCCTGGGTCCCGGTGCTCGGCATGATGCTGGCGGCGGGATCCTTGGGGCTTCTGGGCGGCTTTGCCGTCCCTGTGCTTGGTCTGCTCGCGGCCTTCAGCCTCGTGCTGTACTTCCTCGGCGCGCTGCTCGCCCACCTGCGGGTGGGGTCACGCAAACTCGGGAACTGGGCGGGGTTCTTCGGCACGGCGGTAGCTGCGCTGGCCATGAACCTCGCGTACCACTGGACGTGATCGTGTCCCGCTCGGAACATGGGTTCGCCGAATGATCAGTGGCCGGCTGCAAGACCGCCTACGACAGGCCCCGCCCACACAGCGACCTGCATCATCACGCTGACCGGCGACAGCGCCGCCAATGAGTCCCTGCGAACGGCAAATGGGCACCCCAGGGTGCCCATTTGTCTGGTGCCCCTGCGGAATCTGCTTCGAGGGTGGAACCGATGCCGAGGTCGCCCGCCGGATGATCCGGCGGGGGTCCTACACCTCGGTCACCGATCTCGAACGAGCCCTCCAGACCTGGATCGACACTGCGCCTGCCGACGATCCCGTCCAGCCAGGTCATGGCCTTGCGCGGTTCAGGGCGGCATAGGCGGTCTCCACCCGCCCAGGCAGGAAACCGTGTGCGGCATGATGATCGTTCGTGCTTCTTCGCCTGGCCTATCTCACCGTCACGAACGCTTTCGCCGCGCTACGGCTGCTACCGATGAGTGATCGCGACAAGGACGACGAGATTCTCGCTCTACGCCACCAGGTCATGGTCTTGGAACGGCAACTCGGCGCCGATGTACGGGTGAGGTTCGCCCCCGAAGACCGCTTCTTCCTGGCGGCGCTCCCGACCTCACTGCCCCGAGCCGCCCTGCGTCGGCTGCGGCTTGTCGTCCGACCAGACACCATCCTGCGCCGGCACCGCGAGATCGTGAAACAGCAGCATGCCCGTACCTGCCGGCCGAAGAGGCGAGGGCGCCCACCCACAGCCCGCTCCATCCGCACCCTCATCCTGCGTCTGGTCCGAGAGAACCCATCCCGGGGCCATCGGCGCGTACACCGGGGAGCTCACCACACTCGGCCTCAAGATTGCACCATCCACGGTCGGGGAGATCCTTCAGCAGGAAGGCATCGACCCAGCACCCGAGCGAGCCTCCACCACCTGGGCCGGCTTCCCACGATCACAAGCCGATGCACTCCTGGCCCGCGACTTCATCGAAACCGTCACCCTCAACGGACAGCGCCACTTGGTGGGGTGCCGAAGGAGTACCGGCATGTCGCCTGACCTGCCTGGATGATTACTCGGCACCCGCAGGGCAGCCGATCTGGACTGGTGTCCAGCTCAGCGGCCGTCACACCCACGGCGCGGCGAGCAACTGACCGGTCATGATGTCGAACACCGCGTGAACCATCCGCGTCTCACGATCGGCGACGGTCAGGAGACCGCCGCTCAGCCCCAGTTCGATCCACTGTGACTCCGCTTTCAGGTCGAACGGCGCGCGCAACGGCCGGCCCGTGGCCAGGTTGATGACCAGCCCGGTCCCGTCAAGCTCGAACACGGCGATGGGCACACATCCCACCGAGCCGACGACCATCGAACCCAGCTCTCCCGGGCCGTCGTATCCATGCCGCGGGCCGAAGGCCAGGCTGCCCGTCCTCGTGCCGGTGGCCAGGTCAATGACCCAGATCGCCGAACGGCCCATGGCCAGGGCGACCGGCTTGCCGTGCAGGCGTGCCACGCCCAGGTCCCGCAGGCGGCCCGGCAGACGGAGGGCCGGGTGGGCGACCCGCCCGGCCCGGTCCCAGAACCGCACCGTGTCCCGCTTGCCGCCGTCCCCGGCCGCGATGATCAGCTCGTCGGAGAGCGCCACCTGGCCGACATGGCTGGAGAAGCCGTGCAGCGGCCTGCCGCGTTCCCTGCGAGTGCGCAGGTCCCAGACCCTGACGACCGGGGAGAAGGCGCCGCCGCCGGTGACCACCGTGGTGGCGTCGGCGGCGATCGCCCGCACGCCGGCGTCCGGCGAGACAGGCTCACCGACGGACTCCCCGGTCGCCGGGTCGACCACCTGCCACCCACCCACGTCACGAATCGTGACGGCGAGGTGCCCGGCCGGAACGAGCCTGGTCATCCGGTCTGCTGATGAGCCGTGCGCGACCGCGACGGCCCGCCCGGTGTCAAGGTCGAAAGAGCGCAGCGCGTTGTCGGCCCCGCCCGTGACCACCAGGCTCCCCTCGGCGGCCAGCGTGGTCACGTGTCCCGGCACGTCGAAGAAGGTGCGCCCGGTCCCCCTGACCGGGTCCCAGGCGGTGATCCTGCTGCGGTCCTCGTGACCGTCGAGATCGAGGTCTTCGCCGGCGCCGGGCTGCTCCTCCAGCCTGAGCAGCACGGAAGTGCCGCGGTGGGTGGCCATGGCGCTGGAGTCGCCCTTGAGTGCCTCGGTCACGTCCACCGCCGTGCGCCATTCGCGCGAGAGGAGGTCCCAGGCGAGCACGCCCCGATCGTGGGTCGGCAGGAGCACGGAGGGGCGGCCGTCGATCGTGGTCACCTCGGCGGCCATCGTGTTGGGCGGCTCTGGCCGCGAGCGGAGGGCGAGGGTCCTGCCCAGCTTCTCGCGGGTACGCAGGTTCCACACCACCAGTTCGGCCTCGGCCTCGACGATCATGACGGGCACGCCGTCCAGGCTCAGGATCGCGACCGGACTGCCGCCGGTCGGCAGGGCCGTGCCGACCGGGCGGCCGGTCGCGAGGTCGAACAGCCCGATCTCATCGCCGCCACCGGTGGTGACCGCGGTGCCGTCCAGCTCGCCGACGACCAGGCGCGGCCGGTCCTCATGGAGGGACACCTCGAGTGTGAGGCCTGTCAGAGCCGGGTGACGGAGGTCCACTGTCCGCACGCCGCCGTCCTGCGCGCCGTCGGTGATCAGCAGGTACGGCGAGGCGTAGGCGATGGGTGCCCGGCCGGGCATCGGCACACCGGCGGGCCGCAGCGTCGCGGCGTCCCACACCCGGACGGTGCCTTCGCTGCCGGCACTGATCACGATCTTCCTGCCGTCCAGGGAGCCGATGAGTACCTGGGTGATGTCCAGGTGGCCGGTCAGTGCCGTCAGCGGCGGCGCCGGCCGCGTACAGGACCGGTGCGCGGCGGCGCCGGCGGCGGGGAACAGCACGAGCAGGAGGAGCGCGGCGACGGCCCGCATCGTCCGGTTCACGGCGTCAGCCGCCAGAACCAGAACTCGTCGTTGACGTCCGCCACCAGGAGCACCGGGCTGCCGTCCAAGTCGCCCAGGGCAACCGTTCGCGGCATCGGAGCACGGAGCCCGGCCGTCACCGGCTTTCGCGCGGTCAGGTCCCACAGGCGCACGAGATGCCGGTCGCCGGAGACTTCCGGCGTGGTGTGGACGACGGCGACCGATCTGCCGCCGGCTTCGCCGAACAAGATCGGGACGCCGCCCAGGTGCAGCGCCCGGCCGAGGGGCAGGCCGGTGCCGGTGTCGTGAAGGTGGGCCCAGCTCCAGTACTCGTGATGGTGAGTGAGAACAACCGGATGGCCACGGACGTGACCGGTCAGCACCCTCAGGTCCTCCTCCATGTCCGCGTCGCGCAGTCCCCTCGGGTCAAGGTCGATCGCCGGGAGCTCACGCTTGCCGTGCGGGTCCCAGACGCGCAGGACACGGCCGCCCTTCCTGCCTCGGCCGCCCGCTCGGTAGATGGCCACCGGCCGGTCGTCCAGGCGGTCCAGCCACACGCCGTCGCCGGTGGTGTCCAGGTCGAGGTCGAAGTGGTCGAGCCGCTGCCCGGTGGCCAGGTCCCAGGTCGAAAACCGTGCCCGGTCCGACCGCGCCTCCCTGGCCACGACCGCGGGCGCGCCGGCGCGCCGCAGGAGCTGGAAGTCCCCCAGGCCCCGGATCGTGCGGATCTCGGTCAGGGCCGACAGGTCGACGACCGTCAGGTCCCGGTGGGACACGATGGCGACCGGGGCGCCGTTCAACGTGGTGACGGCGAGGCCACGAACGTCTACCCCCTTCACGTCGGAGGGCGCGGGATCGGGTGCGAACCTGAAGGACCTGCGCAGGATGGTGCGCCTGCGCAGGTCCCACAGGCGCAGGAGGCCGTCGCCGTCGGCGGTCAGTGCGATCGGCCTGCCGTCGACGGTGGCGCGCGCGATGGACTTCACGGCACGGATGGGACCGGTCGGCACCGTCCGTCCCAGCTCCCGTCCGGTGGCCGGGTCCCACAACCTGACCGTGTTGTCCGCGCTCCCGCTCAGCACGGCCGGAACGTCGTTCAGCGTGCCCATGGCCAGCGCGGTGACATCCAGCACGTGGCCGGTGAGCGTCCGCACGCGCCGCTGAGTGGACATGTCCCACACCGCCACCCTGCCGCGCACGTCGGTCCGCTCACCGGCGACGACGAATCCGCCACCGGCGGCGAACGCGGAATAGGAGACCTCGTCGAGTCCGGCGAAGTAGTTGTGCGGGAACCTCCTGTCGTCCAGGTCCCAGGAATGGAGGGCGCCGTTGGCGATGCCGAACACGGTGGTGGCGCCATCCGCGGTCACGACCTCGATCGTGCCGGACCTGCTCTCATACGGCCCCACGTCATCGCTTTCCACCGGCTCCGACCAGCGGTGCAGGGGCGGCCCGGCCCGGCGGCCACTGACGGGGTCCCACACACTCAGCGAGCCATGCTGAGCGATCAGCCGCGATCCCCACGCGGCCAGGGCCGGCGGTGGGACCGGCCCCCTCTTTCCGTGGGCGACGCTGAAGCTCCTGACCGCCGATCGGGTACGCAGACTCCAGACCGAGACGAGACCCTTGTCCGTGCCCGTGAACAGGGTGTCGCGGCCGAAGGCGAACGCGGCGATCGGGCCCGGCACGCTCAGAAGGCGTTCGCGGGTCTCCAGATCCCACAGGCGCCCGCCGTACCCGCCCGTGGTGAAGACCGCGGGACGCCCGCCGATCTCCACGTATCCCGCCCGCGTACCGGCCAGAGGTTCGGCGGCGGGCCGGAAGGAGGGAAGCTTCCACAGGCGCACGCTCCCCTCGCGACCGGCGCTGATGGCGATGGGCTCGCCTTTCAGCCGGCCGAACGCCACCGAGGTGAGGTCACCGTGCCCCGTGGTCCGCAACACCTGCCGGGCCGACACCCCGATCGGCTCGCCCGCCGGTGGCGTGACGGTGAGGCCGGTCAGGAGGACGGCCGCCAGGAGGGTCCGCGCCGTCATCGGGCCGGGCCGCACGTTAACCGGAACGGCACGATGACGGCACCGAGTGATCTCATGTTTCCTCCGCTGGAAGTCCAGGGCTCTGACCGATCGCACCTTGGGGGAGTGGCCGGTGATCTCGGTTCGCCGTTCTACACCTCCGCTCAGGTGGGCTTTACTCAAACACTTGCGGACTGCGTCCGCAAGGAGATGGGCGATGTGCCGGATCGTCGGGCAGCTTGGAGAGGCACAGATCGTCGGAGGCCGCGATGCGCAAGCGCGGGAGCTGTCAGAGCCATCCTCGATGCTGGGCGATCAGTGCGGCGTGGACCCGGTGGGTGGCCCGCATCGTGATGAGGAGCTTGGCCACATGTCTTCGGTAGGTGCGTACGGCGATGCCCATGCTGCGAGCGGCGACCTCGTCTTTGGCGACGGTCGCCATGAGCCGGAGGATCTGCCGTTCGTGGTCCGACAGGACGATCGCGTCCGCGGATTCGAGGTCGGTCGCGTGGGCCCACACCCCTTCGAACAGGTCGGCCAGGGTCGCCACGGCTCCGGGCTGCCGGATCATCAGGGTGCCGCCCCCGGGAGTGTTCGGCGCCGCCGGGATGAAGGCGATCGCCCGGTCCAGGATGACCATCCGTTGAATCGCCTTGTCGGTGATGCGATGCCGGTCGCCGGCCGCGTGCAACCTGCCGCAGTGGGCGGCGGCGGCCGGATTCTCCAGGAGCCGGCGCGGCACGATGGTGCGCCGGCTCATACCGGCCTTCGGCAGGTCGGCGCCTGCGGGGATCTGTGCGGACGGTATGTGCCGGTGGCAGGCGTGTACGGCCAGCACCTCGGTGGCCTCGCCCGACAGCATACGGACCAGGTTGTCCAGCCGTGCGTCATCGTCGATGTGCTCCGTGACATGGAATGACCCGATGGAAAGCACCCCGCTGATTTCACCTGTGGCGAGACCCGCAGCCCTCGGCGGAGATCGTGTGCCCGCCCCCGGTGGTCCACATCGCGGGGGAAGGGCAGATCCGGGCGTCAGTATGTCCATCGCCGCCTTCCGGGTCAACAGTGGATCTTCCGGACTCATGTGAGCCCGGAAGAAGTCGAGCGGGCGTGGCCCGGCTCTCCGGTTTCAGACGAGTTTGCTCTTGTACACGATGCTGACCAGGCGCGCGCCCGCCCTGCCCGCGGCCAGGCCGTAGCAAAGACGCGGTTGGCCGCCCGCGATCTGGATGGCCATGCCCTCGGGCTCGCGGTAGTCGAGCGACTTGGCCGCCGCGGTGAAGCGCCGTTCGACCTGCCGGCCGGTGACCAGGCTGACGCTGGTCAGGTGGGTGTTGCCGGGTGGTGGGTTGGCTGGGCCGTACGCGTTGCCGTCCAGGAGGTAGAGGTGGTCCTGGTACATGGTGTAGCCCTGGAAGGTGCCGAGCCCCGGCGGTTGCTCGGCCTGCCCCAGCGAGACAGGGTTGCCGGCCTTGAGGGCGTCGAGGTCGTACACGGTGAACAGGACGCCGCCGTTGAGGCGATAGCGCATGACCAGCCGGTTGGTGGACGGGTCGATGGCGCAGGTGGTGCTGGTGGCTCCCGGAACGGGGGCATACTTCACGATGGACGCCGACCTGGTCGTCAGGGTCGTTCCGCTGACGAACGGGAACCGGGCGATCTTACGGCCCCACGCGTTCTGGCCGTCACTGGCGCCGTCGGTCTCGGTCCACAGGTACGCCAGGGAACCCACCGGCTCGACGGCGATCTGCACTCCGTGCCCGAAGCCCATTAAGTACATGTGGCCGAGGACGGCGCCGCTCAGGCTGAGCTTGGTGACGCACAGGTCGCCGGCCCGCGCCGAGGCCGCGCCGTTCTTTACCTGCGCCGTGTAGATGTGGCCGTTGCGGTTGTCGAAGGCCAGCGACTGCAGGACCGTCTGGTCTTTGAGCGGTTTACGCCAGAGGAGACCCGTGGGCGGACCCGTCAGATCGAACCGCCGGCCGGCCGTTCGCGCCTGAGCCGGAGAGGGGCCGGTGATCCCCGCCGCCAGGGCACCCGCGCCGGCGGCGATCAGACCTCGCCGAGTCATCGACGTTCTTTCTGCCGAGGGAAGGAGCACTTTCGTTGCCTCGCTGATCTTCGTGGGCGATTTCTCAGCGAAGCTAGGACGTGCATTCGGGGAGGGCGAGGCGAAATGACTGATCTGGCAGCAAGCTGCCAATACGGTCATCACCGCGTTCAGCACTTTTCAGGAGCCGATCCATCTGCGACGGACACGGCGCCTGCCGACACCTACCTCCGCCCAGCGGGGCTCAGCCGCATCGTCGCCGACCACGTGGCGAGCTGGCCGGCCACGGCCACGAGGTCGCCCAGCAGGCCGACCACCGTTTCGAGCTCTTCCTTGACGTACTGCTCCGCGGGCTGTCGGCGCAGGAGTCCCGTCCGTGAAGTGACGCAGATCACCCATCAAACCGCGAACTTACGCCGGCCGTCCGGGCGAAAGCGGGAGAACCGGCGCATGAGGACGGGAGCAGCATGTGATCGCCGAAGAATCCGGCAAGGCCGACGACGCCGAGCTGATACGACGGTCAGAGCGCGATCCGGAGGCCTTCGCCGACCTGTTCACCAGGCACGCACCCGCATTACGGCGCTATGTTGCCCGGCGGTTGGGCCCTTCCCTGGCCGACGACATCGTCTCCGACACGTTTCTGACCGCGTTCCGGCGTCGCGGCCGCTACGACCTCAGCCATCCTGACGCGCGTCCCTGGCTGTACGGCATCGCCGCCCGGCTCGTCAGCCGGCATCGCAGAGTGGAGATCCGGTTCTACCGGGCCCTGGTCCGCAGCGGTGTCGACGAGATCGCCGAGCCGTACGCCGAACGCGTCGACGACTGGGTGGCCGCGCGACAGGCCGGGCTCGCGGAGGCTCTGATGGAGCTGTCACCCGGGGACCGTGAGGCGTTGTTACTCGTGGCCTGGGCCGACATGTCCTATGAGGACGTGGCCCGCGCGCTGGATATCCCGATCGGCACCGTCAGATCCCGCCTGAACCGGGCCCGGACCAGGACACGCCGGGCACTCGGCGGATCCAACCCGGCGATGACGCGAAAGGAGTCTTCGGATGGATGAGCTGCGATCGTTGCGCGAATGGCGCGCCGATGTACCCGAGCCCGGCGCGGAGTGGATCATCCCGGAGCGGCGGCGGCTGCTGACGCGGATTCGGGGGCGCGGGAGGGCGCTGGGACGCCGGCTGCTCGCGGTGGGGGCGGTGGGGGCCGCGGTCACGGTCGCGGTCGCGACTCTTCGGCCGCAGTCTCCCCTTCAGGAGCCGTCGGCTCCACCCACGGTCGTCCAGTTCGACTCCACTGTGGTGCTGGCCCGCGCCGCAGAGGTGGCGGGCAGGCGCGAGAGCGCCCCGGTGCCGCTGGCGACGCAGTGGCACTACACCAAGACCCTGGACAAGCAGCCGAACTCGGACACGGCCGAGCCCAGTGAGGGGTGGCAGCGTTATGACGGAATGCAGGCCGCCAGCTTCGATGAAGATGGACGACTGCACGTCGGCCCTGAAGAAAACCCCCTGGATGCGGACGACGACGACCTGACGCCGCAGCAGTACGACGCCAAGCTACGCGAACTGCCGACCGACCCGAAGAAGCTCCTGGCCAAGGTCACGGGTGACCGGCACTGGATCAAGGGGGCCCGCGAGGAGGGGGTGCCCGACAGCGTCACGCCTGACGACATCCGGGCGTACCACGTGATCATGCTCTATCTGAGCAGGTACGGCTCGATGCCACCGCGGCTGGAGGCTGCCATGTTCCGTGCTCTCGCGCTCATTCCCGGCGTCCGGATCGAGCAGGGTGTGAGCGACGCCGCCGGTCGTAGCGGGCTGGGCGTCTGGTTGGAGGGGCCCGGCGACGCGCAGCCGTACCGTCGATACGAGATTCTGGACTCTGCCACCTACCGCTACCTGGGCATGCGGATGGTGTGGCTGCGAGATGACACGCACCCCGGCATGCCGGAACCCGCCGCCCGCAAGGGAGCGGTGTGGAGTACGGCCCTGCTGGCATCGCGGATCGTCGACCGTCCAGGCCTGCGGGGCTGAGCTCGTCACGCGGGAGCGTCGGCGGCTCGCCCCATTCGTGGGCAGCGGGAAGGCTGCACGACCTCCTCGATCGGGCCGCCGCTCCTGGCCCAGCGCATATGCGGCGTCGAGGGTGTCGGCGCGGATCGCGTGCGAGGCGCAGTGATCTGGCGATCCTCTCTCGTGCCGAAGCCTGTGCACGCACAGATTGAATTTTCAGTAAATATTGAAAGTTCAGTTCGTTAGGGCCTATCTTCGCCGTATGGAGAGGACAGCGCTGCACGACTACGCCGACGAGATCGGCGCGTGGATAGAGGATCTCGGGCTCCCGCGCATGGCCGGGCGCGTCCTGGGCTGGCTGATGGTCTGTGAGCCCCCTCATCAGTCCGCCGACGAGCTGGCCGAGGCGCTGCAGGCCAGCCGCGGCGCCATCAGCATGTCGGTGCGAATGCTGATGGGCGGCGGCTCGGTGGAGCGCCACCCGGTGCCCGGGTCGCGCCGTACCTACTACCGGATCCGGCCGGGGTTCTGGCTTCGCGAGGCCGAGGACAAGGCCCGGATCGCGCGCGAGTGGCGCAAGACCACCGAACGGGGGCTGGAACTGCTGGGCGATCGCAGCGAGGAAAGCCGGCGGCGCATGCAGGAGGCGCACGACATGTACGCCTTTCTGGAGCAGGAGTACGGCCGCATCAAAGATCGATGGCTGGAACATCAAGCGAAGAAGGAAGAATGACCGTTGTCGAGGTCAACGAGCTGACCTTCACCTACCCGAAATCGGCCGAGCCCGCGGTGAAAGGCATGAGCTTCACCGTCGACCAGGGCGAGGTCTTCGGCTTCCTCGGGCCCAGCGGCGCCGGGAAGTCGACCACGCAGAAGATCCTCACCGGGCTGCTCACCGGTCATGGCGGGCAGGCCACGGTCTGGGGGAAGGAACCCGCCACCTGGGGCAGCGACTACTACCAGCGCGTCGGCGTCTCCTTCGAACTGCCCAACCACTACCACAAGCTCACCGCGCTGGAGAACCTGCGGTTCTTCGCCTCCCTCTACCGCGGGCCGACCGAGGACCCCATGGAGTTACTGGACCGCGTCGGCCTGGCCGAGCACGCCCACGTCAGGACCGGGGCCTACTCCAAGGGCATGGCCATGCGGCTCGTCTTCGTCCGGGCCCTGCTGCACCGGCCGGAACTGCTCTTCCTGGACGAGCCGACCTCCGGCATGGACCCGGTCAACGCCCGCCGGGTCAAGGACGTCATCCGCGAGATCAGTGCCGAAGGCCGCACCGTTTTCCTCACCACCCACGACATGACCACCGCCGACCAGTTGTGCGACCGGGTGGCGTTCGTCAACGAGGGCACGATCGCCGCCCTCGACACCCCAGCGGAGCACAAGGTCAGCCGCAGCCGGCGCCTGGTGCGTGTCACCTACCGTGACGGCGACCAGCTGTCCGACAAGGACTTCCCGCTGGACGGCTTCGCCGACGACCCGGGCTTCCGCGCGCTGACCGCCGACCACCACATCGAAGCGCTGCACAGCCAGGAGGCCGGCCTCGAAGACGTCTTCATCGACGTCACCGGAAGGACCCTGGCATGAGGGCCGCGCTGCTCCTCGACTTCCGGCTGCAGCGCCGTTACGGATTCTGGCACGCCACGGCGTTCGTCATCCTCATCTGGATCGGTGTGCTGTGGATGGTGCCGGACAACCTGCTCGGGGCGGCCATGCCGTACCTGCTGATGGCCGACCTGGAGTTCTTCATGTTCTTCACGGCCGGAGCGCTGTTCTTCGAGAAGGGCGAGCGGACGCTGTTCGCGCTGCTGATCACCCCGCTGCGGTTCGGTGAATACCTGGCGGCCAAGCTGCTGTCCATGGCCGCCCTCGCCTTCCTCACCTGCGCCGTCGTGGTGCTGGCCGACTACGGGCCGGGCTTCGACCCGCTGGCCCTGCTGGCCGGAGTGACGGCGATGACGCTGCTGATGGCGCTCGCGGGCTTCGTCACCGCACCGCTGTTCCCGTCGGTCAGCGAGTGGCTGATGCCCTCCACCATCGTGATCGCCGTGGCCAACCTGCCGCTGCTGGACTACTCGGGGCTGGTGCCGCACTGGGCGTTCTACCTGAGCCCGACCGAAGGCGTGGCCCTGCTGCTCGGGTCGGCCTTCCACCAGGTGTCGCTCACCGGCTGGCAGGTGGCCTACGCCGTGTTGTATCCGGCCCTGTGGATCGCGCTGCTGTGCCGTACCGCCCGATGGGTCTTCGACCGGCACGTCGTGACCAGGGAGGGCGGGCGATGAGGCACATGATCGCGGCCTTCTGCCGCAACGACGTGCGGACCGTCGGCCGGGACTCCCTGCTGGTCGGGGTGCTGCTCGGACCTTTCCTGTACGCGGCCTTCCTGTGGTTCCTGCCCGCGGCCACCGCCTTCGCCGACCGGCAATGGGCGTTCGACCTGAACCCCTACCGGTCCCTGATCGTCGGCGCGTTCTGCGTGATGGGCCCGCCACTCCTGCTCAGCGCGGTCATGGCGCTGCAACTGCTGGACGAACGCGACCAGCGCACGCTGTCCGCGCTGCGCGTCACCCCCGTCCCGCCGGGACTCTATCCCCTCTACCGGGCGGCCATCACCGGTACGGTCACAGCGCTCATGATCGTCGCCTCACTGGCCGTCTCGGGGACGCTGACCGCTCAGCAACTGGGGCGGAGCATCCCGGTGGCCATCGTCGCCGGGCTGCTGGCTCCGGTCATCGGCTTCCTGATGGCCTCCCTCGCACGTAACAAGGTGGAAGGACTGGCGGTGATGCGCGTGCTCGGGCTGACGGTGTTCACCATCCCGTTCATCCCGTTCTTCTTCCTCCACCAGCCGTGGCACCTCGCCTTCGGAATCCTGCCGCCGTACTGGCCGCTGCGCGCGTTCTGGGCGCTCATGGACGGCGGCGCCTACTGGCCGTATCTGCTGGCCGGGCTCATCTACAACGCCCTGCTCTGCCTGGTCCTTCTCAAAACGCTGACCCGGCGTATGGCCAGATAGGAACCCCTACGGAAAAGAAGGGCCGCTCCGTGACTCAGCAGTCCCAGGACCACCACGCCTTCCCGCAGGACCTCAGGCGCGAGCTGGCGCATCACCTGGCCGACTGGTCGCGCCGCACCGGAATCGCGCTGGAGACCTGGGCCCTGCCCGCGGAACCTGTGTCAGGTCCGGTGGCCAACGCCGCCTTGGCCTGCATCATGGAAGCTCTCTCCAATGTCGAACGGCACAGCCGGGCCCGCACCGTGTCCATCGCCGTGACGATGAACCAGGGCGGCTTGCGCCTCACGGTAAGTGACGACGGGCGCGGTTTTCGCGAGGCGGAAGATGGCAGGGGCATGGCCATCATGAGGGCTCGCATGGCCTCTGTCGGCGGTTCATGCTCCATCGACGGCACTCCTGGCGCCGGCACCACCGTCACGGGCGTCATCCCTCACGCGAGACCGCCGCCCCGCTCGCTCTGGTCCACCTGCGACGACAATCCGGACTGACTGCACCTTGTGCGGAACGTCGCCGGTGCCCGCCGGACTCATCCTGCCAACACCCACACCGCCCCGTCCGACACGCGGCTCGCCTCCGGTCCGGGTGAGAGGTGATGAGCTCGCCGTTCCAGGAAGTGGCCCCATGGATATCGAGTAGCGACCAAACATCCACATCCCTCGAGGTGCCCGGCAGACTCCAGACTTCTGTCCCGCTCTCGTCAGCCCAGTCGTCCGAAATCAGCCGGGCACCTCACTTCCCTCGCAAGGTTTCCGATCAAGGAAGCCTTGATTCAGGAGTGTGCAATGCGTCCTGTGCTATTCACCCGCGCGGCGCTGCTCACCGCAGTAATCGCGCCCTCCTTGATCGCTCTCCCGGAGAGTGCCGGAGCCGCCGTTACCGTCCCTCCTGCGGAGGTCATCACCGAGGACCCCTTCACCAACGACCCCGACTTAACCCACCAACTGGCCTCCGCGCTGCGCGAGGCCGAAGCGCGGGCGTTGAACAACCCCGCCGCCTACGCCCAGCCGTACGTGGACCAGGCCGGCACCGTGCACGTGCCGGTTGCCGACCCGGCCGCTCAGGCCGAGGCGGGCCAGGCCATCCCGGTGCCTCCCGCCGGGCAGGCGCCCGACGACGGCACCGACGACATGTCGGCCGTCCCACCGCCGGACACGACCGACAAGGACACCGCCCCACCGGCGACTCCCCCGCAATCAGCCAGCGCGCCCCTCCCGCCGAAAGACCCCAAGCGTTCTGCGATCACCGGACCAATGGAATGGATCGACCCAGCAACGCGGGTCGTGCCCTACAGCTGGCACCGCCTTGAGGAGATCGCGGACGAGGTCCTCACCCTCACCCCCGACGTGCTGCCCGACGCCGACAAGGTGCAGTCCTCCACCATCGATCCAGAGACCAACCGGGTCGTGGTGGAGACCACCGCCGCCACCGACGCCCTGCGCAACGCCCTCGCCGTCCGGTACGGCACAGGCGCCGTCGCCCTCCTCGTCATCCCCGACCTGGGTCTCCCCGACGCCACCGGCCGCCAGAACGACACGAGCAGCGGCGGCGGCTTCTACGGCGGTGCGCGGATCGTCACCAACGTCGGCAACTGCACGAGCGGGTTCTCCTGGCGTGTCGGGTCCGCTCACTACATGCTCACGGCGGGCCACTGCACCACGACAACCGGCTGGGCCGACACCCCGGTCGACGAAATGGGCTCGATCACCCACGACACCTGGAACAGGGGCAGCGTCAAGGTCGGCGGGATCTACCGAGGCGACCTCGCGCTGATCAAGCTGAAGAGCGGCAAGAGGTCCGCGGCCCAGATTTACGTCGGAAACAGCACCTCCTATTCCAGCAGGACGGTCGGCACCCTGTGGTCACGGCGTGCCAAGGTCCGCGACAAGTACTGCGTCGGAGGCGCGACCCGCGGCGAACTGTGCGGCTGGAGCGTCACCGGCACCCGTATCAACGTCAAGTACAAGAGCGGCGGGGTGCTGAGAAACGCCATACGCGGAACAAAGCACGGCAAATGCACTAAGGGCGGAGACTCCGGCGGTCCCGTCTACACGGTCAACTCCAGGGGCAAAGTCGTCGCCAAGGGCATCCACAGCGGCGGCGGTGGAGGCGGCAGCGACGGCCACGGCGGCCCCACCGACCCCTGCCGCTCCTACTTCACCGACATCCGGGACGCCTTCGAAGGCCTGCCGGGCATTCCCGCAACGAGCTGACCCACCTGCCGGCCTGGAAACGGCCATACCAGGCCGGCACCCCACACCTCCATCACCAACCCGCCGTTCCTCGTGGCTATCATCATGATCTTGTCTTCCGCCGGCAGGAGCGCACCCAAGATTCGGGCCAGGGGTGAGCGGCGGCCGACGGCAGCCGGTGACCTCCGTCGTCCAAGGTATGGGCGACGCAGACTTCTGCCGCCCGCACGCCTCCGAACCGGAAGACGCCTGGAACGGTCCGATACCAACGCTTGCCGAACGCGATTTCGGAGCGGAGGCTGAAGTCCCCGGGAGCCTGTACCGCTTCATAACTCGTCGCGTGGTGCTTGATCTGCGGCTTTGACCTTCAGAGGTCCTACGGGCAAGATCGCGGTCTGTGTCGGTTCGTCTGCTGTATCTGACCGTGATTCGGGTGTTCGGCTGGCCGGTGTTGCTGGGGCGTGGTCAGGCGTCCAAGGATGTCGAGATCATGGTGCTGCGCCACGAGGTTGCGGTGTTGAAGCGTCAGGTTGTGCGGCCGAGGCTGGACTGGGCCGACAGGGCGCTCCTGGCGGCGCCGGCCCGTTTCCTGCCGTCGGTGCTGCGCGTTCCTCGGCTGGTCACCCCGGGCACCTTGTTGGCCTGGCATCGTCGTTTGATCAAGTGCGCTTGGACCTACCCCCATCGCACTGGCCGTCCCGGAACCAGCACAGAGGTCCGGGAGCTGATTCTCCGCCTGGCGCGGGAGCACCCAAGATGGGGGTACCGGCGGGTTCACGGTGAACTGGTTCGGCTCGGTGCGCAGGTTGGCGCGGCGACGGTGCGGCGGATCCTGCGTTCACGTCGGCACAGTCCGGCGCCACGAACCTTCGACACCTCTTGGCGGACGTTCCTCCGCCTGCAGGCGAAGGGACTGCTCGCCTGTGACTTCTTCCACGTCGACACGGTCTTCCTGAAGCGCTTGTAGGTGTTGTTGGTGATGGAGGTGGAAACGCCACGTGTGCACATCCTGGGCGTCGCCGCTCATCCCACTGGAGCCTGGACTGCCCAACAGGCCCGCAACCTGCTCATGGACCTCGGTCACCGGGCCACCTCGTTCCGGTTCCACATCCGTGACCGGGACGCCAAGTTCACCGCCGCCTTCGACGAGATCTTCTCCAGCCAGGGCGTCACGGTGACGAGGGCGCCACCACGAACACCCCGAGCGAACCGCTACGCCGAACGCTGGATCCGCACGGTCTGAGCCGAATGCACCAACCGCATGCCGATCTACGCCGAACGCCACCTTCGCTCGGTCCTGAACGAGTACACCGGGCACTACAACATGCGCCGCCCGCACCAGTCCCGCCGGCAACGCCCACCTGATCAAGACGAGGACGTCGTGGTGCCGCTGGAAGGCCGGATCCAGCGCCGGAAGGTGCTCAGCGGGGTCATCAACGAGTACCACCGTGCCGCCTGACCAGCCCCGAAGAAGCACCAGCTCAGACCACGTGTACGAGTTTTGAAGCTGTAAAGGGCCATATGTCCTACCCTCCATGCCTGGTCGATGGCTGTAATTTTCGCCGGTGATCACCGATGAACCTCACACACCCAAGAACAGGCTGTCGGTCGAAGCCGACAGCCTGCGCGGTCACGATGAGCGATCAGTCCGCCATGATGGTGTCGAGATCGGATGGCCGCAGGGGTTCACGCAGCGGCTGGGGCCAGTTGGCGGGGTTGGGGCCGCAGTGGGACAGGATCCAGTGAGCCCACCGGTCGAGGCCGAAGGCCATGCAGGAACTCTGCGCGGGCTTGCCGTCGGCGGTGAGGTCGAAGGCCCGGCCGATGTGGTCGAAGTGGAAGTTGGCCGAGCCGATGGCGAAGTCGTTGCCCTGGGCGTCGCGGGCCACGATCTCGTGTTTGAGGTCGAGGCTGTTTTGCAGGTGCAGGCGGACATCGCGGCTGCTGGTGAAGAACGGGTCGGTGGCCGGCACGATGCGGCACGGCAGGCCGATGGCGCGCATGAGGTCCTGGCACCTTTCCAGTTGGCGGTCGCGGAAGGCCAGTGTCTGCTCCCGGGAGCCGATGAAGATCAGTTCGCGCATGCGGAAGGAGTGGAAGCGGATGGGCAGCGGGGTCCAGGCCAGTTCCCGCCTGCTGCAGTGCGCCATCGCGGTGATGAGCAGGCCGGGGTCGACCGATGTCCCGGCGAACAGGGGGTAGACGTGGTAGCAGGCGGCAGGTGATAGGCACAGTCCCTGGGGTTCCAGGATCTCCTCGGCCGCCGCGGGCGTGACTGCCTCGCCGAGTTGTTCGACCGCGTCGAGGTCGGGCCGGACGCTGTAGCAGGCGGTCAGGTGCTGCGGAAACGCGGCCACGTAGCCGGCCCGGCGCAGCGAGTCCCAAGGGATCAGGTGCGGCAGCGCGTACTCCTCGGCTCCCTGGTCCTGGGCCGCACGCAGGAACAGGGCGTCGAGGCGGCGCAGCAGTTCGGCGACCGGAGCGTGCCCGGCCCACAGGCCGGGACGGATCGCGATGAACTCTCCGTCGGCGCTTGCACGCCCAGGCGCAGGGACGTCGAGGAGGTCGAGCAGCGATGTCGGGCCGGCCGGGCGGTCCATGACCGCGCGCTCGTAGGCCCTGTTGAGGGCTTGCTCGGCGCGGGAACGCTCGCCGGGGTCGTCGAGGTCGGCCTCGACGCAGGTGCGCTCGTCGTCGCTGTGCACGCGGTAGGAGTCCGGCGGCAGGCCGCACAGAGCGACCAGGTCGAGGAAGTCCTTGCGTTCGTCGGTCGTCTTGAGTGCGGGGCGCGTCCAGTTCAGCACGATGCTGGGTCTCCGATCTGGGTGAGAGTGGCCGGGGCTTCGAGGGCGGTTTTGAGGTCGCGCAGGAAGGCCACCGCGTCCCGGCCGTTGACCACGCGATGGTCGTAGACGACGCTGATGTTCGCGATCTTGTGCGGCCGTACCTGGTTTTCCGTGTCGAGGGTGAGTTCCTGCCGGGTGCCGGCCAGCGCCACCACGCAGGTGTGACCGGGGAAGACGATGGGGCCGGCCAAGGTGATGTCGGGATCGTTGTGCAGGGCCAGCACTATGGCGGCGCCCTGGAGCTCGGCTGCGGCGAAGGCGCCGTCCAGGGCCTTGATCTTGAAGGCGGCCAGCTTCTCGGCGATCTGGACGCAGGTGAGCGCCTCGGCGCCGGTCAGCACCGGGATGAACAATCCCTGGCCGAGATCGAGGGTGACACCCACGTTGGCGGCCGGCGCGAGGGTGGCCGTGTGCTCGTCGAGACGGGCGGCGAACATGAGCGGATGGGCCGCCCGGAGCCCGGCCATGGCCTTCACCACGAGCTCTGGGAGTCCGACGAACCGGTGGTGCCGCTTGCCGAGCTCCCGCGCCGCCGCCAGGGCGTCGTCCACCCGTACGGCGATGGCCGCGAAGGCCGCCGGGATGGTCCGGTGCGATTGGCTGACCACAGCCGCCACCGCCCGCTGGCCGCGGGAGAAGGTGTGGGTGGCCTCCGATCCCGCCTGGGCCAGAAGTTCGACGTCCTTGCTGCGGATGATGCTCGTGCCCAGGCCGTGCAACCGGGCCTCGGAGATCCCGAGCTCGGCGGCGCGCGCTCTCGCGGGTTCGGTGATCATTGGGTTCTGCCCCGGTTGCGCCGGAACGGCCTCGGGGCGGGGGGCCGTCTCCGGCCCAGTCAGGATGCGGCCGATCACGTCGCCGCACTGGCATTCGGCGCCGGCCGCGATCGCGTGGTGCAGGACGCCGTCGCCGGACGAGGTCAGCTCCTGGGCTGCCTTCGAGGTCTCGATCTCGGCGATCACGTCGCCGGCGCTGACGGGGGCCCCGTGCGGGATCAGCCAGCCGGTCAAGGTGTAGGAGGTGTCGTTGTTGTTGAGCTTCGGAACGACGATGTCGCTCATACGCGGGTCGCCTCCCTGACGGCCTGGGCGATGTCGGTGTCCTGCAGCAGCACTTCGCGTTCGAGATGCGGCGCGGCCGGGATGATCGCGTCGGCTGAGTGGGCCAGGCGGACGGGGCCGGCGAGATTGTCCCACAGGGCCGTGTGCAGCAGGTGGGCGACCTCGGCGCCCCAGGTGCCGCCTGCCGTACTCTCTTCCGCGACACAGATGGCCCGCGCCGCGCCCAGCACCGGCAGGAGCGGTTCCACCTCCAGGGGATACAGCCGGGAGGGGATCAGTACCTCACAGACGATCTCGTCGGTGAGCAGCAGCGAGCGCGCGGCCGACAGGGCGCGGTCCGCGACGCCGCCGCCGGCGATGATCACGCAGTCGGGCGGGCCCGCGCCGTCGATGACCAGGTGGGCGCACGGATCGTCGGAGCCGAGCGTCGTGTGGCCGAAGATCGGGTCATGGGCGAACATGCGCCGGGCGTAGAGCACCTTGTCCTCAAACAGGATGGCCGGATGCCCCAGCGACAGTGCCCGTTCGAGCAGGGCCCGGTTGTCGTAGAAGGCCGAGGTCTCGAACAGCGACAGCCCGGGCACCCCGACGAAGTGCTTGTGCGGGCTGCCGCTGTGGGTCGGGCCGTAGCCGCGTCCGCCGCCGACTGGGCATCGGATGACCAGATGCATCGGCACCCGCCTGCCGTACATGGACACTGACTTGGCGGCGAAGTTGACGATCTGGTCGAAGGCCAGCGCGACGAAGTCGCCGAACATGATCTCCACGATCGCCTTGTCGCCGGCCAGGGCCAGCCCGGCCCCTGCCCCGACGATCGCGCCCTCGCTGATGGGGGTCGTCCGCACCCGGCTCGGGTGAGCACTCGACAGTCCGCGCGTCACCTTGAAGGCGCCGCCGTAGGGATCGGCGATGTCCTCGCCGAGCAGGTGCACGCTGTCGTCGGCGGCCAGGACGGCATGCAGCGCCGCGTTGAGGTCCTCCACCACCCGCGGGTTCACCGGCATCCCCGAACCGGCCACAGGGACCTGGGCCGGGACAGCACCTCGCAGGTGATCGCGGCGACCCTCTCGCGCTGTCGGCGGTCCAGGGCGCGGAAGTGATCGTCGTCGGCGGCGGTGTACCAGTCGAAGGCGGCGGCGATCTCCGCGGGCGGCCGGGTGTCGTCGCCCTTGCTGTGCGGCCCAAGCCGGTGCGTCATGAACTCCACCACCAGCGGAGCCGGCCCCGAACGGGCGGCGGCCAGCGGCGCGGCGAGCGCGTCGCGAATCTGGCCGAGGTTGGCAGAGGTGATGCGCACGTGGTCGATGCCGAAGGCGGCGGCCCGTCCCGCCACCGACCCGGCCATGTGCGCATCGACCGGCGTCGACTGGGCGATGGCGTTGTTCTCCACCACGACCAGGAGCGGCAGCCGCCACAGGGCGGCCAGGTTCAGCGCCTCGTAGACGGCGCCCTCCCCCCAGGTGCCGTCACCGATGTGGGCCACGGCCAGCCCTCCGGGCGTCGTGCGCGACAGGTGCAGCGCGAGCCCGGCCGCGACGGGCAGGCTCTCCCCCTGAATCCCGGTCGACAGGTAGCCCTCGCGCAGGATGTGCTGGCTGCCGCCCACCCCCGCGCACACGGCTCCCTGCCTGCCCATGATCTCGGCCAGCAGCCCCGCCGGATCGCCGAACCTGGCCAGGTAGTGGCCGTGGCCGCGATGGTTGGAGAAGACGAAGTCCTGCTCGCGAAGGAGCGGGCGCAGCGCCACCGGGATGTATTCCTGCCCGAGGCAGGTGTGCGTGGTGCCGCTCAGCTCCCCGGCGGCGAACAGGTCCAGCAGCCCCCGCTCGAAGTGCCGGATCAGCAGCATCAGCTCCAGGTCGGCCACGTCCGCGCCGAGAAGCTCGGCAGCCGTCACGTCGGTCCTGGTCATGGCCGCTTCAACTCCGTGACGAACGCCGCCAGGCTCGGCCCGATCAGCATGAGGTGCCTGGGCAGCTCCCGGGCGAAGTCGCGCTCGATCGCGGTGAACAGCCGCACCTGGGCCAGCGAGTCCCAGCCCTGAGCATCCTCCGGCAGGGTGTCGAGGCCGTTGACCGGCGCGCCGCCCATGACCTGGGTGTAGACGGACACGACACGCTCGGCGAGATCCTGGTCTTCCATGGCCTATCCCCACGCTCCTTGGTTGAGGTGATCAGTCGGCAGGAATTCGGTCGATCGCAGGTGTTCGAGGTAGCGGCCGAGCAGGACCGCGTCCACCGGCGGATGGCGCAGGCCGAGCTCGTGCAGGGCCCGCGTGGTCTGCGGGGCGCGAAAGCGCGGCCGGCCGCCCAGCACGCGCTCGGCGATGACCGGCAGCAACAGCAGCATCGGGTCGCTGTCCAGCCGCTCGCCGAATCGCCGCAGGACATCGGCCCACTCCTGCACCGGCAACAGATCGATGGGAGCGCCGAGCGCCGCCGCCAGCTCCGCCATCCGCAGCGGCCGGGGATGGCACAGGTGCACAATCGGCCCTTGCCCCCGGCCCGTGGCGGCCGACAGCGCCAAGACGGCGTCGGCGGCGAAGTCGACGGGAGTCACGTTGACCTCGGCCTCCGGCAGTACGCCGGTGCTCAGCGCCGAGCGCACCAGCAGCCACAAGTCGTCACCGCGGGGCTGACACGCGCCAGTACGGCTGTCACCGACGATCCGGTCCAGGCGGTGAACCCGGGCCGGGAGCCCTTCGGCACGCGCTTGCAGCACAAGCCGCTCACCGGCGTATTTGGTCTGACCGTAGCCGGTGGCCGGTTCCCAGCCTCCCCGGAGCGGGGTGAGCTCGTCGACCGCACCGTCGGCGGGGCCGAACACCTCCGAGGTCGAGATGTAGTCGAAGGCGGCCCCTGCCTGCCCGGCCAGCCGCAGGACCTCGCGTGTCCCGGTGACGTTCGCGGCTTCCAGCATGCGGGCCGGCATGATCAGGTTGACCTGGGCGCCGGCGTGCATCACGGCGCCGACCTGGTCGGCCAGCCGGTCGAACTCCTCGGGCCGCAGCCCGAGCCCGGGTGCCGCCAGGTCACCGGGGACAGCTATCACCCGATTCACATCCAGCGCGCCCAGGCCGTAGACGTCCTGGGCGGCCTGGATCCTCCGGGCGGCCTCGTGGGTAGTTTGGCCGCGTGCCAGGCAGTGGATCCGGGCGGCGCTTCGGTTCAGCAGGGCTCTCAGCAGGAAGGCACCGACGAAGCCGGTCGCGCCGGTCAGCAGGACATCCGGCCGCGAGCGGCCTGAGGGAAGGTCCACGACGCGGTCAGCTCACCCCGAGCGGGTTGTCGATGACATAGCGCCAGCGGCCGTCGGCGCCGCGCCGGGCGACATCTGTCGCCGTTCCCCGGAGATCGATCCGGTCGCCGTCGCATCCCGTACCGCAGATGGACCAGTCGGCGATGAGCAGGGCGATGTCGCCAGCCACGTAAGCGTGGCGCAACCCAATGGTGATCGGTAGGCCGAAGGACAGGAGCTTCCGGTTGGCCGCAGCCCGTTGCGTGCCCGTAACAGGCTCGCCGGGGGCGGGAAGAAGAATGCCCTCCTCGGCGTAGAGGCGATCGAGGGCTTGGGCGTCGCCGGCGTTGAACGCGGCCGCGAAGGCCGCGGCGAGCTGGGAAGCTTCTTCGGGGGGTGCGGCAATCGCGAGGACATCGTCTCGGGTCGTCATGATCAACAGACCATACTGGAGCTCCAGGTTACTCTGCGTGATACCGCCTCGGCGTGCCGCATGAATCATCGCGGACAGCCACTGCGTGGAATGGACACAGAATCACAGTCATCTAAGGAATCCAGTGCAACCATTTCGCGATCTTGCTGAGGCTGGGGAAGTCGTCCCGTCTGGCCGGAGACTGTTGCATGAGTGGTCGCACGGTGAACCGCCGTCAGAGCCGAGGCCGACCTGAGCGTCGGCCGTTTCATAGGCCGGCGCAAGCCACCGGACTCCTGCAACGGCCTTACGAAACGCTCCGGCCGCCGGGGCGAGCACGGCCGCGGTGACCTTCAGCGCCCGTCTTACGCAACCATCTCATCGCGCACACCTCGCGTTCGGGGGCTGCAGCTTCGGTGTCGTTGGCCGCGTATTCAAGAAGATCACGAGAGCGGCAGGTGGTCCAGGCGTCCGCGCGGGATCTGATCCGCCGCACTGGCGGCGGCTCCCTGGCCGCCCTCGTGCTATCCCGCAAGCGCTCCATCACGGACGTTCTGCGCTGGTCCCACTGGCGCCGACGCCACCAGGCCACGGCCCGGCACAGTCATTACCAGCGCAGATCCGAACCATGATCCCGAAATGTCACTGGAGTACTAACCGAGAACGCATCAACGACCTCGAACAGCGACTCGCTGCCGCCCACGGTGAAATACTCCGGCTCAGACGACAACTCCACGAACAAGCCGCGCCCTGACAAAACGGCGACCCGAGCACGCGGTCGGCGACCTCTGCGAAGGATTGCCACGCACGTCTCGCCGTCAGCCAGGTGAACGCCCGAGCAGCGGCGTCAATCGGAATGATCCTTTGAGTCCGCGGCAGACTACACAGGTGATCGTCATGCAGCCCGTCCTGGAGGTCTACTCCTACGACGGCTTTGCGCTCTGGCCCGTCGCCGAGGTCGAGTCCTATGGCTACCTCCCACTCAACGGCAAGCTAAGCCCGGCCGAGGTCGGAACTGCCGTGATGCGGATCGCCGAGTGCAACAACGTCGATCCAATAGACAGCGATCCTCCTCGCCCCGCCTCCTCGATCGAGGCGTTCTTGCACGGGCTGCTCACCATGGACGACCCTTTCGCCTCCGGCGGCCTGCGCGTGACGGACACCACCAGCGGCGTCGTGCTGCTCCCCGGATGCTGCAGCGGCCTGGAGGAATGGCGCGACTGGTTCCTGGCCGTCGACGGCGCAGTCGTCTCCTTCGGCCACGATCCATCCCCGCTGGTTGAACGCACCGGCGACCTCATCCGCATGACCGTCGACGCCGAGCAGAATGGCAGCCCGATCATCGAGGCACCCGCCGCGGAACTACGTCATCAACTCAACCACGCCGAAAACGACCTGACCCGCTTCCGGAACCTGGTCTCCACCTGGGCCGAGCGGCAGCTGCCAGACCACTCCACCTCGATCGTCACTGCCATCACCCGCGTCTTGGACCTGCCACCCAGGCCATAAGCGACACCCGATTCGCCGAACCAAGACCCATTCCTGAGACCACCAGCCACCCAGGCCAAACATGATCAGATCGACCACGCCGACATGTCAGCAACGCCCCCACCTGCCAAAGCGCCCCTCGACGATCTTTCAACCCCGGATAACTGAACGACTACGACCTCTCCTTCCAGCCCGACCTGGATCCCCGCAAGGTCAAGGACCTGGCCACCCTCGCCTTTGTCGAGGCCAAGGCCAACGCGGCGCTGCTCGGGCCGCCTGGAGTCGGCAAGACCCACATTGCCGTCGGCCTGCCGGGCCGGCTTCTCGGTCTACTTCACCAGCCTTGATGACATGGTCTCCAACCTCAAAGCCGCCGAGGCCGCCGGGAGCCTGAACCGCGAACTCGGCACCTACCTGCGGCCAAGCGTCCTGGTGATCGACGAGGTGGGCTACGAGATCCTCGAACGCGGCGAGGCCAACCTGGTCTTTCCAGGTGATCTCCAAGCGCTACGAGAAAGGCTCGATCATCTTGACCTCGAACAAGAGCCTCGGCGAATGGGGCCAAGTCTTCGCCGACGAGGGTCCTGGCCACCGCCATCCTCGACCGGCTCCTCCACGCCTGCGACGTGATCTCCATCAACGGGCCCGGCTACCGACTCAAGAACCGCCTCAAGAACATCGAGCGAGACACCAACGTCGCCTGATCTGGTGCACATAGCTCCTTACTGGCGTCCTGCTCCCGAAGGCGTCCCCAGCCCCAATGTAGCGATGAGCTAGATCACGGTTGCGGCTCGTGGTTCTACGGCTCGCTGGCCGGGGCTGGCCGGCTCGGACGGGAGATCGGGCAACGGCCCGACGACGAACTCCTCGAGAAGCCCTGGTCGAGCAGGAGAACGCGGACGCGAGCGCGCCCTACGCTCTGCTCAACCTCGTGCACGACTACCTCGAGGCCACGGACATGTCGCCGGCCGAGTTCGTCATGCTCGCCCAGCGAGGCCATCTGACCCGACCTGCCGACGCTCACCCGGTGGCTGGCCGAGGAACTGCTGCCCGCTGCATGGTCGGCGGAGCTGATCGCCTCGGGGCGGCGAAGCGGAACAGAGTTGACGCAGGCTCAGCTCGTCGCGGACGGCATCGGCCGGCCTTCGCCCCGGCGGGCGAGGTGTTCGGCGAGTGGGGCTCCCTGCCCGACCCCGATGAGCAGGCGTGGCGAAATCTCCTCGCCGAGGCCCGCACCAACGCCCGCCCGCCGGGCAGCCGGGCAGGAGAATGAGTTTGAGCGCAGGTGTCGATCTGGGCGGGGTCCGTTCGTAGTCAGGTGACCGGGCGGGAAGGATCCGTCCCTGCGAAAGGAGCACCGCCGTGCCGCACTACCTGCTGTCCGTCCACAGCGTCGAGGGCCAGACCCGGGAGCCGACGGCCGAGGATGACATGCGTGGGTCCCATGACCGGCTCAACGCCATCGAGCAGGAGATGAAGGCGTCCGGGATGTGGGTGTTCTCCGGCCGGCTGCATGAGGCCGACACCGCCACCGTCATTCGTACCGTCCGCGGGCAGATCGTGACCACCGACGGCCCCTTCGGCGAGTCCAAGGAGCATCTCGGCGGCTTCTACATCGTCCGGGCCGACGATCTGGACGCCGTGCTGGCCCTGGCCGCGCAGGTCACGGAGGCCATCGACACGCCGATCGAGGTACGCCCGTTCGCCGCCACGTCCGGAGACTGAGCGGTGCGGCTCGTCGGTCAGGAGGCCATCGGCCAGATCTTCCGCCAGGAGTACGGCCGGTCGCTGGCCGCGCTGATCGGCTGGTTCGGCGACATCGACGTCGCCGAGGACGCGGTGCAGGAGGCGTACGCCCTTGCCTTGAACAGGTGGCCGGCCGAGGGACTGCCACCCAACCCGGGCGGGTGGATCACCACGACCGCCCGCCACCGCGCGATCGACCGCCTGCGCCGCCGCACGCGCGAGCGGCGCCTGCTGGACGAGGCGGCGCTCCTGGCCGGCGGCGATGACGGCGATGGGGATGACGGTGGCGGGCCGGCCGAGGCAGGAGGGGCCGTGCCCGACGACCGGCTCAGGCTGATTTTCACCTGCTGCCACCCCGCCCTGGCGGCCGAGACACAGGTCGCGCTCACCCTGCGGCTGCTCGGCGGCCTGTCCACCGAACAGGTGGCCCGCTGCTTCCTGATGACCGAAACGGCCATGGCCCAACGCCTGGTCCGCGCCAAACGCAAGATCAAGGCCGCGCGCATCCCGTACCGGGTCCCCGCCGGCCACGAACTGCCCGACCGCCTGCCACCGGTGCTGGCCGTCGTCTACCTCATCTACACCACCAGCCAGGCAGAACCGCAGGAGCGTGACTTGTGCGGCGAGGCGATCCGGCTGGCCCGCCTCCTGACCGCGCTCATGCCCGACGAGAGCGAGGTGACCGGGCTGCTGGCCCTGCTGCTGCTGATCGAATCCCGCCGGGCCGCACGCACCCGGCCGGACGGCAGCCTGGTCCTGCTGAGCGAGCAGGACCGCAACCGCTGGGACCGCGACTTGATCGAGGAAGGGCACGCGATCGTGCGCCGCTGCCTGGCCCGCGACCGGCCCGGCCCGTACCAACTGCAGGCCGCCATCCACGCGGTCCACGCCGACGCGCCCACCGCCGCTGCCACCGACTGGCGGCAGATCATCACCCTCTACGACCACCTGTACGCCTTGGCCTCCACCCCGGTGGTCGCGCTCAACCGCGCCATCGCGGTCAGCGAGGCTCACGGCCCGGCCACCGCCCTGGCCCTCATCGACCCGCTGGAAGCCGAACTGAGCCAGTACTACCCGTTCCACGTCGCCCGGGCCCACCTGCTCCGGCGCCTGGACCGCCACAGCGAGGCAGCCTCCGCCTACCGCCGCGCCGCCGCCCTGGCACCGCCCGGCGCCGAGCGAGACTACCTCCAGCGGCCACCCGCACACAGATGAGAACGACCCCGGCCTGGTCCGGCTCGTCGACCATCACCTCCTGGAGCAACTCGGGGTGCCGTTAACGCGGCTGTCACCCGCCGCCCTTTCAGGGCTGAGCTGCGCCTTCAGTGTGTACGGCGGCGCGGGCGAGGTGTTCGGTGACTTTGGCGATGGCCTCTGGGCGGTGCGGGGGTTCTTGTGCCGGGTCCTACCCATGATGAGTTGGAGGGTCGGGGGTGCGCGAGCATCAGTGGGCGATCCACCAGCGCGTCGCCGGGCTGCTCGACCGGCCACAGGACGAGGCGGACCTGGCCGCGAGGGAATGGAAGTTCGACAGCGGTCCGGACAGGACGCGCAGGGCGACGCCGCGGGCCTGGCACCAGTCACGCACGGCGTGGATGTCGATCAGGTCGCGGCACAGCCGGAACAGCTCCGAGACCGTCAGGACGTCTCCGGGTGCGCGGCGGCGACCTTCGCGAACGCGGGCCGCTCCAGCGCCGGGATCTTCGACGTGGTCGCCGGATCCTCAAACAGCAGTACCCCCTCGGCCGGGCGAAACCCTGCGGCGACGCCTTCGGTCCGGACCAGCAGTCCGGTCTCGGTGAGGAGGTGCCGCTGCCGCAGCAGGGACTGGGTGGCGGTGGAGGAGCGGGAGTAGACGATCCGCACCGGCGGCTCCTCGGATGGGGACGGGAGCCCCCTTCGACCTGCCGGGAAATCCTGTCGTCAATTCGGGCCCGAAAGCACCCCTCCGGAGCAGTTTTTTGTGCAGCGAAGTCTGATTTTCCGGGCCGTGGGGAGTCGTTTCGGCGGAGTGTTGGGAAATCACCCAATCCCGACACCTCGCGAGACGGTTGCTGCCGCTATCAAGCTCCGACGCAGCGGCTCGCAGTGGCCCGCTCCACCCACAGCGCCGCCGCCACACGGTACGCCTTCTCGGTGACCGTCAACGCCAGGCACCTGGTCACCGCCATGAAGAACCGGTGCGGACGTCTCCGCTATGAGCCGGGCCCTGTGGCGGCTCGGGGCGGCGCAGCGAAATGGGCAGGTGGAGGCGCCGGGCGATCCAGATGATGGCCAGGTCGCACAGGACGAGTCCCACTGCGGCCGGGAGCACGACCGCCCAGCCGCTGTCGCCTCCTTCGCTGACGCTCCAGACGACCTTGAGAAGGGCCATGAGGTTGATGATGACCAGGCCCCAGCCCAAGGAGCGGCGCCAGAACGCTAGACACAGGGCGGTCAGGCTGCCGACGACGGCCAGGACACTGAGCAGGTATAGCGGGGACAGGTCGCCGATGCTGAGGATGAGCTCCTTCTCCATGTCCAGGAACGCCCGCACCTGAGGGTCGATCCGTTCCGGCGGGGGGAACCAGAACATGCTGGACAGTAGCGCCATGATCGTCAGGGCGATGCCCTTCCAGCTTCGCCGCCAGGCGAAGTAGGCCAGAGGGAGGATGAACAGCGGGCGGATGTACCAGCTCAGGGTGTTGGTGTGCCGTGCATAGGCCCAGTCGAGGAACTCCTGCAGCACGCCGCTCACCCCATCCGGTGCTGAGGCCCGGCCGCTTGGGCATCGCGGCGATGGCGTGTGCTGCGCCCCGAGTCGATGGGATGGAGCAGGGCGTCCGCCTGGTGGCGGTTCTCTTGGAAGTTCACGTCAGTGCCAGGAGGAGGGGGCATAACAAAATCCTATTCGTTCGGAACGATCCGAACAATATAGACTGTTGCTGTGGCAGACGTCGAGGAGTTCGTGGAGAGTACGGGACTGTACTTCGAGCGGCTGGGACTCAGCAGGACGGCCGGCCGCGTCATCGGCTCCCTGCTGGTCAACCCCGGCGAGTCGGCCGACGCCCCGGGGTTGTGCGAGAGCCTGGGTGTGGCCAAGAGCAGCATGAGCGTCGCCCTAGGACAGCTCGAACGCGGCGGCCTCGTCGAACGGTTCCGCCCGCCCAGGGGCCGCCGCGATCACTACCGGCTGGCCGACGACGTCTTCGGACGCGCGTTCCGGGCCAAGATGGCCGAGTTCACGACGTTCGCCCAGCTCGCCGAACGGGGGTTGGCCGTTGTCGGTGACAACCCCCGGGGCAGGGACAGGCTGGAGCTGATGCGCGACATGTACGCGTTCATGGGCCGCGAGTTCCCCAAACTCCTCGACCAGTGGGAGCTGGAGAAGCGGCGTTCACCAACAGGACGGGCGGACTCCGCGACGTAGACCTGTTCGGCCTGCCCGCAGAGCCGCGCTACGCCGGCCAACCTCCGCCGCATCTCGGCCCCGAAAAGGAGGCCCTCGACACCGGCCGGGACAGGCTGGGGTCTCCGGCTCGTGGTCGAGGACGTGGAACGTGAGCGCGCGAGCCTGATCGAGAACGGGTTCACTCCCAGCCCGATCGAATCCGTCCACAGCCTCGTGGCCTTCCGCCACCTGCACGACCCTGACGGCAACCTGGTCACATTGGTCCGGAACTGAGCTAGCCATGGACGTTGTCGACACCTGAGGTCTCTGATCACTACGGAGATCTCAGGTCTTTACCAGCCTTTGGCGCCGTGACAGGCCGGCAACCTTGCCGTCCATAGCCGGTTCCCGGTGACGTGCTGGAGGAGCCGGGCCCGGTGCGCGGTAGTCCGAGCCAGCCCCTGTCGGTAAATCTCGGGACTGCAATCCGCCATCTCAGCAGAGGTAGCGGATCGTGGTCGCTAGCGTCCAGCGGGTGCCTCGTCCATGGGTTCGACATGCCGGGATGGTCCTGGCGTCGGTGCTGCTCTTGTCCGCGGAAGCCTCCCGTGCCGGGGCCGCGCGCCTGCCGTTCGTGACCACCCATGCCACCAACGCGGCCTTGCCCGCCGACCCCGCGCCCTTCGCCGTCAGCGACGGCACGCTGCTGCATCCGATCGTGTCCGCCACCGTCCGCGACCGGCCCGCCGGTCGCCCGGTCGCGAGGCTGCCCGCCCGCCAACTCGGCAACCCGACGTGGGTGCCGGTGGTGGAACGGGTTCCGGGGTGGGCGCGGGTGCTGCTGCCGGCCCGGCCCAACAGGTCGACGGGGTGGATCGCCACCGGCGGGCATGTGCGGATGGCCCGCACCACCTACCTGGTGGGAGTCGACGTCCGGGAGCGTCGGCTCACGCTGCTCCGGTACGGGCACCCGATCGGGAGCTGGCGGGTCGCCGTCGGCGCGGCGGGGACGCCGACACCTGTGGGACGGACGTTCCTGCTCGGGTCGTTGCGGGAGAACGGCTCGCTCGTGCTGCCGACCGGAGCCCATTCGGACACCTTGGACAGTTACGGCGGCGGCCCGGGCACGGTGGCGCTGCACGGCTGGCCCGACCCTTCCGTCTACGGCCAAGCGGTCAGCCACGGATGCGTCCGGGTGCCGGACGAGGCACTTCGAGCACTGGCGAGAGTGCCGCTCGGCACCCTCGTCCTCATCCACTCAGGGGGAATTGATGCGTAGGAAGTCTGCATTCGTCATTTCGACCGCGGCACTGGCGCTGGCGGTTCTGGCGCCGGCGTCGCAGGCCACGACGGATCCCAGCGGATCCAGCGCCTTCGGGCTGGCGGCCGCGGATGCGCTGGGGATCGCGCCGATGCCGGCCGTACAGGCCGACGGAGCCCGTCCGGCGCGCAAGAGCGTGACGGAGCACCCGGCGAACAAGCTGGTCAACGCCAAGGCGCTGGAGGTGGACGCGCAGGGCGACCGGGCCGGCTCCCGGGCTGTCGGCGTGGACGCGCTGGCCTCCAAGCTGACGGCCGACGCCGTACAGGTGCGCTGTGTGGGCGGGTCGGGAACCGCGAGGATGGCGAGCGCCGTCGTCGACGGCAAGCCGATCGAGTCGGCGCCCGCGCCGAACACGACCATCCCGGTGGAGATGAAGGGGGTCGGCACCGCGAGCGTCACGCTGAACAAGCAGCAGCGCAACGCCGACGGCGGGATGACCGTGACCGGCGTCGCGATCGCCGTGCCGATGGGTGACGGCACGTACGAGTCGATCGACCTGGCCTCCGCCACCTGCGCCGGCGCGGGCCGGACGGCACAGGTGCCATCCGACCAGACGGAACAGGTGCCGGTCGCCGTCGACGACCGCGGACCGCTGCAGGAGGCCGCACCGCTCCAGGAGGCCGCGCCGCCGATGCCGTCGAACAGCAAGCTCCCGGTCGCGGGCTGAACATCGCACCACGCCCGTCCGGACCCCACCGCCCTGGCTCACCGTCGAGTCCAGGGTGGTGGGCACGCCCGCGCGACATAGGGGGCCAGCGGCACCCTCACGCTGCTACGCCCCATCGGCGGCTCACTCGGCATCGCCTGCTGGGCACCCTGTACGCCGCCCGGGTACGCGGTAGCAGACCGCTGTCACGTACCTGAGTCATCCAGGCCCGATTCGGAGCCGGTGGGTGGCTGTTCGATCGGGAAGAGGATCGGGCTGAGCAGGTGCTGTGTGCGATCCGGCGTTGGCTGGTTGGTCAACAGGGGCAGGATCACGCGACGGAACTGGCTGATCGTCTCTTCCAGTTCGCCACGGGTGAGCCAGACGGCATGCTGCCGGTAGCCGACGAGGTCCGCCACCGGGTCGACATTCTCGTGGTCGAGGTAGGCGTTGAATTCGGCGACCAGGACGGCCATCGCGGTGGCGAAGGCGCGCCGGTGGTCGTCGGGCGTCATGGCCGCGAATGCGTCGGCGTAGAGGGCGGCCCGGTCGTGGCGGAGCCGGTAGCGACGTTCCACCGCGCCCCGCACCCGTCTCTCACCCGCCACCTCCAGGATCCCGCTGGCCGCGAGCAGGTCGACGTGCCGATAGACCATGGCTTTCGAGGTGTCGGGTATGCGAGCGCACAGCTGTCCGGTGGTGAGTTCCCGCTCTCCGCGCATCGCATGCACGATGCGCAGCCGTACCGGATGCGCCAGAAGCTCCAAAGTGTCCACATGCAACGATCTCATGTTGTGCTACCGTTCGCAAAACAGTAGAAGGGACGGTGTTGGAATGACCAGGGGAACGGATCCGGTGACGATCGCCGCGGCGGTCGTTGAGATGGCACAGGGTGGGCACTTTGCGGATATTGAGGAGTTGTTCGCCCCGCCGTTGCGGGCGGTGGTCTCCGCTGAGACGCTGCAAGCCGCCTGGGAGAGCCAGCTCTCCACGATGGGGGCGATCTCCGCGGTCGCGACGCCGATCAGCGAGCCGGCCCCGGAGAGCTGGGTGATCGCGTCGGGGAAGGCCGAGCTGGTCAAGGTGAGCGTCGCGGTGACCTGCGAACGTGGCGGGCTGACGGTGGTCATGTCGGTCGACGAGACCGGACTGCTGCAAGGCCTGCAACTGGCGCCTGCGCTCACCGAGCCGTGGACGCCGCCCGCGTACGCCCGCCGTAGGAGGTTCGACGAGCACGAGGTCACCGTGGGTTCCGGTCCGCTGGCCGTACCCGGCACGTTGAGTGTGCCGCGCGGAGACGGGCCGTGGCCCGCGGTGGTGCTGCTCAGCGGCGGCGGGCCGTTCGACCGCGACGCCACCAGCGGCCCCAACAAGCCCCTCAAAGATCTGGCCTGGGGGCTGGCCGGCCGCGGTGTGGCGGTGCTGCGCTTCGACAAGGTGACTCACGCCCACGCCGCCGAGGTGGCGGCCGACCCGGCGTTCACGATGAGTGAGGAGTACGTCCCGCACGCCGTCGCGGCCATCCACATGCTCCAGCGCCATCCGGCCGTCGATGCCGCACGTGTGTACGTCGCGGGGCACAGCATGGGCGGCAAGGTGGCCCCGAGGGTCGCCGCCGCCGAGCCGTCGGTGGCCGGGCTGGTGCTCTTGGCCGCTGACACCCAGCCCATGCATCGGGCCGCCGTCCGTGTCGTCCGCCACCTCGCCTCGCTCGATCCCGGTGCGCGGGCCGCAGTCGAGGCGATCACGCGGCAGGCCGCACTTGTCGACAGCCCTCGGCTGTCCGCCGAGACACCCGCGGCGGAGCTGCCGTTCGGCTACTCCGGGACGTACTGGCTTGATCTGCGCGATTATGACCCGGTCGCGACCGCGACCGCGCTGGACAAGCCGATGCTCATCCTGCAGGGCGGACGCGACTATCAAGTGACCGTCGCAGACGACCTCGCGGGCTGGCGGGCAGGACTCGCCCACCGGGCGGACGTCACCATCCGCGTCTACGACGCCGACGACCACCTGTTCTTCCCCGGCTCAGGCCCGTCCACGCCCGCGGACTACGGCAAGCCCCAGCACGTGGACGCGGCCGTGGTCACCGACATCGCCGACTGGCTGGCGCCGCGCCAATCGGCGATCGCCCGGCTCGCCTCCAGCTTCAGACACTGACCATCTCACCGGCTGCGATCGCCCCGACGTAGACGGTGACCTGGTGCAGCTCCAATCCCTGATTTTACTGGTGAGCAACATTTGTCCTGGACAGGAATGTCGGTGAGAAGTAGCGGCAGCACCCGGATGCTCGGCCGGTCACGGACGTAGCGATGAGTTTCCCGGCCCGGCGAGTCTCACCACCCGTATCGGCAACACAGGAGGAACACGTGGCTCAGCTACTGAGAGTCCAGAACTTCAACGTCTCAAGTGAGGGGATCGGCGCCGGCGCCGATGAGGATCAGAGCCTCGAGAACCCGTTCGGCCAGGCCAATGCCGAACGACTGTTCGCCTGGGCCGGCGCCACGGCGAGCTGGCCTATGCGCACCGACCCCGGAGGGAGCCGGGGCCTCGACGACTACTTCACGCGGGACTACGCACGCGACATCGGAGCCGAGATCATGGGCCGCAACAAGTTCGGCCCCCAGCGCGGACCCTGGAAGGACCATGAGTGGCGGGGCTGGTGGGGCGACGAGCCTCCGTTCCGCACCCCGGTGTTCGTGATGACCCACCACGGGCGTCCGTCGTTCACGCTGTCGGACACCACGTTCCACTTTGTCGACGGTGACCCGGCCACGGTCCTGGAGCAGGCGCGGGAGGCGGCGCAGGGCAAGGACGTCCGGCTCGGGGGCGGGGTTACCACCATTCGGCAGTTCCTCGACGCCGACCTCGTCGACACCATGCATGTGGCGGTCTCGCCGGTGAAGCTCGGGTCCGGAATACGGCTCTGGGAGTCACCCGATGAGCTGCTCGACCGGTTTCACCTGGAGGTCGTGCCCAGTCCGAGCGGCGTGACGCATCACCTGTTCTGGCGAAAGTGACGTGAGAGCCCATGTGGAGTAGTGCCCTCAGACCAGGAGTCCCAGGGTTTCGGGCGCCTTCCGGGCCGTCAGGTGCCGCTCAGGATCGGTTCCCTCCTGCGCGTACTCGTTGATCAGCGCGGCGAGGGCTTGCCGGTCCTGCAGAAGGCGATCACCGGCGTCGGCAACCGCATCGAGGCCTCTTCGCTGAGATCAAGCCTGATGACGATCTCCGTGAGGGCCTTGGCGAGGGTGCGTTCGTCCTCGGCTTCGCCCGCGGGCGCCGCCTCTTGACCTGCTCCTCCCACCGCAAGCCCCCGGACGCAGCGACATCACCTTCCAGCCGAAACGATCGCCGTCGCAGCAGACCGTCCAACGCTGTCCCGATCACTCATCAAGGTGAGTACCATTCGGTAGCCGTACGACTCCGAATCGACGCCCTGCGCCGGGAGATCGAGTGGGGACGTGAAGGAGAGACCCGCTGGTCAGGCGTCGCGCCTCCGGGCCGTCACGATCGCGACCCCGAGGAGGGCGAGCGCGACGGCCGCGTAGTAGGCGAGGGCCCACCATGGGCTGAGCAGTGAGGTCGAGGGAGGCGGTGCGGGCGGGCCGGGCGGCGCCGCGCCGGGATCCGGGGCTCCGATGAGGAACTGTTTCCCGACGTTGAACGGCAACCACCGGTGAACCTCCACACCGACGCCCGGGATCGCGGGGACCAGCGACTCGACGAACAGGGAGTAGCCCAGCAGCAGTGTCAGAGCTGCCGCAGTGTGCCTGACCAAGGCGCCCGCGGCGACCGCGATGACGGCGGCGATCGCGTAGTAGGCGGCCAGGCCCGCCACGTTCCGCCAGTCGGCCGCGGTGTCCAGGGCGAGGTCGGCTTCCGGCGCCATCAGGGTCGCGACCGTGAGCGACCCGAACGCGGAGACAAGGCCGATCCCGCCGCAGACGAGAGCGGCCACGGCGGCCTTGGCGACGAGAACCGAGCCGCGCCTCGGCACGGCGAGAAAGGTCGCCTTGATGGTGTTGTAGCGGTACTCCGTGGTGATCGAGGCCATGGCCATCGCCAGGATGGGCGCGATGCCGAACTGGTAGCCGGCCGGCTACCCGGGCTCCGGCGCACGGGCGATGCGTGCCTGCGGTCGTCGGCGTCGATCCGCGGTTTCCGGCACTTGCCGGTCGCTGCCTGACCTCTGGGGAAGGGACGGGTGGCGTCCCGCACGCAAGCCGCTCTCAACACCCACCAGGTGTCGGCGCTCGCTCCAATCGGCCTGCCACACTACGGACATGAACGGAATCCTTCCCGCTGACGGGCTCGCCGCGAATCGTGCCCTCTGGGATGCCCGTGCCCAGGCACACGGCACGACCCCCAACGACCTGCTCTACGACGTCGATTCGTTCCTGGCGGGCCGGCAGACGCTCTACGGGATCGAGCTGGAGCTGGCCGGTGATGTGAGCGGCCAGGATGTGCTGCATCTGCAGTGCCACTTTGGCATGGACACACTCAACTGGGCCCGTCTGGGTGCCAGGGTCACCGGTGTCGATTTCTCGTCGACGGCTATCGTCCGGGCACGCGAGCTGGCTGAGCTCGCCGGGCTCACCGCCGATTTCGTCGAGGCCGACACGCAGAACCTGCCGTCCGGCCTGGCGGGCAGGTTCGACCTTGTGATCGCCACCTACGGGGTGCTGTGCTGGATCGGGGACCTTAACGCGTGGATGCGTGGTGCGGCGATGGCGCTGCGGCCAGGGGGAAGGCTGGTGCTGGTCGACCTACATCCCGCCTTCCAGACCTTGGCCACCTACGAACCGCTCGTGGCCGACTGGCCCTACGGCGGAGGAGAGCCCCAGCGTGAGGTCGTAGCGGACACGTACGCGGACCCAGACCTGCCGATGACCGCACAGGAGGTGGTCCAGTACCCGCACTCGGTGGGCGAGATCGTCACAGCGGCTGCCGGAGCGGGACTGATCGTCGACCGGCTCGTCGAGCACACCGAGGCCGAATTCCCCGGACGTCGCATCCTGCCCCAAGGACCCGACGGCACCTCCCGGTTCCCCTTCGGCGACACCTACCTGCCGATCCTCTACTCGCTGCGAGCGAGGTCACCCCGAACGGCCACCGCGTAGCCGCCCGCGGCACGGGGCAGCGGCCCGCGCTTCCCCGGCTCCTGCGGCCCCGGCACCCGGGCATGGACCACGCCTGCTTACGCCGCCCGGTTCGCAACCACGCGCCGGGCACGGAGGATCGCAAGGCGAGGCCGCGCCGTCGCGTCAACATCCTGGGGTGTAGATGACCACGTGCAGGTCGGGGTGGTCGGCAGGGGCCAGGCGGTGGTGCTCGAAGTGCCGCACACCCGTGATCGGATGGTCGAAGACGCGCATCCGGGAGGCGAAGCCCTCGATGTGGTGGTCCTGCCAGGCCGTACGGAAGGCCGCGCTTGTCGCCAGCAGGCGCTGGATGGCCGGGGAGCCGGCGAGGTCGCCGAGCCGGGGCCCGGCCTCGGCCCGGAATTCGGCGACGAAACGACGGCTTGTCACCTCCCAGTCCGGCAGCAGATCACGGACGTAGGGATCGGTGAACACCAGCCACAACAGGTTGCGTTCCTCCGGAGCGACGGTGGCCACGTTCGGATACAGGTCAAGGTAGGCGGCGTTCCAGCCGGCGATCGTCCAGTCGGGCGCGATGGCGTACGCGGGAAATCCGGCGAGCGCGTCGAGCAGTCGCTGCACGTGGCCGGGAGCGGTGCGGGCCGCCGGTTCTGCGGGCTCGGTGAGTGGGGCATATCCGGCCAGGGACAGCACATAGGCATGCTCGGCGAAGGTCAGGAGCAGCGTGCGGGCGAGGGCGTCCAGGACCTGCCGGGAGGGCTGGATGTCGCGGCCCTGCTCCAGCCACGTGTACCAGGTGGCGCTGACCTGGGAGAGGGTCGAGACCTCCTCGCGGCGCAGGCCGCCACGCCGGCGGGGACCGGCCGGGGGCAGGCCGACCGCTGTCGGGTCGAGCCGGGCGCGCCTGGCACGCAGGAAGTCGCCCAGCTCCTTGCGCCGCTCCGCCGCCGTTCCCATGGACGAAGGATAGGTACTGGTAGCAGGACTACTAGCACTCGGGGCGTCTTCGCTGTACGCCGGCACGCCGCCAGGATCTGGGCATGCCACAGTTGAGATCCCGCACCGTCACCCATGGCCGGAACATGGCCGGGGCACGCGCCCTGATGCGCGCCTCCGGCGTGCCCGGCGGGGACATCGGCGTCAAGCCGGTGATCGCGGTAGCCAACAGCTTCACCGAGTTCGTCCCCGGTCATACCCATCTGCAGCCCGTAGGCCGCATCATCGGTGAGGCCATCGGCGCGGCGGGCGGGATCGCGCGGGAGTTCAACACCATCGCGATCGACGACGGCATCGCCATGGGCCACGCGGGGATGCTGTACTCGCTGCCCTCCAGAGAGCTGATCGCCGACTCCATCGAATACATGGTCCAGGCGCACTGCGCCGACGCGCTGGTGTGCGTCTCCAACTGCGACAAGATCACCCCGGGGATGCTGCTGGCCGCGCTGCGGCTGAACATCCCCACGGTGTTCGTCTCGGGCGGCCCGATGGAGGGCGGCCGGGCGGTGCTGTCCGACGGCACGGTCCGTACCGGCCTGACCCTGGTCACCACCATGTCCGAGGCGGTCAACCCCGCCGTCTCCGATGCCGACATGGCGGCCATCGAGGAGGCGGCCTGCCCGACCTGCGGCTCGTGCGCCGGAATGTTCACGGCCAACTCCATGAACTGCCTTCTGGAGGCTCTTGGGCTGGCCCTGCCGGGCAACGGCACCACCCTGGCCACCCACACCGCCCGCAGAGCCCTGTACGAGCAGGCCGGGCGGACGGTCGTGGAGCTGACCGAGCGGTACTACGGCAAGGACGACGCCACCGTGCTGCCCCGGGCGATCGCCTCCCGGGCGGCGTTCGACAACGCGATGGCCCTGGACCTGGCCATGGGCGGATCCACCAACACCGTGCTGCATCTGCTCGCCGCCGCCAACGAAGCCGAGCTGGACTACGGCCTGTCCGACATCGAGGCGCGTTCGCGCGAGGTGCCGTGCCTGTGCAAGGTGGCCCCGAGCAGCGCGTACCTGATGGAGGACGTCCATCGAGCCGGCGGCGTCCCCGCCCTGCTGGGTGAGCTGCACCGCGCCGGGCTGCTGCGCGAGGACGTCTGGGCCGTCCACGCCGGCTCACTCGCCGAATGGTTGTCCAGCTGGGACGTGCGCGCCCCCGTGCCCTCCCCGGAGGCGTCCGGCCTCTTCCTCGCCGCTCCGGGGGGTGTCCGCTCCGCGTCCGGCTTCTCTCAGTCGGCCCGCTGGGAGTCGCTGGACCTGGACGCGGCCTCGGGCTGCATCCGCGACATCGCCCACGCCTACTCGGCCGACGGCGGGCTGGCCGTGCTGCGGGGCAATCTGGCGCCGGACGGGGCGGTGGTCAAGTCCGCCGGCGTCCCCGACGACATGACCGTGTTCACCGGCGAAGCCGTGGTCGCCGACTCCCAGGAGGAGGCGGTGGACGCGATCCTGTCCGGTCGGGTGGGCCCGGGCAGCGTGCTGGTCATCCGCTACGAGGGTCCGCGCGGCGGTCCGGGTATGCAGGAGATGCTGTATCCGACGGCCTACCTCGCGGGCCGGGGGCTCGCCCACTCCGTGGCCATCGTCACCGACGGCCGCTTCTCGGGCGCCAGTTCCGGCTTGTCCGTCGGCCACGTCTCACCCGAGGCCGCCGCCGGAGGACCGCTTGCCCTGGTCGCCGACGGCGATCTGATCACCGTCGACATCCCGGCCCGTACTCTCCACCTTCAGGTCTCCAAGCCGGGGCTCGCTGCCCGCCGCGTCGACGGGGAGGGCTCGGGTTACCGGCCACGCCGCCCTCAGCGGCACGTTTCGATGGCTTTGCGCGCGTACGCGGCTCTGGCCCTGTCTGCCGACAAGGGCGCCGTGCGCGCCCTGCCCGACGACTGACGGCTTTGGAACGGCTCCATCAGCGGCGTTCCGCCGGTGATGGCCGACCGGGCCCTGGGCGGGGACGAAGACCAGACCTGACGAAAGCCGGGGTAGCCACCCGACGATCGCGCACTACGCCGTACCTGCGTGAACTCCTACCGTCTCCTCCTGGCAGACGGAAATCTTGGAAGGAAGTCCATGAACATGATGCGGAAGATCGCCGCGGTGGCTGGTGTGCTGCTGGCGGTGGGAGTGCCCGCGGGGCAGGCCTCGGCGGCAGCGGTGCGGACCGGTGACCTGAACGCCGGCGCGATCGACACGTACGTGCGCGACTACGTGGAACGAACCGGTCTGCCGGGCGCCGCGGTGGCGGTCACCAAGGGCGACCAGATCGTGCGGGTCGCGGGTTACGGCCACACCGCCAAGGGCGAGGCGATCACCAAGAGCACCCCGATGCCGCTGGCCTCGCTGTCCAAGTCGTTGACCGCCGTGGGAGTGCTGCGCCTGGTCGACGAGGGCAAGATCGACCTGGACGCCTCGGTGCGGTCCTACCTCCCCGAGTTCACCCTGGCCGACGCCCGCGCCACGAAGATCACCGTGCGTCAGTTGCTCCAGCAGACCTCGGGGATGAGCGACCGCAGCTTCCCCGAGCTGGCGCTCGACGCGCCGGCCACGCTCAAGGACGCCGTCGGGATGCTGTCGAGCTACCCGCTCGCCGGCGACCCGGGCGCCAAGATGGCCTACCACAATCCCAACTTCGCCGTCGCCGCGCGGCTGGTCGAGGTGGTGGCCGGGGTGCCGTTCGCCGACTACATGGCGCGGCGGGTGTTCGGGCCGCTCGGCATGAAGTCGACCGCGACCGTCAACACCACCTCGCAGCTCCCCGGCCAGGCCGCGGGCTACATCCGCGCCTACGGCCAGGTCCTGGAGCGTTCCCAGCCGAACTGGTTCATCAACGGCGGCGCCGGGGTCGTCAGCACCGCCGACGACCTGGGCCGCTGGCTGGTCGCCCAGAACGGCGGCGGCCGTGTCCTGACGGAGGAGATCCTGAAGACCACCCACACCCCCTCCGGCGTGGCCGAAAGCACCTACGCCATGGGCTGGACCGCGGGCAAGACCCTCGGCGGAGCAGCCGAGCTGCGCCACACCGGCTGGCTGCTCACCCACAACGCCGCGCAAACGCTGCTGCCCGACAGCAAGTACGGCATCGCCGTCGTCACCAACACCGGCATGGTCTCCGGCGACGACGCACTCCTGATCAGCGACGGCCTGATCGACATCCTCGAAGGCCGCGCCGACTCCGTTCAGGAGCCGTTCACCATGTCCGCGGACTACTGGCTGGCCGGCCTGAGCGCGCTCGTCCTCGGCCTCGGCGTCATGGGCGTCCTGCGGTCCGGCCGCTGGGCCCACCGCCGCGAAGGCAAGGCCGTCTGGCGGGTGGGCGTGCGGCTGGTGCCGTACCTGGTGCCGATCGCGTTCTTCTTCGGCCTGGCCGACCTGTTCGGCGTCGTCATGAACAGGGCGGGAACGCTGGAGCAGATCACCTACGTGTGGCTCGCGCTCTACGTCTTCGCCGCCGCGGGCGCGCTCAGCAGCGCCGCCGTCCTCCTCTCCCGCCTCGTCCGCCTCGTCCGCTCCCGCGCCGGCAAGCCGTCCAGCCAGCGGGACAGCGTCCTCGCGAGCGTCTGAGACCTACCCTGCCCGTCGGTGACATCCGCGAGCCGTTCGTGGACGCCGACGTAGCGGTCGCGGCGCTCACCGGCGAGGGGCACGCCCACCAGACATATGAGGTCACCGGCCCTGGCCTGCTCACCTTCGCTGACGCGGTCGCCGCCGGCCGACTCGTGAAGAGGCCATCGGGTACCACCTCCGCGGGCAGCTTCTTGATGCGATCGGTCCGAAGGCGTTCGAGGAGAAGAGGTGGCATGATCCTCGTGCCCGCTCCAGGCCGCTGGGGGCGCATCCATCGTTCGGCTGATGGTGTGGCCGTCAGGTCGATGCCGCGGCTCAACCTATCGAGTGGCCGCCGGAGCGATCCGTACCGGCGCCTTCCCCGGCATTCTCGTCGGTGTCCTGGAAGGAACGGGTGCGGAGGAGGCGGGCAGATGCCGGTCATCGAGGTAAGCAACCTGCACAAACGGTATCGCGGCAAGGTCGCGGTGGAGGATGTGTCGTTCACCGTGGAGAAGGGTGAGATCTTCGGCATTCTCGGCCCCAACGGGGCGGGCAAGACCACGACCGTGGAATGTGTGGAGGGGTTGCGCAGGCCGGACGGCGGCACGGTCCGTGTGCTCGGACTGGACCCCCAGCGTGACGACGACCGGCTGCGCAGCTGCGTGGGGGTGCAACTGCAGGAGAGCGAGTTGCCCGAGCGGCTGAAAGTCTGGGAGGCACTGGATCTGTACGCCTCCTTCTACCGCGACCCGGTGAACCCGGCGAAACTGCTCGGGGACTGGGGGCTCACCGACAAGCGGAACACTCCGTTCGGGAAGCTGTCGGGGGGTCAGAAACAGCGGCTGTTCATCGCGCTGGCGCTGATCGGCAACCCGGAGATCGCGGTGCTCGACGAGCTCACCACCGGGCTCGACCCGCAGGCGCGCCGAGGCGCGTGGGACCTGATCGAGGAGATACGGGAGCGTGGGGTCACCGTCATCCTGGTCACCCATTTCATGGAGGAAGCCGAACGGCTCTGCGACCGGATCGCGGTGTTCTGCGACGGCAGGATCGCCGCGCTGGACAGCCCGGCCGGCCTGGTGGCGAGGGTGGGGGCTGAGCAGCGCGTCCGGTTCCGCCCCTCGGCGGCGCTGCCGGACGGGCTGCTCAGCGATCTCCCCGAGGTGACGGACGTGCTCACAGCGGGCGATCACGTGGTCGTGGCCGGCAACGGCCAGGTACTGCAGGCCGTCGTCTCCACGCTGGCCCGTCACCGGATCATTGCCGCTGACCTGCGCGTGGAGCAGGCCACCCTGGAAGACGCCTTCGTCACGCTGACCGGCCGCACGTTCGAGGTCTGAGAGAGGTGGCACGGATGCGCGCACTGCGGAAACTGACCTTCACCGAGTTCAAGCTTTTCGTCAGGGCACCGGAATCGGTGTTCTTCGTGCCGGGCCTGCCGCTGTTGCTGGTGGTGGTGTTCGGCGTCATCCTGAACCCGGCGGGCACCCCTGAGGCGATGCGGAGTTCGTTGCTCAACTACTTCCCCGCCATGGTGCTGGTGCTGACCCTGGCCATCATGTCCATCCTGATCATGCCGTCCACTCTGGCCGGCTACCGGGAGAAGGGCATCCTGCGCCGGCTGGCCACCACACCGACGAAACCGGCGATGGTGCTGGTCGCCCAGCTGATCGTCAGCGGTGGCATGGCGCTGGCGACGTTGCTGCTGGTCACGCTGGCGGGCAACCTGACGTTCGGCTGGACGATGCCGAAGAACGTCACGGGAGTCGTGGTGGCATTCGTGCTCGGCGTGCTGGCGCTGCTGGCGCTCGGGCTGTTCGTCGCCTCGATCGCGAGAACCGGCAACGCGGCCACCGGCATCGGGCTGTTCGTCTTCTTCCCCAGCCTGTTTCTCAGCGGAGTGGCCATGCCGACCGAATCCATGCCTCCCGGCATCGCCCGGATCAGCGAGTACACCCCGCTCGGAGCGGCCATGCAGGGGCTGCGGGACTCGTGGAGCGGAGAATTTCCCGCGGCGAGCCACTTGATCACCCTCTTCGTCATCACCGTGGTGTTCGGCATGATCGCAGTCAAGCTGTTCCGATGGGAGTAGACGAGGGAGTCCGATGAGACCAGACCGCTTCGTCCGGCTCGTCAGCCGGGCCACGGCCACCGACCTCCGGGATCGGTGGCTGTTCCCGGCGCTGGGCGCTGCCGGGCTGGTCGTGTCCGTGGTGTTCGGCCTGCTCGCCGGGCCGGTCGACGGCCGGCGGACGGCGGGCACGCTGGGCCTGGTCGCGCTGGCACTGGGCTGGCTCTCCCTTTCGGCGTGGCTGCTGCCCAACCGTGCCGCGTACCCAAGGCTGGTACTGGTCTTCTACGCCGGGCTGCTTGCCATCGGCACCCTTCTGGTGATCAGGAGCCCGGCGTTCTTCGCGTTCTCCTGGATCGGTTACCTCTACGCGTTCGCGATGTTCGCCGCGCACTGGATTCTGGTCGCCGTGTCGGTGACGGCGATCAGCCAGTACGCCACCCTGCTCACCGTCGGCGTACCGGATAACGTCCTTGTCTACATCCTGCCGATCGGGATCTTCGTACCGGTGGCGGTGGCAGGCTGGATCGCCACGGTCGAGGACGGCAGGAAGCAGCATGCCAACCTCGCGCTGGCCGAGGCCAACCGGCGGCTCGAATCCGCGCTCGCGGAGAACGCCGGTCTGCAGGACCTGCTGCTGGTGCAGGCTCACGAGGCCGGCCAGCTGGAGGAGCGGCAGCGGCTGGCCGGCGAGATCCACGACACCCTCGCCCAGGGTCTGACCGGCATCGTCACTCACGTACGGGCGGTGCGGCAGTCCGCAGGAGAACCCGAGCGGTGGCGCTTCCACCTCGACCGAGTCGAGTCACTGGCCGCCGGCAGCCTCACCGAAGCCCGCCGCTCGGTGCTGGCGCTGCGGCCCGGCCAGCTGGAGAGCTCCCACTTGCCCGAGGCGGTGTCCAGCATGGCGCGGCGCTGGTCGGAGTCCCATGAGGTGCCGATCACGGTGGAGGTCACCGGAGACACCGTGCCGCTGCGGACCGCCATCGAGATCACCCTGTTCCGGGCCGCGCAGGAGGCGCTCACCAACGTGGCCAAGCACGCGCGGGCGACCCGGGTGGGGCTCACCCTGTCCTACTTGGGGGAGGTGGTGCTGCTTGACGTGCGTGACGACGGCGTCGGCTTCGATCCGGGCGCGGTGCGGCAACCGGGCTTCGGGTTGGAGGCCATGCGCCGGCGGCTGCATGCTGTGGGTGGCGACCTGGAGGTGGAAAGCATGACCGGAGACGGCACCGCGATCAGCGTGAGCGTCCCGCAAACAGCCGTGGAGGACCGGCCATGACCGCCGACGGCCCGATCCGGCTGCTGATCGTGGACGACCATCCCATCGTGCGGGAGGGGCTGCGCGCGGCGTTCAGCAAGAAGCCGGACTTCACCGTCGTCGGCGAAGCAGGCGACGGTGAAGAGGCCATCGCGCGGATCGCCACGTTGCGGCCGGACGTCGTGCTGATGGATCTGCGCATGCCGAAAATGGACGGCGTCACCGCCATCCGGCGACTGCTCCAGGGCAACCGGCGGTTGCCGATCCTGGTGCTCACCACGTTCGACTCCGACGCCGACGTGCTGCCGGCCGTGGAGGCGGGCGCGGTCGGCTACCTGCTCAAGGACGCACCGACCGCGGAGCTGCTCGACGCGGTGCGCGCCGCGGCCGAAGGCAGGTCGGTACTGTCGCCGTCCCTGGTCAGCAGGCTGATGAAGCAGATTCGCAGGCCGGTGCCAGGTCCGCTGAGCAGGCGCGAACTGGAGGTGCTCAAACTGGTCGCGGACGGCGCGTCCAACCGGGAGGCGGCAAGCAGGCTGTTCATCAGCGAGGCCAGCATCAAGACCCATCTGGTGCACATCTTCAACAAGCTCGGGGTACGCGACCGGGCCGGCGCGGTCGGCGAGGCATACCGCCGCGATCTGTTCGACTGACCGCCACCCCGTTCACGATCCTGTCGAGGTGATCGATCTCACGGCTCGATCAGGGCGACCAAGCGCCGCAGCCGCTCTCCTGTCACATTCGGCGCCTTCGCAGGTTCATGTCCTTGAGCCTTGACGAGGGGATGATGTGATCGATGGAGGAGACCGAGTGGCTGGCCGAGCGTTTCGAGCAGCACCGGCCCCGGCTGCGGGCGGTGGCCTACCGGATGCTGGGTTCGATGGCCGAGGCCGATGACGCCGTCCAGGATGCCTGGCTTCGGCTCGGCCGGTCCGACGCGGACCAGATCGACAACCTCGGCGGCTGGCTGACCACCGTCGTGGCTCGGGAATGCCTGCACATGTTGCGCTCCCGGCGGCGGCGGGAGGAGCCGCGTCTGCCCGAGCCGGTCGCGATCGTGGACGGCGACCTTGACCCCGAGCAGGAGGCGCTAATGGCCGACTCGGTGGGGCTGGCCTTGCTCGTGGTACTCGACCGGCTCAGTCCGGCCGAGCGGTTGGCGTTCGTGCTGCATGACATGTTCGAGCTGCCGTTCGCCGAGATCGCCGCGATCGTGGGTCGCACGCCGGCCGCCGCGCGGCAGCTGGCCAGCCGGGCTCGGCGCCGGGTGAACGGCGCCGAGGTCCCCTCGCCCGACCCGGATCTGGTGCGGCGGCGGCAGGTGGTCGACGCCTTCTACGCCGCCTCACGGGGCGGTGACTTCGACGCCCTGGTCCAGATCCTCGATCCCGATGTGGTCTGGACCTCCGACTTCGGGGCCGACGGGCAGCGTGTCGTCCGCGGCGCGCCGGCCGTGGCCAGGCAAGTCCGCGGCGCGAACGGCGGGCGGCTGCACCCTGTGCTGGTCAACGGTGTGGTCGGCGCGTTGGTCACCGTCGACGGCCGGCCGTTCGCCGCGCTGGTGTTCACCGTCGCGGGCGACCGGATCGTCGCCATCGACGGGCTCCGTGACCCCGAGCGGGTCCGCCGGTTCGCCGACGCCGCCGGGATTCCTCCGCCGCCTGTCACGTCGCCGGCACGCGAGGGCTCATAGGGGTGACACCATCTCCCAGCACCATGGAGGACACCGTGGGAGCACGGATCCCCGACGTCAACACACACCTGCCCGAGATCCAGGAGCTGGCCGGCATCCTGGTCAAGGCCACCGGCAACGGCTCAGTGCCGGCGAGCACGACCAGCTTGGTCTATCTGCGCGCAGGCCAGATCGTCGGCAGCACCTACCAGGTGATGCGGCACTCGGCCGACCTGCGAACGGCGGACGAGTCCGAGGCCAGGATCGCCGCCGTGGCGACCTGGTGGGACGCGCCGTACTTCACCGATGCCGAGCGGGCCGCGCTGGCGCTGACCGACGCCGTCTTCCGGCCCGGCGCGCGTGGCGAGGAACGGGTACCGGACGACCTGTACATCGAGGTCGCCAAACACTACGAAGACAAGGCGATGGCCACTCTGATGATGGTGCTCGCCTCGGCCGGCTTCTGGATGAACATCGCGCTCATCCAGAAGCCGCCACCCATGCCGACCTGACCACGAGGTCACTCCGCGAGCCCTGCGGGCAAGTGCCACGTCTGGCCAGATCGACCACTACCAGAGACCGTCACACGGCTGGTCCGTCTGCCGTCACCCCACCATCGACGCCAAGGCTGCCGGCCCGCACTCCCCCTGGCCGCCAGTCCCTCCCAGGTAGAGGCCCCAGCTTGGCGGTGTCAGACGGCAGGTGTCCTCGCCGCGCAGGCCGTCTGACATCCCCATCACGGATCCGGCAGGCAGAAACCACCGGCTGCCCTGACTCTGGCTTCTGGCCGGTGTCCCCCCCTCGATGGCCTGCTCCCCTGCGACCGCTGTCTCCCGGGACGTCCCTGCGCGTGTCCATGCTGATGGCCCCGAGTGTCCCGCGGGGTGGCGGGGATATCCGCTACTGCCGGCCCGCTCCGCTCACGAGCACACCGTCCGCGCGCGCGATGCCGTACGGGAGAGCTACCGCGGCGCCGCCGTCGACCTGCGCGATGAGATCCCGCCCGAGGCCATCGCCGCCGTTCTGGAGGCGCACCGCGCCGAGCTCGCCCGCCTGGCCGAAGGCACCGGCGCCTGGTAGATGGCCCAATCATCGTTGATGTTCGATGGGCCATGGGACGCACTTCTCACGCTCACCCCAACTCGCGGCTCACCGTGCCAGCGAGCAGGAGGGCCAGCGCCCCCGCCCGCCCGAAGGACCTCGCGGACGGCGGTATGGGCTTTCAGGGCTGGTACGGCGGGGGCGGGCCGGTGGGCAGGTCGCGTTCGGAGAACATGTCGATCAGGCGGCGCACCGGCAGGTCGGCTTCGGTGGGGTAGCGCAGGTGCTGGTCGGGGTTGAGGGTGTAGCGATCGTGCCGGCCGACGCGTTCGCGGGTGAGGCAGCCGGCCTCGTGCAGGTCGTGGACGATCACGTGCACGATGCGTTCGGTGATGCCGATGGCGGCGGCGATCTCGCGCCGGCGGGCTTCGGGGTTGCGGGCGATCTCCAGCAGCACCCGGGCGTGGTGGGTCAGGAACGTCCACCCAGGGACAGGGCGACCGGGCGACAGCATGACGCTCCCCCTTCCCGTGCCGATGACGGATGTCGACGGACAGCTCGAACAACGCATCAGCCCGCGACGTCAAGCAGGCGTAAACGTCGTTCCGGAACCGGGATAACACCCTGCGGGGCTCGACATGAGCGACCTGGTTCAGCACACTCACCCTTACGGCCTTGGACTAGCAGCCTCTATCCACCACGCTGGCTGATGAGCAGAGGCATTCCGGTGTGCGTGCCCCGATCGCGCCAGCTTGCCAGTCTGAGTGATCACGGTTGGCGCCAGACCTGTCCGGTGCTGTCACATCGCAACAGTGACGAAGCGCACTATGCGCGGCAAGAAGAGATGCATACATGATCTGGTCGTCGACCAACGGATTAAGAGTTTGCTTGATCGATGTCTGCCGGTGTCGAGTCGTGGCGATTCGTACCACCATTTACGTGATTGTCATTAGCGGGATGCCGGGGCGTGCCGCTGCGTATCGGCCTGTGCCGCGTACACCCGAGCAACCATCGAGGAATCAGCGTCCTTGACGTTCGGTTCTGTACGGCCGACGCCAGCGTATCTTGCGTCTCCTCGGTCCAAACCCGAGACCACTTTGAAGACTTTGGTCCAAAGAATACCTCTACGCAGGGTAATTCGCGCTCCTAACGCATGAGTTGCACTACGTGACGTCCAAGTATAGAAGCTGAGCATCCGCTCAAACCAGGCTGAGCGTTCGCTCAGACGAGGGCGATTGACATTGAATAGCTCTAGGTCAGGCTTGGTGGACGAATTTTCGGCACCCGCAGAGCCGTGTGACCTCGCCATCGAAGCCGCGACCATGTGCGCCCGCTGCCGCACCACCGGTCTCGACCCCGCCGCCTACCACCCGCTCATCGGCGCCGCGCTCGCCCTCGGCGCCACCCCCGCCGCCGGCGCCGACGGGCCCTACCGCAGCGACACCGACCTTATCGATGACCTCGTCGACCTGATCTCCGGCGTGCACGAGCACCGGGCGGCCCTGCAGGCGCTGACCACGCAGGTCCTGTGCGCCCGCGCCCTGGCCGGCCGCAGCAACAACGCGGCGGAGGCGGCCGACTGCGAGGCCGCCGCGGAGATTCTCGCCGACACAAGCAAGCGCTTGAATGCCGCTCTGTCGCGGCTGGCCGCGGTCCCCGCGCAGCTGGGCGAGACCTACGAGGCCGCCTACACCCTCGTCGCCGCCGGCCGTCATCTCCCGCACGACGGCCGCTGGATCACCGGACAGGACATGCCGCCATGACCCGCGACTGGGAAGCCGCCGCCCTGTGCGCCCAGGCCGACCCCGAGGCGTGGTTCCCCGCCAAGGGCGAACACGCCGTGACGGCCCGGGGGATCTGCCGCCGCTGTCCCGTCCGGGAGCCGTGCCTGCAAGACGCACTCGCCGACGACGAGCCGTCCGGCATCCGCGGCGGCCTCGGCCCCCGAGAACGCCGCCGCCTGAAGACCCGACGCTCCGCGGCCCCCGCAACCCCATGCACGCCGGCGACCGCCACCAGGCGCTCGCCGATCACCAACACCAGAGAGGCAGTCACATGACGCGCACTACGGCCCCCCTCGCGATCGCCGCCGCGGCGGCGATCGCCCTGACCCTCACCGCCTGTGCAACGGCCGAGGCCTCCACCGAGCCCGCCCCGGCCCCCGCGCCCGCCGGCGTGGTCTTGGAGGATCGTGGGCACGAGCTCCTGATTGCCCAGGACGACGGCGAGTTCGTCGTCGTACCGCGCACGCCCGAGCAGCTGCTGTGCTTCCCGGGCGCTCGCACTCCCGGCTGCCTGTTGCTGACCGTGCCTGCGGTGTCGCTCAACTCCAAGGCACCACTGCCCAGAAATGGTCAGGATGGTCGCCGCAAGGCCACTGGATCACTTCTGCTCCATCGCCGAGTTTCGCGTCGCGGACGGCTACACACTGCCCGGTGTGGTAGTTGATGATCTGATACCTCCCGTCGGCGTACTGCTGGAAGCGCCAACGATGGTCGCGGATACGCGCATCACAGGGCCATTGAATGAGCTGTGTGTTGGGCGCGTGGGTGCCGCCGGGAACGGCCAGGCATTTCCCGCTTCTTCCGTTGAAGATGATGAAGAAGCCGGGTGACCCGGGTACGGGCTCCAAGAACCATCGGTGGTCGGAATTGGGGTCCCACGTGTTACAGCCCCATTGCAGAATTAAGGCGCCGTCGCTCTGTGACGGGCCTTGGACGCCCAGGCATCTGCCGCTGTGCTTGTTTTGATAGAGGGCGGGGCCCCAATGAGGGTCAGTCGACCGCGCCGAAGCCGAGCCTGCCTGCGGAAGAGCTACGAGCATCGCCGCCACCAGAAACAGCGCGCTCACCAGCTTTCGGGTCATGAATCTCATCCCTCCGAGATCGAAGCCGATTTTCCCTGAGCATGCTGCGGAAACGGTTGACAGGCTTCGGAGGGCCGACGCCAATCAATCAATTCTGAACAACGACGCCGGGTGTCCTGATCCTGGGCAGCACCTCAGCCTGGCTGCTCGTCGGCCAGCCGCTGCACCAGCGTGGCCGCCCGAGCAGTTGCTGTGCTTCCCGGGCGCTCGCACCCCCGGCTGCATGCTGCTGACCGTCCCGCTGACGCGCTGACGCCCCTGTCGGTGGCCGCGGCTACCCCGCCGACTGATCAAGGGCTCTGCGGGCCCGTACTTTCCGCCGGGTGACATGACCGTAATGTGGGACCGCCCGGGAGATAGCACGGAGGTCACGCCATTTCCTGACTTCACCACCATGGACCTTTCTCGGGCGGGTCCAATGGGGCCATGCCATCTCGCCATCCGCGGCCTCCTGCACGTCAGGTCATCGCGACAGCGAACGCCGCCCGCGCCCGCCGCGCAGCCAGGACCCTACCGCCCGCTCCGGCGCCCGCCGCCCCGTGCTCGCAGCGGTGGACGCGGCACCTCCTGTGGCTTCTTCCGCTGCTCGGCTTGATCACGTGCGCGGTCGCGGCAACGGTGATGTCGAACCTCCCGGACTGGGGACGATGGACCCTGGCCGGGACTGCCCTCGCTGGCATCTCCGTACTCGGCCTCGCTTTACTCATCGGACCCGCCGCACGCCGCCTAGCTGGCGAACGCCGCCCCCTCACCGACACCGAACGCCAGCAGATGACCGCGACTGAGCGACTCGAAGCCGTCAACACCGAGGAAACTGGTTGGTGACCACAAGGCCTCAGCCTTCGCCGACAGTCTCGGGCCTGGAAGTCCAGCAGGCCAGCTGATCCATGCAGGGGGCCGAAGGCCGCATGAGCGCCGTTGTTGTCCCTGCAGAGATCCAGAACTACCTGAACGCGCCTGTCGGCTGAGTCGTCTACCGCGCAGACCCCGGTCACGCGCTCATCGCCGCCGGGGTCGGCACCCCTTTCATTCCCCCTTCTTGCACCCCTTCGGTGGAGAAGCCGGCGGCCTGGTCCAGCCCGACTCGAGGCCGCGGGCGTGGTAGCTCATGACCTCACCCTTGGTCGCCCCCAGTGCGGTGCGGGCCGCATAGGAAACGCGCGAGAGCGTCTCCCCCGTCCCCGGGTCGAGGATCTGCCTGTTGTAGACCGGCAACTCCTTGCCCGGCTTGTTGGAGTACACCAGGTTGCCTCCCGCTCCGCCGAAGTCCACCGATATGCCCCTTCTGCCTAGCGGATCCGTCACTGTGCCCACGACCTTGGTGGTCGGCAGACTGGCCAGGACGCTGATGATCGCGGCGCGCTGGGCAGGGCTGAGCGGCATGCCCAGGAGATTCACGGTGGTCGGCAGGAACTTCTCGAAAGGCTGCGTGAAGCCGCGGCCGTTCCAGATCTCGTGGTAAGCGCGAAGCTGCTTCAGGAGCGCGGCCGGATCAGTGGGGATCGCCGCCAGGTCCGCCATGCTGAAATCGTTGACCGTTTTGTCGGGATAGGTTCCCGTGGGATCCATTCTCAAGGTGTACCTGCAGTCCTTCGGCTCGGCGGCGACCGGAATCGAACCGCACGGCCCGCTGGTCTCGCAGTGGCCCTTGACCCGGGCGGGAGCTCCCGCCGCCCGCCAGGCTCGCTCGTCCTCGGCCGTGGCCGGGCGGGCGCTGTCCTGCCGCCACCACTGCGTGAGCACCGGATCAGCCGGGTCGCGCGGCTGCCAGGTCTCGCGGCGGCCGACCACCACGAGCCTGTAGCCACCGGTAGACAGGTAATTGCCGTCGATCCTCACCTCGCGCCAGTAGGCACCGCTCTCTGCGGGGAGCTTCTTGATCCTGTCGGCCAGGTCGAACAGTTCCTGGTTGGTTCTCGGTGGCTTGAGCACAGCAGGGGCTGGTGCCAGGCTCGTCACCAGCGCGAAGACCAGCGCCACGACCGCGGCCGTGGACAGCGGCGCCCACAGGACCCACAGGCGGGACCGGGCCCGCGAGGCTGGGTCGGCCAGCAGGGTCCGCCTCGGGCGCGATCGCCTGCGCGAGGGTTCTTGTGGCGCCTCGGCGGTGGCCATGAACAGCATGTCGTCAGCGGAGATGCGTGATCCGCGGTCCAGCGAAGCCGGGCGGGCCATGGCGAGCAGATCCGTCGCGTCGAGCTTGCGGCTCATCGCAGTTTCCTTCCTGGAACGGTCACGGGCTTTCGGGACGGGGTGGTACCGGTGGCTTCGATCGCCGACTGCAGTCGGCGGCGCGCTCGATGCAAGCGGACGAAGAAGGCGGCCTTGGTGCAGCCGAGTACCTCGGCCGCTTCCGTGGTGGATAGGCCATGCCAGGTGGTCAGGGTCAGGATCTCTTTGTCGGCTTCGGATAAGCCGGCCAGGGCGCGGAGTACGGCGACGCGCTCGGTGGCGTGTTCCCCCACGTCGGTGGCCGCCTCTTCCATCCACGTGCGCAGTTCAGCTTCCAGAGATTCGCGCCGGGCGGCCCGCCGGAAGTTGTCGCGCAGAATGTTGCGAGCGACGCGGAGGAGCCATGGCAACGGCGCGTGGTCGGGGAGGCTGTCCAGACGCCGCCAGGCCACCAGGAAGGTCTCGCTGACCACTTCCTCCGCGAGTTGATGTCCGGCGCGACTTGCCGCATAGCCGTACACCCGCGCTTGGTAGGTGTTGTAGAGCGCGGTGAAGCGCTCATGGGGGTTTGGCAAGCCGGTTCCTTCGGTCGGGGACAAACGTTCATTGAGCAAGTGGTCCGAAGGAGGGCTTTCTTACATCCCCATTCCGCATCTTCCCAACAGTTCGGCCTCGGGCCCCTGCCAAGACCCGACCCCGCGTCCCGCCTACGCCCTCTCCGGGGGCTTCTTCGGCTGGCGGCGTACGGCGTCGACCTTCAGGTGCCCGTACACCGTGGAGCGCGGCACTCCGAACAAGTCCGCGATCTGCTGGACGGTCTTGTCCCGCGTGTCGTACAGCTGCTGGGCGAGGGCTGCCTGGTCGGTGGTGAGCTTGGGCCGACGTCCACCGACCCGGCCGCGGGCACGGGCGGAGGTCAGGCCGTCTATCGTGTTGGCGACGATCAGCTCGCGCTGCAACTCGGCCAGGACCGACAGCATGCCGAACATCGCCCGGCCCTCCATCGTGTCGGTGTCGATGCCCTGCTCGATCACATGCAGCCCCACCCCGCGCATCCGCAGGTCCGCCCCGAGGGTGACCAGGTGCAGGACCGAGCGCGACAGCCGGTCCAGCCGGGTGACCTTCAGCGTGTCGCCCTCGCGCAGCAGCTTGAGGACCAGATCGAGGCTGGGCCGGGAGGCCTTGGCGCCACTGACCTTGTCCAAATGGATGTCATTGCGGTCGACGCCCGCGCGCAGCAGCGCGTCGATCTGATGGTCGGGGTTCTGGTCGGCGGTGCTGACCCGCGCGTAGCCGAAGAGCACTGTCGAAATCTACTCCACGTACCGTTCACCGACATTGATTTCCGACACGAGTTATCGACAGCACCCACCTGCGGTTCCGTGACCGCCTTGGCGAGTGTCGACAGACGGTCGTTATTCGACACTGAGATGACCAAGCCAGCAACCACAAAGAGTAGCGATGGTTACGAAGAGCTACTTTGCCTCTAGTGACGGCGACCCGAGCGCCAGGCCGTTTTGGCGGAGACGTTCGATCTCAGCTCGAAGGTCGGGCTGGGTGTAGAGCCAGGAGCGGGAGATCCCTGCGGTGCGGGCGACGGCCTCGAAGGAGATTGGCGTGTCGGGGGTGTGCAGTTCGCGGAGCGCCGGGACGGCCTTGGAGCGGGTCAGTTCGTGGCGTCGCCGGGCGGCGGCGATGATCGGTGCGGTGTTGTGACGAAGCATCGGCCGTCTCCTGGTTTGGGCAGTCGTCGTCGAGCGCGGTGATGATCTTTTCCAGGTTGTCGGCGACTCGCCGGTTCATCTCGACCATGCGGGTCTGGCCGCGAGCCTCGGCTGCGGTGATCAGCTGTATGACTTGCTGGCGGTGGGCGCGACGCTGGGGCAGGAACTCGGCGGTGGTGATGAAAGTCGGGCAGGTCAGGCAGGAGTTGGCGTGCGGACACCGTCCGCGCCCGCGACGCCGTACAGGAGAGCTACCGCGGCGCCGCCGTCGCCCTGCGCGATCAGCTGCCGCCCGAGGCGATCGCCGCCGTATTGGAGGTGCACCGCGCCGAGCTCGCCCGCCTGAACGCGCTACCAATCAATCTCAAGCGCCTGCGTCTCGCGGGAGGTCAGGACGCGTGCGGCGAAAAAGCGAATCAAAAGCGGCGCTCGCTATCTTCAGTACGATCACACACCCGCTTCTCCGATGGGAAACACTTCCATGAAGAAAAGCACAACGGCATCGATGGTTGCCGCGTCGGCATTAGCGGCATTCGCCATTCTCCCCAGCCAGGCGGCCTCGGCGGGAACATGGACCTGCACGATTGCCCCCACCTACACCAACTGCAACGTAGGATACATAGCCGCGTCTCAGAATGTCATCTGGACCGAGGTCCGCAACTGCTATTACACCGCAATCGGCTCTTCGGTGACGTGGAAGCTCATTGATGTCGGCAACGGCGTAGCAGTGGCCCGCGGCACGGTGCCATGGGGCAAGCAGTTCCAAAAGACGACAACTGGACTCTATTCCGACTACGTCCTCAAGATTTACGGAAATCCCGGCTCGCGCGGCAAGATTGCCAACACCAACCCCAACTGGGGCGGAGGCTGGAGCGACTGCTGACGAAGGGATCCATCGGCACAAGCTGACAACTCCCACCACGTTGTCCAGGCCGCCTGTCGCTAGCCCCAAGAACCCGTGAACTGGCCGCGTCGCGGCGCGGCCAGCCGGCTTCGCGCCGCTCATGACCTGAGGCAACACGGCCCAGCGCAAATCAGTGGCGAACACGTGCATCCAGTCACCGCGCCCAAGCCACTCGCCGCCTCGAATGCTCCCCATCACGATCCGCCAGTGGACCCGCGCACACCCTCGGCCGAGCGGGCCGCGAGCAGGCGTACGACTACGACAACCTCCAGTTCGTCATATCCCTGGCCGGGCAACTCGACCCGCCTCGCGTGGAGGTTGGCGGCGTCGCATGGCTGTCCGTCCTCGATGTCGACGATGCGCAGGAGTCCGCAGACTTCTCCGTATCGGGTCGCCTTGTCGACAAAACGGCGCGCCCTGCGCGCGGCCGGACGCAGCAGCCGGATCCGCGACGTCGGCCGCCGCCTGGCTGATCTCAGCGACCTGCAGCGGCGCGCGGACGCCGCGGCGGCCGCCATCCGCCGGGTCGTCGACCGGCGCCTGCACCGCTACAACGAGCTGCCCAGCCGCGCGGACTGGCCCGGCCGGCTCCGCCAGGCGCTGAGTGCCGACGACCTGCCCGCCGTGCTGGAATGCCTGCGCCGGGCCAGTTTCCGCGAGATGGACTACGGCCCGCACCACGAACTGCAGGCCGAGGTGGCCGCCCTGTGGCGGGCATCGGCACAGGCCCGCTACGACGTTGAACGCGCCCGCCTGGACGCCCGCTACGGCCCCGAACCCGACGAGGTTGGCGAGCCCGAGGAGGTTGGCGACGTCGGCGACGCGGACGTCCAGGACGTGAGGCAGGACGTCCAAGGCGTCCCCGAGGACGTCCCAGCTCCCACCCGAGACACCGGACCCGCGGGCCGAGCCTTCGACGACAGCGACTGGTGCCTGTGGCGCGAAGACGGCGAGTGGAGCCTGCAGGGCCCGGACGGCGTGATCGACATCGACGGGTTCGGCTTCATCGGCGGCATCGCCGCCCGCAACGTGGCCGGCGCCAAGGCCGCCACGGCGGCCGCGATTGAAAAGCTGACCGGCCGCCGGGTCACCGGCTGGGACCCCGACGAATCCAGCCGCTCCATCCACGGCACGTCGTCGTGGTACCCGTGCACAGACATCCTGCGGGTCGAAGCCCGCGACTGCCCGATGACGGCCTGCGCGGCCCCGGCCGGCTCCCCCTGCCGTACCGGGCGGGGGAAGGTGGCAGTCGGCTACCACACCGCCCGCTTCCGGCAGATGCCTCATCTGGCCAAGGCGCTGAGCGTCGCCGTGCCGCCGGTGCGCAAGCCGGGCACCGGATGGGTCGAGCTGCCCCGCCCCGCCGTCGGCGCCGAGATCAGCGATCATGCGCGGGTCGGCTACGCCCGCGCCTCCACCGTGCGCCAGTCACTGGACACCCAGCTCGACTCCCTCGCGGCCGCCGGCGTCACCCGGGTGTTCGCGGAGAAGATCTCCACCCGGGCCACCGTGCGGCCCGAGCTCGACAAGGCCATCACCCTCGCCCGCGAGATGCGCGCCACCGGGGTCGCGGTCACCCTCGTGGTGCACGAGCACAAACGGCTCGGCCGCGGCCTGGAGCTGGCGGCGCTGGCCGAACAGCTCAAGGCGGCCGGCATCGGCCTACAGTTCCTCACCGGCGAACTGCAGGGCAGCCACGACCCGTCCGGGGTGGTGTTCACCGTGCTGGCCGCCCTGTCGGGGATGGAGCGCGAGTACATCCGCGACCGCACCCTGGAAGGCCACGAGTCCGCCCGCGCCCGCGGCAAGGCCATTGGCGGGGCCAGCGTCGTCGACGAGGCGATGCTGTCCATGGCCCTGCACCTGCGCGGCCAGGGCGCCAGCCTGCGCGACATCGCCGCCAAGCTCGTCATCACCTCCGGCGCCAAGAAGGGCCAGCACCCCTCCGCCGCGACCGTGCTGCGGATGCGAAGATCGTGCGCCCGGGGCGCAGGCGCGGCGGTCAGCGCAGTGGTTCGGTAGCGGTCGGCGCCGCGTCGTGGCCGGCGGTGGGCGGAGGTTCGGCGGGCTCTGCGGGTTCTACGCTGGCGGTCACCGTGGTGCCGTACAGCCGGGCGGCCTCGAACATGGTGGTGATGACGTGGCCGGCGTGCTCGGCGACCACGTCGGCGCGCAGGCGGCTGTGCCAGCTGTAGGTGCCCGGATCGTAGGTCATCACCGTTTTGATCAGGGCGACCTGACGCTCGAACTGCCCCGGGGGCAGGTCACGGTTGGCGGCAGCGAACAGCACGATGTCGTGGATGGTGTCCATGACCTCTTGTACGCCGCGGCAGCGACAAAAAGCTGGGCAGGCGGGTCCCCGGCGCATGCCCTTCCGGCGCGTCGACGCCCCTGCCCCGGGCTTTCGAGTTATGGCCTGGCCGGGTTACCAATGAGGTATGCAGCACCTCTACTGGGACCTTGGTTCCGTCGCGTTCGGCGCCCGCTTCGAGGTGGAACTGCGCGGCTCGGCCTGCCGGGTGTGTCTGATGGATGCCGAGGAGTACCAGGCCTACCTCGACAAGGACGCCTACGAGTACTACGGCGGCTTCTTCGACGCCAGCCCCGTCGTGCTGGAGGTGCCCTACGACGTCGACTGGTACCTGGTCGTCAACAGCTACAGCGGCAGGGTGAAGGTCTGGGTCAGCCAGCTCTTCGACTGAACACCTCCGCAGGGGCCGCCCGGCACCCGCGTGTCCCGGCCGCCGATGTCGCCCATCACCACGCCGGGGTGCTGACCGCTCTTCCCGCCCTGGCACGGGAGGGACACGCGGCCGTGCTGTTCGCCGGCGAGATCAGCGACGACTTCACCGCCCAGATCACGATCCGCCGCGGGACCTCGGCTCGTACGCCGGCGCGTCGACGCGGGCTGGGATGGCCAAGTTCGTCATCGGCGCTCGGGAGCGGGGGGACCGCTTCGTCGGGGGGCACCTTCGCGCGCGCCATCATGACGGCACGCTCAAGCCTGTGGGCCGTGACACGACGCCTGGAGCCACCTCGGCTCACCCGCCACCCACAAGGCTGCCGTCCTGATCGCCCCCTGGTCGGGGCTGCTGCAGGGGGCTGAGGCGCATCTGCGGCACGTGGCGCAGGATCCGGTCACCGACCTTGAGGTGGCCGGCGAACTGCGGAAGGTGATCGAGGCGTGGGACGCCCGCCAGGCGGAGCCGGCTGGCCTCGGGTAGGGCGTCGAGGTCAGGGCGATGTGGCTCGGCGGCCGCCGGATGCCGAGCGGCGGATCCCGGTCAGGGTGCGGGCCGCGCTCCAGATCTACCCTGTCGCTTCCTCTCCTGGGCTGGAGAACCTTTCCACGGCAGAAGGCTGTTGTACGGGGCTGGGACCGACGGCGTTGCAGGCCTGGAGATGGTTCAGCACGGTATGGGGGTCAGCTACCAGGTGTGGGTTCTGTCGTAGAAAGCTGATCTCCTTCGGGCTGAGGTCACGCACGCTGAGCGTGTCGTTCACTTTCACCAGCAAAAGCGCACCGACCTGGATGACCGCGGCAGCGTGCGATTCCGTCGCGGCGATGAGCGTGGCCGCCGCGGATGCCTTCGCGTCATCGACCTTGGCTTGCTCGGCGTCGACGGCACGGAGTTGCAGGGCCCGTTTGACCTCCACGCCGACTTCCTTGCCGAGATCGGAGGCGGCCGCGTCCCTCAGGTCGCGACGACGGGCTCGTAACCAGTAGGCCACTGACCCCAGGATCGGACCGCGGCTGGTGACCACTTCGAGGTCGAAAGCCCCCAGCAGCCATTCCGTGGCCTCGACGACGTCGAACGCTGCTTCGGGCCCGGCTGTATCACCGGAGAGGTAGATCAGCAGGGAGGTGTCGGATGTGGCCCATTCCTCCGGCAGGTCGGTGAGGCTCTGCTCGACCATCGAGGCCAGCACGGTGGCGAAGGCGGGCGCCTGCGTGTCCGCTTGCTGCGACCTCCGCAAACCTCTGCCGGACTCGTCGTGGTCTGGGTCTGCGTGGTGTCGACGGCGCCGCTCGTGCTCATGGACGATGGCGACCGCGTAGGCGCCTGTGAGCCCGTGCTCGTTGACGAGCCAGTTGACGCGTTCCTCGACACGCAGGAAGGAGGGCCCGTTGTCGATCTTGCGGAACCACTCGGGGAGGTCCCTGCCGGTGATCTGCGGAATGCGAGCCAGCAGTCTGGCTTCGGCATCGCGCTGATGATTCTTTCCCTTGGTCATCAAGAACGTCCTTTCGGCAGAGCAACCAACCGAGTGCGGGACAGACCGACCCTTACTGTGGCACACCGCGTGCTGGCGAGCCGCGGACCCCGGCCAGGCTGGCCAGGACGGTGGCGTGGGCATGTTCGGTGACGAGCGCCTGGTGCTCGCGGCCGGCCTCGGCGATCCGGGTGGTCAGCCGCGCGGTGCGGGCGGCCAGCTCGGCGAGCTCGTGCTCCCATCCAGTCACAGAAGCGGCGCCCGGGGTCGACCGCCCGCCCGTCGCCATCGCTGGCCAGGGTGGCGAGGTCGGTGTAGGCGTGGGCCAGGTCGGTGGTGAGGGCGGACAGCAGAGCGACGTCGTCGGCCAGGCGCTGCCGTACCCGGCCAGACGCTGGGCGGTCTAGGCGGCCTGGCGGCAGCGCATGGTGCAGAAGCGGGCCGGGCGGCCGGTGGCGGCAGGCTGCAGCGGCGTGTCGCACACCGGGCACCGCACGGCGG
>NZ_JBITHA010000026.1:0-102832 GCF_044457485.1 Nonomuraea sp. NPDC050540
ATCCGCTGCCTCAAACGCTACATCGCCCGCGAGCTCTACCAGATCATCACCAAAAACGATCAAGAATCCGCCGCTTGACATCTATAGGAGCATCCGTCGCGGAATATACCCCCGGAGGGTAGCCGTTGCGATGGGTGAGGAGGTTGAGCAGATGTTCGACGTGCACGTGATCGAGACGTCCACCCTAGGCGACCGCAGTTACCTGGTCACCGACGGGAAATCGGCCGCGGTGGTGGATCCCCAGCGGGACGTGGACCGGATCCTCGCTCTGGCGGGCAGATTGGGCGTCCGGATCACCACCGTCGCCGAGACCCACCTCCACAACGACTACGTCTCCGGCGGCCTGGAACTGTCCCGGCTGACCGGCGCGGTCTACGGTCTGGCCGACGCGGCGGACTTCCCGCACCGGGCGCTGAGCGACGGCGACACGCTCGACATCTCGCCCACACTGCGCCTCCGGGCGTTGCACACCCCCGGCCACACGTTCCACCACCTGTCGTACGTCCTCGACCACGACGGCACCCCCGAGGGCGTCTTCACCGGCGGCTCGCTGCTGTTCGGCACCACCGGCCGCCCCGACCTGCTCGGCAACGAACACACCGAGACCCTCGCCCGCCACCAGCACGCCTCCGCGCGCAGACTCGCCGACGCCCTGCCCGACGGCGCGCGCATCTGGCCGACACACGGGTTCGGCAGCTTCTGCGCGGTCGGTACGGCCGGCGGCGACGCCTCAACCCTGGGCCAGGAGAAACTGGCCAACCCGGCCCTGCGCCTCGCCGAGGACGCCTTCGTCACCGAAGTCCTGTCCGGCCTGGACGCCTACCCCGCCTACTACGCCCACATGGGCGCGACCAACGCCGCCGGCCCCGCCCCCGTGGACCTGCGCCTGCCCGAACCCGCCACCCCCAACGAACTGGCCCGGCGCATCGACGCCGGCGAGTGGGTCGTGGACCTGCGCTCCCGCACCGCCTATGCCGCCTCGCACCTGATCGGCACCGTCAGCCTGGGCCTGGACGGCAGCATGGCCACCTGGCTCGGCTGGCTGACCGCCCGCGGCGCCCCCATCACCCTGATCGGCGCCACCCGCGAATCGGTCGCCGAGGCCCAGCGCGAACTGGTCCGCATCGGCATCGACCACCCGGCCGCCGTGGCCGTAGGCACCCCAGAAGCCTTGACCACCTCGACCACCCGCCTGGGCTCCCTACGCCGAGCCACCTTCACCGACCTGGCCAAGGCCCTGACCACCAACCCCGCAACCCCAGGCGACGAGGCGCCCGGCACAGCCCACAACAGAAGCGGCGCCGGCACGCCAAGGGGCGGCGCGGACGAAGCGAGAAGCGCCGCGAGCGATGCAGGCGCTCCGGTGGGTGGCGCGGACGAAGCGAGAAGCGCGGCGAGCGGCGCCGGCGCGGCAGCAGGTGGCGTGGGCGAAGCAGGAAGCGCGACGAGCGGCGCGGCGGGTGCCGGGGATGGCGTGCGTGGGGGGCCGGTTGTGGTGGATGTGCGGTTGGCGGGGGAATGGCGGGACGGGCATGTGGCCGGTTCGCTCAACATCCCGCTCCCCCAGCTCACCACAAGGCTGGCCGAGATCCCGCCGGGCGAGATCTGGGTGCACTGCGGCAGCGGCTACCGTGCCACCGCCGCCGCGTCCCTCCTGGCGAAGGCGGGACGCGAGGTCGTGGTCATCGACGACGCGTTCGCCCGCGCCGCCGACCAAGGCGTTCCGATGTCCACCTAAAGCTCCACGTCCCCACCTAAAGCTCCATGTCCCGCCTAAAGCTCTATGTCCGGATAAAGCTCTACGTCCGGATAAGGCCATGGCCTAGATGCCGGGGCCGACGCGTTCCAGCACCCGTAGCGACCCCTCACCCCCCACCTCCTTGAACGCCCCGGACGACAGCGCCCGCAGATACACCCGGTACGGCGCCTGCCCACCCTCGGCAGGGTCGGGGTAGATGTCGTGGAACACCAGCGCCCCGCCCTCCATCACATGTGGCGCCCACCCCTCGTAGTCAGCGGTCACCGGCTCCTCGGAGTGCCCGCCGTCGATGAACAGCAGGGCCAGCGGCGTGTTCCACAACGCGGCCACCCTCCCCGACTGCCCCACCACGGCGATCACCTCGTCCTCCAGCCCGGCCGCTGCGATGGCGGTGCGGAAGGCGGGCAGCGAGTCCATCTTGCCGAAGCGCGGGTCGACCAGCGTCGGGTCGTGGTGGGCCCAGCCGGGCTGGATCTCCTCCGACCCCCGGTGGTGGTCGACGGTGATCACGACGCTGCCGGCCTGGCGGGCCGCCGCGCCGAGGTAGATCGCGGACTTGCCGCAGTAGGTGCCGATCTCGCAGATGGGGCCCTGCCCTCCGTATTTCAGGGCGGCGTGGAAGAGGGCGAGCCCTTCGCCGGCCGGCATGAATCCCTTGGCGTGCTCGGCTGCGTAACGCAAGTCAGGCGGCATCGTCATGGAGAAGCACCCTAGTGGAACCGAACAACATTCCATTGCCCTCTTGTCGGCGATTCTGGAACCTGTTCTACTGGGCAACGTGAATCAGCGCGCGCGCATCGCGATGCCGGAAGCGGACGTCACAGCCCTCATCGAGGGCTCGCGCAAGCTCCAGCTGGCGACCATCAACCCCGATGGCACCCCGCACCTGGTGACCATGTTCTACGGCCTCGACGAGGGCCGGATCGCCTTCTGGACCTACGGCAAAGCCCAGAAGGCCGTCAACCTCGCCCGCGACCCCAGGGTCAGCTGCCTGATCGAGACCGGTGACGACTACGCGGAACTGCGCGGGGTCCTCCTGTACGGCGTGGCCAAGCAGGTCGCCGAGCACGAGCGCGTGCTGGAGATCGGCATGGAGATCGCCCGCCGGATGACGCCCGGAGTGCCCGACGCGGAACTACGCCCGTACGTGGAACTGACCGGAAGAAAACGCATCGCATACGTGGTCGAGCGCGCCAGGGTGGTCTCATGGGATCACAGGAGGCTCACATGAGAATCAAGGTCGACTACCTGGTGTGCGAGGCGAACGCCGTATGCATGGGGCTCGCCCCTGAAGTGTTCGACGTGGACGAGGAGGACAACCTGCACGTCCTTCTCCCCGAGCCGCCAGCCGACATGCAGGACCGGGTACGGCACGCCGTACGTTCCTGCCCGAAAGCCGCCCTCTCCCTAGAGGAGTAACAGGAGGAACCCCCATGCGCGCCGCCATTCTGCACGCTGTAGGCGACGACAAGCTCGACCTCCGCGATGACGTCACACTGGCCCCGGTCGGGCCGGCGGACGTACGCGTCCGGATCCGGGCGACCGGTGTCTGCCATTCCGACCTGTCGGCCATGTCCGGCGTGCTGCCCCAGCCGGTGCCGCTCATCCCGGGCCATGAGGGCGCGGGCGAGGTGGTCGAGGTGGGTGAGCACGTCACCTCGCTGCAGCCGGGCGACCACGTGATCATCAACTGGCGCCCGTCGTGCCAGGAATGCGCCCTGTGCCTGGGCGGCCAGCCGTACCTGTGCATGAAGTATGTGATCGAGTCGTTCTCCAAGGGCAACTTCCGCATCGGCGGCGACTCCACGGTCTTCGGCATGGCGGGCTGCGGCACGTGGGCCGAGGAGTGCGTGGTGCCGTGGCAGGGAGCGATCAAGATCGACCCGGAGGTGCCGTGGGAGGCGGCCGCGCTGATCGGGTGCGGCATCACCACGGGCGTCGGCGCGGCGCTCAACACCGCCAAGGTGCGTCCGGGCTCCACGGTCGCGGTGATCGGCTGCGGCGGCGTGGGACTGTCGGTGATCCAGGGCGCGCGGGTCTCCGGCGCCCGCGTGATCCTGGCCGTCGACCCGCTGACGTCGAAGCACGAGCTGGCCAGGAAGGTCGGCGCCACGCACGCGGTCACCCCCGACGACCTGCCCGGCGCCCTGGCCGAGCTGACCGGCGGCAGCGGCTTCGACTACGGCTTCGAGGTCGTGGGCAAGTCCGCGACCATCACCAGCGCGTGGCAGACGACCCGCGCGGGCGGCGACGTGATCGTCGTGGGCGCCGGCGCCATGGACGACATGGTGCAGATCTCCGCGTTCAGCCTGCTGTTCGAGGGCAAGAACCTGCTGTCCAGCATGTACGGCGAGGCCGACGTGCGGCACGACTTCCCCTACTTCGCCGCCCTGTACAAGGCCGGCCAGCTCGACCTGGAGTCGATGATCAGCGCCAGGATCAAGCTGGCCGACCTCAACGACGCCGTGGCCGCGCTGAAGGGCGGCGAGGTGCTGCGCCAGATCGTGGTCATGGACTAGCGACACAGGGAAGGGCCGGGGCCGACACCCCGGCCCTTTCGCATGCCACCGAAAGCGCGATGCGACTGTCGCGAGCCGGCTACGCGATGGCGTCCCGATCCTCCGCCGTGGCGCTGGGCGTCCGCGGCCCCGCTGCGAGGGCTACTCGACCACGAGGTTGACGGGGATGTTGCCGCGGGTGGCGTTGGAGTAGGGGCAGACCTGGTGGGTGGCCTCCAGCAGGGCGTGACCCGCCTCGGCGGAGATCTCGTCGGGCAGCTCCACGCGCAGCGTGACTTCGAGGCCGAAGCCGCCGGCGCCGTTGGACACCAGGCCCACCTCGGCGGTCACGGCCACGTCGGTGACGTCGAGGTTCTGCTTCTTGCCGACGAGCTGCATGGCGCTGGCGAAGCACGCGGCGTACCCGACCGCGAACAGCTGCTCGGGGTTGGTGCCCGCGCCGGCGCCACCGAGCTCGGCGGGCGGGGACAGCTTGACGTCGAGCCTGCCGTCCGTGGTGACGCCGCGGCCGTCGCGGCCGGAGGCGGTGCCGACCGCGGTGTACAGGGCCTTGCTCATCGGAGTGCTCCTCGCAGCAGATGGAGACAGACAGGTCTGTCTAGATACAGCAAGACACTAGACAGACCTGTCTGGTAATGTCAAGGCATGACGAGTCCTGCCCGCCAGCGCATCCTGGATACCGCGACGCGGTTGTTCTATGCCGAAGGCGTGCGCGCGGTGGGCATCGACCGGATCATCGCCGAGGCGGGAGTGGCCAAGGCGACCTTCTACCACCACTTCCCGGCCAAGGACGACCTGGTCACCGCGTACGTGGAGGACCAGAGTCAACGGCAGCGGGCGCTGGCCGGCGAACTGCCGGACGGGTCCGGGCGGGAGCGGGTGCTGGCCATGTTCGAGCGGATGGGCGAGTTCGGGAGCCTGCCCGGTTACCGGGGCTGCCCGTTCATCAACGCGGCCGCGGAGTATCCCGACCGCTCGCACCCGGTGCGCAAGGCCGTCTCCGCCTACCGGGAGTGGTTCCGCGACCTGATGCTCGGCCTGCTCAAGGAGGCGCGGCACCCCACGCCCGACACCACGGCCGACATCCTCATGATCGTGCGCGATGGCGTAGCCGTGGGCTTCGACCTCGACGACCCGGCCGTGGTGCACGCCTCCATCCGCGAGACCGCGGAGCGCGTCCTGGGCCCTTCAGGCGAGTGAGAGGCCGGCCTCGCGAGAAGGCCGGCCGGGGTCTCACGTGGTGGAGAACGCGGCGTCGAAGGCCGTGGCGGGCGGGGTGATGGAGTTCAGCGTGCGGATGAAGCCCAGGGCCTCGCGGGCGCCGTCGAGGCGTTCCATGCCCGCGTCCTCCCACTCGATCGAGATCGGGCCCGTGTAGCCGATGGAGTTGAGCGCCCGGAAGCAGTCCTCCCACGGCACGTCGCCGCGCCCGGTCGAGACGAAGTCCCAGCCGCGCCGCAGGTCCGCCCACGGCAGGTGCGAGGACAGGCGGCCCCGGCGGCCGTCGCCCACGCGCATCCGGGTGTCCTTGCAGTCCACGTGGTAGATGCGGTCGGCGAAGTCGAGGATGAAGTTCACCGGGTCGATGTCCTGCCAGACCATGTGCGAGGGGTCCCAGTTCAGGCCGAAGGCGGGGCGGTGGCCGATCGCCTCCAGCGTCTTCTGGGTCGTCACGTAGTCGTAGGCGATCTCCGACGGGTGCACCTCGTGCGCGAAGCGGACGCCCACCTCGTCGAAGACGTCCAGGATCGGGTTCCAGCGGTCGGCGAAGTCCCGGTACCCGGCCTCCACCATCGAGGCCGGCACCGGCGGGAACATCGCCACGGTGTGCCAGATCGACGAACCCGTGAACCCGACCACGGTGTCCACGCCGAGCGCGGCGGCGGCCCTGGCGGTGTTCTTCATGTCCTCGGCCGCGGCCTGGCGCACCGACTCCGGGTCACCGCTGCCCCAGATGCGCGCGGGCAGGATGGCCTGGTGCCGCTCGTCGATGGGGTGGTCGCAGATGGCCTGGCCGACGAGGTGGTTGGAGATCGTCCACACCTTCAGGCCGTGCTTGTCGAGCTGTTCGAGCTTGCGGGTGACGTATCCGGAGTCCTCCAGGGCGGCGGCCACGTCGAAGTGGTCGCCGGAGCAGGCGATCTCCAGCCCGTCGTAGCCCCACTCCGCCGCCAGCCCGCACACCTCCTCGAAGGGCAGGTCGGCCCACTGTCCGGTGAAGAGCGTGACCGGTCTGGTCATGGGATCTCCTTGTACGCGCCGTTGCTCTGCTCGACCGCCTCCAGCACCCGCTGCACCCGCAGCCCGTCGGCGAACGAGGGCGAGGGGTCGGCGCCGGCGGCGATCGCCTCCAGGAAGTCCTTGATCTCGTGGGTGAACGTGTGCTCGTAGCCGAGCCCGTGCCCCGGCGGCCACCACGCCCCGGCGTAGGGGTGGTCGGGCTCGGTGACGAGGATCCGGGTGAAGCCCGCGCCGCCGTCGCTGACCCACAGCTCGTTCATCGCCTCGAAGTCGAAGAACAGGCTGCCCAGCGCGCCGTTCAGCTCGATGCGCAGCGCGTTCTTGCGCCCGGTGGCGAAGCGCGTGGCCTCGAACGAGGCCAGCGCGCCGCCCGACATCCGGCCGACGAACAGCGCCGCGTCGTCCACGGTGACCGTGCCCATCTCCGTGCCCTTGTCCGTACGGCTGCCGCCCTCGAGCGGCCGTTCCTTGACGAAGGTCTCGGTCAGCCCGGTCACGCCCACGACGCGCTGGCCGGTGACGAACTCGGCGGTGTCGATGATGTGCGCCCCGATGTCGCCGAGCGCGCCCGAGCCCGCCTTGTCCTTCCGCAGCCGCCACACCAGCGGGAAGTCCGGATCCACGATCCAGTCCTGCAGGTACTGCGCCCGTACGTGCCTGATCTCGCCCAGCCGGCCCTCGGCGACCAGCTGCCTGGCCAGGGCGACGGCGGGCACCCGCCGGTAGTTGAAGGCGACCATGCTCTTACCCGGCCCGCGCGCGGCGGCCTCGGCCATCCGCGTGGCCTCCTCCACCGTGTTGGCCAGCGGCTTCTCACAGATGACGTGCTTGCCCGCGGCCAGCGCGGCGATGGCGATCTCGGCGTGCGAGTCGCCGGGCGTGCAGATGTCGATGATATCGATGTCGTCGCGGGCGACCACCTCGCGCCAGTCGGTCACCGCCTCCGCCCAGCCCATCTGGGCGGCCGCCGCCTCGGTCGCCTCCTTCGAGCGCCCGCAGATCACCCGCATCTCGGGTTTCGCGGGCAACTCGAAGAAGGCGGAGACGTTCCGCCACGCCTGGGAGTGGACGCGTCCCATGAAGGCATAACCGATCATGCCTACGCCGTTAATCAAGATTCAAACCCCAATGGCAGGTACTTCTCGACGTTCTCCTTGGTGATGGTCTCCGACGCGAGGGTGATCGACTGGGGCACTTGGTTCTCCACGAGATCGCTCATGCCCTTACCCTGGGCGATCAGTCGCGCGAGCTTGATGGCCGACGAGGCCATCGTGGGGCTGTAGGTGACCGTGGCCTCAAGGACCGAGCTGCCCGACTGGATCTCCTTCATGGCGTTGAGCGAACCGGCGCCGCCGACCATGAAGAACTCGCTGCGGCCCGCCTCCTTGATCGCGGCGAGCACGCCGACGCCCTGGTCGTCGTCGTGGTTCCACAGCGCGTCGATCTTCTTGTGCGCCTGCAGGAGGCTGGCGGCCACCTGGTTGCCGGTCTCCACGGTGAACTTGGCGTCCTGCTTGGCGGTGACGCTGAAGCCGTACGTCTTGAGCGCGTCGGCGAAGCCCTTGCTGCGGTCCTGGGTGAGCGGGAGCGTCGCGATGCCCTGGATCTCCACGATCACCGGGTTGGCGACGCCCTTGTCCTTGAGCTTCTTGCCGACGTGGTGGCCGGCCGCCACGCCCATGCCGTAGTTGTCGCCGCCGACCCAGGTGCGGTAGGCGAGCTTGTCGGGGAAGACGCGGTCGAGGTTGACGACGGGGATGCCCGCCGCGGTGGCCTGCAGCGCGACCTGGTTGAGCTGCTGGCCGTCGTTGGGCAGGATCACCAGCGCGGCGACCTTGGCCGCGATCAGCGACTCGACCGCGGAGATCTGGGCGTTGATGTCGTTGGTCGGCTCGACCGGCTTGAACTCGATGTCGGTGTACTGCTTCGCGGTCGCCTCGGCGTTCTTGGCGATGGCCGCGATCCAGCCGTGGTCGGCGGCCGGCGCGGAGAAGCCGATGACGACCTTCTCCCCCGGCTGGTCGTTGCCGCTCGCGGCGGGGGCGGGTGCCGGGGCCGCGCTGGTGGGCGCCGCCGCCGGCTCGTTCGAGGTGCAGCCCGTGGCCAGTAATGCGGCACCGCCCAGGCCGCCGATGAGGAATCCCCGGCGCGCGACGTTTTCGGTCATGGTGCTCTCTCCTTGAGGTTGCGCCGCTGGAGAAGGACGGCGACGACGATGATCAGGCCCTTGGCGATCAGCTGGTCGCTGGTGTTGAGGCCGTTGAGGATGAACAGGTTCGTGATGACCGTGAAGATGAGCAGGCCGAGGATCGAACCGACGATGGTGCCCCGGCCGCCGGTCAGCAGGGTGCCGCCGATGATCACGGCGGCGATGGCGTCGAGCTCGTACAGGTCGCCGTGGGTGGACGAGCCGGTGGTGGTGCGAGCCATGATCAGGATCGCGGCGATGCCACAGCACAGGCCGGACAGCGCGTACAGCAGCATCGTGTGCAGGCGTACGTTGATCCCGGCGAGCCTGGCCGCCTCGGGGTTGCCGCCGACCGCGTAGGTGCGGCGCCCGAACGTGGTGCGGTTGAGCAGGATCCAGCCCAGCACCACGACCAGCGCGAAGATGTAGACCAGCAGCGGGATGCCGAGCAGCCGCGTGGTCGACAGGTCCACGATGGCGGAGTTCTCCGGCTGGACGATCTGGGTCTTGCGGTCGGACATGCGCTGGGCCAGACCGCGCGCGGCCACGAGCATGGCCAGGGTGGCGATGAACGGCACCATCCGCCCGAAGGAGATCAGCAACCCGTTGACCAGCCCGGCCCCGGTGCCGACCAGGACGGCGCAGAGCGCCATCATGGGCGGCCCCCAGTCCTGGGTGGCCAGCGTGGTCGCCCACACCGAGGCCAGCGCCATGATCGCGCCCACGGACAGGTCGATGCCACCGCCGATGATCACGAACGTCATGCCGACCGTGATGACGCCGATGGTGGCGGCCAGCGACAGGATGCTGACCAGGTTCGAGGCGGTGGCGAAGTTGTCGGGTTTGGTGATCAGGCCGACGATCGCGAGCAGCACCAGCGCCGCCACCAACCCGAGGTGGCGGGCCTCGCCGACCCGCCCCCACCAGGCCTCGCGTACGGCGACGCCACGGGTGTCCACCTTCACGCCGCGCTCCCTTCCATGATCATGTCGAGTACCCGGTGCTCGTCGAGTCCTTCGGCCGCGCTCTCGTGGATGACCCGGCCCTCGCGCAGCACCAGCACCCGGTCGGCCAGGCCGAGCACCTCGGGCACCTCACTGGAGACCAGCAGCACGCCGATCCCCTGGTCGGCCAGCTTGCGGATGACCGCGTACAGTTCGGCGCGGGCGCCGACGTCCACGCCGCGGGTGGGCTCGTCGAGCAGGAGCAGCTTGCGGTCGTCGAGCAGCCAGCGGGCCAGCACGGCCTTCTGCTGGTTTCCGCCGGACAGGGTCTTGATCGGGCGTTCCGGGTCGTGGGGACGGATGTCGAGCGTGTCCACGAGGCGCTTGGCCTCGGCGCGTTCGCGGGCGCGGTCCAGCCAGCCCAAGGTGGAGAAGCCGCGCAGCGTGCCGAGGGTGATGTTGGCGGTGACGCTCTGGTCGAGCAGGAGCGCCTGGGCCTTGCGCTCTTCGGGGGCCAGACCCATGCCCTGCCTGACGGCCCCGACCGCGCTCCTGATCTGCCTGCCTTCCAGCAGGACCCGGCCTGTGCTGGGGCGGGAGCCGTACACGGCCTCCAGGATCTCTGAGCGGCCGGAGCCGACGAGGCCGGCCAGGCCGACGATCTCGCCCGCGTGCACGGAGAAGGAGACGCCGGCGAACGCGCCCGGCGAGCTGAGGCCCTCCACCCGCAGCACCTCGCGGCCGCGGTCGGAGCCGCGCGGGGGGAAGACGTACTCGACGTTGCGGCCGGTCATCAGGGAGACGATCTGCGAGGTGGGGGTCTCGTGGGCGGGCAGGCCGACGGCGACGGTGCGGCCGTCCTTGAGGACGGTGACGCGGTCGCCGATCTCGCGGATCTCCTCCAGGCGGTGGGAGATGTAGACGACGGCGACGCCCTGGGCGGTCAGCTCGCGGATGATGCGGAAGAGGTTGGCGACCTCGTCGTGGGCGAGGGCGGCGGAGGGCTCGTCCATGATGATCAGGCGGGCGTCGTGGGAGAGCGCCCTGGCCATGGAGACGATCTGCTTGGCCGCCGGGGACAGGCGGCCGACCTCGCTGGACGGGCGGATCTCCGGGTGGCCGAGGCGGGCCAGCACCTCGGCGGCGGCGCGGTTGGTGGCGGAGCGGTGGACGAAGCCCAGGGACGACTTCTCGTGGCCGAGCAGGATGTTCTCCGCCACGCTGAGGCCGTCGACGAGGTCGAGCTCCTGGTAGATGGTGGCGATGCCGAGCCTGATGGCGTTGTTGGGGCTGCTCGGGCGTACCTGGACGCCGCCGAACTCGATCGTGCCCTGGTCGGGCTGGTGCACGCCGGCCAGCACTTTGATCAGCGTGGACTTGCCCGCGCCGTTCTGGCCGAGCAGGCAGTGCACCTCGCCCGCCCGCACGTCGAGATCGACCCCGTCGAGCGCGCGCACGCCGGGGAACTGCTTGACGACTCCCCTGATGACCAGCATGGGCCCTCTCAGGCGTTGATGATCCGGTTGATGTTCTCGGGTGAGAGGTAGTGCTCGATCGCGAGGATGCCCGCGCCCAGCGCGGCCGCGTTCACCCCCGTACGGCTCGGCACGATCGTCAGATGGTGGGTGGCCAGCGGCAGCGACCGGCGGTAGACGGTCTCGCGGATCCCGGCCAGCAGGTGCTCGTGCACGCGTGACAGGGCGCCGCCGATGACGATGACCTCGGGGTTGAAGAAGTTGACCAGGCCGGCCAGGACCTCGCCGATGAGCCGGCCGGCCTCCCTGACCAGCCGCAGCGCCTGGGTGTTGCCGCTCTGCACGAGCCGCACCACGTCGGCGCCGGACTCGGCGGGGAATCCGAGTTCGGTGAGCCTGCGGGCCAGCGCGGCGCCGCCGGCGACCGCCTCCAGGCAGGCGCTGTTGCCGCAGCGGCAGCCCGCCTCCTCGTGGCCGCTGACCCTGATGTGGCCGATGTCGCCGGCCGAGCCGCTGGCCCCGCGGTGCAGGGCGCCCTCGGTCACGATGCCGCAGCCGATGCCGGTGCCGACCTTGACGAACAGCAGGTGGCCGGTGGCGGCGAACGCGTTGCGGTGCTCGCCCAGCGCCATCACGTTGACGTCGTTGTCGACCAGGACCGTGGGTCCGCGGAAGTAGTCGGGGATGGGGTAGTCGTTCCAGCCGGGCATGATCGGCGGGTTGTTCGGCCGGCCGGTGGCGAACTCGACCGGCCCCGGCACCCCGATGCCCAGCGACCTGAGCCCGGCGCGCGGCCGGCCGACCTCGGCGAGTAGCTGGTCGACCAGCCGATCGACCTGGGGCAGGACGGCTTCCGGGCCTTCGGCGATGTGCAGCGGCTCCTCGGACTCGGCCAGGACGGCGCCGGTGAGGTCCATGAGCGCGACGCGGCAGTGGGTGGCGCCCAGGTCGACGCCGGCGACGCTGTGTTCGTCGGTGTGCAGGCGCAGCTGGCGCGGCGGGCGGCCGCCGGTGGACTCGCCGCTGTCGCTCTCCTCGACCAGGCCGCGCTCGATGAGCGCGTCGACCCGCTGGGAGATGGTGGATCTGGCCAGGCCGGTGACCCGCGCGAGGTCGGAGCGGGTCGTGGCCGACCCGGCGCTGATCAGGGTCAGCACGTCGCCGGGAGAGCCGGGGGGTGAGCTCATGCGCCGACCATAGGAGCACTCGTCGGTCAGAAGCAAGACCCTGATCCAACAAACCTGGCGGACTTCCGCCGACGATCGAACAAAGTCCCGACCAGGGCCCAAAGGCGCAAAAGAGAATGAGAATCTGGTTTCACAGATGCGGAGAGCACGCATAGTAAATGGCGATGCACTCGTAAGGACCGTCGGTTCACCAGGCGGGTTCTGACCTCACCGAAATGCACCCTTAAAAGCGTCAGTAAGCCGGAAAAACAAACAAACACCTAATAGTTAAGCTATACCTCTGCAACGTTCTGGCTTTTCAACCCTTAAGCCATTAGTCAGGATGTAGTCGTACATCACGCTGTGTTCCGAAAGGATGCCGGTGATCCGTACTTTGCTCGCTGAGGACATGGAGCTCGTCCGCGGGGCGATCGTGGCCCTCCTCGCCTACGAGGAGGACATCGAGGTCGTCGCCGAAGTGGACCGAGGTGACCACATCCTCGAAGCCGCGCGGGCCACCAAACCTGATGTGGCCGTGATCGACCTGGTGATGCCGGGAGCCGACGGGCTGGAGGCGGCACGCGAGCTGCACGAGGCCCTGCCCGGCTGCGGGGTGCTGATCCTCACCGCGGTCGGCACCCCCGCCATGCTGAAACGGGCTTTAGACGCGCGGGTGCGCGGGTTCCTGGCCAAGGACGCGCCACCCGCGCAGCTGGCCGACGCCATCAGAAGGGTGGCGTCCGGCGGGAGCGTGGTGGACTCCTCGCTGGCCATCGCCGCCATGACCACCCCGGAGACGCCGCTGACCTCCCGTGAACTCGACGTGCTGACCGCCGCGGCCGACGGCTCGTCCGTCTCGGAGATCGCCGGCTCGCTCTTCCTCGCGGAGGGCACCGTGCGCAACTACCTCAGCCGCACGCGCTCCAAGCTGAGCGCGCGCAGCAGCATCGACGCCATCCGCATCGCCCGCGAATCAGGCTGGATCTGACGGCAGCTCAGGATCGGGCGGCAGCGCTGGATCTGACGGCAGCGGAAGGCCGGTGTGCTCGGCGAGGAAGGCCAGCGCGTCCGCCGCCAGCGCCACCGAGCGGCTGACGGCCCTCGCGCCGTGGCCGACGTCGCCCTCGTGGCGCAGCAGCAGCGGCCGGCCCCCCGCGTCCGCCCGCTGCATCGCCGCGCACATCTTGCGCGCGTGCGCGGGATCGACGCGAGTGTCCTCGCCGAAGACCGTGAACAGCGTCGCCGGGTAGGCCGTGCCCTCGGCCACCCGGTGGTACGGGGAGTAGGCCAGCAGCCAGGCCAGCTCCTCCGGGCGGTCGGCGGTGCCGTACTCCTGCTTCCAGGACGCGCCGAGGCCCGAGCGCTCATAACGCGTCATGTCGAGGATCGGCGCCGAGCAGACCGCGGCGGTGAACAGCCCGGGGTACTGCGTCAGCATGCCGCCGATGAGCAGCCCGCCGTTCGACTCGCCCCAGATGCCCAGCTGGGCGGGGGTGGTCCAGCCGTCGGCGACGAGCTTCTCCGCCGCGGCGGCGAAGTCGTCGAAGACGTTCTGCTTGTGCTCGCGCATGCCCGCGCGGTGCCAGGCCTCGCCCTCCTCGCCGCCGCCCCTGATGCCGGCGACCGCCAGCACGCCACCCGCCTCGATCCAGGCCACCGAGTCGGCGGCGTAGCCGGGCGTCAGAGACATCCCGAAACCGCCGTAACCGGTCAGGATCGCCGGACGCGGGCGGCCGTCGCCCGGCATGGCCACGACGGTCATGCGCACCTCGGTGCCGTCGCGCGAGGTGAACGTCACCTGCCTGCTCACGACGCCCGGCACCGGCAGGTTCGCCTCCCACGCGGTGAGCGAGCCGTCCTTCGCGTCGTAGCGCCACACGCCCGCGGGCGTGACGGCGTCGGTGTAGAGGAACCACGCCTCGTGCCCGCCCTCGGGCCGCGCGGTGAGCGGGCCGACCGTCCCCGCACCCGGCAGCTTCACCGGTACGGCCGGCCGCCCCGTGTCCAGCTCGTGCACGACGACCTCGGCGACCGCGTGCCGTACGCGGGAGACCAGCAGACGGTTGCCCTCCAGGATCGTGAACGCGGCCAGCACCGACTCCGGATCCTCGGCCACCAGGTCCTTCCACGCGTCGGGACGTTCCGGGTCGGCCACGCACAACCGCCGGCGCGGCGCGTCGCGGTCGGTCAGGATGTAGAGCCGCCCGTCCGCGCCGACCGCCGCCACGCTCCTGGCCGATCCGCCGGGCTGCACCCGCCGCCGCTCGCCGCCGGCCAGGTCGGTCAGCCACAGTTCGTTCGGGGTACTCGGGCCGGGGGCGGCCGACAGCGTGAGCCAGCGGCCGTCCGCGCTGAGCGTCAGCCCGTAGGAGCCGGCGCCGTCGGCGGTGAAGACCTCTTCGTCGGGCTCCCGCGAGCCGATCCGGTGCAGGTAGACGCCGGTGCGGGCGCGGACGTAGTAGAACGCCGCGCCGTCGGGCAGCCAGGCGACCGGCGAGTACCGGCAGTCGCCGATCGGACCGTCCACGTCGGCGCCGGTCCTGACGTCCATGACACGCAGCTCGGCCCGTTCCTCACCGCGCCGCGACAGCTGGTAGGCCAGCAGGGTGCCGTCCGGTCCGGGCTGCCATTCGTCCAGGGTGGTCAGGCCGGTGGGGTCCAGGCGCATCGGGTCCAGCAGGATCTCGTCGTCGCGGTAGAGGACGGGGTGTTCCTGGTCGGCCGCGCGGCGCTCCACGAAGCGGTGCTCGCCGCGCCAGACGGGCGGGGTCGCGATGCCGGTACGGCTCAGCTCGCCCAGCCGGGTCAGCATGCGCTCGCGCCACGGGAGGGCGGCGGCGTGCTCGCGCCAGAGAGCGTCCTGGGCGTCGAGCCAGGTGATGGTGGCGGGGTCGGCCGGGTCTTCGAGCCACCGGTAGGGGTCGGGGATCCGGTGGCCGTGGAGTTCGTCGACCAGCGGCAGCCGGGATGCGTCCGGATATTTCATGAAAGCTGGGCCTCCTCGCGGGTGGTCTCCCAGTGACCGACCAGGTCGGCGTAGAGCGGTGCCGCCGCGACGAGCTCCTCGTGGGTGCCCATGCTCGCCCGGGAGCCGTCGAGCAGGAGAACCCGTCCCGCCCTGCGGGCCGAGGTGAGCCGGTGGGCCACGACGATCAGCGTGCCGCCCCGCCGTACGAACGCCCGCTCGGCCCGCTCCTCCGCGGCCGGGTCGAGATGGCAGGTGGCCTCGTCGAGTATCACCAGGCGGGCGTCGGCCAGATGGGCTCTGACCAGGGCGATGAGCTGCCGCTCCCCCGCGGACAGGCCGCCGGGGTCCAGGTCGGCGTCCAGGCCGCCCAGGCGCTCGATCAGCTCGTCGGCGCCCACCTCGCGGGCGGCGGCCAGGATGCGCTCCGGCGGGGCGTCGGACAGGTAGGCCAGGTTCTCGCGCAGCGAGCCACGGAAGGTGTAGGCCTCCTGGGGGATGAGGACCCTGATGCCCGGGTCGGCCAGGTGGGCGGGGACTCCGGCCACGGTGACCGTGCCGGCGCCGGGGTGCAGCAGTCCCGCGGCCAGGGCGGACAGCGTGGACTTGCCCGCGCCGCTCGGGCCGACGATCGCCAGGTGCTCGCCGTCCCGGATCTCCAGGTCGAGGTCCTGGACGACGGGGGCGGCGTGCTCGCCGTACGAGAAACTCACGCCCGTGAACGTGAGCGCGGGCGGGTCGGCCACCTTGGGGGAGGCGGTGCGTTCGCGGGAAGGGGAAGGGGAAGGGGAAGTCGTGTGGAGGATGCGGTCGAGGGAGGCGAACAGGCGTACGCCGCTGACGCCGACGCCTTCCACGAGGCCGCCGAGCGCCGGGGCGAGCGACTGGGTGACGTAGGCGAGCGCGCCCACGATCACGCCGGCGCCGAGCGTGCCGCCCGCCACCCACGGCCCGCCGACCAGGATCAGGACGACCGGGGTCCACGCGCCGACGCCCAGGGCGGCGGTGCGCAGCGCGGTCATCCCGGCCAGGCGCCCGGCCGAGCGGGCCTGGGCTGCTATGCGGCGGCCGACCAGGGCCTCGACGCGTTCCTCCGCGCCGCAGGCGGTGACGTCGCGCAGCCCGCCGGTGACCGAGACGAGGGTCTGGGCGGTGCGCTCGTCGGCTTCGAGGTAGGCGCGCTGGCGGCGGTACAGAGCGGGCAGGGAGATCGTGAACAGCACCGCCCCCAGCACGAACGGCGGCACCACCAGCACGGTCAGCGCCGGATGCAGCGCGACCAGCCCGAGCACCGCGCCCGCCGCCGTGAACGCGAACCCGCGCACGACGGTGACCACCGCCGCGAAGGCGTCCCTGGCCAGCTCGACCTGCAGGTTGATCCGGGCGACCGCGCTCGCCGGCGCGTCCTGGGGCCCTTCGCACAGCGCCCCGCGTACGGCCAGCGTCAGCAGGTCGTCGCGGAACGGCTCGGCCACGGCGGCCACAGCCAGGATCACCTGCCGGGCCGCGAACGCCGCCAGCAGCCACGCCGTCCCGAGCGCCGCCAGCCAGGCCAGCCCGACGTCCACGCGCCCGGCGGCGAAGCCGTCGTCGATCGCGCGCGCGATCGCCAGCCCGATGAGGAAGGCGGGCGCCACCTCGACCACCGACCAGCCCGCGATCCTGGCCAGCGCCCCGGGCCGGGCCCGCAACGCCGTCCACACCACGCGGCCGGCCTTCACGACGCGACCCCGGCGTGCTCGAAGACGGCCCGGTATCCGGGGTCCTTCCACAGGCTGGCGTGGGGGGCGTGGCCGCGTACCCGGCCGCCGTCCAGCCAGATCACCCGGTCGGCGCGGGCGGCGGTGGCGGCGCGATGGGTGACGACCAGCCGGGTACGCCCGCCGAGCTCACCGGTCAGCGCCTCGCCCACCTGCTGTTCCGTCAACGTGTCGAGGCCGGAGGTGGCGTCGTCCAGCACGAGGAAGCGGCCGCCCTGGGCGAAGGCGCGGGCAAGGCCGACCCGCTGGCGTTCGCCGCCGGACATGGGCGCGCGCTCCAGCGGCGTCAGGAAGCCCTGGGGCAGCCGGGAGAGGAATCCGTCGGCCCGTGCGGCCCGTGCCGCCCCTTCCGCGGCGCCGGCCGGGGCCCGGCCGAACTCGATGGCCTCCTCCACGGTCTCCCCCAGCAGCACCGGGCGTTCGAAGGCGTACGCGACCGCCTGCCGCAGAGCCGAGGGCGACAGCTCGCGCAGGTTCACCCCGTCCAGCGACACCGTTCCCCGGTCAGGGTCGGTGAGCCGCCCGGCCAGCGCGGCCAGCGCGGACTTGCCCGCTCCGGAACGCCCGACCACGGCCGTCACCGACCCACCGGGCAGCACCAGATCGCCGACCTCCAGGCCGCCCGCGGTCACGGCGCGGAACTCCACGGTCCCGTCGCCGGGGGGCAGCGTCGCCGCGCCCGTCTCCGCCTCCCGCTCGTCCATCACCTCGGCCACGCGGTCGGCCGCCGCGCGCGCCCTGGCCAGCCTGGCCACGAAGCCGAGCGCGCCGCTCAGCGCGGCGCCGAGAACGGCGTACCGGGCGGCGGCGTAGAGGTCGCCGACGGTGATCTGCCGGGAGGCCAGCAGGAACCCGCCCATGGCGAGCACCGCCACCTCCAGCACCGGCACCATGATCCCGGCCCTGACCCCGGCGCCCGCCGTGGCCCGCCAGAGGGCCAGACCGTGCGTGCGCAGCGTGGGCAGCGGCGTGAGGACCCGGCGTACCTCGCGCTCCTCGGTCCCGGCCGCGGCGATGGTCCTGGCTCCGGCGAGCGCGTCGACCAGGCGGGTGGCGATCTCGCCCTGCGTCTCCTGGTAGGCGGCGGCGATCTCGCCGCTGGCCCGCATGAAGGCGCGCAGCACGAACATGATGGCGACGAGACCGGCGGCCAGGGTCAGCGTGAGCCGGGGGTCGATGAGGGTGAGGGCCACGAGGCCGCCGACGGTTGGCACCAGCAGCGTGATCACGCTGACGGCCGCGTCCGGCGCGCCGCCGAGCTCCTCGGCGTTCAGTCCCGCTCTGGTGACCAGGTCGCCTTGGCCGAAGCGGCGGGTCATCCCGGGGCCCACGCCCAGCACGCGCCGCATGAGCGCGCCGCGCATCCGGGCCGCCGCGGCGGCTCCGCTCACGCCGCGGGTCCAGACCGACAGGCTTTCGCAGACCATGATCACGGCTACCGCGCCGACGGCGGCGGTGAGCCACGAGGTGCGGTCCTGGCCGTCGATGGTCCGTCCGATCAGGTACGGCAGGGCCAGCTCGGCCGCGGCCGCGGCGGTCGCCGTGAACGCCAGGACGAGGGGCCAGGGGCCGCTGCGCCGTGCCGCGTCCAAGACGAGCCGATCACCAGACCGCACGATGTTCCCTTCGCTCAAACCCGGAATCCCGGGACGTCCTTTGCAGACGCCCCGGGACCCCATTCACTTTCTTAGTGGCACAGAGCGACGCTGAGGTTGCTCGGCTTGCCGGAGTGGCACGAAAGGATGGTAAGCGTGCTGCCGCCGCTGGCGACGTCGCTGCTTGCCGGTGCCTCCAGGCCCTGAAGGTCGAGGAGAGTCATGGTGTCTACACCTCCTTCCTGTGCTCGTCTCGGGCAGGTGACTCCAGGAAGGGGAGGTGAGCCCGCGGCTCCGGCACCGCCGTTGCCAGAGCGAGTAGCACACCCGCGCTTCCTGTAGCCAGATCCATGGACAGCCGCAGCAGCTGATCACCGGGGAAGGCCAGGCCCCCGCCGTACGGCAGGGCGTGCCAGCGCAGATCGCGCGTGCCCTTCCCGAAGGCGGCGAGGATGCCGGCGCGGCCGGTGAACAGGCCCGACTGCACGAAGAAGCCTGATCGCGCGACCAGCCGCAGCTTCTCCAGCTCGGGAGCGAGCTCGGAGGAGGGCCGGTGGCGCAGGTAACGTTCGAGGACCATAGCGATGCCGGCCGACCCCTCGTCGAGGTAGGGCAGCAGCCGCCAGCCCTGGTTGACCTGGAGCGAGCCGTCCTCCGCGGTACGGCAGCGCCGCAGGTCCAGGCGGAGCGCCTTCTCGGCCAGGTCGAGCAGGCCGGAGTCGCCGGTGCGTTCGTAGGCGTGGACGAAGAGCAGCGCGGGGCCGGTGAAGCCGTTCATGAGCCCGGCGTGCGGGTTCGTGCCGCCGCTGATCTCGGGCACCTCGACGTCGAGACGGCCGGCGCACAGCTCCACGGCGCGGTTGGCCGGTTCGTCCAGGCCGAGGTGGAAGAGGTTCAGCCCGATGCCCGACAGGCCGGAGAAGAGGGACGCCTCCAGGCCTTCCCATTTCTCGCGCAGCACGATGTCGGCCACGTCGAGCGCGTCCTGGCGGTGGCCCAGCAGGTCGAGGACGTGCGCGATGCCGTGCAGCCCGTCGTACAACCCGAGGCCGGAACCCGGCGCCGGTTTGGTCGCCCGCTCGCGCAGCCAGTCCTCGTGCACCGGCTCGCAGCCCGCGTTGACCAGCGCGTAGAGCACACCGGCCGCGCCATGGGCCAGCCCGAGGCCCCCGCCCGGCTTGAACTGCGCCGGATCGCCGGGGAAGAGCCGGTCGTCGCGCTCGGGTGTCGCGCTCGCGGTGATGGCCTTGGCCAGCGCGTCGCGTACCCGCGGCCAGGGGTCCTCGCCGGGGAGCGGCGGGGGTGTCCAGGTCGCGCCGCCGGCGATCGTCTCGACCGCCTCGCCGAGGTCGGCGCCGAACGTCTCCGTCACGATCGCGCCCAGGTGGCGCACCTTGCCGTGGTGGAGCGGCTGCATGATCGTGCACTGGGGCGCGAACAACGCCATCCGCAGGCACGCCAGCGCGTACTCGTCGACCTCCACTCCCTGCCGCTCCTGCGGGGCGACGAAGGCGGGGTGGGCCAGGGCGGCGCGGGCGCCGTCCTCGACGAGCGTGGCGACCTCGTAGTCGATCAGCACGATCCGGCCGTCGTCGGTGAGCAGGATGTTGTCCGGGTGCAGGTCGCCGAAGACGACCCCGCGCCCGTGCAGCGAGCGCACCGCCGCGTCCACCTGGGCGAGGGTCTCCAGCGCCCAGGCGGTGTACTCCTCCATGTCGGCGGCCGTACAGGTCGCCCTGGTCAGCGGATAGCGGTGGACCAGCCTGCGCTGCAGCGTCGTGGCCTCCACGAACTCCTGCACGAGGAAGTGGTGCTCGCCCAGCTCGAAGTGGTCGATGAGCGCGGGCGAGGCGTCCAGGCCGGCCAGCCGCGCCAGCATGTCGCGCTCGTGCCCGAGCCGCGCCACCGCGTCCCGTCCGGCCGCGTCGAGCCCTGCGTGCGGCCTGGCCTCCTTGAGCACGACGCGCGCGCCGGTCCGCAGGTCCGCGGCGAGGTAGACGCCGCCGCCGTTGGAGAAGTGCAGGACACTCTCCACCTTGTACGGCAGGCCGTCCAGCTTGACCGCGTTCCTGACGTCCAGGTGGGGCTGGAGGAAGTCGGGCAGGCTCGTCCAGGGCGGCACGGAGAACACCGCGTTCCGCACGTCCGGCACCAGGTTTCCCTCGCCGTCCTCGACGGCCAGCACACGCTCGCCGCTCTCGGACAGGCAGTGGCGCTCGGCGAAGCCGCCGTACCGGACGAACAGGGGGCCGTCGCCGTAGCGCAGGTCGCTCAGGATGTAGGGGCCCTTGACCCCGCGCAGCAGCTCGTTGAGCTCCTTGAGCACGAGTTCGAGCTGGGCCTCGTCACGCGGGTAGATGGTGACGAGCTTGCCGCTGGAGGCGCGGGACGCGGCCTTGGAGCCGAGCATCACCAGCACCGGCAGGCCGCGCAGAAACTTGAAGGCCACGCCGCGGGGCACGCAGTAGTCCCAGACGGCGGAGAGCGCCTTCTCGGCGTCGTCCACCCGGGCGGAGACGTGGATCTTCCATCCCTGGGCCGGCAACGGCTCCTCGTTGACCGGCGCGTAGTACATCCAGGTGTCGGTGGGGTGATGGGTCCAGCCGTCGGGCACCGGGCGGCGGGCGACGGGGAAAAGAGCGTCCGGCGACTTCCGCTCGTCCAGCACGTCATAAAAGACTGGATCCGCCAGACAATACATCTCGTACTGCTCCATCAAGCCCGCCTCCCTGGTGGGAACACCTCTAGAGAATGCGAGCTGACGGGGCTATTCGTCTAGTTACACGAATCATCAGCAGGTAGGAAGACCACACAGCCATTTGTGAAGGTTTCACAGGCGATTAGTTGGAATTCCCCGGAATATATACTGACATTCTAAATCGGCCGTGGTGCATGGCCCTGGCCTCGAACCAGCCGCCGTACTCGACGACCCGCTCCCTCAGGTTCCGCAGCCCCTGGCCCGGCTGGTGGCGCGGCTTCTTGGCGCCGTCGTTGAGTATCGACAGCAACACCATGCCGCCCTCCTCCAGAACCTGGATCGAGCATTCACGGGCGGTCGTGTGCCGCAGGATGTTGGTCACGCCCTCGCGCAGGACGTAGGTCAGCACCTGGATGGCCGACTGCGGGAGCCCGCCGCAGGCGACGTGGACGTGGCAGCTCAGCCCTGCCGACTCCAGCACCGAGCGGGCCGAGCTCAGCTCGGTCTCCAGGGAGTAGCTGCGGCCCAGGTGCGCCACCGAGCGCACGTCCTCGGTCACCCCGCGCACGAGCTCCAGCGCCTCGTCCAGTTCCTCGCGCCCCCGCTCGCTGTTCTTCTCCAGTTGCCGCTGCGCCAGCTCGATCCGCAGGATCAGCAGCGTCAGCCGGTGGCCCACGAGGTCGTGCAGGTCACGGGTCAGCCGGTGCCGCTCGTCCTCGACCGCGCGACAGACCTGGTCGGTCAGTACGGCCCGCAGCGAGTGCGCCCGCACGGTCAGGCTGACCACCGCGTACTCGGCGAACCCCACCACCGGCGCCGCGAGCAGCCACGGCTGGTCGACCACGCTCAGCATCACCGGCCCGCACCCCAGCGCCACGACCACCAGCGTCCAGGACCGTTTCCTCTCGGCCACCACCAGCAGCGTCCCGGTCAGCAGTACGGTGACCGGTGCCCACCCCGTCCAGTAGAGGAGCGGAGTCACCGTCAGCGCCACCTGCCCGGCCAGCGGCAGCCAGGGCGTCCTGCGCCGGCGCAACGTCGCCAGCACCGCCCACGCGTGCAGCCCGATCACGGCGGCCAGGCAGCCCAGCCACACCGCCAGCATGTCGGAGCCCGACGGCAGCACCCTGAGCACGCCGACGACGACCATCCCCACGATCCCCGGCGCCAGCGCGAAGCCGCACAGCACCAGCGGCGACAAGGCGGCGATCCCTAACGAGCGCAGCCGGGAGGGAGGCTCCATGGGTACCCTTCGCGAGCAGGCGAGTCGTGACCGTAACTGCCGCGATTATTTCTTCCTCGAATCACCGGCTTCTAACGGAACATCCTTCGGCCCCGGGACATGGAAAGCGGGCCCCCGCCGGGGAGGCCCGCTGGGGATCTTCGCTTCTCAGAGCATGGCCTTCATGGAGTCGCCCGCCGTCAGCACGTACGGCTGCTCCGTCATCACCGCCGCCCAGTTGTCGGCGATCGCCTCGGGCGAGAGGTCGTCGGACTTCCAGCCGGGACCCTCGGCCACGAACACGCGCGCCACCCGGCCGCCGCCCACGCTGAACACCTCGCCCGACGCCTCGCACGAGTCGTGGGCCAGGTAGGCGACCAGCGCGCTCACCCGCTCCGGCGTGAACTTCGCCTCGAACTCGGCCGGCAGCAGCGCCTCGGTCATGCGGGTCCAGGCGATCGGGGCGATGGCGTTGGCCTTGATGCCGTTGCGCGCGCCCTCGATCCCGAGCGTCTTGGTCAGGCCGACCAGGCCCATCTTCGCGGTGGAGTAGTTGGCCTGCCCGAAGTTGCCGAACAGCCCGGCCGGCGAGGAGGTGTTGACGACGCGGCCGTATCCGGCCTCCTTCATATAGGGGTACGCCGCCTGGCTGACCAGGTAGGAGCCGCGTACGTGCACGGCCAGCACGCCGTCGAACTCCTCCACCGTCATCTTCCCGAACGACTTGTCACGCAGGATGCCCGCGTTGTTGACGACGACGTCCACGCCGCCGAACGCCTCGACCGCCGTGCGCACGATCGCCTGGGCGCCCTCCGGCGTGGCCACGTTGTCGGTGCTGGCGACGGCCTGCCCGCCGTTCTTCTGGATGAGCTCGACCACGTCCGCGGCGGGCCCGGTCGAGGCCCCGGTGCCGTCCAGTGCTCCGCCGAGGTCGTTGACCACCACCTTCGCGCCCCGCTCCGCCAGCAGCAGCGCGTGTGACCTGCCCAGACCGTGTCCGGCCCCCGTGATGATCGCGACCCTGTCATCGAACCGAAGCATCGAACCTCCACCTCGTCGACCTCGGTTAAAGAGAACAACATTCTAGTACCCGCCCCCTCCTTCCGGAGAAGGGGTGCCGGCGATCACGGAGGGTTGATCGTCGCGGATAGTGATCAGACAGGTCTTTTTCTGCTAGAGTTCTGGGCTCTGCGCCCGCCCTCCATCCGGCTTGGAGGCTCTCCATGCCCGCAATCCGCGTGGTCCAATGGGCCACCGGCGCTGTTGGTCGCTACGCGCTGCGAAGCGTGCTCAGCAGACCAGAGTTAGAGCTGGCGGGTGTGCTCGTCTACGACCCCGACAAGACCGGCAAGGATGCCGGAGACCTCGTCGCGCTCCCCCGCACCGGCGTCACCTGCACCGACGACGTCGAACGCATCCTGGCCACCGACGCCGACTGCGTCCTGCACATGCCGCTGCCCGCCTCGTACTTCGGCGCCGACCAGGCCGCCGACCTGGAGACGATCTGCGCCCTGCTGGCCTCCGGCAAGAACGTCATCACCACGACCGGCTTCGTCTACCCCAAGTCCTACGGCCCCGGCGTGGTCCACCGCATCGAGACCGCCTGCGCGGAAGGCGGCACCTCGCTCCACGGCACCGGCGTGAACCCCGGCTTCATGAGCGACTTCCTGCCCCTGGCGCTGAGCGGACTCTCGTCCAGGGTCGACCACATCTACGTGCGCGAGTCGTCCGACTTCCGCGGCCACCCGTCCCGGCAGATCGTCGTCGACCTGGTCGGGTTCACACGATCGGCCAAGGACTACATCGCCGCGGTCCGGCCGTACCGGGCCTTCCAGCGCTCGCTGTTCGCCGAGAGCGCCCAGCTCGTGGCCGACGCGCTCGGCGTCCAACTGGACGAGGTGGAGGAGAGCGACGAGTTCGAGCTGGCGACGGAGGAGTTCGAGATCGCCGCCGGGCTGGTGAGCGAGGGCACCGTCTGCGCCTCGCGCTGGGTCTTCAGCGGTCTGGTACGCGGGCGGCCCTTCATGACCATCGAAGTGGTCTACAAGGCCGACGCCGCCAAGGTACGGCGCTGGCCCGATCCCGGGTTCTCGATCCACATCGAGGGGGTGCCGCAGATGACGGTGTCGGTGGAGGAGGTCTCCCACGGCCTGGCCGCGGCCGCCTCCCACGCCGTCAACTCCATCCCCGCCGTGGTGTCAGCCAAGCCCGGCATCCGCACCCTCCTCGACCTCCCCCTCCCCACCGCCCGCGGCCTCGCCCGCCTCGCCTGACCCCACCCGCCTCGCCCCGGCTCCCTGCTCCACCCGGCTCCCCAGCCCATCCGCCCCCTGCGCCGCACGAGGCTCGGGCCCGCTCGACGCCCTGGGGTGTTCGGGTTTCGTGGTTGTCCGGTCCGCGTGGCACGGCCATCGGGCGGCGCAGACCTGGGTGCCTCCCAGACCCAGGTCTGCGCCGGCCCTGCCCCCAAAAGTCGGGGCATGGGGTTCCTCAGGCCCGGCGCTGTCCGGGTCCCGGGCCGGCCGGGTCCGAAAGGCCGTCCAAGCCCGGACAGCCCCGGGTCTGAGGTGGTGAAGTGCTGAGGGGGCCGGGCCGCCAGCCTTCGTCCGGGCCCCCTCAGCCCGCCCGGCCCTCGGGCGGAGTCCCTTAGTGCGGGAGGAAACGGCCGTAGCGGCCGCGGTGGTACAGGAGGGGCCGGTTGACCCCGGCCGCGCACTCCACCACCAACCCCACCACCAGCGTGTGGTCGCCGATGTCCACGGTCGTGTGCGGCACGCAGATCAGGTGGGCGGCCACGTCGTCCAGCAACGGCGTCTCGAAGGGCCCGGGGTGCCAGCGGGTCGGCCCGGCGAAGCGGTCGATGCCGCGGCGGGCGAAGCGGGTGGCCAGGTCGTGCTGGTTGCCGGCCAGGACATTGACGGCGAAGTGGTCGGCCAGCCGCAGCCACGGCCAGGTGGTGGAGGAACGGTCGACGTAGAAGGAGACCAGCGGCGGTTCGAGGCTGACGGAGGAGAACGACGTCGCGGTCAGGCCGACCGGGACGCCCTCCGGGCGGGCGGTGACGATCACGACCCCCGCCGCGTGCTGGGCCAGCGCGGTACGGAACCCGTCGACGTCCACGCCATAACCGGGCTCGTACGCGTGGGCCGTCATCTGAGCGCCTCCTGTCTTGTCACGATCTGCGGCCCCACCCGGTCGGCCCAGCGCGCGATGACGTCCTCGCCGGGCAGTTCGGACTCCAGGAGGGCAAGCCCGGGGGTGGGCACGTGCGCGCCCAGCTCGACCAGGAGCGGACGGAAGTGGGTCTCGACCGCCAGCGCGTGCCGCGGGTCGCCCATGACGAGGACGGGCAGCGCGGTCTTGCCGGCCAGCGCGTCCGGCGGGAACCGGTCGACGAACGCCTTGAGCAGGCCGGTGTAGGTGGCCTTGTAGGTCGGGCTGGCGAAGACGACGACGGAGGCGGAGGCCACGAGTTCGAGTGCGACCTCCAGGGCCGCGTGCGGGCCCGGGTCCAGGATCACGGGCGCCAGCGCGGACAGGTCCACCACCTCGGCCTGGTGCCCGTCCCCGCCGCCGAACTCCGAAGCCCCGCCGCCGAACCCGCCGAACCCGCCAGATCCGCCCAGCCGGTCCGCGATCGCGGCGGCGGCCGCCACCGCCGCGCCGTACGTCCTGGAACCGGCCCTTGGGTTGCCGACGACCGTCACGATGCTCATGAGACCTCCGCCAGGGACAGGCCGTAGCGCTCGCGCAGCGTGCGCCCGTCGTATTCGGTACGGAACAACCCGCGCACCTGCAACTCGGGCACGACCAGGTCGACGAAGTCGGCCAGCCCGGCGGGCAGGTACGGGGGCATGATGTTGAAGCCGTCGGCGGCGCCGTTCTGGTACCACTCCTGAAGCTGGTCGGCGATCTGCTCGGGGGTGCCGACGACCACCCGGTGACCGCGTCCTCCGGCCAGGCGGCTGATGATGCCGCGCAGCGTGAGCCCCTCCCGGTCGGCCAGGTCGCGCACGAGCTTGATGCGGCTCTGCTGGCCGTCGGGGTTGGGCGGCAGTTCCGGCAGCGGCCCGTCGAGGGGGTGGCCGGTCAGGTCGGCGCCGAAGATGTTGGAGAGCTGGCGCAGGCCGTACGCGGGAGTGATGAGGTCTTCGAGCTCCTTCTCCCGCTGCAGCGCCTCACGCTCGGTCGAGCCGATGATGGGCGAGATGCCGGGAAGAATCTTCAGCTGGTACGGCGTGCGCCCATAGGCGGGCAGCCGCCCCTTCAGGTCCGCGTAGAACTCCTGGGCGTCTTCCAGGGTCTGCTGGGCGGTGAAGACCGCTTCGGCGAACCTGGCGGCGAACTCCTTGCCGTCCTCCGACGAGCCCGCCTGCACCAGCAGCGGCCGTCCCTGGGGCGAGCGCTGGACGTTCAGCGGCCCTTGGACGGTGAAGTGCGTTCCAGAGTGATTAATCGGCCCAATGCTTGATTTATCGGCGTAAATCCCGTTTGCCCGGTCATTGATCACGGCGCCCTCGGCCCAGCTGCTCCACAGGGCGTCGGCCACCTCCAGGAACTCCTCCGCCCGGTGGTACCGCACGCTGTGCGCGGGCCGCTCGATGCCGAAGTTCCTGGCCTCGGCCTCCCCCGCGGAGGTCACGATGTTCCAACCGGCCCGGCCGCCGCTGATGTGGTCCAGCGAGGCGAACTTGCGCGCCACGTGGAACGGCTCGTTGTACGTCGTCGACACGGTCGCGATCAACCCGATGTGCTCGGTCACCGTGGCCAGCGCCGACAGCAGGGTCAGCGGCTCCAGCCCGCCGAGCGCGTTGTGCCGCACGTCGCCCCACAACGCCAGCCCGTCGGCCAGGAACAGCGAGTCGAGCTTGCCGCGTTCGGCGATCCTGGCCAGTTCCTCGTAGTGGCGGATGTCGGTGATGCGGCCGGGGTCGGTCAGCGGGTGCCGCCAGGCGGCCTCGTGATGGCCGACGCCCATGAGAAAGGCGTTCAGATGCATGCTCAAGGGGTCCTCCACGTGGTGCTCGCGCCGGCGTTCGCCGGTTCCGCCGCCCCGAGCGCGGCGGAAGCGGGGACGCCGGGCGCGATGGGGCCGTCGTCGTCGAGAGAAGAGGTGGCGAGGCCGGGGGCGACCGGCGACGGCCTAGGCAAGGGAGCCCGCCCCCTCGCGGAGGGGCTGCGTGTCGTGAAGGGACAGGACGCGGCCCGGCGACGAGGTCAGGATGGCGACCCGCCGGCCCAGGTAGGCGGCCTCGTCCAGGGACCGGGTGGCGAGAACCATGGTCTTGCCGGTCTTCTCCCAGACCGACAGCAGGTCCTCGCGCAGCGAGGAACGAGTCCGGGTGTCGAGCGCCGCGAACGGCTCGTCCATGAGCAGCACGTCGGGGTCGTAGGCGAGGCTCCTGGCGATGGCCACGCGCTGGCGCGTGCCGGCGGTCAGTTCGTGCGGGTAGCGGTCGCCGAGGGCGCCGAGCCCGACCAGGCCGAGGTAATGACGCGCCAGACCGGCCCGCTCGCCGCGCGGCACGGCCGTGGCCTCCAGCCCGAACTCCACGTTGCCCAGCGCGGTGCGCCAGGGGAACAGCGCGTGCTGCTGGAGCACGACGCCGCGGTCGAACCCGGTGCCGGCCGGCGGCGCGCCGTCGAGGAGAATCTCGCCGGCGCTCGGCTTGAGCAGGCCGCCGATCAGGTCGAGGAGGGTCGACTTGCCGCATCCGCCGGGGCCGGCGATGGTCAGGAACTCGCCCTGCCGTACGTCAAAGGTGATGTCCGACAGGACGGTGAGAGAGCCGAAGTGTTTGGTCACATGGTTGATCTGGATCTTCATCGAGCGCCCTCCCGAGGCGATCGAGGGTCAGGGAGCGAAAGATCGTGATCACTGACACTGGGCGCTGACGACGCGGCAGAAGTCGACATGCGCGCGCCGGGTCAAATCCGGGCTCATGACGACGACGCTACGCGGGAGATTCGACGTAGTCAACATTCCCTACTTGATATACATGAAATATCAGGCGGGCACCCAGAGGTCCACGTCACCCGCGATACGGCGCAGCCGTCCGCGCGACTCCAGCCACACCAGGTGCGCCAGCGTCTCGTTGTTGGCCGAGCGGCGCATGAACGGCGGGATCGTCTCCCACGGCCGCGACCACGTGAGCCGCGTGGCGATGTCCCAGCAGGAGATCCCCGAGGCCACGTCGGCGGCCACGGCCTCGATCTCGGCCAGCCGCTCCTCGTGGTGGAGCATCACGTGGTCCACGCGCTCGGCCAGTTCGAGGAAGCGGTACTCGTGGGCGGGCAGCACCTCGTCCACGTCCCACTTGCGCACGGCGGTCAGCGAGTCGAGGTAGTCGGCCAGTGGATTCGGCCCCGACTGCGGGTGCACGGCGACGATCGGGGTGATCTTGGCGAGCACGTGGTCGCCGGAGAACAGGATCCGGCGCTCGGGCGAGACGAAGCACAGGTGGCCGGGCGAATGTCCGGGCGTCCAGATCGCCCGCAGGTCCCAGCCGGGCAGGCCGAGCGCTTCGCCGTCCTCCACCAGGCGGTCGGGCTTGGCCATGGAGACCATGTGCCTGATCATCATCGACGCTCCGGCCAGCTCGTCGAGGGTCAGCCGGGGCACGCCGGAGCGTACGAGGATGCGGCGTTCCTTCTCCACCAGCGCGTCGATGGCGCCGTCGTCGTAGCGGTCGTGCAGAAGGTTCGCGTCGGCCGGGTGCAGGGCGATCCAGGCGCCGCTGCTCTCGCGCACGCGGCCGGCCAGGCCGTAGTGGTCGGGGTGGATGTGGGTGACCAGCACGCCCTTGACGTCGGTGATCGAGTAGCCCGCCACCGACAGCCCGTCGCAGAGCGCCCGGTAGGCCTCGTCGGTGTTCCAGCCCGCGTCGACGATCACCACCCCGCCGGGCAGCTCCAACGCGTAGACCAGCACGTATCGCAGGGGATTGATCGGGATCGGCACCGGGATCGACCACAATCCGGGCCGGACCCGCTCGACCTCCGGCATCGCCACTCTGCTCTGCCAGGCGGCGCGCTGTTCCTCGTTGGCGGGGGTCACCACAAACTTAGCCATTCACCCATTGTTACAGAATCATATTCTAATGGCGGCATCATGCGCTCCGCATCTGCCCTTTGCGCGCGCCCGGCCCGACCGTTGAAGCATGACAACCGCGCCTAGAATCACGCCCGTGCACGTACGCCTGCGCCGCGCGCGGCTCGCCACCCTGGCGACGCTCAGCATGGCGGTGATGTCCAGCCTGATCCTGCCGGGCATCGGGGTGTTCAGAGAGCCCGATCCGGTCCGCGCGGTGCTCGGCGCCACGGGCACACTGCTCTTCGCCGCCGCGCAGGCCGCTCTGCTGTACGCGACCGTCACGCCCGGCATCTCCAGGAACATCCAGCACCGGCTCGCCCAGACCTTCGGCGTGACCGCTCTCGCCTCCGTCCCGCTGGTCGGGCCCCTCGCCGCCACGCCCGAAGCGGGCCGGTGGGAGTCGTGGGCCTGGATCGGCGCCTCGATCCTGGCGACCGCGCCGGTGCTCGGCCGCCGGTCGGTCGCCGTCACCACCGTCGCCGCGACGCTCGTCGCCGCCGCGCTGCTGACCTGGTGGCACGGCGACATCGGCTACTTCACGATCACCGTCGGGATCGGGCTCTGCCTCGTGGCCGCCAGCGGCCTGCACCTGTGGCTGTGGACGCTGCTCGTCGAGGCCGACGAGGGCAGGAAGGCGCAGGTCAAGCTGGCCGCCGCCGAGGAACGCCTGCGCTTCGCCCGCGACGTGCACGACCTGCTCGGGCACGACCTGTCGGTCATCGCGCTCAAGGCGGAACTGGCCGAGCGCGATCCCGGCCGCGCCGCCGAGGAGGCCGCGGACCTGCGCAGGCTGGCCGCCGCGGCGCTGAGCGACCTGCGGCGGGCCGTACACGGGTATCGGGAGGTCGATCTGCGCGCGCAGATCACCGCGATCGAGCAGGTGCTCCGCTCCTCGGGCGTGCGCTGCACCGCGACCCTGCCCGAGCAGGACCTCCCGCAGGACGTCGCGGCCCGCCTCGCGCCCGTCGTGCGCGAGGCCGGCACGAACGTCCTGCGCCACAGCAAGGCCACCTGGTGCACCATCGAGGTCGGCCCCGACGGCGTCACCGTGGCCAACGACGGCGCCGCCGAGCGCCCGGCCGACCCCCATTCGTCCGGTCTGCGGGGCCTGGCCGACCGGCTGGCCGAGTCCGGCGGCACACTCCACACCCGCCTCGAAGGCGGCGTGTTCACCCTGGAGGCGACCCTCAGGTGATCAAGGTCCTGCTCGCCGACGACGAGGAGCTCATCCGCACGGCGCTGGCCGCGCTGCTGGGGCTGGAACCCGACCTGGAGGTGGTCGCGCAGGCCCCCGACGGCCGCGCCGCCGTCCAGGCCGCGCTGTCCCACCGCCCCGACGTGGCCGTGGTCGACCTGGAGATGCCCGCCCTCGGCGGGCTCGAGGTCAGCGCCGAGCTGGCCGCCGTGCTGCCGTCCTGCCGAGTGATCATCCTCACCGGGTACGGCAGGCCGCCCCTCCTCAAGCGCGCCCTCGACGCCGGAGCCAGCGGCTTCCTCCCCAAGGGCGCACCCGGCGGCGCACTGGCCGACGTCATCAGGCGCGTACACGGCGGCGCCCGCTACGTGGACCCCGAACTGGCGGCCGACGCCCTGACCGCCCCCGAGTGCCCGCTCACCCCGCGCGAACTGGACGTGCTGCGCCTGGCCGAACTGGACACGCCGGTCGCGGTGATCGCCCGCCGTACGCACCTGTCCAACGGCACCGTCCGCAACTACCTGGCCGCCGCCGTCGCCAAGCTCGGCACCGCCACCCGCGCCGAGGCCTACCAGCTGGCCAAGCGGCACGGGTGGCTGTGACCGGCTCACGCCGCCGTCCGCTCCTTGATCGGCAGGCGGAAGAACAGCAGGCTCGACAGCAGTACCACCGCCGCCACCAGCCACCAGGCGGCCGACGTCCCCAGGCCCATGGCCAGGGGCGCCAGCGTCAGGTTGGCCAGCGCGGCGCCGCCGGAACCGGCCAGCGACCCGGCCGAGGCCATCGTGGCCCGCTCCGCGGCGGTGACCCGGTGATGGCCGAGTTCCGCCCGCAGCACGCCGTACGCGCCCAGCCCGGCGAAGAGCACCGCGTACGGCAGCCCCGCAAGCACGACGGAGCCCACCCCGGACGCGCCGGCGAACAGCGCGGACAGGGCCAGGCCCGCCAGCGCGAGCCCCGAGAGCACCAGCCCGGCGACCGCCCCGCGCACAGAACCCCTGGCACCGCTCACGACGGCTTCCCCTCCCTTGTCGCCGCTCGCGACGGCTTCCCGCCCGGCCAGTCTTCTCGCGAGCGCGGGAGCCAGACCGCTGCCGAGCGCGCCGCCCGCGAACCCCACCGCCGCCACGACCGCGTAGGCGGTGGCCCCGAACTCGGCCGAGCCGGTGAGCCCGGCCAGATGACCGGGCACCAGCAGTTCGACGCAGGTCAGCGCCATCCCCACCACCGCCGACAGCAGCACGAGCCGCCGCAGCACCCCGTCACGCACCGCCACGCGCACCCCCGAGGCCACGGTGAGCGGCACGCCGCGCAGCACCTCGCCCAGGGGCACCCGGGGATGGGGCGGCTCCGGCAGCGCCACCAGCACGACACCCAGCCACACCAGCGCCGCCACGGCCCCGGCCAGCGGCGGCACGGCCAGCGCGGGCAGACCCAGCGGCGGATTCAGGAGCGGCACGAAGCCGCCGGCCAGCACGCCGACGCCCAGCGCGACGTCCTCCATCACGTGCCCGCGCGCCAGCCCCGGACGCAGATCCGCCTCGGGCCCCTCGATCGCGTGCAGGGTGTCGACGTACCAGGCCTCCGCGGGCCCGCTGGACAGCGCCCTGGACACCCCGAGGACCCCGCAGGCCAGCACGAACTCCCAGAACGAGTCGGCCGGCACCAGCAGCCCCAGTGACAGGGCGGTGCAGGCCGCGGCGACCGCGAGCACCGCCCGCCGCCCCACCACGTCGGCGAGCCCGCCGGTCGGCAGCTCGAGCACGGCGATGACCAGTGAGTACACGGTCATGACCACGCCCACCTGCACGATCGTCAGCCCCCGGTCGAGCATGAGCAGGACCAGCGGGGCGATCATCAGCCCGGCCGGCAGCCAGGTCAGGAAGCTGACCAGCGCGTACCGGCGGGCGGCGGAGGTCGCGTTCACACCGCCTCCCTCACACGCTCCGGCAGCCGGACGAACAGCAGGCTCGACAGCAGCAGCACGAAGGCCACCAGGCCCCAGGCAGCGGCCACTCCCGAGCCCGCGGCGAGCAGGCCCAGCGCCATGTTGGACAGCGCGCCGCCGGCCTGCAGCGACAGGGAGCCGATCGAGGTGACGGTGGTGCGTTCGGCGGCGGTGACCGCGTTGTGCGTCATGGTCTGGGCCAGGAGGCCGGTGGCGCTGATCCCGGTGAACATCAGCACATAGGCGATCCCGGCGCTCACCAGGCCCGGTGCCCCGTCCAGCCCGGCGGTGGCGGCCAGCGCGCCGAGTGACAGCGCCGCGAGCACGACGCCGGCGCTCGCGCCCCTGGCGTTGCCGCCGGCGATCCTGGCCAGCGCCGGTCCGAACGACGATCCCGCCGCGCTGCCCGCGAAGCCGACGGCGGCCACGAGGGCATAGGCGGTGGTGCCGCGCTCGGCCGTACCGGCGAGGTCGGCCAGGCGTCCGGGGGTCAGCAGCTCGACGGCGGTGAGGGCGACACCGTTGGCGACCGCGTAGAGCATGAGGCGGCGCAGTTGCGGCCCGCCGGTGGCCAGGCGCAGCCCGGCGGCCACGGTGAGCGGCACCTCGCGCAGCACGCCGCCGATCGAGCGGCGCGGGTGCGGCGGTTCCGGAAGGGCGAGCAGGACCACGACGAGGAGTACGGCGGCGGCCAGCGCGGCGGCCAGCGCCGGCGCGGCGAGCGGGAGGACGGGAGCGCCGGGCGGCACGGCCAGCGGCAGGACGCCGCCGGCCAGCATGCCGGCGCACAGGGCCACGGAGCCCATCGCGTTGCCCCTGGCCAGTCCCGGGCGCAGATCGGCGGCGGGGCCCTGGGCGGCGTGGAGGGTGTCGACGTACCAGGCCTCCGCGGGGCCGCTGGAGAGCGCTCTGGCCACGCCCTTGAGCACGGCGGCGGCCAGGAACACCCCGAGGGTGGTGGCGAAGGCCATCGTCACCATCGCGAGCACGCTGACGGCGGCCGAGGCGGCCAGGACCGTGCGCCGGCCGATGACGTCCGACAGGCCGCCGGTCGGCAGCTCCAGCGCGATCGTCACGACGGAGAAGACGGTCACGGTCAGGCCGACCTGCGGCAGGCTGAGCCCCCGCTCGGTCATCAGCAGCACCATCGGGGCCATCATCAGTCCGGGCGGCAGCCAGGTGAGGAAGCTGACGAGGGCGTAGCGGCGGCGCGCGCTTAAGGGAGTCACGCGTCCAGTTCCCTTCTGGGGTATCCGGCGAGGAACACGTGCGCCTGCACGGTCTCGGGGTCGTCGGCGTAGCGCTCTTCCAGCTCGGTGATCAGGGCGTCGGAGCGCTCGAAGAACTCGCGCAGCCCGGCGGGCGGAAGCCTGGCCAGGATGTCGGTCATGCCGCCCGCCTCGACCCACGCGATGGACCAGTCGCTCTCGTCGAAGCGCTCGATGGCGCGGACGAGCGCCTCCACCTGGCGCATCTTCATGATCTTCAGGGCCTCGCGGCCCTGGGGGGTGGCGCCCATCTGGACGTTGTCCCAGCTCGTGTAGTGGTGGCGGGCGCGCCAGCGGCGTTCTCTGCCGTCCGCGGAGGGGTCCTCCTCGATGAAGCCGTACTTGGCCAGCTCGCGCAGGTGGTAGCTGGTCGATCCCGAGCTCTCGCCGACCCGCCTGGCCAGCTGGCTGGCGGTCGCGGGGCCGTCGGCGCGCAGCATGCCCAGCATCCGGACCCGCAGCGGGTGCGCGACCGCCTTGAGCACTTCGGGATCGGTGATCCGGTATCCCTCTTCCATGCCTCGACGGTAATCCGCAAAGACAATTTTGCAAAGTGATTTTTGCGAATTGGCCGCCTAAGCTGCCAGGCATGATTGAGCACATCCGGGTGGACGAGGCGATCTTCGAGCTCCGTCCCGACTTCGCGGTCCTGGTCATGACGGCCCACGGCATGAAGAACGGGCCCACGGACGAGCGGGCGCGCGGCTGGCTGGCCGAGGCTTCGGCGCGGGCCGTTCAGACCGAGAAGATCGACGCCTGGAAGGACGCCTACCGCGCGTTCGGCGCCAAGCCCCAGCGCACGCGCCCGAGCGTCGACGCGCTGACCCGCAGGCTGCCGCTGCCGGAGATCAACCGGATCGTCGACGCCTACAACTCCGTGAGCGTCACCCACGCGCTGCCGATCGGCGGCGAGGACCTCGACCGGTACGCGGGCCCCGCCCGGCTGATCAGGGCGAGCGGCGACGAGGCGTCGGAGGAGGCGCTCGGCACGCCGGAACCCGGCGAGGTGATCTGGCGCGACGACCTCGGCGTCACCTGCCGGCGGTGGAACTGGCGTCAGGTGGCGCGCACCCGGCTGACCGAGGAGACGGTCAACGGCCTGTTCCTGCTGGAGCGCCTGGAGCCGATGACGCTGGAGGAGCTCAAGGTCGCCGGCGAGGAACTGGCGGAACTCGTGACCGAGCTCTCCCCCGGCGTGCGGATCACCAGCAGAGTCATCTCCGCCGGGAACTAAACCTCCTGTCAGCCTGTTGAGACCAAACAGTAATATTGGCTGCACCACCTGGATTGACTAGGGGGACGTGACCTCTTTGGACTCTCCTGAGAGGATCAGGCGGGGCGCGGTGGTCTCTCCGGCGCGCTCTGCCGGTCTGTGCGAGTAGCCTTGGACCGGTTCTCTAACATCAACGCCGATCTGCGGAAGAGGGCGATTTCCGCCGTGTCGTCTGAGTCGTCGCGGTCAAACCCGCTGGCAAGCTTTGGGCAAAACGAGTGGCTTGTCGACGAGCTGTACCAGAAGTACCTCCAGGATCCCGAGTCTGTGGACAAGGCCTGGTGGAACTTCTTCGCTGACTACAACCCTGACTACGGACCGGGCCGAACCCCGGCCAGGGAGGCGGCGAACGGCACTACAACCGCGCCCGCCCCCGCACCAGCTCCCGCCAAGGCGCCGGCCACCCCGGCGCCCGCGGCCGAGAAGCCGAAGCAGCCGGCCGCTGCGGTGCCCAAGGGCGCCGAAGAGGTCAAGTTGCGCGGCGCCGCGGCCCGTACGGCGGCCAACATGGACCTGTCGCTGTCGGTACCGACGGCGACGAGCGTCCGGGCCATTCCGGCCAAGTTGCTCATCGACAACCGCATCGTGATCAACAATCACCTCAAGCGGGGACGCGGCGGCAAGGTCTCCTTCACGCACCTGATCGGATTCGCGATCGTCAAGGCGCTGAAGGCCATGCCGGAGATGAACTTCTCCTACACCGAGGTCGAAGGCAAGCCGACGCTGGTCAAGCCGGAGCACGTGAACTTCGGTCTGGCCATCGACGTCCAGAAGAGCAACGGTGAGCGCCAGCTCCTCGTGCCGTCCATCAAGGCGGCCGACGACATGGACTTCCGCCAGTTCTGGATGGCCTACGAGGACATCGTCCGCAAGGCGCGCGGCAACAAGCTGGGCGTCGACGACTTCGCCGGCACCACGATCTCGCTGACCAACCCCGGCACGATCGGCACCGTCCACTCCGTGCCACGCCTGATGCCCGGCCAGGGCACGATCATCGGCGTGGGCGCCATGGAGTATCCGGCCGAGTACCAAGGCGCCGCCCCCGACACCCTGTCGAGGCTGGCGGTCTCCAAGGTCATGACGCTGACCAGCACCTACGACCACCGGATCATCCAGGGCGCCCAGTCGGGCGACTTCCTGCGGCAGATCCACCGGTTGCTGCTGGGCGAGAACGGCTTCTACGACGAGATCTTCGAGGCGCTGCGGATCCCCTACGAGCCGGTCCGCTGGGTCCAGGACATCTCCGCCTCCCACGACGACGACGTCTCCAAGTCGGCGCGGGTGATCGAGCTGATCCACGCCTACCGGGTACGCGGCCACCTCATGGCCGAGACCGACCCGCTGGAGTACAAGCAGCGCAAGCACCCCGACCTCGACATCCAGTCGCACGGCCTGACGCTGTGGGACCTGGAGCGCGAGTTCGCGACCGGCGGTTTCGGCGGCCGCCCGCTGATGAAGCTGCGCGAGATCCTGGGCGTGCTGCGCGATTCGTACTGCCGCACCGTCGGCATCGAGTACATGCACATCCAGAGCCCGGAGGAACGGTCCTGGATACAGGCGCGGGTGGAGATGGCCCACGCCTCGCCCGACCGCGAGGAGCAGCTCAACATCCTCGGCCGGCTCAACACCGCCGAGGCGTTCGAGACGTTCCTGCAGACGAAGTTCGTCGGCCAGAAGCGCTTCTCCCTGGAGGGCGGCGAGTCCCTGATCCCGCTGCTCGACTCGGTGATCAGCGACGCCGCCGACCAGGACCTCGACGAGGTCGTCATCGGCATGGCCCACCGCGGCCGGCTCAACGTGCTCGCCAACATCGTCGGCAAGTCCTACGGGCAGATCTTCACCGAGTTCGAGGGCAACATCGACCCGCGGACCGCCCACGGCTCCGGCGACGTGAAGTACCACCTGGGCGCCTCCGGCACCTTCACCGCACCCGGCGGCAAGACCATCACCGCCTCGGTCGTGGCCAACCCCTCCCACCTGGAGGCGGTCGACCCGGTGCTCGAAGGCGTCGTACGCGCCAAGCAGGACCTCCTGGAGCGGGGCGAGGAGGGCTTCACCGTCCTGCCCGTCCTCATCCACGGCGACGCGGCCTTCGCCGGCCAGGGCGTCGTGGCCGAGACGCTCAACCTGTCGCAGCTGCGCGGCTACCGCACCGGCGGCTCGATCCACATCGTGGTCAACAACCAGGTCGGCTTCACGACCTCGCCCGCTTCCTCCCGAAGCAGCGTGTACGCCACCGACGTGGCCAGGATGATCCAGGCCCCGATCTTCCACGTCAACGGCGACGACCCGGAGGCCGTGGTCCGCGTGGGCCAGCTGGCCTACGAGTACCGTCAGGCGTTCCGCAAGGACGTGGTCATCGACCTGATCTGCTACCGCCGCCGCGGCCACAACGAGGGCGACAACCCCGCCTTCACCCAGCCGCTGATGTACGACCTCATCGACGCCAAGCGCTCCACGCGCAAGCTCTACACCGAGGCCCTGATCGGCCGCGGCGACATCACGGTCGAAGAGGCCGAGTCGGCGCTGCGCGACTACCAGGCCAAGCTGGAGCAGGCGTTCACCGAGGTCCGCGAGGCGGCCAAGCAGCCGCGTCAGGACTCCGGCGAGCTGCGCGTGCCGCCGACCGAGGTGATCAAGTGGTCGCACACGGACACGCCCACGGCGATCACCGACGAGACGCTCAAGCGCATCGTCGACACTCAGCTCAACCTGCCCGAGGGCTTCACCGTGCACCCGCGCCTGTCGCCGGTGCTGCAGCGGCGTGGCCAGATGGTCGAGCAGGACGCGATCGACTGGTCCATGGGTGAGGCGCTGGCGATCGGCTCCCTGCTCATCGACGGCCACCCGGTCCGCTTCGTCGGCCAGGACACCCGCCGCGGCACCTTCACCCAGCGCCACGCGGTGCTGGTCGACAGGATGACCGGCGAGGACCATACCCCGCTGAAGACCTTCAACCACGGCACCACGAAGTTCTACGTCTACGACTCGCTGCTCAGCGAGTTCGCGGCGCTGGGCTTCGAGTACGGCTACAGCGTGGTCCGCCCCGACGCCCTCGTGGCGTGGGAGGCCCAGTTCGGCGACTTCGTCAACGGCGCACAGACGATCATCGACGAGTTCATCTCGTCCGGTGAGCAGAAGTGGGGCCAGAAGTCGGGCGTCGTCCTGCTGCTGCCGCACGGCTACGAGGGCCAGGGGCCCGACCACTCCAGCGCCCGGATCGAGCGCTTCCTGCAGGTCTGCGCCCTGGACAACATGACGGTCGTGCAGCCCACCACCCCGGCCAACTACTTCCACCTCCTCAGGTGGCAGGTGGAGTCCGGGCGGCACAAGCCGATGGTGGTCTTCACGCCCAAGTCGCTGCTGCGGCACAAGAAGGCGACCTCGAAGGCGGCCGACTTCACCTCGGGCACCTTCCAGCCGGTCATCGGCGACACCACCGTCGACCCGTCGAAGGTCACCAAGGTCGTGCTGACCTCCGGCAAGCTCTACTACGACCTGGCGGCGGGTCGTGACGCGGCAGGCCGCGAGGATGTCGCGATCGTCCGTCTGGAGCGCCTCTACCCGTTCCCGGCCGAGGAGCTCACCGCCGAGCTCTCCCGGTACGGCGGGCAGGCCGAGCTGTTCTGGGCCCAGGACGAGCCGGTCAACATGGGGCCGTGGCCGTACCTCACGCTGAAGCTGGCGGAGGACCCGCAGCTGCTCGGCGGCCGTGCCCTCCGCCGGGTCTCGCGCACCCCCAACAGCTCCCCCGCGACCGGCTCCCACGCCGCTCACGACAAGGAGCTCGAGGAGATCGTGCACGAGCTCTTCGGCTAGTCGATTCCACCTGGAAGCCCCCGCTCCGGCGGGGGCTTTCTGTTAGAACGGAGCACCATGTACTTCACCGATCGGGGGATCGAGGAGCTCGTCGAGCGCCGTGGCGAGGAGGAGGTCAGCATCCTCTGGCTCGGGGAGCGGCTGAAGGAGTTCGTCGATCTCAACCCGGAGTTCGAGACGCCCGTGGAGCGTCTGGCCACGTGGCTGGCCCGGCTGGATGACGACGACGAGTAGGCGCGACCTCGCGAGCAAACGCGATACATCTTGAGTTTTGGCTTGACGCGACATATCGTGTATGGAGGAAACCTAACGCGGAGGGGTCATGGCTCAGTGGACTATCGACGGGCCCGAAGAGCTCACGTTCGGCCCCGTGACGGCGCTGGACGTGCGCATCGTCGCGGGCAAGCTCAACGTGCTGGCCAGCGACGGACCGCCGGTGCTGGAGGTGTCCGAGGTCGAGTCGGCCTCGCCGCTGATCGTCACCTATGACGAGGAGGCCCAAGAGCTCAGCGTCACCTACAAGGACCTCACCTGGGACGGCCTGCTCGGCTGGCTGCGCCGCGACAAGCGGCGCTCGGTGCTGACGCTCACCGTGCCGAAGACCTGCAGGGTCAACGCGGGAGTCGTCTCCGCGCCCGCCGTGGTCGCCGGGTTCGAGCGGCAGACGCAGGTCAGGAGCGTCTCCGGCGAGATCGTGCTCGACGGCGTGAGCGGCGACGTGAGCGCCACCACCGTCTCCGGCGACGTCGAGAGCCGCGCGATGGCCGGCGACCTGGCGTTCAAGAGCATCTCCGGTGACCTCACCGTCGCCGACGGGATACCACGACGGCTGAAAGCCAACACCGTGTCCGGCCGCATCACCGCCGACCTGGCGCTGCGGCCCACCGGCCACGTGACGCTCAACAGCGTCTCGGGCGGCATCCTGGTCAGGCTGCCGGAGAACGTCGAGGCCGACGTCGCCGTCCGCTCGACCTCCGGCCGCGTCGTCAGCACCTTCGACCGGCTCGTCAACCAAAGCAAGCCCGGCTCGCAGTCGATGTCGGGACGGCTCGGCGGCGGCATGGCCTCGCTCACGGTGACCACCGTCTCCGGCGAGGTCGCGCTGCTCAAGGGAGAGAAGGAATGAGCCCCGTCTTCGGTCACGGCCGCCTGCGCCTGTACCTGCTCAAGCTGCTGGAAGAGAGCCCCCGTCACGGCTACGAGGTGATCCGCCTCCTCCAGGACCGTTTCCTCGGCGTCTACTCGCCCTCCCCCGGCACCATCTACCCGCGTCTGGCCCGCCTGGAGGAGGAGGGCCTGGTCACCCACGAGGTAGTAGACGGCAAGAAGGTCTTCTCCATCACCGACAAGGGCCGCGAAGAGCTCGACGAGCGCCTCGACGAACTGGCCGACCTGGAGCAGGAGATCTCCGCCTCGGTCCGCGACATCGCCCGCGAGGTCAAGGAGGACGTCCGCGACACCGTCAAGTCGCTCCGCGAGGAGCTGACGAAGATGGCCAAGGACGTGCGTACCGGGCAGAAGGCCGACATGCGGCGCCTCAAGGAGGAGCAGAAGCGCCAGTGGACCCAGAACGTGAGCTCGTGGCAGGGCGAGAGCGAGCGGCTCAAGCACGAGTGGCGGCGCATCTGGGGCGACATCTGGACCACGATCGGCGGCGTCTCCCCCAACCGGGTCGAGCTGGACAACGAGCTCGGCGGCATGCTGGCCGACTTCGTGGGGCAGGTGCGCGAGGAGGCGTCGGAGAGCCAGCTCACCCGCGAACGCCTGGAGGAGGTCCGCCAGACCCTCGACACGGCCGCACGGCAGATCCGCGACACGCTCGGCTGACGGGCTGAAGTAGGGTGCGGCCATGTTCGCCGCAACCGCCGCACAGACCGATCCCGACAACCCGCTCGCCGGCCTGAGGCTCGGCGAGCACGCCGAGCCCAAGACGCCCGACGGGTGGACGACCGTCACGGTCAAGGCCACCGCGCTCAACCACCACGACCTGTGGACGCTGAAGGGCGTCGGCATCCGCCAGGACCGGCTGCCGATCGTGCTCGGCTGCGACGCCGCCGGCCTGGATGAGGACGGCAACGAGGTCATCGTCCACTCGGTGATCGGCTCGGGCGCCGACGAGACGCTCGACCCCAAGCGCTCCCTGCTGTCGGAGACCTACGACGGCACCTTCGCGGAGCGCGTGGCCGTCCCGAAGCGGAACCTGGTGCCCAAGCCGGCGGCGCTCAGCTTCGAGCAGGCGGCCTGCCTGCCCACGGCGTGGCTGACCGCCTACCGGATGTTGTTCGACAAGGCCGGGCTGCAGCCGGGCGCGACCGTGCTGGTGCAGGGCGCCGGCGGCGGCGTGGCCACGGCGCTGATCGCGCTCGGCCGGGCCGGCGGCTACCGGGTATGGGCCACCAGCCGGTCGGCGGACAAGCGGGAGCGGGCCCTCGAACTGGGCGCCGACCGGGTCTTCGAGCCCGGCGCGCGGCTGCCCGAGCGCGTGGACGCGGTCATGGAGACCGTCGGCCAGGCCACCTGGGACCACTCGCTGAAGTCGCTCAGGCCGGGCGGCCGCATCGTGGTCTCCGGCGCCACCAGCGGCGCGGTCCCGCCCGCCGACCTGAACCGGGTCTTCTTCCTGCAGCTGTCCGTGGTCGGCTCCACGATGGGCACCAGAGACCAGCTCCAGCGCCTGGCCGTCTTCCTGGAGCAGACCGGGGTACGCCCGGTCATCGACAGGACGCTTCCGCTGGCCGAGGCGGCGGCCGGGTTCTCCGCGATGCACGAGGGCGAGATCTTCGGGAAGATCGTCTTCACCCTCTAGATAAGTGATGGGTTACTCGGGTGACTTCTGGGTGATACAACGAAAGAGAGGATGTATCACCCAGGAGGCGACGTCATGGACGTGGAGCCCTTCGGCCCGGGATCGATGCACTGGGACACCGCGGGCGAGTACCGCAACCTGCTGGTCGCCGGCAGCGCGCTGATCCTGCAGACCATGCACCCCGCCGTGGGCGCCGCCGTCGCCGAGCACTCCACGTTCAAACAAGACCCGTGGGGCCGCCTGGACCGCACGCTCACCTCCGTCCAGACCTGGGTGTACGGCGGGCAGAACGGCCTGGCGGAAGGCCGGCGCCTCCGCGAGCTCCACGAGCCGATCAGTGGCGTGGACGAGCGGGGCCGGGCCTACCACGCGCTCAACGGCGAGGCGTGGGCGTGGGTGCACTGGTCGTTGTTCGAGCGGTTCCTGACGTTGAACCGGGTGTTCGGCACCCCCTACTCGGCGGCGGACGAGGAACGGATGCTGGCCGAGTCACGGCGGCTCGCCCGGATCCTGCGGGTGCCCGAGCGGGAGATGCCGCCGGACATGCCGGCCTTCTGGGCCTACTTCGACGACATGGTCGCCCACCGGCTGGAGGCGCACCCCACGGCGCTGGACGTGCTCGCGGTCATGCGCGGCACACCCGCCCCGCCTCGGCTGCCCGCGGCGGTGCGGCGGCTGTGGATGCCGGTGGGGGTGGCTTCCGGGGGGTTCAACGCGTTCGTGACCGTGGGGACGCTGCCGCCCGCCGTCCGCGCGACGCTCGGCCTGAGGTGGACGGCCCGCGACGAGCGGCGGCTACGGCGGATCGGGCGGCTGGTGGCGATGGTGACGCCGCGGCTGCCCGAGCGGTTGCGGTACATGCCCCTCGCCTACCAGGCCCGCCGCGCCGCCCGCACCCGCCCGCACCGCCACCTGACCAGCGCCACCCACTGACCCACCGCTGCGTTCCTGCCGCGAAGACCACCCTGATCCCCGCCACCGCCGGTTCGCGGCACCCTCACAGACTGATTCCGCGGCACTCTCACAAGCTGGCTTCCCGGCGCTCTCACAGACTGGTTCCGCAGCACCCTCACAGACCGGAGTCACGGCACCCTCACAGACCGGAGTCACGGCACCCTCACGGACCGGAGTCACGGCACCCTCACGGACCGGTTTCGCGTCGCTCCCACAGACCGCCGGCCGGTTACTTCACGGTGATGCGGATCTTGCTGACCGCCGTTCGCACGAACTCCCGGGAGCCCGAGGCGGCCACCATGAAGTCGCCCATGCAGACCGACTCGGTGTGGCGCCCGCGCGCGCCCATCGCGCTGGGCACCTCCGGCAGCGCGCAGCCCGGTGTGGGCACGAGGGCCAGCATGTCGCTGGACCCGCCGCCGAACAGCAACTGCGGCCCCACCGGATCACTACGCCGCCCGTCACCCGGCGCGGCCAGCCGGATCCGCCCCGCCGACTTCAGCACCAGGTAGCCGTCCTTGGTCACCGTTCCCTTGAGGCTCGTGGCCAGCTCCATCCGCTGCTCGAAGCGCATCCCGGTCGGCCGGTCGTACATCGCCATCCGCCACGGCCCGAACGCGAACAACATCACCTGCCCCACCAGCCCCGGCCCCGGCGGGCGCGGCCAGAGCGTGACGTTGCCGGTGAACGACCGCAGCGGCTTCTCCCCCCGAGTCACCTCGACGTCACCCCCGTAGGGCGCCGCGAGCTGCCGGTACTGCGAGAACTCCCCGCCGGCGATCCACAGCCCCACGAACGGCCGCGACCCGAGGTCGTCGAGCCCCAGCTCGGCCGGATACCGCACATCAGCCCGCAGCCCATGCGGAAAGACCACCTGAATGACCTCGTCGGCCCCCTTGGCACGCGCCTGGGCATGCAGCACATTGGGTGCGGACGTGAGCGTCGTCAACGTCGGAATCGGGTCGGCCGTCGGCCGCGCGGGCGGCTCCGCCTCCGGCGCCCGGCTGGCCAGCAGGCCGACGACGGGCACCGCGAGTACCGCGACCAGCACCACGATGCCGATCCACCGCCGACGCCCCTTCTCGCCGGCCTCGATGACGTCGAACTGATCCGCCACCAGCGATCCTCGCGGAGTAGTGCGGCTTACGCCCTCGGCCCCAGTTCAGTTGAGCGGCGACCTCCAGCGCAACCCCTCGAACCGGGCAAAGTCCTTGTCACAGGTCACAAATTCACAACCGTGCTCAATCGCCAGCGCAGCCAGGTAGGCGTCGGGCACGAGCTTGTGGTTCGTGCCTATCCGCTTGCACAAAACGGTGAAGATCTCCCAATGACGCTCACCCGGGCTGACCACGATCGCGTGGGGCTGGTTGCGGACCAGCTCCGCGAAGGCGAGGATCTCCTCCATCGTGGCCGGGTTCTCATAGAGCGGCCGATTCGCGAGGATCCGGAGGAAGCCGTTGATCACCTGATCCGAGACCGCGTAGGCCGAATCGCCGTTGACCAGCTCTTCGATGACCGCGCGGCAGGACCGGTGCTCCTTCGCCTCCAAGCGGAAGGCGTTGACGAGGACGTTGACGTCACTCAGCAGCATCGTCCACCGCCTTGACATGATGCTCGACGTCCTCCCGGTCGAGCAGGTCCTTGATGAACTCGGGGGTGAGCTCGATCCCGTGCCGGAGACGAGATCCGGAGACCGGGAGCTCCACCCGTGGGCGTTGGGCCGCCTCGGTGGAGCGGTTGAGTAGTTGCCGCAAGGCGTCCTCCATGACCGAGGTGAGACTGCGTCCGTTGCGTGCTGCGTACGCCTTCGCCTCGTTGAGGAGCGTCTCGTCGATGCGCACCGTGGTCCTCCGCATGACTCCCTCGTTCGCGGGTGACATAAAAATGTCAACACACGAAGGGTAGCCGCTCGGCTACGGTCGCGCATCGGGTTGGCCTGTCACCAATCGGCTACGTTCGCCTGCCCCTCGGGGCGCAGGCGCACCTGGCGGCCCACCAGTTCGCGGGTCTCGGCGTCGGCCAGCAGGTCGGCCCGCCGTACGACGGCGTGGGCCCTGGAGACGCCGCCCGGGACGTCGACGACCAGGATGGCGCGCTCGGGGGCGCCGTCGCGGCCGTGGGCGACCGTGTAGCCGGCCACCGTCGCGGGGCCCTCGTAAAGGTCCTGGATGGGGACGGGGGTGGCGGTGTGCACGGGGGCGGCGTCGCCGAGCGTGCCGCCGGGCTCGGTGGACCAGACGGCGCAGGCGTGCTTGGTCAGGTGCATGCCCACGCCGGTGACCAGGCCGTGGCCGCGCTGTGAGCGCAGGAGCCCGGCCATGGTGGCCGTGGAGTGCAGGACGTAGTTGCTGGCGGGGCCGCCGGCGTACGGCAGGCCGCCGGTGACCGTGAGGCCGCGCGGGTCCAGGAGGTCGAGCTTGAGCGCGTCGCAGGCCTGCCGCAGGGCGATGGCGAAGCAGCTGTAGAGGTCGAGCGCGGCCATGTCGTCCAGACCCAGCCCGGCGCGGGCGAACGCGGCCTCGGCCGCCTTGGCGATCGCCGGGGAGGAGGCGAGCGAGGGACGGGCGGCGACCTCCCAGGTGTCCTCGGCGTAGGCCCAGCCGCGCAGGTACACGCGCCGCTCCAGCGGGATCGCCAGCCGGTCGGCCAGCTCCGAGCTGACCAGGATGACGGCGGCGGCCTGGTCGACCTCCAGCGTCGCGACCGTGTTGCTGGTGTACGGCCAGCCGACGAACCGCCCGGACTCCAGCTCCTCCGGAGAAAACGCCTCCCGCCGCCAGGCATGGGGATTGGCCGCCGCCACCTCCGACATAAGCGACATGAACCGCGCTCGCTCCGACATTTCCCGACTTATCGCCATATTTCGGGAAAAGCGGTGCGCCGTCTCCAGGATCGGATAAGTGTGGACAGGAAGGAACAACTCGTGCGCCAATTCCGCCGGATGCGGCGGCCGGTCCCACCCGTACGGCGGCTTCGGATCGGCCGGATGGCTCCACGCCACATGCTCGCCCAGCTTGCGCACGTACCTGCGCGTGGCCAGCGCCTCCGCCCCCGCCACCAGAGCGCTGTCCAGCTCCCCCGCCGCGATCCGTCCCGCCGCGGCGCCGATGAGCATCTGCGGGGCCGTACCGCTGACATTGGAGTAGACGCTGTGGCGCGGCGCCGCGCCGAGCCGTTCCGCCAGCCGGTACGGCGGCGCGTCGTACTGCCAGGAATCGGTGTAGACCAGCCCGATCGAGTCGAGCCGCGACGGCGCGAGACCGGCGTCGCGCGCGGCCTGCCTGGCCACGTGCTCCCAGAGGTCGAGGGGTTCCGGTCCGGGCTGCGTCCGGACGGTCAGCTGGGCGGCGCCGACGAGGCAGGGGGTGCGCGGATCCATGCCACCCATCTAACCAGAACAAGATTCGGTTCAGCTCGCCTGTGACGTTTCTGACCGGAGTGAGCACAGGCGGCGCACGGATATAAGTGGCCCCTGTTATCTGTGAGGAAAATGAATTCCGGGCGCCTTGGAGACCTGCGCGAATACCGATTGAGAATACATGCCCAATTGCTATTTCTATAACAGAACGGAACCGGCCCAGACTTTTTCGCGTCGTTTCCTGGAACTCGCCCCGCGCCATTCATTAGCGTTCCCAGCGTTTTCCTGGCCCACCGGGGCGCCGTACCCCGCTCTGGGCCGCCGAGAACTGGAAGGAGCTCCATGAATTCCCGAGCAAGGCGCATGGCGATTCCGCTCGCCGGCCTCGTGGCCATCGGACTGGCCGCCGGCATGATGAGCGGCACCGCTTCGGCGACTCAGGCACCCAAGGACGTCGTCTCCAAGAACGCGACGACGCCCGCGACCCAGGCAGTCCAGTTCTGGACGCCCGACCGCATCCGGTTGGCCACGGACATGAAGGACTCCCTGGACATCTCGTCCAGAGGCGTCAAGGGCGGCACCCAAAGCCCTGACGGTCCGCCCGGATCGGTCCCGCCGATCGGCGAGGAGAAGACGAAGACCGCCAAGAGCAAGCACGTCAACCTGCCCAACACGGTCGGCCGCGTCTTCTTCACACTGCCCGGCGCCAACCCGAACGACCCGAAGAGCTGGCGTTTCTGCTCGGCCAGCTCTGTCCAGGGCAAGTTCCGCAACATGGTGGCGACCTCGGCGCACTGCGTCTACGACACCAAGAAGGACGTCTTCTACGACAACTGGATCTTCATCCCGTCGTACTGGGACGGCAACAACGCGTGGGAGGGCAAGGCTCCCTACGGGATCTACGCCGCCAGGACGTTCAACGCGCACGACGACTTCGTGGTGAAGGAGGACTACGACTTCGACTACGCGTTCGTCAACGTCTACAACGGCATCAAGGTCAAGTGGGAGAAGGTCAACGGCAAGTGGCAGTGGACGGTCAAGAACGTCGGCCGCCTCGGTGACAACGTCGGCGGCCAGGGCTTCGCCTGGAACCGCAGCACGAAGGTGAACGTCTTCTCCTTCGGCTACCCGGCCGGCGAGCACCCCGACGGCGACAAGCCGTTCACCGGCCGCACCATGAAGTGGTGCTACGGCAAGACCAAGCCGATGCCGTCGGCGCCGAAGTACAACCTGCAGGAGCACATCGGCTTCAAGTGCTCCTTCACCGCCGGCGCCAGCGGCGGGCCGTTCATCTACAACTACAAGAGCGCCTCGCGCACCGGCTACCTGGTCGGCGTCAACAGCGTGGCGTGGGACACCGACGGCAACGACAGGTACGACCACATCTCGTCGCCGTACTTCAACGCCGACACCTACAAGGTCTACAAGGCCGCCGCCAACCGGTGGACAGGCAACTTCCCCCTGTAGCGGTCTGACGCGAGCTGAAAGTCCCCGGGCCCTCCCCGGGGACTTTCCCCGTTTCCGAGGCCCTTCAGAAGGCGAACAGCGGGCCCGTGGCGGCGCTCATCCTGCAGCGGTTGCCGTACACCGCCGTGTGGTTGATCAGCCGCTCCCCCCAGACGCCGGTGGCCGTGACCTTCACCGGGCTGTACTCCTCCGTGCACAGCACCTGCGCCACCGGCATGCGCGCCGGGTTGCCCGCGGTGGCCGTCAGCGCGGCGCAGGCCTCGGTGGCGCGCGGGTGCACGCTGGGGTTGCCGTCGCAGACGAGCAGGACGTGGCGGGCGCCGTGGGTGAGCACGAATCCGTTCTTCGGTGGTTCCGCGGGATTTGCGGCTGGACCAGCGGCGATAGCCGTACATGAAAGGACGGCGAGACACATGAGTCGCATACTGGCAGCCTTGCTCGCAGATCATCGGCGGCCAACGACCGACGCGCGGGACGCATGCCTCACATGGGCTTTATGGGACACACGTCAACCTTGATCAGATAACGAATCTCCATCCGAGCTGCCATAGAGTGAGTCGATCTGGAAAAATCCTCCCTTACGACCCCAAGAAAGGCATTTCATGATCCCCCCGGTCAGGTCCCTCGCGGCCGCCGCCCTCGGCGCGCTGCTGATGGTGCCTGCCCTGACAGGGATCGCGAACGCCGCGCCCAGCAAGGTCATGACGGTCCCGCTGGCCAAGACCGACGCGGACATGAAGAAGGTCGCGGAGTACTGGCAGCCCGACCGGCTCAAGAAGGCCGACAGCTACTCGCCGGCCACGCCCGCGGGCAACGCTCCCGCTGCCTCCTCGACCGCCGCCGGGTCGTCGGCCGGCGCCGCCGTACAGGCCGCTTCCGCCACCGCGAAGAAGGCGAAGACGGGCCCCCGCGACGTCGCGCCCGCGCTGCCCAAGAGCGGCTCGGCCGCCAAGACCATGGGCAAGGTCTTCTTCCGGTTCGGCAGCAAGGAGTTCTGGTGCTCGGCCAGCGCGGTGGCGTCCAAGAGCAAGAGCGTCGTCGCCACGGCCGGACACTGCGCCTACGACCCACGCCAGCCCGGCGAGGCGCACAACTGGATCTTCGTCCCCAACCCGCAGGCCGACGGCACCACGCCTGACGGCATCTACGTCGGCGCCTCGCTCAGCCTGCACGAGGACTGGGTCAAGGGCGACTACGACTTCGACTACGCCTTCGTCACCGTCCACCGCGGCTTCGTCTGGGAGAAGCAGAAGGACGGCACCTACTCCATGAAGGACGTCGGCAAGCTGCAGGACAACGTCGGCGGCCAGGGCCTGGCGATCTCCAAGGGGTACAGCAACCGCGTCAACGCCTTCGGATACCCGGCGGGCGCCCAGCCCGACGGCACCCGCCCCTTCAACGGCAAGACGCTCGAGACCTGCGCCGGCGGCACCAGCAAGACGACCGCGCCGAGCCGGGAACTGCAGTACGGCGTCCTGCTCCAGCCCTGCAACCTCACCGCGGGCGCGAGCGGCGGCCCCTGGCTGTGGAAGTTCCAGAGCTCGACCAAGCTCGGCTACCTCAACGGGGTCAACAGCCTGACCTGGAACCGCGACGCCCGCGGGGCGTACGACGCGGTGTCCGCGCCCCCCTTCATCGCCACCACCGCCGACGTCTACCGGCAGGCCGACGCACAGGGCAGCAGCGAAAAGTGAGGCAAGTCACATCGGCCCCATAGGTCGACTCTGTGATCAGGCACTCCTTCTGTCTCGGAACGATCACACCGCGTGTTGGACCGGTTGACATGATCTACCGAAAATTCACATGACACGAGTCAGCGCTGTAGGTTCCGGGCTGTCCGTTTTTGCTGAGTTCGGCGCGCTTGGAGCGCCCATACCAGCGCAACCTGGAGTTACCTTGAAGCGAATCCTTCTCCCGGCCGGTGGCGCTCTGCTGGCGACCGGTCTCGTGGCTGCCGGCCTGTCCGGTACCGCCCAGGCCGCCGACGACATCGCCAAGGACCCGATGGCCACCAACACCAAGGCGGCCTACTCTGTCGCCGCGTTCTGGATGCGGTCCAACTACGCAGCCCTGCGCAACGCGACGGCCTACACCTGGGACGCCGCCGACGTGAAGAAGGTCGTCCAGAAGGGCGGCTACAGCCCCGACGGACGTCCCGGCCAGACCGCGCCGCAGTCCGCCGGCTCCGGCAAGTCCCAGAACGTGAACCTGCCGAAGACCATCGGCAAGGTCTTCTTCGTGGACGCGTCCGGCAAGTACCGCTGGTGCTCGGCCACCTCGATCCAGTCGAACTACCGCAACGTGGTCTCCACCGCCGCGCACTGCGTGTACGACACCGACGGCAACCGCGACGTCATGGACCGCTGGGTCTTCGTCCCCGGCTACTACCAGGGCAAGGCGCCGTTCGGCATCTACGTGGGCAAGCAGGCCTTCACCCACTACGACTTCACGACGTACGAGGACTACGACCGCGACTACGCGTTCGTCACCGTCTACAACGGCATCGGCCACAACGGCAAGAAGTTCGTGGACGCCGGTCGCCTCGGTGACAACGTCGGCGGCCAGGGCATCTCCTGGAACCAGCCGAGCGGCAAGCCGGTGCGCGCCTTCGGTTACCCGTACGCGCCGCACCCGGACGGCAACAAGGTCTACTCGGGCGTGACCCCGAAGACCTGCTACGGCCCGACCACCGGCAAGAAGGTCGGCGCCTCCTGGCTGAAGATCGAGGAGCACGTGGGCCTCAAGTGCGCCGTGACCCCCGGTTACGACGGCGGCCCCTGGCTCAAGAACTACAGCAACGCCAAGCGTCTCGGTTACGTGAACGGTGTCACCAGCACCTTCGCCGACCAGGACGGCAACGACCGCATCGACTGGATCACCTCCCCGTACTTCGACGGCGAGACGGCTGACGTCTACAACGCCGCGAAGAACGTGTGGTCCGGCAAGGTCGTCGGCCCGAACGGCGAGCTCTACAAGTAAGACCACCGTGTGAAGGGGCCCGGCTCGATGCCGGGCCCCTTCCGCGTTTCTGGGCATATCTCCCAGCATGGCCGGCCACTTTCACGCCTACCGGTGGACCGGGATCGGCGAGGAACTGCGCCTGGAGGAGGAGCGCCGGACCGGCACGCCCGAGTTCCCGAGCTCGCCGCTGCCTCCGGTGCGCACCGCCGACTGGCTCGCGCGCCCGCGCCGCCAGGTGGCCGCCACCTTCGAGTCCGCCGCCGACGCGGTGGGCTGGCTGGGCCGGGAGTACACGGCGGCGTGCCGCAAGCTGCTCCTGCCCGCCGACGAAGAGCGCGTCGGGCGTGCCGTACGGCTGGCCAACGCGACCGAATCCCTCACGGGCGGCGTCGACGTCCAGTGGGGTTTCTGGCTCACGGGCGGCCGGTTCGCATCCCTGGCGGTCGTCTGCTGCCCGAATAGGACCGCCGCGCACCCGTGCCCGCTCATGATCGGAGCGACTTAGACGGGGTGAGGGCCCCATCTGGTTCCTGTGATCTATGTCACATTCACCGGGCCACGGGGAGTGTCGAGGCACTTACCGCTCATTTGCACCGTTCGCCACATGCCCCCGATTGGCCAGTGAAAACATGCCCAAACGATCACCGCGGGTAATTGTATCTGACAGATAACAGCACGGTCACGGCGGTAAGGGTGACTACCAGACCGGGCGAAACGGCTTCCACCTGCAAAGATCACACGGGTATGTTCCTTGCTATCCCTTTACTGACGCATGGGACGCATGTTGCGACCCACGACAGACCAAGGAGCAGTTCCCTTGAAGCGCATCCTCATCCCCGCCGGTGGAGCCGTTCTGGCAACCGGCCTGCTGGCTGCCGGCCTGGCCGGCACCGCCTCGGCCGCCAACGACGTCGACACCGACGCGATGGCGAAGAGCGCAGCCACCGCTAAGGCCATCGCCGCTTTCTGGGCGGACAACAACGGCGCCGCCCTCAAGGGCGCCAAGGAGTCCAACGTCTGGGACGGCAAAGACGTCGAGAAGCTGAAGCAGAAGGGCGGTTACACCGCCGACAGCCGGCCCGGCACCACGCCCCCGATCGGCGCCGAGAAGAAGACCACCGCCAAGGTTCAGAACGTGAACCTGCCGAAGACCATCGGCAAGGTGTTCTTCGTGAACGGCAAGGGCGAGAAGAAGTGGTGTTCGGCCACCTCGATCCAGTCGCAGTACCGCAACCTGGTCGCCACGGCCGGCCACTGCGTGTACGACGTCAAGAACAACCAGGACGTCATGTCCAAGTGGGTCTTCGTCCCCGGTTACTACCAGGGCAAGACGCCGTGGGGCATCTACGTGGGTAAGCAGGCCTTCACCCACTACGACTTCTCCACCTACGAGGACTACGACCGCGACTACGCGTTCGTCACGGTCTACAACGGCGTCCAGCTCGGCAACGGCACCGCCAAGAAGGTCTCCAAGGCCGAGTTCGACAAGTACCAGGGCGTCAAGGACGCCAAGGACGTCGAGATCACTCGCGCGGAGTTCCGCAAGTGCAAGCTCGACCCCACCTCGATCGAGGCCTGCTGGGTCAAGAAGGGCTCGGACGCCGAGCCGACCGGCCCCGACTACCCCGGCGCCGAGGTCGCCAAGGTCGAGGTCAGCGCGGACAAGTACAAGGACGCGAAGATCGGCAAGGGCAACGGCTTCAAGTTCGGCGAGCCCGTCACCGAGATCGTGACCGACCCGGCTGCCAAGGCCTACGTCGAGAACCAGAAGAAGGACCCGGTCAAGTACCCGGCCACGGTCAAGCAGGACGCGCGCGGCAACTGGACCATCACGCACTACTACGTGCAGCAGTGGTACAAGCCGGGCCAGGCGACCAAGTTCTACAAGACCGAGTTCTACATCATCGAGGGCTTCGTCAAGGACGCCGGTCGCCTCGGTGACAACGTCGGCGGCCAGGGCTTCGCCTGGAACCAGCCCACGGGCAAGTACGTCCGTGTGTTCGGCTACCCGGCCGCCCCGCACCCCGACGGCAACAAGAACTACACCGGCATCACGCCGAAGTGGTGCTACGGCAAGACCTCTTCGAAGCTGGCCGCCTCGGCCGCCAAGAAGATCGAGGAGCACGTCGCGCTCAAGTGCGCGATGACCGAGGGCGCCGACGGTGGCCCCTGGCTCCTCAAGTACAGCAACGCCAAGCGCATCGGTTACGTGAACGGTGTCACGAGCACGTTCGCCGACCAGAACGGCAACGACCGCGTCGACACCATCACCTCGCCGTACTTCGACGGTGAGACCGCGGCTGTCTACAAGGCCGCCGCCAAGGTGTGGTCCGGCAAGGCGTTCTAGGTAACGCAACGCGAGCGGCACTAGCTGTTCGTAGATCGTGAACAACCCGTGGGGCCCGGCAATCGCCGGGCCCCACGGCTGTCCCGCCGAAAGTTGAAGCCGTTTGGACGCATGGGGTCCGCAGACGGTGCCATGAACTTGATGTGATCTGCGTCACATTGGGGGCGAACCGCCCATCAGGGCAACACCCCAACCCCACACGTCACACCAGCAACAAGCATCTGTTGATCTGCGAAAACATCACAGGTCTGGCCTCTCGCCCGGTCAGCCACATCGGCTGCATAAACATCACGAAGCGATCACGGCCGACTTGTCCCATCTTTTCCGCCCGAAGCGGGTTCCTGTTTTCAAGATCGGCGCTGTATGTTCCTGGCTATCCCTTTACTGACGCATGGGACGCAAGAGGCGTTCCACGACAGCGCAAGGAGTTACCTTGAAGCGCATCCTCCTCCCCGCCGGTGGCGCCATCCTGGCCACTGGTCTTCTGGCCGCCGGCCTCGCCGGTGCCGCCCAGGCCGAGCCGAACATTGACGCCGACGCCCTCGCGGCGTCGAACGCCAAGGCGGCCGAGGTTCTCAACTTCTGGACCAAGTCCAACAACGCTGCCCTGCGGCAGGCCACGGCCTACTACTGGGACAACAAGGACGTCAAGAAGATCGTCGAGAAGGGCGGCTACGTCGGCAACACCAAGCCCGGCGAGCTCCCCCCGATCGGTGCCGAGAAGAAGGTCACCGTCAAGTCCCACAACGTGAACCTGCCGAAGTCCATCGGTAAGGTCTTCTTCGAGGGTCGCGACGGCAACCTCTACTGGTGCTCCGGTACCTCGATCCAGGCCAAGTACCGCAACCTGGTCTCGACCGCTGGCCACTGCGCGTACGACTACAAGAACAACGGCGAAGTCGTCTCCAAGTGGGTCTTCGTTCCCGGTTACTACCAGGGCAAGACTCCGTGGGGCATCTACGTGGGTAAGCAGGCCTTCACCCACTACGACTTCTCGAACTACGAGGACTTCGACCGCGACTACGCCTTCGTCACCGTTTACAACGGTATCGGCGGCGTGCAGGCGGACGCGAAGAAGGTCACAAAGAAGGAGTACGACGCCTTCACGGGGTCCAAGGACACCAAGGTCGTCGAAGTGACCGCCGAGGAGTACAAGAAGGGCAAGCTCGACCCCGCCACGACCGACGACTACAACGTCGAAGAGGGCAGCTCTGACGAGGCTTCCGGCCCCGACTACCCCGGCGCTGTCGTCGGCAAGGTCGAGGTTCGCAAGTTCATCTACGACGCTGCCAAGGTCGGCAAGGGCAACGGCTTCAAGTACGGCGAGCCCGTGGTCGAGCACGTGACCTACGACGAGGCTGTTGCTTACATCAAGAAGCAGAAGCCGAGCTGGAAGCCGGGCGACGCGCTGCCCACGCCCACCAAGGACTACCCGGGCGTTGTCGCGGTCGACGGCAACACCAACGCCACCATCACGCACTACTTCGTGCAGCAGTGGTACAAGGCGGGCAAGGCCACCAAGTACACCCGCACCGACTACTACCTCTTCAGCGCTGCGCTGAAGGATGTCGGTCGCCTCGGTGACAACGTCGGTGGCCAGGGCTTCTCGTGGAACCAGGGCACCGGCAAGGTCGTTCGCACCTTCGGTTACCCCTACTCGAAGCACCCCGACGGCTCGAAGCCCTACTCCGGCGTTACGCCGAAGTGGTGCTACGGCAAGACCGGCCCCAAGGCCACCAAGGTCGCGAGCCTGAAGATCGAGGAGCACGTGTCGCTGAAGTGCGCCGTCACCGGCGGCTACAACGGCGCCCCGTGGCTGCTCAAGTACAGCAACGCCAAGCGCATGGGCTACGTCAACGGCGTGACCAGCGTTCTGTACGACACGGACGGCAACGACCGTTGGGACTACATGTCCTCGCCGTACTTCGACGAGGAGACGCACTCGGTGTACTCCGCCGCTGCGAACGTGTGGTCCGGCCCGATCACCGCGGTTGCCAAGTAACCTCGTGATCACCTGAGTCGGAGGTCCAAACTCTGACTCGCCCCAGCATCACCCGAAGGGCCCGGCTTGTGCCGGGCCCTTCGGCATTCTTCAGGAATTTTCCGCGAAGATCCCTTATCAGAGGGGCGCAAGGGTCGATAGGGTCCTGACATCCCCTTTGTTACTCCTGTGGAGCCCCCCTGTGAAGCGCCTGTTCGTCCCCCTCGCCGTCGCCGGTTTGAGTGCTGCCGCCGTCGCCTTCCCCGCCGCCGCCGAGCCCAGCTGGGTCCAGGATCCGCTCGCTCCGAAGCCGGCCGACGCCTACAGCAACGCCTTCTTCTGGCTGGACGGCAACGCCGCCGCGCTGAAGAAGGCCACCCAGTACCACTGGGACGCCAAGGATGTCCCGAAACTGGTGACCACCCAGGCCAAGAAGTTCGACGGCAAACCCGGCATGACCGCCCCGATCACCTCGTCCAAGCCCGGTGCCAAGGTGAAGAACGTCAACCTGCCCCGCAGCATCGGCAAGGTCTTCTTCCTCGACCGCAAGGGCAACTATCGCTGGTGCTCGGCCACCTCGATCCAGTCGCGCCACCGCAACCTGGTCGCGACCGCCGGCCACTGCGTGTACGAGGACGGCAAGGACGTCTACCGCAAGTGGGTCTTCGTACCCGGCTACTACCAGGGCAACGCCCCCTGGGGCGTCTACGCGGGCGCGTACGCCTTCACCACGTATGACCTCGACGTGTACGACGACTACGACGGCGACTACGCCTTCGTGGCCGTGCACAACGGCTTCACGCTGACCGAGGAGAAGAAGGTCACCGCGCAGCAGTACAAGGCCTGGGCCGGCGACAAGTGGATCAAACCTCGCGAGATCACCGCAGAAGAGTTCGCCAAGTGCAAGCTGAACCTCGGCGACTGCTGGTCCGAGGGCGAGGACAAGCCCGCCGACCTGGTCGGTCCCGACTTCCCCGGCGCGGTGCTGGAGAAGGTCGAGGTCAACGAGAAGACCTACACCGACGCCAAGATCGGCAAGGGTCAGGGCTTCAAGTTCGGCGAGCCCGTGGTGGAGCAGGTCACCAAGGCGGTGCACGACGCCTACAAGGGTCCGGGCAAGCCCGGCACCGACAAGTACGGCAACTACACCATCACCCACTTCTACACGCAGAAGTGGGTGAAGCCCGGCACCAGCCGCAAGTACTTCGTGGCCGAGTACATCATCGGTCTCGCCAAGGACACCGGGAAGCTCGGGGACGTCGTGGGCGGGCAGGGGTTCGCGTGGAACCAGCCCAAGGGCCAGCCGGTCTACGCCTTCGGCTACCCCGGTGACCCGCACCCCGACGGCGACAAGCCGTACTCCGGCGTCACCCCCAAGTTCTGCTACGGCAAGACGGGCACCAAGACCTACCAGGTCAACAGCTTCAGGGTGGAGGAGCACCAGGTGCTCAAGTGCTCGCTGACCGGCGGTGCCGACGGCGGGCCCTGGCTGCTCAGGTACAACAACGCCAAGCGCACCGGCTACCTGAACGGCGTGACCAGCATCTTCCACGACCAGGACGGCAACCAGCGGATCGACTTCATCAGCTCCGCCTACTTCGACAGCGAGACCGCCGACGTCTACAACAAGGCGACCTACGCGGAGACGAAGTCCGTCGTGGGCCCGAACGGCGAGATCCTGCACTAGCGAGCGGCACGACGAAAGCCCGCGGCCATGCCGCGGGCTTTCGCGTGTTCAGAGGTGGCCGTCCAGGCGGCGGCGGGCGTCGTCGACGAGCCGCCGCGTCGCCGCCGGTGAGCGGTTCAAGAGGGCCGCGATCTCCTGGTACGGCAGGCCGAACAGAGCATGCAGCACGAAGGCGAGCCGTTCGGCCGGTGACAGGGTCTTCAGCACGTCCAGCAAGGCCAGCCGCACGGCGTCGGCCAAGAGCTTGTCCTCGTCATCACTGCTGTCCATACCCGCAGTGACGATTCGCGGGCGCCGGATGTGACGTCAGACGGAGGCCAGGTCGCGGGTGCGTTCCGTGAGTTCCTGTACGGCCCGCTCCTGCTGGTGCGGTTCGAGGCGGCGGCGTAGGTCGGCGGCGTAGGAGCGGGAGCGGGCCGACTGGAGTTCGGCGCCCAGGACCAGCGCGTCGGTCGCGGCGGCGCAGGCTTCCTCAAGTTCGCCGTCCTGCAGGAGCCCGGCCGACAGCAGGGAGAGGTTGAACATGCGGCCGCGCACGAAGCGGCCGTCCATCTGCAGCGAGCGGCGCGCGTGGCGGACGGCGCGCTCGCCGTCGCCGAGGTCGCGGAAGCAGTGGGCGAACTTGGCCGCCAGATACGCCTCGTCGAAGTACCCGAGCCACGCCGGCTCCTCCTCGGTACGGCGGGCGGCGAAGGCCTGCTCGGACTCGTTGAGCGAGACGCCGCAGGCACGGGCGTCGCCGAGTCCGGCGTGGGCGTGGGCCTCCAGGACGTGGGCGGAGGCCAGGAGCGTCCGTACGCCCGCCCGCCCGGCCGACAGCTGCGCGGCGCGGGCCAGGTCGAGTGCGTGGCCGTGCTGACCCATGTAGATGGCCTGGTGGGCCATCCCGGCCAGGATCTCACCGCCCAGGGCGTGGTCGGCGGCGCCGCGGGCCAGGCGCAGCGCCTGGATCAGGTAGCGCTGGGCGAGGCCGTGCTGTTCGAGGTCGTAGGCCATCCAGCCGGCCAGGCGGGTGAGTTCGGCGGCTGCCGAGGCCAGCTGGCGGCCGGTGGCTTCGCCGTAGGAGCCGTCCTTGAGGAGCGGCGAGACGGCGGTGTCCAGATATTTCACGACCGAGGAGCGCACGCGGCCGCTGCCGAATCGGTTGTCCAGTTCCCCGAACGAACGGGTCACCTCGTGAATCGCGGCGATGTCCGCGTTGCCGACCCTGCGCCCTCCCCCGCCGGTCGGCCTCCCCTCCGCCGGCGCCGCCAACCAGCGCAGGGCCCCCACCGAGCCCGCCCCGATCGCGAACGTCGAGTCGAGCAGGAACCTCCGCCTCTCCACATCCGCGCGCCACAGTGCTGTCACGGTAGCGACCCCCTCCTGCCAGGTGTGCGTGAACTCCTGCCCGAGATCGAGGGGTGTGGTCATGGCCGGCATGCCGAGTTCTTCCGCGGTCACCGGCCTGCCGAGCCGGAGCGCGAAGATCTCCGCGAGAAGGCATGGAACCGGTTCCCTCGGCCGCTGACCACCGATCCAGCGCAGAACGGAGCTGTGGTCGTACTTGAGGCCGGGGGTGCCGCGCGCTGCTCCCAGATCGTTCAGCCGCCGGGCAAGGCCCTTGTGTGAGAAGCCCGCCTCCACGATGACTCGCTGGAGCAGTCGGTTGGGCTCGCGTTCCATAGCTCTCCTCGCCCGGGAGCCGGCGCCCGCCATCCTTACAGAGCGCTCCCTTTATAGCACGAAGAGTAAAGAGGTTTTCTGCAGTTCCTAAAGACGAGGCGGGCTACGGCAGGTTCAGCTCCCAGACGCGTACGGCCATCGGGCGCTTGGTGTCGTCGAAGACCACGCGCACCGCCATGCGGCCCTTCTTGAGCCGCTGCCAGAGGTGGATCGGGTCGCACTTGGTCTTGCCGTAGGCCTTCTTGGTGGCGCTGTCGTGGGGGTATCCGGCGGCCCGGTTGCCGCACTTCTTGTTGACCTGGCGGTAGTCCAGCCCTTCCGTGTAGGCGATCCGGATCGGCTTGCCGGTCTTCTTGTCCAGTGACCAGCCGAGCAGGCCGCTCTCCCCGATCTCGCCCAGCGACGCCTTGTACGGGGTCAGGATCAGGTGGGAGTTGCCGGAGATCTTCGCCCAGCCGTACACGGTCTTGAGGCCTGTGGCGGTTTCCGCGGAGGCCGGGGTGGTCGCGACGAGAAGCATCGCGGCGGCCGCCGCGCTGACCAGAACGGCTTTCATCTGTCCTCCAAGATCGACGTTTCCGCGAGCTTCTCAAACGTCGCTTAAGAACGGCTTGCAGAAAGCGCCCGGCCGGATTGCTCCGGCCGGGCGCTGCGATCGTGCGGGACTAGATGCGGCTGACCCCGTCGATCTGGGCCTGGGCGGCGACGGCGGCCGTCACCGCGGGCGCCACCCGGGCGTCGAACGGGCTCGGGATGATGTAGTCGGGGGTCAGGTCGTCGGCCACCACGTCGGCCAGGGCGTCGGCGGCGGCCACCTTCATGTTCTCGGTGATCGTGCGGGCGCGCACGTCGAGGGCGCCGCGGAAGACGCCGGGGAAGGCCAGCACGTTGTTGATCTGGTTGGGGTAGTCGGAGCGGCCCGTGGCCACGACGCTCGCGTGGCGGCGGGCGGCGGCCGGGTCGATCTCGGGGGTCGGGTTCGACAGGGCGAACACGATCGCGTCGGGTGCCATGGAGGCGATGGCCTCCTCGGCGACGGTCGAGCCCGACAGCCCGATGAAGACGTCGGCGCCGGCGAGCGCCGACTCGGTGGAGCCGGAATGGCCGCCCTTGTTGGTGTCGCGGGCGAGCGCGGCCTTGACCGGGTTGAGGTCGGTACGTCCCAGGTGGAGCAGGCCCTTGGAGTCGGCCACGGCGATGTCGCCGATGCCGGCCTCCAGCAGGATGCGGCTCACCGCGACACCGGAGGCGCCCGCTCCGGCCACCACGGCGCGCAGGTCGGACAGGGAGCGTCCGGTGACCCGCGCGGCGTTCTTGAGCGCGGCCAGGGCCACGATGGCGGTGCCGTGCTGGTCGTCGTGGAAGACCGGGATGTCGAGCAGGTCGCGTAGCCGGTCCTCGACCTCGAAGCACCGGGGGGCGCTGATGTCCTCCAGGTTGATGCCGCCGAAGGAGGGCGCGAGCCGTACCACCGTCTCGACGAGCGCGTCGACGTCGGTGCAGGCGAGGCAGATGGGGACCGCGTCGACGCCCCCGAACTCCTTGAACAGGAGGGCCTTGCCCTCCATGACGGGCATCGCGGCGGCCGGGCCGATGTCGCCGAGGCCTAGCACAGCGGTGCCGTCGGAGACGACGGCGACCACATTCGAGACCCAGGTGTAATCGTTGACCAGCTCCGGGGAGTCGGCGATGGCCGAGCAGACGCGGGCCACTCCGGGGGTGTAGGCGAGGGAGAGGTCGTCCTTGTTACGGACGGGGATGGTCGAGCGGACCTCCAGCTTGCCGCCGCGGTGCAGCGCGAAAGCGGGATCCAGGTCGAAGGAATCGAGCGAGGTGGAAGCGGGCGTGACAGCCACAGAGACCCCTGTAGGTTCATCGGACGGAAGGACAGACGCCACAAGGAGGCCTGGCTTCGGTAGCTGCCAGGTTCCCCTCGTCGATGGGTCGTCTCGTGAGGGGTACGGGGGTCACCCGTTTCATGATTGTGCCACATGGTGAGATAGATCAGGTGTCGGAGCTGACGCCGTTCTGTTGACGCATCGTTAAATCAGAACGCACGGACTGCTACTAACCGCCATCTAAACTTCACAAAACCTTACTTTCGTGGCATACCTCATGAGGAGGCCGAACATGGCCCTCTGGTCCTCGCGACGCCGTGGCTACGCCGTAGGCACGCTCGCTATCACCGCCGCCCTGACGCTGTCCGCCTGCGGCGGCCAGCAGGCGGGCACCGACACCGCGCAACCGACGGGCGGCACCGCCGCGGGCGGCGCCAAGCTGGTGAACCCCGGCAAGCTCACGACATGCACGAACATCCCTTATGAACCTTTCCAGTTCAAGGAAGGCGACAAGGTGGTGGGGTTCGACGTCGACATCGTCGACCTGGCCGCCAAGAAGCTCGGCGTGACCCAGGAAATCGTCGACATCGACTTCGCCCAGATCAAGAGCGGCGCGGCCATGGCCTCCGGCAAGTGCGACGTCGCCGCCGCGGGCATGACGATCACTCCTGAGCGTCAGAAGAACATCGACTTCTCCGTGCCGTACTTCGACGCCACCCAGGCCCTGCTGGCCAAGAAGGGCACCGGCGCCACGTCACTGGACGACGTCAAGGCCAAGGGACTCAAGCTCGGCGCCCAGGCCAGCACCACCGGCCTGGAGTTCGTGAAGGGCAAGGGCTTCGACCCGGTCGAGTACGCCGACTCGGCCAAGGAACTGCTCGCCCTGCAGGCCGGCCAGGCCGACGTCATCGTCCAGGACCTGCCCGTCGTGCTCACCTGGCTGAAGAAGCCGGACGTGGCCGCCAAGTTCGAGGTGATCGCCAGCCTCGACACCGGCGAGCAGTACGGCATCGGCCTCAAGAAGAACGCCGACCCGGTCCTGCTCAAGACCATCAACGAGTCGATCGAGGCCGCCAAGAAGGACGGCACCTACGAGCAGATCTTCGTGAAGTGGTTCGACAAGAAGCCTGGTGAGCTGGGCTGATGAAGCCGTCTACGGTGGCTGAGCCGGGCCGGGCCCGGCTCAGCCCTCGCCAGAAGCAGCGGGTCACGCGGATCGTCCAGTACGTCGTCCTGGGCCTCGCCGCCATCGGGCTGGTCTTCTACGTGGACTGGCCGAACCTGGCCCAGAACTTCGCCAAACTCGATGTCGCCCGGGAAACGCTTCCCGAGTTGTTTACGATCGCGTTGAAGAACACGGTCGTCTACACGTTGGGCGGGTTCATCCTCGCCTTCGTCTTCGGGCTGCTCTTCGCGCTCATGCGCATGTCCCAGGTGGCCGTCTACAGGTGGATCGCGACGATCTACATCGAGATCTTCCGCGGCCTGCCCGCGGTCCTGATCTTCATCATGATCACCTTCCTTCCGGTGGCGCTGCCCGGCTTCGTGTTGCCCTTCGGCATCTACGGCTCGGTCTTCCTCGGCCTCGGCGTGATCGGCGCGGCCTACCAGGCCGAGGTCTTCCGCGCCGGACTCCAGGCCGTGCCGAAGGGCCAGACCGAGGCCGCCCGATCGCTCGGCATGTCGGCGAGCAGGGCGCTGTTCACGGTGGTCGTCCCGCAGGCCGTCAGGATCGTCATCCCGCCGACGACCAACCAGTTCGTGATGCTGCTCAAGGACTCCTCGCTGGTGTTGTTCCTCGGGGTGTCGAGCCAGTACGTGGAGCTGGCCAAGTTCGGCAACGACCTGGCCTCCGAGCACTCCAACGCCACTCCGATCATGGCGGCGGGCATCACCTACCTCCTGGTCACGATCCCGCTCGGCTACCTCGCACGCAGGCTGGAGAAACGATGACGCCACACGCCATCGACGTCAGGAACCTGCACAAGAGCTTCGGCGACAACCACGTGCTCAAGGGCATCGACTTCACCATCGATCCCGGACAGGTCGTCTGCGTCATCGGGCCGTCGGGCTCGGGCAAGTCCACGCTGCTCCGCTGTGTGAACATGCTGGAGCAGCCGACCGAGGGCAAGGTGTTCGTCGAGGGCGTCGAGGTGACCGACCCCGACGTGGACATCGACGCCGTACGCCGCCGCATCGGCATGGTCTTCCAGCAGTTCAACCTGTTCCCGCACATGACGGCTCTGCAGAACGTCATGATCTCCCAGCAGCGGGTCCTCAAGCGCAGCAAGAAGGAAGCGGAGATCATCGCCAGGGAGAACCTGGACAAGGTCGGCGTGGGCGCCAAGTGCTCCGCCCGCCCCTCCGAGCTCTCCGGCGGCCAGCAGCAGCGCGTGGCCATCGCCAGGGCGCTGGCGATGAACCCCGACCTGATGCTGTTCGACGAGCCCACCAGCGCCCTCGACCCCGAGCTCGTCGGCGACGTGCTCACGGTCATGCGCAAGCTGGCGGAGGAGGGCATGACGATGATGGTCGTCACCCACGAGATGGGCTTCGCCCGCGAGGTGGCCGACCGGGTCGTGTTCATGGACGGCGGCGTGATCGTCGAGGAGGGCACCCCCGCCCAGCTCATCGGCGACCCGCAGCACGAGCGGACCAGGGCGTTCCTGCGGCGCGTCCTGCACCCCGAGGGCTGATGAGCACCGCACGCGGCAGAACGTCTCATGCGGGCTCCCCCGCCCGCGTGAGACGTCGCGCGGTGATCTCGGCCGGTCTCGCGCTGCTCGCGCTCGCCGCCTGCGGAACCGAGCGCGTACGGCACGGCGACCCCTCCGGCGCCCTCACCATGTGCACCAACACGCCCTACGAGCCGTTCGAGTTCGAGCAGGAGGGCGTCATCGTCGGCTTCGACGTGGACCTGGTCTCCCTGGTGGCCCAGGAACTGCGCCGGCCGCTCAAGGTCGTCAGCGTCGAGTTCGACGCCATCCAGAACGGCAGCGCGCTCAACGACGGCACCTGCGACCTGGCCGCCGCCGGAATCACGATCACCGCCGAGCGCAAGAAGAACCTCGACTTCTCCACGCCCTACTTCGAGGCCTCCCAGGCCGTCCTGGTGCGCAGGGACAGCAAGCTGAAGAAGCTGACGGGCGCCAAGATCAAGGTCGGCGTCCAGACGGGCACCACGGGCGCCGACTACGCGCGCGAGAAGGGTCTGACCGTCGTCGAGTACGACGATTCGCTGCAGCAGCTGATCGGGCTGCAGGCCGGGCACGTGGACGCGCTGATCCAGGACCGGCCGGTGATCGCGCTCTGGCTGACCAAGCTCAAGCTCGGCAAGGAGCTGAAGCTGCTGGAGAGCCTGGAGACCGGCGAGGAGTACGGCATCGCCGTACGCAAGGGAGACACCGAGCTGCTCCGCACGGTGAACACGGTTCTGGAACGTGCCAGAAAAGACGGAACCTACACGCGGTTGCGCGACAAATGGCTGGGCAACCTGAGCAACGGCCAGTAGCGCAGCACGACACGGCCCACGATGTCGTCGACCGGGCCGAAGTCCCAGCTGTCGCGTCTGCCCGGAGCGCGCTGGTTGTCGCTCTCCAGCCACCATCCCTCCTCGCCGTGCCATTGGGCCCGCTTGACGATGAGGCGCGCGGGATCGCCGGGCAGGCGGGCGACGACCAGGTCTCCCGGGTGGACCGTGGCGCCCCGCCGTACCAGCAGCCAGTCGCCCGGACGGAGCGCGGGCCGCATGGAGTCCCCTTCGACACGCACTCTCATGTGCTGTGACCCCCTCATCCATGGGCGTTTGCAGCCGAGTAAGGTCGGTAACCGGACCAAGCTGACTCAGCATCAAGGAAGGACTTTCTGATGCTCGCACGACTGCTACGACCCAAGCATGTCGCTTCCGCTCACTGCGACCTGCCCTGCGGCGTCTACGACCCCGCTCAGGCCCGGATCGAGGCGGAGTCGGTCAAGGCGATCATGGAGAAGTACGCCGGCAACGAGGACCCGGTCTTCCGCTCGCGCGCCCTCACGATCAAGGAGGAGCGCAGCGAGCTCGTCAAGCACCACCTGTGGGTGCTCTGGACCGACTACTTCAAGCCCCCGCACCTGGAGCAGTACCCGCAGCTGCACCAGCTGTTCTGGGAGGCCACGAAGCTGGCCGGCGCGGCGGGCGGCAAGGGCACGGTAGACGTGGCCAAGGCCGACGACCTTCTCGGCAAGATCGACGAAATCTCCAAGATCTTCTGGGCGACTAAGGCCGCCTAAATCGGGAGATAAGGCTCTGTGTGGTACCAGCCACGCAGAGCCTTTTCGTTCGTTGGCGAGTCTGAATCCGCCAAGCACCTCTCCGGGGCGGTAAGTTGCAGTCAGCGTCGAAACCGTACGGGGTCGCTGACCCGAGGGAGGAACGTGACCGAGGAAACCGAGACGCGCGCTGAGGGCGTGGCGGGCATCCGCGACGTGGTGAGCATCAGGCTCCCCGCAGCGAGCGCCTACCTGTCCGTGCTGCGTACGGCAACCGCCGGGCTGGCCGCGCGGCTTGACTTCACGCTCGACGAGATCGAGGATCTGCGGATCGCCGTCGACGAGGCGTGCGCCATGCTGCTGACCGAGGCGGTGCCAGGCACCGACCTGACGGCCGAGTTCGAGCTGACCGGGCAGGAGATGCAGGTCAGTGTGGAGGTCGCGACCGTGGGCAACTCGGCGCCCAAACGCGATGACTTCGCGTGGATGGTGCTGACCGCCCTTGCGGATGACGTGGACGCCGTGACCGACTCCCCCGACCGCATGGCGATCGTCCTGCGTAAGCGCCGAGGCGCGGCGAGGCCGGCGTGACGGAAAGGACTGGAGCCATGGCCACCAGCGAACACGCCGTCCCCGACAGGGTGCGTGCCCGCATGCTCTTCGCCGAGCTGGCCGAGCTAGGTCCCGACGAGCCGCGCCGTCAGCGCATCCGGGACGAGCTGGTCGAGCTTCACCTTCCCCTTGTCGAGTACCTGGCCCGCCGCTTCCGCAACCGCGGCGAATGGCTGGACGACCTCACCCAGGTCGCCACCATCGGCCTGATCAAGTCCATCGACCGCTTCGACCTCGCTCGCGGCGTGGAGTTCTCCACCTACGCCACGCCGACGATCGTCGGCGAGATCAAGCGTCACTTCCGCGACAAGGGCTGGGCGGTCCGCGTACCACGCCGCCTGCAGGAGCTGAAGCTGTCGCTGACGAAGGCGATAAGCGAACTGTCGCAGCGCGAGGGCCGCGCCCCGACCGTGGCCGAACTGGCCGCCTTCCTCAAGATGACCGAGGAAGAGGTTCTGGAGGGCCTGGAGTCGGCCAACGCCTACTCGACCGTCTCGCTCGACGCGCCCGACTCCGGCGACGACGACGCGCCCGCCGTGTCCGACTCGCTCGGCATCGTGGACGAGTCGCTCGAAGGCGTCGAGTACCGCGAATCGCTCAAACCGCTGCTCGAACGGCTGCCGCCGCGCGAGAAGCGCATCCTGCTGCTGCGGTTCTTCGGGAACATGACGCAATCGCAGATCGCCACCGAGCTCGGGATCTCGCAGATGCACGTATCGCGCCTGCTGGCCCGCACGCTCGCGCAGCTACGCGAGGGACTGACCGCCGAGGACTAGCCGTCCTCCCCGTAGAGCGCCTTCGTGGTGGGGGGCGCCAGCAGCACGCCGAGGCCGACCAGGGCGACCGCCATCAGCGGGAACCCCAGGGCCGGCCGGTCCGCCTGGATCAGCGTGACAGCCACCGGGATCATGAAGATCTGGGTGAGCACGCTCGGCGCCCTCCCCCACCGCTCCACCTTGAACAACCCGCCCCACGCGACCCACAGCAGCCCGGCCCCGACCAGCAGCCCGAACCCGGCCTCAGCGACGGCGCTCGTCATGCTCTCCGGCCTGCCCACGATGGCCTCGACGGCGACGTAAACCCCCAGGCCCAGGGCCACCAGCCCCTCCAGGGCCACCAACACCGCCGCCACCAACAAAGTCCCAGGACGCGTCACCCCTTCACCCTAGCCGCCATTCCCTCCCCGGCCGTCGCTGCTCTTCTCCTCTCACAAGCCCCCCTCACAAGGCCCCCCTCACAAGCCCACGCTCCGTTACGGCAAGCCCAGCCGCCCCCACCCGCCGTCGCGGGCGGGCGCCGATCGTGGGGGTCGCTTCTCACGTCGGACGTGGTCCCCGCCGTCACGGCCCACGTTGACCAGCCACCGTGCCCCAGGCCGGCCACCTGCCGGCAGCGCCGAGCCCCACCGTCCAACGTCCCGCCGTCTCGGCGCCGGGAAGAGCGCGGGCTAACGCCGCCGGGTTGTGGCTCGTCGAAGCCGCTTCACCCGGGTGGTCGGGTTGTTCTGGTTCTTGAGGTTTGGTGGGTGTGGGGTTTTTGGGTGGGTGTGGGAGGAGTGGGGCGATCAGGTAGCGGTTACGGTGGAAGCATGCGTGCGATGTTGCTGGTCAACCCCAAGGCGACCACCACGAACTCGCGGACCCGCGACGTCCTCATCCGCGCCCTGGGCGCCGCCGTTGATCTGACCGTCGAGGAGACCGGCTATCGCGGGCACGCGGCGGCTCTGGCCGGGAAGGCGGCGGCGAAGGGGTTCGACGCGGTAGCCGTACTCGGTGGGGACGGGACTGTCAACGAAACGGTGAACGGCCTGCTCAACACGTCCGCCACCAGCGCGACCGAGCGGCCCGCGCTCATCGTGATCCCCGGCGGCAGCGCGAACGTCTTCGCCCGCGCGCTCGGCCTGCCCAACGACCCTGTCGAGGCCACGGGGGCGGTACTGGAGGCGCTGCGGGAGGACCGGCGGCGGATCGTGAGTTTGGGACATGCCCAATGGGAGGATGAGGGCAGGTACTTCATCTTCTGTTCGGGCATGGGCTATGACGCCGAGGTGATCAGGGCCGTCGAGGGGCTGCGCGGGAGCGGCAGGAAGGCCACTCCCGCACGTTATGTGAACACCGCGCTACGCCACTATGTCGCCACCGACAAGCGCACCCCGGCCATGACGCTCACCGGCCCCGGCATCCCGACCGCGCACGGGATCTTCATGGCGATCATCTCGAACACCTCGCCCTGGACCTACGTGGGCACGCATCCGGTCACCCCGACTCCGTGGGCGAGTTTCGAGACCGGGCTCGACCTGCTGGGGCTCCAGCGGCTGGGGCTCCCGACCATGGTGCCGCTGATCCGCAAGATCCTCACGGAGAGTGATCGCCTTCCGTCCGGACGCCACCTGGTCCAGTTGCACGACGAGGCCGAGTTCACGCTGACCGCCGAACGCCCCGTCGCCTTTCAGCTCGACGGTGACTACCTCGGCGAGCGAGAATCCATCACATTCCGGGCTACACCGAACGCGTTACAAGTTCTGGTCTAGATGGTTACATTCGGTCATTGTGTGACGCATCCGACATCCATCTCCGCCAAAACTTCCCACCAACCCTCTTGCGTGCACTCTGCGTGGCTGAAAAGCTCGTGAATGACATCGGAACGTAGGACCTTTAATCAGCCCCTTAGAGGTCTGCCGGTGTTCAGCGGGCATCCCCGGGTCCACAGGATTCGGGAAAGGTTCGCGCGAGTTAGTGAATCTCTTCACAAAGTACTAGCCGCACGGAGTCAACCACCGGCTCCATCCACTAAGGAGTGACGCATGGACTGGCGCCACCGAGCTGCCTGCCGTGACGTGGACCCCGAGCTGTTCTTCCCGATCGGCAACACCGGCCCCGCGCTCATGCAGATCGAGGAGGCCAAGCAGGTCTGTCGTTCCTGCTCGGCCGTCGAGAAGTGCCTGAAGTGGGCGCTGGAGTCCGGTCAGGACGCCGGCGTGTGGGGTGGCCTGAGCGAAGACGAGCGCCGCGCACTCAAGCGCCGCCGCGCCCGCACTCGCGCCGCCGCCCTCTGAGCACAAGGTCTTTGAAGATCATCATAAGGTACGGCGCAGCCGGCCTGACACCACCCGCCGCCCTTGGCGGGCGCCGATCGTGGGGATCGCTTCTCACGTCGGACGTGGTACCCGCCGTCACGGCGCATCCTTGGCCGCCCAAGTGGTCCGACCCCTTGGACGACCAAGAACGCGCCGTGGCGGCTTCCGCATGCCACCCCCGCAACGCCTGACCGGCCCAGCCCAAGCGCCGACCACCAAAATCGCAGGCCAACGCCGCGTCACCCCAAGCTCGCGCCCTGAGTGGTGCCGTCAGCCCTGCCTCCGGCCCCAGGGCTCGCATCCCGCGTATCCCCAGGAACACGCCCGCCGTACCCTCGAAATGGCCTGTTGCGGCGCGTCCTAGGGGCGGGACGTGTCGGGAGGGGCGGTGGGGAGGGGGATCGAGAGGGAGGCCTCGGTGCCGCCGCCGTCGCGAGGGGCCAGGGCGAGTTTGCCGGAGAGTTCGCCGACCACCAGGGTGCGGACGATCTGCAGGCCGAGGCTGGTGGAGTTCTCCAGGTCGAAGTCCTCGGGGAGGCCCAGGCCGTCGTCCCAGACGAGGATGTTCAGGCGCTCGGGCTCGGCCTTCACCACCACCTGGAGGCGCTTGGGGCGGCCGTGCTGGAGGGCGTTCTGGAGGAGTTCGGTCAGGGCCATGGCCAGCGGGGTGGCGATCAGCGACGGGAGGATGCCGAACGCGCCCACCCGGCGCGGGGTGACGGCGGCCTCGGGAGCCGACACCTCTCCCGCCATGGCGATCACGCGGTCGGCGATGTCGTCGAAGTCCACGAACTCCTCGGGGGCGTGCGAGAGCGTCTCGTGCACGATCGCGATCGAACCCACGCGGCGCACCGCCTCTTCCAACGCCTCCCTGCCCTCGGGGACGCGTAGGCGCCTGGCCTGGAGGCGGAGGAGGGCGGCCACGGTCTGGAGGTTGTTCTTGACGCGGTGGTGGATCTCCCGGATGGTGGCGTCCTTGGTCATCAGCTCGCGTTCGCGGCGGCGCAGCTCGGTGACGTCGCGGATGAGGACCAGCGCTCCGATACGGCCGCCGCCCACGATCAACGGGATCGCCCGGAGCTGAACGATCGTGCCGCCCGACTCCACCTCGGTCTCCTTGGCCGCGCGCCCGCTGGCCACGATCATGAGGTCCTCGTTGATGGGCTCGTCGGAGTAGCAGAGCTGCGCCGTGACGCGGCCCAGCTCGGCGCCCACGAGGTCGGCGTGCAGGCCCAGGCGGCGGTAGGCGGACAGGGCGTTCGGGGAGGCGTAGGTGACGCGTCCGGCACGGTCCAGCCTGAGCAGGCCGTCGCCCACCCGGGGCGACCGCACCAGGATCGGCTCCTCCCCCGAGAACGGGAACCGTCCCTCCGCCACCATCTGGGCCAGGTCGGAGGCGCTCTGGAGGTAGGTGAGTTCGAGGCGGGAGGGGGTGCGGGCCGACGACAGGTTCGTGGAGCGCTGGATGACGCCGATGAAGCGGCCGGAGCCGTCGGGCAGCGTGCGGCGTACCGGAATCGTCTCCTCGCGGACCGGAACGCCCGTCGACCAGTCGGGGTCGCCCTCGCGGCAGATGCGGCGCTCGTTCCACGCGGTGTCGATCAGGTGGCGCTCGCCGCGGCCGACGACGCTGCCGACGATGTCGTCGTGGTAGACGGTGGGGCCGGTGGTGGGACGCATCTGCGCGATCGCGATCCAGCCACGCTCCTCCAGCAGGGGCGTCCACAGGATGAGATCGGCGAACGAGAGGTCGGCCAGCAGCTGCCAGTCGGAGACCAGCGAGTGCAGCCAGTCAAGATCAGCCTCGTCAAGGGCGGTGTGGCGGACGACGAGGTCGCTGAGAGTCGGCACGAGTGCATCATGCGTGCTTAGCACCGCTACAACCAAACCGACCACCCGCTGCCCGAGCCGTTTCGCGCCCTACGGGACCAATCCCGGGCACAACTACCCGGTTGCCCATGGGGGCGGAAGACCGGACACCGAAGGGCACACGGACGACGCCGACCCGAGCACGTCGGGCACAGGCGGCCCAGGAGACACGAGGCCGAAGGCCGCTGGTGCGGTGGCCGAGCGGAGACGCCGGGGTGCGGAACCGGCGGCCACTGGTGCGGTGGACGGGTGGAGTCGCGGGGCAGGTGGAGGGCCAGGCCTGGCCGGAGGGACGCGGCGCGGTGGGGGCGAGGCGCGGCGGGCGGGAAGACGGAGCTGTGGTGGGCGGGTGGAGGTGCAGACAGGTGGGGGTGCGGGCCTGGTGGGGGTGCGGGCGTGGCAGATGCCGGAGGTGCGGGCGGCCCGAGGCAGGAGGCGTGGTGGGGTGGGTGAGGGGCGGCGGGGTGGGGCAGGGGCGGGGAAGGGTGGGGGATTGTGCACTCAAATGGGTTTTTTCGGGAATCTCACATTGTGAGAACCGTCACACTGTCCCCATCGCTCAGTTTCCCAGCCGGAACTGTGCGAGCGACCCCGGAGGTGACCAGCACGTTGATCGACTCAGCGAGGTCGTTCACCTCGGACACGGCCCCAGCCCAGGCCCGCGTGAGCGCCGCATGCCCCGTGGTGGATATCCTTCTCAGTCAGCCTGAGCTGCCAGTACGCGCGCGTGTCCAGGCGGGCGAGCTGGCCGCCGTGGCCCGCGAGTCCGGCCTGGATACCGGCGTCCCGGCAGGAGCTGTCGTGCCGGTCGTCCGAGGGGCGCCGGAGACCGCACTGGGGGTCGCCGCCACCTGTGCGGAGCACGGCGTACGCGTCGGATGCCTCCGGCCGCCGCCAGTGCCCACACGACACTCTTGCCTGTGGTTGACCGCTCGGGCCAATCTGAGTTCCGATGATCTCGCGGTGATCAGACACGCCCTCACCGCCGTGGCAGAAGTGAAGGTGAGAGCGTGACTGAGGACCCCCCTCGCGTACCTAAGTACTACGACGTCAAACGCAGCCTGCTCGAACTGACCAAGAGCCTGCCGCCGGGTACCGCGCTGCCGCCCGAGCGGACGCTGGCCGTACGCTTCGAGACGTCGCGCACGACGGTGCGCCAGGCGCTCACCGAGCTCGTGGTGGAGGGCAGGCTGCTGCGCATCCAGGGCAAGGGCACATTTGTCGCCCAGCCCAAGGTGGCGCAGGTCCTGCAGCTGACCTCTTACATCGGCGACCTGCGCACCGCCGGGCTCGAACCGGACACCAAGATCCTGGAGATCGGCTACATCACCGCCGACGAGCCGCTCGCCCGCCGCCTGGCCATCAACCCGGGCGGACGCGTGCTGCGCATCCACCGCCTGCGCCTGGCCAACGGCGAACCCGTCTCCATCGACACCACCCACCTCTCGGCCCGCCGCTTCCCCAGGCTGCGCCGCGAGCTGGAAGTGCACTCCTCGCTCTACGAGACGCTGCACAACGCCTACAACGTGCGCCTCACAGACGCCGAGGAGATCATCGAGACGGTCCTCGCCACGCCGTACGACGCGAAGGCCCTCGGCGTGGACGTCGGCCTCCCGATGCTCCTGCTGACCCGCCACGCCTTCGACGCCGACGGCAATCCGGTCGAGTGGGCACAATCCCTCTACCGCGGCGACCGCTACAAATTCGTCACCCGCCTACGCCGCCCCTAAAACTCCATTCCCCCTTACGGCAAGCCGCACCACCCACCCCCCGCCACCACCCGCGCACCCCAAGTCGCTTCCACGCCCATCGGGCGCGCCGCCACCTCGCCGTGACGGCCGCGCCCTGGGCCGGCCGTGCGGTCGCTATCGTGGGCCTCATGAGTGTCGTGGTAGTCACGGGGACCGACACCGGAGTGGGCATGACGGTCGTCACCGCCGCGGTCGCCGCCCTGGCCAGGCGGCGGGGCGCGAACGTGGCCGTGGTCAAGCCCGCCCAGACCGGCGTGAGGCCCGGCGAACCCGCTGACCTGGACGAGGTGATCAGGCTCTCCGGGGTCACCACCACCTTCGAGTTCGCCCGCTACCCGGACCCGCTCTCGCCCGCGGCGGCTGCCCGCGCGAGCGGTCTGCCGCCGGTGTCGCTGCCCGAGGTGGCGGTGCGGGTGCGGGAGCTGGCGGAGTCGAACCAGCTCGTCCTGGTCGAAGGCGTGGGCGGCCTGCTGGTGCGCTTCGACGAGGACGGCACCACGCTCGCCGACCTGGCCCGGCTGCTGACCGCGCAGGTGCTGGTCGTGGCGGGCCCCGGGCTCGGCACGCTCAACCACACCGCGCTGACGCTGGAGGCGCTCGCGCACCGGGGCCTCGACCTGGCCGGGCTGGTGATCGGGTCGTGGCCGGACGAGCCGGACCTGGCCGAGCGCCTGAACGTGGCCGACCTGGAGATGCTGGCCGCCCGTCCGCTGGCCGGCGCGCTTCCCGCGAACGCCGCCGGCCACCCCGACTTCGCCGCACTGGCCCACGCCGCCCTCGGTCCCACGCTGGGGGGCGGTTTCGACCCCGCGAGGTTCCGCCAGACGTTCAAGCCCGCGCGGTGACCGTCAGGCGTTCAAGCCCGCGTGGTGACCGTCAGGCGTTCCGGCAGCGGGCCTGCGGCAGTCCGCACACCCGTGCCGCCATCGTCCTGGCCTGCTTCACCAGCGCCTTGAAGTCCTTGACCGGCAGCCCACGCCCGGAGTCGCCGACCTCGATGTAGATGAGCACGGCCGCGCCCTTCCTGACCGCGGCGAAGCGCATGGCCCCCTCGTAGTCCCGCTGGACCGCCCTGATGCCCTCGTCGCCGACCTTGAGCGGACGGCTGGTGTAGGTGGACTTCAGGAAGTCGTCGCCGCTGACGGCGCAGCGCTTCAGGTCGGCGCGCAGGCCGTTCATGACCGTCTTGGCCGCCTTCACGTCGCGGTAGAGGGCCACCTGCTCACCCCAGGACTCGACCTCGACCGTCTTGACGATCGTCCGGGAGGCGATCCGGCCCCGGTCGGCCGCCTTCTTGCCGGACCAGTAGCGGTGCTCGCACGGGTCGAGCAGCAGGCCCGCCGTACGCGCGTCGCTGATCTTCCATTGCTCGACGTCCTTGTGCAGCCCGCGCGCGGCGGGCTCCGTCAGCAGGAGGCCCTTCGGCAGCGCCGAAGAGGCGGCCTGCGCGGGTACGCCCCACACCAGCGTCGCGGTCACCGCCGCGAGGACGATCCCTGTCTTCATCATCGTTCCTCCCCTGTCCCGGTCCCCCTTCGTGAGATGCGGATCGTGGCCCACTGGTTCGGACGTAAGGCAGGGTGGGGCTAGCACCACCCCCACTTCGCCCAGCAGACCCCTGTCGAGGATCGGCGGCCAGTCCATAGGTTGGAGAGCATGAAAGTCCCCCGCCCCTGGTCGGCGCGTACCTGGCTGGACACGGCGCATGTCGTGACCGGTGTGCCGATCGCCGTGGTGCTCGCCGTGCTGACGGTCGTGCTGGCCGTCCTGCCGCCGGTGCTGCGGCGCAGCGTGCGCGGCCTGACCGCGGTGCAGCGTTCGCGCCTGGCCGCCTTCCTGGGGTTCGTGCTGCCGCCGGTGCCGCGCAGCACGGCCTGGCGCGACCGGCGGCTGTGGCGGCAGATCGGCTTCCACTTGCTGGCGCCGGTGCTGAGCGCGTTCGCTGTCGTGCTGGTCTGCGGGTTGTGGGGCGGCGGGCTGGTGGGGCTGACCGCGTTCCTGCAGCCGGTGCTGCAGCCGCCGCCGGGGGTGTTCAGGTTCGATCTGCGCAATCCGGTCGTGGCGTCGTTGTTCACGGCCGTGGGACTGGCCATGCTGATGCTGGCTCCGATCGCGGCGCGGGCGATGGCTGTACTGGAGATCTCGATCGCGCGGGCGCTGCTGGGGCCGAGCCACGCTGAGCTCGGCGAGCGCATCGAGAACCTCCAGGAGAGCAGGGCGGGCGTGATCGACGCCGCCGACGCCGAGCGCCGCCGCATCGAGCGTGACCTGCACGACGGCGCCCAGCAGCGGCTGGTGTCGCTGGCCATGAACCTGGGCCTGGCCCGCGCCACCCTCACCGACCTGCCGGCGCCCGCCAAGGAAGCCATCGAGCAGGCGCACGAGGAGGCCAAGCAGGCCCTGCGCGAGCTACGCGACTTCGTGCGCGGCCTGCACCCCGCGGTACTCAACGACCAGGGCCTGGACGCGGCCCTGTCCGGCGTCGCCGCCCGCTCCCTGGTGCCGGTACGGCTGCGCGTCGACATCGCCCAACGGGTCTCGCCCACCATCGAGGCGGTCGCGTTCTTCGTGGTATCCGAGGCGCTCACCAACATCGCCAAGCACGCCCAGGCGCGGTCCGCCGAGATCTCGGTGCGCCGGCGCGACCAATGGCTGACGCTGACGATCGTGGACGACGGGCGGGGCGGGGCCAGCATGGAGGGCGGAACCGGGCTGCGCGGGCTGGCGCAACGCGTCCGCTCGGTGGATGGATCGCTGCACCTGGAAAGCCCGCTCGGCGGGCCGACGATGATCGAAGTGGAGCTACCGTGCGAGTAGTGCTGGCCGAGGACTCCGTTCTGCTCAGGGAAGGGCTCATCCGGCTGCTCGAAGCCTCCGGCATGCGGGTGGTGGCGACCTCGGGCGACGCCGAGGGGCTGTTGCGGGCCGCCGACGAGCACCGGCCCGACCTCGTGCTGACCGACGTCCGGATGCCGCCCACGCACACCGACGAGGGCCTGCGCGCCGCGCTCGTGCTGCGCCGCCAGCAGCCGGAGCTGGCCGTTCTGGTGCTCTCGCAGTACGTCGAGGAACGCTACGCCGCCCAGTTGCTCTCCTCGGCGACCGGCAGCGTCGGTTACCTGTTGAAGGACCGGGTGGCCGACGTGACCGAGTTCATCGACGCGCTGCGCCGGGTGGCGGCGGGCGGCACGGTCCTGGACCCCGAGGTGGTCTCCCAGCTTCTCCTGCGCGGGCACAGCGACCCGCTCGACCGGCTCACCCCGCGCGAGCAGGAGGTGCTGAAGCTGATGGCCGAGGGCCGCTCGAACGCCGGCATCGGGCAGGAGCTCGTGCTCAGCGAAGGGGCGGTCGGCAAGCACATCGGCAACATCTTCACCAAGCTCGACCTCTCGCCCGCCGAAGGCGACCACCGCCGGGTGCTGGCGGTCCTGCACTTCCTCAAGATCAGGAGCGCGCTGTGAGGGCGGTCTGGCTGACGTTCGGCGCCGTGCTGACGGTGCTCGCGCTGTTCCTGGCCGGCGGCGGGATGTGGGCGGGCTTCGCCCGTGCCCGCCCGCCGACGCACCAGAGCACGCGCACCATCCCTTTCGTCGGCAAGAAGCTCCAGGTCGAGGCGCGCGGCGACGTGAGCGTGTCGATCGTGCCGGGCGCCGCCGGCGAGATCCAGCTCGACCAGCGGCTGCGCTGGTCGGAGACGCGGCCGAACGTCTCCGAGGACTGGAACGGCACCACCCTGCGCCTGGCCGCGGACTGCCCCAACATCAACAACGACCGCCGCCTCACGTGCGACACCGACTACACGGTCTTCGTGCCCTCGGAGACCAACCTGGACGCGACGGTGGAGGCCGGCACCCTCCGGGTCGACAGCCTGTACGGCGACGTCCGCATGACCACGGTCTCCGGGGACATCGGCGTCACCCAGACCGTGGGCACGTTGTGGGCGCGCAGTGGTTCCGGCAGCATCCGCGCCTACGACCTGCGCGGCGACACGGCCGACACCGAGACCGGCGAGGGACAGGTCGAGCTCAACTTCCGTGAGCGGCCCATGAACGTGAAGGCGCTGGTCCGCACGCAGGGCGACATCAGGATCAACGTGGAGGACGGCGCCTATGACGTCACCGTCCAGGCGGAGACCCCCGACGTCGACGTGGTCCACGACCCTTCCTCGGTCCGCAAGATCGACGCCCGTGCCCAGTACGGCCGGGTCGACATCTGCTGTGGATGACCTCTGTTTGAGGAGGTGACTGGTTGGTAGGTTCCCGGCATGGAGTCCGCGAAGCATGCCGGTGACGCAGCCGTCGCCGTGTCCAAGGCCTATGGCATCGAGACCATGTTCACCCTCTCCGGAGGCCACGTCTTCCCGTTGTACGACGGCGCGGTGCACGAGGACATGCGGATCCTCGACGTACGCCACGAGCAGAGCGCCGTCTTCGCCGCCGAGGCCACGGCGAGGCTCACCCGCAAGCCCGGCCTGGCGGTGCTGACCGCCGGCCCCGGCATCACGAACGGTGTCAGCGGCGTCGCCACCGCGCATTTCAACGGCTCGCCCCTGGTCGTGATGGGCGGCCGGGCGCCGCAGTCGCGCTGGGGCAGCGGCGCGCTCCAGGAGCTGAACCATCCTCCCCTGCTCGAACCGATCACCAAGCTGGCCTTCACCGCCACCGGCCCCGACTCGATCGGCCAGGACGTCGAGATGGCCTTCCGCACGGCGATCGCGCCGCACCGCGGCCCGGTGTTCATCGACTTCGCCATGGACCACCTGTTCTCCCCCTCACCCGTGCACGCCGCCGACACCCAGACCCCGTCGCCGCTGGAGCCGGACCCGGATGACGTCGCGACGATCGCCCGTCTGATCGGAGAGGCGGAGCGGCCGGTGCTGGTGCTCGGCTCCGACGTGTGGATGGACCGCGCCGAGGAGGCGGCCCGCGACTTCGCCGAGTCGTGGAAGCTGCCGGTGATCCTCAACGGCCAGGGCCGCGGCATCCTGCCCGCCGGCCACGACCTGCTGGTCACGCGTGCCCGCGGACAGGCGTTCGGCGAGGCGGACCTGGTCATCGTGGTCGGCACCCCGCTCGACTTCCGCCTGGGCTACGGCTGGTTCGGCGGCAAGAACGGCACCTCGCTGGCGCGCGTGGTGCACATCGTGGACGCGCCGTCGCAGCTCGCCACCCACATGCAACCGGCCGCGTCGGCCGCGGGCGACCTGTCGGTGGTCTTCTGGAGCCTGGGTACGGCATGCGGCGAAGCCGACATCAAGCCCGCCCGCTACGCCCCCTGGACCGCCAGGCTGGCCGAGACCGCGGCCGCGGCCGTCGCCGCCGACGCCGACCTCCTGGCCGCCGGCTCCGACCCGATCCACCCCATGCGCATCTACGGCGAACTGAACAAGATCCTCGCCGACGACGCCGTGGTGATCGGCGACGGCGGCGACTTCGTCTCCTACGCGGGCAAGTACGTGGAGCCGAAGCAGCCGGGCAACTGGCTCGACCCCGGCCCGTACGGCTGCCTGGGGACCGGTCTCGGCTACTCGATCGCCGCCCGTCTGGCCCGCCCGTCCTCGCAGGTCGTGCTGCTGCTCGGCGACGGCGCCGCGGGCTTCTCCCTCATGGACGTCGACTCCCTGGTACGGCACGGCCTGCCCGTCGTCATGATCTGCGGCAACAACGGCATCTGGGGCCTGGAGAAGCACCCGATGCAGATGCTCTACGGCTACGACGTGGCCGCCGAGCTGCGGCCGCAGACCCGCTACGACCAGGTGGTGACGGCGCTGGGCGGCGGCGGCGAGCTGGTGACCAGGCCGTCGGAGATCGGTCCCGCGCTGCGGCGGGCCTTCGACTCCGGCGTGCCGTACATGGTGAACATCGCGACGGACCCGCAGATCGCCTACCCCCGCAACACCACGGGGGTCTGAGGCGGCTACTGCTTGAGGCTCGGCGTCGGCGTCGGGGAAGGCGTCGGCGTCGGGGAGCAGAGCTCGGTGTTGACCAGCGTCAGCTGGACGACCTTCTTCAGCTCCAGCTTGGCGCCGGCGCCCGGACTCTGCTCGACCACGGTCAGGCAGCGCTCGGGGAACTGGCCGCGTTCCTGGTCGTCCACGCGGACGGTGAACCCGGCGGAGGTGATGATCCTACGGGCGTCCGGGTACTTCATGTTGACCACTCCCGGCACCGGCTTCTTGATCGCCGGAGTGGGCGACGGCGTCTTGGTGCCCTTCGTGGCCGACGGCGTGGTCGTGGGCGTCTTCGTCGGGTCTGGCGTCCTGGTCGGCTCCGGGTCCTCGGTGGGCTCAGCCCTGGTCGGCTGGCGCGTCGGCTCCTCGGGAGGAGTCGTGACGGGCCGGTGCTTGGTCCTGGTGTTCTTGGGCGCCGAGGGCTTGGTGGTGGTCACCTCGGAGCCGACCCGGGTGGCGGGCGTCTCCGGGTCGCCGTCCGTGGTCATCCCGGTGATCGCGATCGCGCCCGCGCCCACGCCGAGTACCAGGGCGACCGCGATCGCGGCGACCAGGCCGCCCCTGCGACGGGCCTTGGCGGCGCGCCGGTTGCCGCGGCGCGGCTGGGCGACGGTGGTGTTGTCGTCGGAGGGCGGGGCGGGCGGCCCCTGGACCGCTCCCGTCTGGTACGCCTCGACCGGCGGCGCCATCGTCGCGCCGGTGACCACGTCGGGCACCTCGCCGGCGGCGACCTGGCGGGAGGCGCGGCTCATCTCGGCGGCGCTGGCGAAACGCCTGGCCGGGTCCTTGGACAGCGCCTTCTCCACCAGCGCGCGCACGGCCGGCGGGATCTCGGCGGGCAGGGGTGGCGGAGCTTCCCTGATGTGCTTGAGCGCGATCGTGACCGCGCTGTCGCCGTCGAAGGGGCGCTGGCCGACGAGGCATTCGTAGGCGACCACGCCGAGCGCGTAGATGTCGACCGCGGGGGTCACGGGGGCGCCTTCGGCCTGCTCGGGCGCGCAGTAGGCGGCGGTGCCGAGCACCATGCCGGCGTCGGTGAGCCGGTTGGCCAGGTCGGAGCGGGCGATGCCGAAGTCGGTGAGCACGAGCGTGCCGTCGCGCTGGACCATCAGGTTGCCCGGCTTCACGTCCCGGTGCACGATGCCCTGGTCGTGTACGGCCTGCAGCGCGGAGGCCGCCTGCGCGATGAGCTCCATCGCCGGCTCGGGCGCGATGCGGCCGAGGCGAATCAACAGGCGGTCGAGCGGTTCGCCGTCGACGAACTTCATCACCAGGTAGACGGTGTCGCCGCTGACTCCGTAGTCGTAGACGTCCACGACGCCCGGGTGGTTGATCGTGGCCATGGCTCGTGCCTCGCCCTGGAAGCGGGCCACGAAGCCGGGGTCGTCCATCCGACCTGGGAGCAGCACTTTGACGGCGACGGTTCGCGCGAGGACGATGTCCTCGCCACGCCAGACCTCGCCCATGCCACCGGCGCCGATGCGGGTGTCGAGGCGATACCTCCCCGCCAGCGTCGTCCCTTGCGCGACCATGTCTCCCCCGGTACCCCCTGCCTCTCCAACCCCAGACACCAACAAAGCGAACTTGTGTCGCAGCGGGGTAACACAGAGGTCACGGAACTTCGAGAGTGTATGACCCTGGCGTCCCACACGCCACTCATATGCCACAAGCCGTACAAACCCTATCCTGCGGCCTTCTGATGGACCTTGTCCGCGTTTCCCGGAGATCCGGGCCCCACCGGTGCCATCCGCACCACCAGTAGGCTGAGGCCATGACGCTCGCTCCCGGCCTCCGGTCTCAGCTGCTCATCATGGTCGAGCGTGAGGACACCGCCACCAAGATCGGCAGCGGCGATGTGCCGGTGCTGGCCACGCCGCGGCTGCTCGCGCTGGCCGAGATGGCCACGGTGCAGGCCGTACGCCCGCATCTGGGCGCGGGCGAGACGTCAGTCGGGACCCGAGTCCAGCTCGAACACCTGGCGGCCAGCCCGGTCGGCACCCACGTCGAGATCACCACCGAGCTCACCGAAGTCGACGGCCGGCGACTGGTCTTCAGCTTCGTCGCCCGCGACCGCACCACGCTGGTCGGTCAGGGCACCATCGAGCGGGTCGTCGTCGACCGCGAACGGTTCATCGAGCGCGCTACTCGATGACGGCGATCAGGTCGCCTTCCTGGATCACGTCACCCTCGGCGACCTTGAGCGCCACCACCACGCCGGGGTCCTCGGCGAGGACGGGGATCTCCATCTTCATCGACTCGAGAATGACCAGCGTGTCGCCGTCCTCGACGGTGTCGCCCTCCTTGACGACGACCTTCCAGACGTTCGCCACCATCTCCGCGTGTACCTCGGCCACGGGTGCTCCCCTCTTCCTGACGATCCAACCATGTCACGTGCGTTATGCACGCATACGCCCGACCAGACCCGTGTCATAGTCCCCGCTGACGAACTCCGCGTTGTCCAGCAGCTCCGCGCAGAACGGCAGGTTGTTCTTGGGGCCCTCGACGGCGAACCCGGCGACCGCGTCCTTGGCCCGCTCGATGGCCTGCGCGCGGCTGTCGCCGTACACGCACAGCTTGGCCATGAGGGGATCGTAGAACGGGGTGACCGTGTTGCCTTCCACGTAGCCGGAGTCGACCCGGGCGCCGGCCGGCTCCCGCCAGACCGTGATCTTTCCAGGTCCGGGGAAAAAACGCTTGGGATCCTCGGCATAGACGCGGAACTCGATCGCGTGGCCGCGCGGCTCCGGGCCTACCTCGGGGTTCTCGCCCGCGGCCACCCGCAGCTGGAGCTCCACCAGGTCGAGGCCGGTGACGAGCTCGGTGACCGGGTGCTCCACCTGGAGCCTGGTGTTCATCTCCAGGAAGACGAAGTCCTGCTTGTCGGCGTCGACCAGGCACTCCACGGTGCCAGCGCCCAGATATCCCACCGCCTCGCCGGCCCGCACCGCGGCGGCCAGCATGCGCTCACGCAGCTCGGGCGTGACGCCGGGCGACGGGGACTCCTCGACGACCTTCTGGTGGCGGCGCTGCACCGAGCAGTCGCGCTCGCCCAGCGCCACGACGCGGCCGTCGGGCAGGCCGAGGATCTGCACCTCGACGTGGCGGGCCCGCTCGATGTAGCGCTCCAGCAGGATCGCCGGACCGGCCGGCACGTCGCCCTCGCCACCGGCCGTGGCCGCGCCGGCGAAGCGCGCCGCCGCCCTGGACGCCTGCTCGAACGCCTTGGCCAGCCCCTTCTCGTCGTGCGCGACGCTCATCCCGATGCCGCCACCGCCGCCGGCCGTCTTCACCATGACCGGATAGCCGATCTCGGCGGCCGCGGTCACGGCCCGCTCGAGATCGGTGGCCGGCTCGCGGGTGCCCGCCGCCACCGGCACACCGGCGGCCTCCATCAGGTTGCGCGCGTTGATCTTGTCGCCCATCTGCTCGATCGCCTCGGGCGCGGGTCCGATCCACACCAGCCCGGCCTCGGTCACCGCGCGGGCGAACGCCGCGTTCTCCGCGAGAAAGCCATATCCCGGATGTACGGCACGCGCCCCCGTCAGCCGGGCCGCCGCGAGCACCTTGTCCACGTCGAGATAGGACTGCGCGGGATTGGCCGGGCCGAGCGGCACCGCCTCGTCGGCCTCGGTGACGAACGGCAGATCGGCGTCGGCCTCGGAGTAGACCGCGACGGCGCGCAGGCCCAGCCGCCGGACCGTGCGGTTGATCCGCCGCGCGATCTCACCTCTGTTGGCGATCAGAACGGGTCCCAGGGTCCCCAGGGTCGCTGTAAGCACGCGCCAACCCTACGACCGCGCCCTCAGCCACCCCTTCCCCGCAAAACCATCGATCCCGGGAGGGTGTTCTGTAGGAACCACACAAAGGAGAGGGGCAAGAGGACCGCTATGTCGCCCCGAACGGCCCGCCGCTTTGTACGAGGCCGGAAACCCTCCTGATCTCCGTCCCGACCCCCCTAAATCCGGTGGGCAGGCGCCCGGTCGACCACGCGGGCCAGCCCGCCGATGCAGGCGGCGTCGTACTCGGAGCCGCCCGCCAGGCGCAGCCGTTCGAGTGCGGCGCCGGCGCGGTCGCGGTCGGTGGAGCCGCCGACGAGGTCGTCGTAGGCGTTGGCCACCTTGATGATGCGGCTCGACAGCGGCGGATCCTCGTCGATCGGGTCGCACTGGCGGCGCACCACGTCGGCCACACGGTCCAGCACGCCGGTCTGCCTGATGACCTCCGCGCCCAGCTCGGCGATCCGCCTGGCCTGCTCGGGATCGGTCAGCACGGTCGCGCCGCCCGGGATCGGGTCGCGCAGCGACAGCTGGCCGATGTCGTGCATCAGCGCCGCGTACTCCAGCTCCAGGAGCTCCGGCTCGGACATGCCCAGTTCGCGGCCGATCGCCACTGACAGGCGGCTCACCCTGCGGGAGTGGCCGGGCTCGACGTAGCCGCCCACCTCGGTCACCCGCGACAGCGCGCGTACCGTCTGCAGGTAGGTGGCGCGGATGCCGGCGTACTTGCGGAAGGCGACCTGCGTGACCAGCAGGGGCGCGGCGAAGACGACCAGCGCCACCAGGTCCATGCTGTGGGAGGCCAGCGCGAGCAGCACGCCGGAGGCGGCGACCGCCGCGCCCAGCGGGAAGGCGGTGCGGACCTCGTCGCTGACCGCCACCTTGAACGCGGTGCGCACCTGCTCGGCGCGGAGCATCGCGGCGATCAGCACGTCGATGCCGAGGGTGAGCGCGATCAGCGTGACCATCACCGTCAGCGCGGGCCACCAGGTGCCGCGATCGCCCAGCGTCAGCTCGTGCAGGGTGCCGGCCAGCGGGCGGAAGGCGAAGGCCAGCAACGCGCCGGTCAGCAGCCGCCTGGCCATCGCGTCCAGGCGCGGCGGCCGGCCCACCGCCAGATGCGGCAGCGCACCGGCCATCATGCCGACCGCGATCACCGCCACCACCTGCAGCGCCGAGTGACGCAGCGGGTTGGTGGCCAGGTCGAGCAGGAGCGTGTAGCCGAGCGCGGCGGCGGCGCCGATCGGGGCCACCTCCCTGTTGCCCGGCATGGTCAGCCGGGCCAGCTCGCCGACCGCGATCAGCGCGCCGAAGCCGATGGCCACCTCCGGACGGTCGAGCCCGACCGCCGCGGTGTGGGCCACCCCCGCCACGGCCACCAGCCCGGCGGCGCAGATCAGCAACAACTGCCCGGAGTCCAGGCCCTGAAAGGCGCGTTTCATTGGCCCGTCACTACTTGGATCGGCATGGTCGGGTCGTCGTGGTCCTTGATCGTGGCGGCGTCCTCGGGCGGCGGCTCCACACGGCGCTGCGGCTGCCACGGGTTGCGTTCCAGCGCCTTGATGAACGCCGCCACCATGACCGGATCGAACTGGGTGCCCGCGCCCCGCTCCAACTCGCCCACCGCCACCTCGACCGGGCGCGCGCCCCGGTAGGAGCGGTCGGAGGTCATCGAGTCGAACGCGTCGGCCACCGCGATGACCCGGGCGAACTCCGGGATCTCCGGCCCGGCCAGCCCCATCGGGTATCCCTTGCCGTCATGGCGTTCGTGGTGGTGCATGATCCCGGCGAAGGCCTCGTCGAGGAAGTCGATGCCGCGTACGATCTCCAGGCCCCGCATCGGGTGCAGCTGGATCGCGGCGAACTCCTCCTCGGTCAGCGGGCCCTCCTTCTGCAGCACCTTCGTGGGCACGCCCAGCTTGCCGACGTCGTGGAGCATGCCGGCGTAGCGGATGGCCCGCAGCCGGTCCATGCCCATGCCGATCTCCTGCGCGATCATGGTGGAGGCGAGCGAGACGCGGGTGCAGTGGCCGCGGGTGTAGTAGTCCTTCGTCTCGACGGCCTGGCACAGCGCGGCCATCGTGGCGTCGTAAGAGCGCTGCTGCGCGTGGTACTGGCCGAAGGCCCACCTGGCCACGAACAGCGGCAGCAGCACCAGCACCGCCGAGATCGACTGGATCGTCGCCCACAGTCCCGCCACCAGCAGGCCGAACGTGCCGTAGCCGAGATAGGTCAGAAGGAACTGCACCATGCCCCGCATCGGCACCTCGCCCGCGCTCACCTGCGTGGCCAGCGAGATCATGGTGAGCGTCAGCACGATGTTGAGCGGCACGAAGACGGCCGTGGCCGCCGCGTAGGGGCCGATCAGGTCGTCGAACGCGTTGACCTGCGGGACCCCGGAGACTCCGCCTAACTGCTGGTAGACCCAGCCGGCGGCATAACCGCACAGGGCGAACTGGGCGCCGTTGAACAGCCGCTTGATCAACGGCAGGCCGGGCCGTACGCTCAGGACCGCCGTGAGGCCGACCAGCGCGGCGCCCTCCATTCCGATGAGCACCACCGCGGCCAGCGCGGCGGAGAAGCTCACCGACACGGCGAACTGCTCCACGTTGAGCAGCGTCGGCATCGACTCGCACACCAGGAACAGCAGCGCGAGCACGAGCAGGATGCCGAGGCTCTCCGAGGCGACCAGCTGCCCCTTGGTGATCAGGCTGTGGGCGAACAGCGCGGTCGCCGCGCCGATCACGGCGAACAGATAGACCTTCGCAGGCCACGAGAGATCACGCATTGCGGCTCCCCTTTGGAGCTCAGGTCCAGGAGACTCCGGGCGGGAGGGCGCCACCGCCCCCGCCGGTCGCCAAGAGGAGAACGACCGGTGTGATCAGCACGAGCGCCGTGATCAGCCGGGCGGTCGAAACCTTCAACATCCACTTCCTCCACGTCGAATTCTGTGATTCACGCTACAGAAGTTGACGTGCTGAAACGGGCGGAGTCGAGAATCGCAAGCAAAGCGTAATCAAGCCACTACCTGCGGCAACTCCGCCTCCACTCGACTGTGGCGCGCAGGCCACTGGCGAGGTCACTCGCGGGCTGCCAGGACAGCCCGTCGTAGGCGGGCACCGGGTCCACGGCCATGGCCGGCAGGTCGCCCGGCCTGGGCTGCGCGAAGCCCGGCTTGTCATGGGCGCCCACCGCGTCGGCGATGAGCGAGTGCAGGCGGCGGTCGGTGGTCTGGATGCCGGTGCCCAAATTGAAGCGGCACGCGTTGCCGTCGGCGCCGCACGCGCGCACGAAGCCGTCGACCACGTCGTCCACGAAGACGTAGTCGCGGGTCTGCGTGCCGTCGCCGTACAGGACCGTGGGCACGCCGTTGAGCAGGGCGTCGGTGAAGATGGCGACCACGCCGGCCTCGCCGTCGGGGGACTGGCGCGGGCCGTAGACGTTGGAGAGGACGAGCGTGGTGTACTCCAGGCCGTACAGAGCGTGGAAGGTCGACAGATACGTCTCGGCGCTGAGCTTCGAGGCCGCGTACGGCGAGCGGGGGTCGGCCGGGGCGTCGGCGGGAACCGGGATCGCGGGCGGCCGGCCGTACACCGCGACGGAGGAGGCGAACACCACCTTGCGGCTGCCACCCTCGCGCGCGGCGGCCAGCACCGACGCGGTGCCTTCGACGTTGACCCGCGCGTCGTGCACCGGGTCGGCCACGCTCCTGCGGACGCTGATCTGCGCGGCCAGGTGACAGATCACCTCGGGCTTCCACTCCGCGCCCAGCGCGATCATCGCAGGGTCGCGGATGTCCAGCTCGCACAGGCGGAAGCGCTCATGCGCCAGGGCGCCGGCCAGGTTGGCACGGCTGCCGGAGGAGAAGTCGTCCACGGCGACCACGTCGTGGCCGTCACCCAGCAGGCGGTCGACGAGATTCGACCCGATGAAACCGGCTCCTCCGGTGACCACCACGCGCATGGGGAAGATCTTAGTCGGACAGCTCCGCCCGGACCTGCTCGATACGGCCGAGCACCTTGGACCTGAGATCGGCCGGCACCGGATCGCAACCGCAGTGCTTGGCCACGAGCTGCTTCACGACCTTGTCGAGGTCGTACTCCTTGAGGCACGGGTCGCACTCGTCGAGGTGCACCCGGATGTCGACGCAGTCGCCCTCTCCGAGCTCTCCGTCGATGTAGGCGTAGACCTTGTCCAGCACTTCACGACAGTCGGTGTCATGCGGGTTGCCACAGCTCATTTCGACCCCTCCGCAGGGACAAGGCCACGGTCGCGAGCATAGTCCTCGAGCAGGCTCCGCAACTGTCTGCGGCCGCGGTGCAGCCGGGACATCACGGTGCCGATCGGGGTGCCCATGATGTCGGCGATCTCCTTGTAGGGGAACCCCTCGACGTCGGCGAGGTAGACCGCGATCCTGAACTCCTCGGGCAGCGCCGCGAGCGCCTGCTTGATGTCGCCGTCGGGCAGGTGCTCAAGCGCCTCCACCTCGGCGGACTTCAGGCCGGACGAGGTGTGGGACTCGGCGCGCGCGAGCTGCCAGTCCTCGATCTCCTCGGTGCCCGACTGCTTCGGCTCCCGCTGCTTCTTGCGGTAGCTGTTGATGAAGGTGTTGGTCAGGATCCGGTAGAGCCACGCCTTGAGGTTCGTGCCCTCCTGGAACTGATGGAACGAGGCGAACGCCTTGGCGAAGGTCTCCTGAAGCAGGTCCTCCGCATCCGCCGGGTTCCGGGTCATCCGGAGCGCGGCGGAGTAGAGCTGCTCGAGATACGGCATGACGTCGCGCTCGAACCGCTCACTGCGCTGCTCCAGAGTCTCCGCGCCTGTCGCGGGCACCGGACCCACCCCCCTAAGATCACCGGTGGCCGGCTGCTGCGGTACACCGTACTCAGGGGAGAATACCTGCTTGGCACCAAGTCGCCGGTCACTGGGGCCGGGTGACGGTGGCTGTGGACGACCTGCAACTGCGAGCATGCTCGACTCAACCCACCCGCGCCCGCGTCTGTTCCCGCAAGATAGAAGGTGACGAACAACCCGGTGCGGGGAAGATGAATACGTACCGGTTGGTAGCCATTGTCCCGCAACCCAGGAGTCGCGTGTGCTGCCCATTCCGGCCGAGGAACTGAACGGCTCGGGGACCCTCGGGCCGTACTGGACGTTCTATCGCGCGGTCGTCGCCGAACAGCTGAGCAGGTGGCTTCCCGGCCAGCCCTCGGTGATCCTCGACCTGTCCGGCGGGCGCGGACGCTGGTCCGGCCAGGCCGCGCGCGCCGGCCACAAGGTGATCGAGGTCGTCGACTTCCGCAGAACCGCCGATCAGGCCAGGTTGCGCGACGTCAGAGTCCGCCAGGTGCGCTCGGACGATCTGTCCTTCCTGCCCGACGAGAGCGTGGACGCGGTGCTCGCGGAGGAGCGCGCCATGTCGGTGGAGCTCATGGCCGAGTCGGCGATGTCCGACGTGGCCCGCGTGCTGCGCCCCGGCGGGCGCGCGCTGCTGTGCGTCGACTCGCTGGTGCTGGGCATGGCGATCCTGGCCGAGCAGGGCCAGTGGCAGCACCTGCGCCAGACGGGCGAGGTCATGCTCGTCCCCTGGCCCGACGGCGGCATCACCCGCTGCTTCAGCAGCGGTCAGCTGCGCGAGCTGCTGATGGGCGCGGGCCTGGAGGTCGAGTGGGTACGGCCGCGCACCGTCCTGTCCCCCTCGACCGTCGACCACGTGCTCGGCTCCGACTCCCGGTCGCTGGCCTGGCTGGTGCGCACCGAACTGGAGGCGCACCCCGACGACGACGACACCGTCGGCATCCACCTGGTGGCCAGCGCCCGCAAGTCCTAGCGGCGCCGCTCCTGCTTCGACTGGCACTGCACGCAGCGGGCGGCCTCTGGGCGGGCCTCCAAGCGTCCTTCCGGGACCGGTTTGCCGCAGTCGACGCATTCGCCGTAGACGCCGTCGTCGATGCGCCTAAGCGCGTTCACGACGGCGCGGCGCTGCGCGACGGCCACGTCGAGCATGGCCTGGGCGCGGTCGGCCTCGGTGAGATCGGACCCGGCGTCGGCCGCCGAACGCTCACGCACGGCGACGGGCTCGCCGGTCAGGACCCTGATGGAGCGGTCGAGTTCGGCGAGCATGCTGTCCAGGCGTTCACGAGCGGTCGTGTGGTCCACGAATCCGCACCTCCGGGCAGGTGAGGGGAGCCTGGCGAGACTCCCCGGTGGTCCCGCCCTGCGCAAATAGGGGGTGAATGTCGCGGTGACACCGAGTGAACGGTCGCATCGCTTTTCCACCGGATGCCCACTTGGCGAGGTTCTTACACCTTCTAGAAAAGTCCGCTTTCTCCTGGGTCAGGCAGGGGTTTGATGAGGTCCGGCCCGTTGTTCCGGACATTGTTCACATCTGTGGACACCGGGTACGCAACCAGCCGGCCTGACTGCGCCGGGATCAACAGCCCCTGGGCCGCCGAGGTGTCGGTGAGCTTCGGATCCAGCCACTCCGCCCACCGCTCCCGCTCGATCATCATCGGCATCCGGTCGTGGATGTGGCCGAGGTCGTCCTCGGCGTCCGTCGTGATGACCGTGCAGGTGACCAGCCACTTCAGCGGGTCGTCGTCCGCGCGCGTCTTGTCCTTCCAGAACTCGTACAGCCCGGCCATCGCCAGCACCCCGCCGTCCTCGGGATGGATGAAGTAGGGCTGCTTCTTCTTTTTGTCGCCCTCGACCGGCATCCACTCGAAGTACCCGTCGGCCGGGATCAGGCAGCGGCGCTTGGCGAAGGCCTGCTTGTAGGCCGGCTTCTCGGCCAGCGTCTCGGCCCGCGCGTTGATCATCCGGGAGCCCACCGAGGGGTCCTTCGCCCATACGGGCACCAGACCCCACTTGACCACCCGCAACTGCCTGACCGCGCGCTCGGCCTCCTCGGGCACGCGGCTCAGGACCGCGTAGACCTGCTTGGTGGGGGCCACGTTGTAGTCGGGGCTCAGCTCCTTGTCGGGCTCGGCGTCGAGCTCGACCTGGAACTCCTCCAGCAGCTCGTGCTTCTTCCGCGCCGAGGCGTATCTACCGCACATAGCACCACCCTGCCATGTTCGGGGGCGGCGTTCGCGCTCCATCCACAGGCTGCGGCCTGCCGTACCGGCTGCCAGTAGTCTTTGACCATGCCCGCTCAGCACTGGCCAGCCCCGGTCGCGACCGCTCCCGTCGTGGCCACCGTCGCCCTGCCCGGCTCCAAGTCGGTGACCAACCGCGCGCTCCTGCTGGCCGCGCTCGCCGACGGTCCGGGCCTGGTCCGCCAGGCGCTGCGCAGCCGCGACGCCGACCTCATGGTGGCGGCCCTGCGCGCGCTCGGAGCGGGCTTCGAGACCGTGGCCGAAACCGCGGCGGGCATCGACTGGCGCGTCACCCCCGGCCCCGTCACCGGCGGCGCGAGCATCGACGTCGGCCTGGCCGGAACGGTGATGCGGTTCGTACCTCCGATGGCGGCGCTGGCCGACGGCGAGGTGCGCTTCGACGGCGACGCCCACGCCCGCAGGCGCCCGATGGGTCCGATCCTCGACGCGCTGCGCGCCCTCGGGGCATCGATCGACAACGACGCGCTGCCGTTCACCATCCGAGGCCCGCTGAGCGGCGGCGAGGTGACGATAGACGCGTCGGGCTCATCCCAGTTCGTCTCAGGACTGCTGCTGGCGGCGGCCCGCTTCGAAAAGGGCGTCACGATCAGGCACGCGGGCCCGCCGGTCCCCTCGCAGCCCCACATCCTCATGACGGTCCAGATGCTCAGGGCGGCGGGCGTGGGCGTCGACGACACAGAACCCGACGTGTGGCGAGTCGCCCCGGGCCCGATCGCGGCACGGGAGACGACCGTCGAGCCCGACCTGTCCAACGCGGCGCCGTTCCTGGCCGCCGCCATGGTCGCGGGCGGCTCGGTCACCATCCCCGACTGGCCGCTGCGCACCACCCAGCCGGGCGACGTCCTGCGCGACCTGCTCACCCGGATGGGCGCCACCATCGAACTGACGCCGACCGGCGAGGGCGTGGCCGCTCTCACCCTCACCAGCGCCGGTGCCGGGCAGATCATCGGTATTGACGCCGACCTGCGTGACGTGTCCGAGCTGACGCCCACGATCGCCGCGCTGGCCGCCCTGGCCACCACGCCGAGCAGGCTGCGCGGCATCGCGCACATCCGGGGCCACGAGACCGATCGCATCGAGGCGCTCGTCACCGAGATCAACCGCCTGGGCGGCGACGCGGAGGAGACGGACGACGGCCTGATCGTACGGCCGCGCGCGCTCCACGCCGGTGTCTTCCACAGCTACGCCGACCACCGCATGGCCACCGCCGGAGCGGTCATCGGGCTGGCGGTGCCCGGCGTCGAAGTGGAGAACATCGCGACAACGGGTAAGACCCTGCCGGAGTTCACCCGCATGTGGGGGGAGATGCTGGGGGGAGTAGACCGCTGAAGCGGCGGGAATACGACGAGGACGACGTCAGGGTCAGGCCGGGTAAGGGTTCGCGGCCGAGGACCCGGATTCGTCCTGCCCACGAGGACGCCGTCGAGGGCTTCGTGGTCGCCGTCGACCGGGGCCGCTACACGACGCTGGTGGAGGCGGCGCCCGCCGCGTCCGGGGGCCGGGGGCGTAGGAAGGCCAAGCCCGTTCGCCGTCTGGTGGTCGCGATGAAGGCGCGCGAACTCGGGCGTAAGGGCATCGTCGTGGGTGACCGGGTGGCGATCGTCGGTGATGTCTCCGGCGAACCCGACACCCTTGCCCGCATCGTCCGCGTCGAACCCCGCACCTCGATGCTGCGCCGTTCCGCCGACGACACCGATGACACCGACGGCATCGAGCGCCCGGTCGTGGCCAACGCCGACCAGCTGGTCATCGTGACCGCCCTGGCCGAGCCGCCACCCCGGCCGCGCATGATCGACCGCATCCTGGTGGCGGCCTTCGACGCCGACATCGAGCCCCTGCTGTGCCTGACCAAGTCGGACCTGGCGCCGCCGGACGAGCTGCTCTCCCTGTACGAACCGCTCGGCGTCCCCCACGTGGTCGTCCACAAGGGCGGCTCACTGGAGGAACTGCGCGACCACCTCACCGGTCGCGTCAGCGTGCTGGTGGGCCATTCAGGCGTGGGCAAGTCCACCCTGGTCAACGTCCTGGTCCCGGACGCGAACCGGGCCGTCTCCCACGTGAACGCCGTGACCGGCCGCGGCCGCCACACCTCCACCTCCGCCGTGGCGCTGGAGCTGCCCGAGGGCGGCTGGATCATCGACACGCCCGGGGTACGCAGCTTCGGCCTGGCCCACATCTCGGTGGAAACCGTGCTGGCCGCCTTCCCCGACCTCATCGAGGTCACCGTCAACTGCCCCAAGGGCTGCACCCACCGCGGCCCCGACTGCGCACTCGACGCCTGGGTCGCCGACGGCCACGCCGACCCGGCCCGCCTCGACAGCCTCCGCCGCCTCCTCGCCACCCGCGACCCCGAACCCTCCGCCGAGTAACTCCGCTCTCGCGGGGACAGAGGCCGGACCAGAGCCGCCAAGGGCGTGGGTGGGGTGTCTGTTGGCCGACGGGGTGGACACGGGCGGCCCACCGTGCGGGCCAGCGCTCGGGCGGGTCGTGGAGGTCGGCGGGTCGTGCGTGGGGTGTGCGTGGGTCGTGAGGGGTGGGTGGCAGGGTTCTCGGCATGATGAAAGCGCTGATCTTCCAGCCGGAACTGTCCATCGCCACCGTCGCCGAGCCTGTGCCCACCGCGTCTCAGGTGCTCATCCGGGTGTCGGCGGTGTCGCTCAACTTCGGTGAGGTGGCCTACCACGATCCTCGGTCGCGGCGGGTGCCCGGGTGGGACGCCGCGGGTGTGGTCGTGCGGGCGGCCGCCGACGGATCGGGGCCGGCCGTCGGCACCCGGGTCGTGAGCTTTGACTGGTCGGGGGCCTGGGCGGAGTTGCGGGCCGTGGACACCGCTGAGCTCGCGGTGGTTCCCGATTCTGTGGATCTGGGGGTCGCTGCGGCGTTGCCGGTGGCTGGGGTGACAGCCGTGCAGGCCGTGCGTCGGCTTGGCCCGATCGCCGGGCGGCGGGTCCTGGTCACCGGGGCGTCGGGCGGGGTGGGGCGCTTCGCCGTACAACTGGCCGCTCGTGAGGGTGCGCGGGTGATCGCGTCGGCGAGCGGCCCGGCCCGTGCGGAGGGCCTGCGCGCGCTGGGCGCCGCCGAGATCGTCAGCGGCCCCGCAGACCTGACCGAGCGCGTGTACGGCGTGCTGGACACCGTAGGCGGCCAGCAGTTGGCCGAGGCGTTCTACCGGCTTGAGGACGACGGCGTCGTCCAGGCCATCGGCCGGGCGGCGAAACAGCCGACGCTGATCGACTTCGAACGGGCGGGCTCGGCCTCGGCACGCGGCCGGATCGAGAACTTCAACGTCAGCGCGCCCTTCGGCCCGGACCTCGCCCATCTCCTCGCGCTCCTGGAGCAGGGCGAGCTGGAGGTCGAGATCGGCTGGCGCGGCCCGTGGGACCAGGCCACCGTCGCGGCCGAGGCCCTGCTGTCCCGCGAAGTCCGGGGCAAGGCCGTCCTCACCCTCCCCTGATCACCCGGAAGGGCCGAAGCGCCCATCGAGCGAGCCACGACCCGACCCCGCGACGAGCACCGGCGGCCGCACGAGGAGCCCACCACAGGGGTTGCGCCCCGGGGTGTCAGCTCGCCTGGCCGGCGCCTGGGACCGGGTGACGAGCGTCCTGGCTGAGGCGAGAGCCCCTGGTCGGGCGGAGGCCACGGGGTGGGTGCCGCTGGGCCCAGCGCGTGGGGCTCATGGGGTGGTGGTAGCGGGGTCAGCGGTTGGGGCGGAGGGTCCAGGAGACGGTCATCTCGCTGACCAGGACGCCCTCGGCGTTCTTGAGCTCCACCGCCACCTCGAACTCCGGCCGCTCCCCCGCGTCCAACCGCCCCACCACCTCGGACCGCTCGACCTGGAGATGCGCCTCGGCGGTCACCTCGCCCATCGCCAGCTTCCGGTACCGAATGGTCGCCCCGGTCGCCAGCGGCACCGCGCGCGACAACTGGTCGCCCAGCGCCGACAGCATGGCCGCCCCGGACGCCGACTCGGCCAGCGTGAACAGGGCCCCGGCATGCGGTCCCGCCACATGGTTGTGCAGGTCGGCACGGTCCGGCAGACGGCACAGGGCGTACCCGTCGCTCACCTTGTCGAAGACGACCCCGAGGGTGTTCGCGAACGGCACGGTCTGGAGCATGAAAGCGCCCACATCAAAAGACATGCCGCAATGCTACTCACCAGTAACACATGAAGCCACGTCCAGAGTTGCGGCAAATGGTGGGGAATGTCAGCAAGAAAGGGGGAATCGGCCTCTGATGCGGCGTGTGCCCGGCACGGTAGCGTGGCTCATCGTGACGGGTTACAACGACGATCTACGCCTCGCGCACGTCATGGCGGACGCCGCCGATGACATGACCCTGCGGCGGTTCAAGGCGGTCGATCTCAAGGTCGACACCAAGCCGGACCTCACGCCGGTCAGCGACGCCGACCGTGCGGTGGAGGAGGCGATCCGCGGCACGCTGCGGCGGGCCCGTCCGCGCGACGCCGTGGTGGGCGAGGAATTCGGGCGGACCGGCTGGGGCGCCCGATCGTGGATCATCGATCCGATCGACGGGACCAAGAACTACGTACGCGGCGTGCCCGTCTGGGCCACGCTCATCGCGCTCATGGACCACGGCGAGGTCGTCGTCGGGCTCGTCTCGGCGCCCGCGCTCGGCCGGCGCTGGTGGGCGGCCAGAGACGGCGGCGCGTGGACCGGCAAGAGCCTCACCAAGGCCAGCCGCATGCGGGTCTCGGCGGTGACCGATCTGGGCGACGCCTCGTTCTCCTACTCCAGCTTCGGCGGCTGGGAGAAGCAGGGCAAGCTCAACAACTTCCTCGACCTGAACCGCGCCTGCTGGCGTACCAGGGCGTATGGCGACTTCTGGTCACACATGATGGTCGCCGAGGGCGCCGTCGACCTGTCGGCCGAGCCGGAGCTGTCTCCGTGGGACATGGCGGCGCTCACGGTGATCGTCGAGGAGGCCGGCGGGCGGTGGAGCGACGTCGCCGGCGCGCCCAGCCTCGAAGGCGGCAGCCTCGTGTGCACGAACGGCGCGCTCCACGACACGGTCCTGAACCACCTCAACGCCTGATCAGCCCAGAAGCCGATCCACAGCGCGCATCAGCTGTCCCCGGTAGCTCTCGCCAAAAAGCACGACATGCACCAGCAGCGGATGCAACTGGTGCAGGGGCACCCGTTCCCGCCATCCGTCCGCGAGCGGGTGCTCCTCCTGATAGGCCCCAAGAATCCGGTCCAGGTACGGCACGCCGAACAGAGCCAGCATGGCCAGATCGCTCTCCCGGTGTCCGCCATGTGCCGCCGGGTCGATGAGCACCCCGGTCCCGCCGGACCACAGCAGATTCCCGCCCCACAGGTCGCCGTGGATCCGCGCCGGCGGCTCCACCGGCCCCGAAATCTCCGGAAACATCGCCACGGACCGCTCCAGCCGGTCTCTGTCCTCGGCGGTCAACGCGGCGGCCCGCCGTACAAAGGGAAGAACGCGGCGCGCGGCGTAGAAGGCGGGCCAGTCGGGCGCGGGCGAGTTGTCCATCGGGAGCTCGGCGATGAATCCCGGCCACGGCGCGCCGAAGGCGTCGGCCCCGGCGCGGTGCATCCGCGCGAGCCCCCGCCCGAAACGCTCGGCCGCGTCCGGTGTGGGCGGCTCGGTCGGTACCCAGGACAGCACGAGCCGGTCCGCGCCCGCCTCGATCACCTCGGGCACGTCGATCACCTCGCCCAGCCACCGCAGTCCGGCCGCCTCGGAAGTGAACAAAGGGGAAACAACTCCGGACTTGGCGAAGACCTCGCGCCCGTCGGCCAGGAAACCCCGCTCCAACCGCCATCCGTGCGAGGAGCCGAGCCGCTCGACCACCCTCACCGGAGCTCGTCGGCCAAGTGCTTGGCAAGCCCTTCCGAAGCCGCCTTGACCTGCCGCAACACCTCGTCGAAGCCATCCTGGCCACCGTAATAGGGATCGGGCACCTCCGCCTCCGCCGGCGCGGACGGGTCGAACGAGCGGAACAACCTGACCTCCCGCCCGGCGGGCGCGAGCCGCCTGAGCGCCCGAAGGTTGGCCGTGTCCATGGCCAGGACCAGGTCATAACGGCCGAACCAATCCCCGGTGAACTGCCTGGCCCGATGGGCGGAACCGTCGTAGCCGCGCTCGGCCAGCGTCTGCGCGGCCCGCTGGTCCATGGGCCCGCCGACGTGCCAGTCACCGGTTCCCGCGCTGTCCACCACCACCTCGTCCAGTCCGTGCTCGGCCAGCGTGGCCCGCAGGACCACCTCGGCCATGGGCGAGCGGCAGATGTTTCCCATGCACACCAGGCATACGCGGTAGGTCATGGGGTCAAGCATGCCGCTTGAGGAGCTATTCACACGAGGCGAGGCACGACTTCCGTCGCCGGTCACGACTCGTTTCATTTCCGTTCACTTTCCCCAAGTTTTATCGGTCACGTAGCAAGCAAGGATCTCCATACGAGAAGGACACAAACCGTGACCAGTGGACAGCGCCGCCTCAGCGCGGTGGCGACGGCCGCCTTCGTCGTTTCCCTCGCGGCGGCCTGTGGCGGCGGCGGTAACACAGCGGCCACCAGCCCCGAGGCCTCCGCCCCCTCTTCGGCCGGCGCCTCCGAGCCCCCCGCGGGCCTGAGCGGCGAGATCAAGATCGACGGTTCCAGCACCGTCGCCCCGCTCATCTCGGTTGCGAGCGAGGCGTTCGGCGAGGAGCAGCCGCAGGTCAAGGTTCCGGTCGGTACCTCGGGCACCGGTGGCGGCTTCGAGAAGTTCTGCGCCGGCGAGACCGACATCTCCAACGCCTCCCGCCCGATCAAGGACGAGGAGAAGACCCTCTGCGAGGGCAAGGGCATCAAGTTCACCGAACTGACGGTGGCCACCGACGCCCTGACCGTCGTGGTGCCCAAGGAGAACACCTGGGCCAAGTGCCTGACCACGGCGCAGCTCAAGAAGATGTGGGAGCCCGCCGCCGAGGGCAAGGTCAAGACCTGGAAGGACGTCGACGCCAAGTTCCCCGCGGAGGCCCTGAAGCTCTACGGCCCCGGCGCCGACTCCGGCACGTTCGACTACTTCACCGACGAGATCAACGGTGAGGAGGGCGCGAGCCGCAAGGACTACAGCCCCTCCGAGAACGACAACGACATCGTCAACGGCGTCGCCGGCGCCAAGGGCGGCCTGGGCTACTTCGGGTTCACCTACTACGAAGAGAACATGGACAAGCTGACCGCCGTGGAGATCGACTCCGGCAGCGGCTGCGTCGCCCCCAGCGTGGAGGCCGCCCAGGGTGGCAAGTACACCCCGCTGGCTCGCTCGCTGTTCGTCTACCCGTCGACCGCGGCCGTGAAGCGGCCCGAGGTCGCCGGCTTCCTCGACTACCTGAGCGCCAACATCGGCTCGCTGGCCAAGGAGGCGAAGTTCATCCCGCTCAACGCCGAGCAGGAGGCCAAGCTCAAGAGTGACATCACGGCGCTGAAGGCGGGCTGATGGCTGCACAGCACCGGGCGACCGCACCGGGGACCGGAAGGTCCCTGGCGCGGTCGCGCCCGCGTTACGGAGAGGCGATCGTCAAGGCGCTGCTTCTTGCGGCGGCGCTGGTCTCCATCGCGACCACGGTCGGCATCATCTACTCGCTCGTCGAGCCGACGATCGAGTTCTTCGGAGAGGTCAGCCTCGCCCAGTTCTTCGGCTCGACCAACTGGGGCCCGCTGATCAAGCCGGCCACGTTCGGCGTCTGGCCGATCGTCGTGGCCACGCTGGAGATCACGCTGATCGCCGTCATCGTGGCGGTGCCGCTGGGCCTCGCCGCGGCGATCTACCTCTCGGAGTACGCCAAGCCGGGCGTCCGCAAGTTCTTCAAGCCGGTCCTCGAGATCCTGGCCGGTGTGCCGACCGTCGTCTTCGGCTACTTCGCGCTGTCCTTCCTCACTCCGCTGCTGAAGGACGTCTTCCCCTTCCTGAACCTTGAGGCGAAGAACGCGCTCTCGGCCGGCCTGCTCGTCGGCATCATGATCATCCCGATCGTCGCCTCCCTCGCCGAGGACTCGATGGCGGCGGTGCCGAACGGCCTGCGCGAGGGTTCCTTCGCGCTGGGCGCCTCGAAGATGCTGACCTCGGTCCGCGTCGTGGTGCCCGCGGCGTTCTCCGGCATCGTGGCCGCGGTCATCCTGGCGATCTCCCGCGCCGCGGGCGAGACGATGATCGTGGCGGTCGCGGGCGGCTTCAAGTCGATCTTCACCTTCGACCCGACGAACGAGATGGCCACCATGGCGGCCTTCATCGCCCAGGCCGGCGCCGGCGACCTCTCGACCGGCTCGATCCCCTACAAGACGATCTTCGCCGTGGGTTCGCTGCTGTTCATCATCACCTTCGCGATGAACTGGTTCAGCGCCCGGATGGTGCAGAAGTACCGCGAGGTGTACGACTGATGGCAATCCTGTCCACGCCTGCCTCGACCGTACGGCTGGCCAGCCAGGGCAGACCGGTCAAGGAGCACCTGTTCCGGATCGCTCTGCTCGCCAGCCTGGGCATCGCCATGATCTTCCTGGTGGTCCTGCTCGTCTACGTGGTGACGCAGGGCTGGCAGCGTCTCGACCTGAACCTCATCCAGAACTTCCCGTCGCTGCGGTCGGTCAACGCCGCGACGGCCGGTGTGCTGTCCGGCATCATGGGCACGCTGTGGGTGGTCGCGCTGACCGCGATCATGGCACTGCCCACGGGTGTGCTCGCCGCGGTCTACCTGGAGGAGTACGCCGACAAGACCAAGTGGTACAACCGGCTGATCGAGCTGAACATCGCCAACCTGGCGGCGGTCCCCTCGATCGTCTACGGCATCCTCGGTCTCGGCGTCATCTCCCGCGGCTTCGGCCTCGGCCCGAGCGTGATCACCGGTGCGATCACGCTGTCGCTCCTGGTGCTGCCCATCGTGATCATCGCCGCCCGCGAAGCGATCAAGGCGGTGCCGCCGTCCATCCGCGAGGGCTCGCTGGCCCTCGGCGCCACGCAGTGGCAGACGATTTGGCGGCAGGTGCTGCCGGCTTCGGTGCCCGGCATCGCGACCGGCTCCATCCTGGCGCTGTCTCGCGCGATCGGCGAGGCGGCGCCGTTCCTGCTGCTCGGTGCGGCCACGCTGGTCCGCTTCAACCCTGACGGGCTGAGCAGCAGCTTCTCCGTCCTGCCGGTCCAGATCTACAACCTGATCACCAACTCTCGTCCCGAGGTCCAGGTCGTGGGCGCGGCGGCCATCGTGGTCCTGCTCGCGATCCTGCTGCTGATGAACTCAGCGGCCATCTGGCTCCGTAACCGCTACCAGAAGCGGTGGTAAGGAAGAAATGACCGAGATCATGCCGAACATCACCGTTCGCGGGCCGGAGGCCCCCCGGAACATCGAGGCTCTGGACCCGGTGTTCACCGTCTCGAATCTCAGCGTCTTCTACGGCGACTACGAGGCCGTCCGCGGAGTCGACCTGACCATCGGCAACCGCGAGATCACCGCCATGATCGGTCCGTCCGGCTGTGGCAAGTCCACGGTGCTGCGCTGCTTCAACCGGATGAACGACCTCATCCCAGGCGCCCGTGCCGCCGGTTCGATCATGTACCACGGCGAGGACCTCTACGGCGACCACGTCGACCCCATCGAGGTACGCCGCCGAATCGGCATGGTCTTCCAGAAGCCGAACCCCTTCCCCAAGTCGATCTACGACAACATCGCCTACGGCCCCCGCGTCAACGGCATGAAGGGCAAGATGGACGACCTGGTCGAGCAGGCGCTCACCCAGGCGGCCCTCTGGGACGAGGTCAAGGACAAGCTCAAGCAGAACGCCCTGTCCCTGTCCGGTGGCCAGCAGCAGCGACTGTGCATCGCCCGCGCGATCGCGGTCAGGCCCGAGGTCATCCTCATGGACGAGCCCTGCTCCGCCCTCGACCCGATCGCCACCACCAAGATCGAGGATCTGATGCAGGAGCTGTCGCGCGACTACACGATCGTGATCGTGACGCACAACATGCAGCAGGCCGCACGCGTGTCCGACCGCACGGCGTTCTTCACCGCCGAAGTGGACGAGCAGAGCGTACGGCACGGCCGCCTGGTGGAGTTCGACGAGACCAGCCGAATCTTCACCAATCCCTCTGACAAGCGCACCGAGGACTACATCACCGGACGATTCGGCTGATGGCCCACCAGCAGACGGCATCCGAGGTGCACGGGGACACTCGTACGGCGCCCGTGCTGCTGGTGGCCGATCCCGACGAGAGCATCGTCCAGGAGCTGGCCACCGCGCTCGAACGCGAGGGCGTGACCGTCGCCGGAGTCAGCGACGGCGCGCAGGCGTTGCTCCAAGCTGGAGCTCTCAGGCCCGATGTGGTGCTGGTCTCGGCGACCCTGCCGGTCATCAGCGCCGTGGAGTTCGTGCGAGCAGTACGGCTGACGCGAGCCGTTCCCGTACTGCTCGGCGTCGGCGAAGGGCATGCCGAGCAGGCGGTGCAGGCTCTGGCGGCGGGAGCGGCGGCCTGTGTGGCCCGGCCGTACCGGGTGCTGGAGTTGCTCCCGTTCGTGCAGGCCGCCTCTCCGGAGTCGCGCACGCTGCTGCGGGTGGGTGAGGTGGAGCTCGACGTACGCGCCTACCAGGTGCGGGTGAGCGGCCGGGCCGTACACCTGCCGCTGCGTGAGTTCGAGCTGCTGCACTACCTGATGCGCAACGCGGACCGCACGGTGACGCGCGAGCAGATCATGCGGCACGTGTGGAACGCCACCGACGCCACGTCCACCAACACCATCGCCGTCCACGTCAAACGGCTGCGCGCACGGCTCGGCGACGAGGACGACCAGCTCATCCAGACGGTCAGAGGTGTGGGCTATCGCCTGGTGACGCCTTAGCTTCCTAGCACTTCCTGAATGAGCGCAGGATCCGGGTGACCACGCCTTCGACCATGGCGATGCCGTCGCCCACCTGCGGGCTGCCCTCGGTCAGGACCGCCACCGCGTACCTTCTGCCGATCAGGCCCACGCTGACCACGGCCCAGCGCTTGGTGGAGACCCGCTTGAGCCAGCCGTTCTTCAGCGCTGTCCGCTGGCCCTCGCACGCGCCCGCGCTCACGCCCCAGTTCTGGCCGTCGATCACCGCGCCCATCAGCTTGAGCACTCGCTCGCGCTCCTTCTCCGGGAGTGGGCTCCTCTTCGACACCAGCGCGTTCATGAGCCTGACCTGGTCGTCGGCCGAGGTCCTGGTGATGCCCCAGCAGTACAGGTCGAGGCAGTCGCCGGGCACACCGCTCGTGTGCCGCAGCCCGAACTTCCTGGCCGCCTTCGTGAAGCCGGCGGCGCCGCCGATGCGTGTCCACAGCCGGTCGGCCGCGTGGTTGTCGCTGTAGCGGATCATGATGTCGGCGTCGCGGCGAGTGGCTTTGTCCAGTTTGCGCCACGGGGTTTTGCGGAGCAGGGCCATCAGGATGAGCGCCTTGGCGGTGCTGGCGGTGATGAGGCGCTCGCCCTTGTGGTAGCGGTAGACGCGGCCGGTGGCCAGGTCCTTGACGGTGGCGGTGACCGGACCCGGACGGCCGGCCAGGTAGCGGTTCAGCCGCTTGGTGATCGCCTTGGGGTTGAGTGGGGGCGGCTTGGGCTCATGCTCGTCCGTGCCTTCCTTGGGCGGCGGCGTGGCCTGTGTGGCCCGGGTTCCGTCCGGCGGCGTGGCCTGTGGTTCCCAGGTTCCGTCCGGCGGCGGCGCTTGGGTGCCGTCCGGTGGCGTGCCGTGATCCTCTTCGGTGGTCGGCCGGGTGGGGCCGATCAACGGGGCGGCTCGGGCCGTGTGTGGTTGCCGGGCGGGTGATCTGTGGTTGACGGGCGGCAGGCCGTACAGGCTGGTGGGCAGGACGAGCGCGGAGGCCGCGAACACCCGCCACCACACGTATCCCACTCTCCCCCGTGATTTGTCACGCATTATCGTGATAAATCACGGGGACTGCTAGACGTGGGTAAGTTTCGCGATCGAGTCGTCGTCGCAGGTGGCCCAGAACTCCCCGACCACGTCCTCCAGATGCCGCATGGACTCCGCCCGGAACAGGACATCCTGGTACTTCGTGATGTCGTACTCCGTCTGCCCCATGTCGCGCAGATCGAGCGGCCGGATCCGCATCCCGCGAAACTCCTCGATCTCCCCATAGGACGACAGAATCCCCGCCCCATAGGCGCGCAGCTCGTCCCGCTCCGCCATCACGCCGAACTCCATCGTGAACCAGAAGACCTTGGACACGAACTCCAGCGCCTCGTCCCCCTCGACCCGCCGCGCGGCATCCCCGGCCAGCCGGTAGAGCGCCGCGAACCGATCGTTCGCCAGCGCGTTGGCATGCCCGATCACCTCATGGATGACATCAGGCTCAGGCGTGTAGAACGGCACAGAATGATGCCGAATGTACTGAGTGGAGTGGAACAGCCCATCAGCCAGCACCCCATAGAACTCCCGCAGCGGCACCAGCCCCGCCGCCGGCAGATACCGGAACCCGGTGAGCGGCTCCAGCAGCTCACTCACTTCCTCCAACTGCGGAATCCGCTCATACGGCAGGCCGAGCCGAGCAGCTCCCTCCAGGTACTCCTCAGTGGCGTAGCGCTTGTGCTTGACGGCCAGCTCCCCCGCGACCAGCGCCCAGATGCCGTGCTCTTCCTCGGTGTACTCGGCGGCCGGAATCGGCATCCCCCGCCGATGGTTCACGGCCAGCCCCGCGATCGCGTTACGCCGCGCCCGGTAGACCGGATCGGCGAACCCCGGATGCGACTGCGCAAGCTCGACCACGACCGAGCCATCCCCCTGCGTCTCGACCGGGGCGAAGTACTGTGCTTCCTCGAACATGTGCACATGACAGCAATTTCCTGATTCGCTGGCAAGAGCGAGCAGTTGGACTGCACGATCCGCCTCAAATCGCCCGCCATGATCTGCGGAAGCTAGTCATTCCGCACAGCGCATAGGTCGTGCCACCCTTGGCCGAAACGTACAGCCCAACGCCAGATAGGCTCCGCCTCATACAGGGACGGCCTCGATCCCTGGTCGTATCGCACAGGGGTAGACGCATGGATGAACTGGACGCCCGCCTGCTGACGACCATGCGGGCACACCCCCGCATCGGCCTGACCGAACTGGCCCGCCTCCTGGGGGTGGCCAGGGGCACCGTCCAGGCCCGCGTGGAAAAGCTGACGACCCGCGGCGTGATCACCGACTTCGGCCCCACGGTCGAACCCGCCAGGGTCGGCTACCCGATCCTGGCGTTCGTGTGGCTCCAGATAGCCCAGGGCCGGCTGACCGAGTCCGTAGAGGCCCTGCACGAGATCCCGGAGATCCTGGAGGTCCACGGCACCAGCGGCCAGCACGACCTGCTGTGCCGAGTGGTGGCGAAAAGCACCGAACACCTCCAGGAGATCATCGCCACAGTCCTGGCCTCGCCCGCCGTCCAACGCACCGACTCCACCATCGCCCTCTCCACGCAGATCCCGTTCCGCATAGAGCCCCTCCTCAACACAGCAGCAACCCCATAACCCAAGAAGGATCCGTCCCACCGGGGCGGCGGGGATGCAGAATGCCACGACGGATCCGCCCCGGCCCAACACACCCGCCCGAGCTCTCCCAGGACCGGCGCTGGACAAGCGACGAGACGGACCCGAGCGCCGTGCGCGTTGCGCCGTTCGCGCCCGTGGGGGTGTTCGTCGCACCGGCGCCGGACAAGCGCCGGACAAGCGTCGGGGAGGTGGCGGGGGATGGGTGGGCGTCGAGGGTGGGGCATCGAGGGGTGGGTGGGCGTCGAGGCGAGGTGGGGAGGGCGGCGATGTGGGTGGGGAGGGCGAGGTGGGGCCGGCGGGCGCTCGCCGGGGCGGTGCGGCCACCTCGTCCGGGGCAAGGTGGCCGCAGGGCGGGGTGGCCAGGCCCGGCTGGCGGGTTGGCGTGTGGAGGCGCACGAGGGGGGTCGTGTGGTGGAGGCGCACGAGGGGGGATGGAGACGCAGACGGGGGTGGAGGGTGCAGGCGGGGGCGGTGGCGCGCACGGGGTGGTGTGGTGGAGGCGCAGGCGGGGGTGGAAGGTGCAGGCGGGGGTGGTGTGCTGGGAGGCGCGCACGAAGGTCGTGTTGCGTGTTGTGTGGTGGGGTGAACGCGAAAAAGGGGCCCAACCCTAAGGTTGGACCCCTTCATCGTGCATACGTGTTTGTGCGGCGGTGACCTACTCTCCCACACCCTCCCGAGTGCAGTACCATCGGCGCTGAGAAGCTTAACTTCCGGGTTCGGAATGT
>NZ_JBITHA010000027.1:0-93181 GCF_044457485.1 Nonomuraea sp. NPDC050540
TCGGCGATCACCTGGTTGACCTCGACCCGGTCGCCTTCGACGACGATGGGCTTCTGGTTGAACGAGGTGCCCTGGTTGGAACGCTTGAACTTGGCGACACGGTAAGTCGTGCGGGTGCCGTCGTCGTTCATCACGGTGACGTAGTCGGCGGAGACCTCCTCCACCACACCGGCCTTCTCGGCGCTGATGACGTCGCCGGCGTCGGTCGCGGCACGGTACTCCATGCCGGTTCCGACCAGCGGCGCCTCGCTCTTCAGCAGCGGCACCGACTGCCTCTGCATGTTGGAGCCCATGAGCGCGCGGTTGGCGTCGTCGTGCTCCAGGAAGGGGATCATCGCCGTGGCGACCGACACCATCTGGCGCGGCGACACGTCGATGTAGTCGACTTCCTCGGCACGCGCGAGTTCGGTCTCGCCCCCCTTGGTGCGGACCAGGACGCGCGACTCGGCGAAGGTGCCGTCGGCGTTGAGCACCGTGTTGGCCTGCGCCTTGACGAAGCGGTCCTCCTCGTCGGCGGTCAGGTAGTCGACCTGCTCGATCACCTTGCCGTCGACGACCTTGCGGTAGGGCGTCTCGACGAAGCCGAAGGCGTTGATCCGGCCGTAGGAGGCCAGCGAGCCGATCAGGCCGATGTTCGGGCCTTCGGGAGTCTCGATCGGGCACATCCGGCCGTAGTGGGACGGGTGCACGTCTCGGACCTCGAAGCCGGCCCGCTCACGGGACAGACCACCGGGGCCCAGCGCGGACAGACGCCGCTTGTGCGTCAGGCCGGCCAGCGGGTTGGTCTGGTCCATGAACTGCGACAGCTGCGAGGTGCCGAAGAACTCCCGGATCGAGGCGACGACCGGGCGGATGTTGATCAGGGTCTGCGGCGTGATCGCCTCGACGTCCTGCGTGGTCATCCGCTCACGGACGACGCGCTCCATGCGGGCCAGGCCCAGGCGGACCTGGTTCTGGATGAGCTCGCCGACACTGCGCAGACGACGGTTGCCGAAGTGGTCGATGTCGTCGGTCTCGACGATCCGGTCGCCCTGGGCGCTCGGCATCGACTCCTCGCCCGCGTGCAGGCGGACGATGTACTCGATCGTGGAGACGATGTCGTCCTCGGTGAGGGTGCCCTGCGTGATGTCGCTGTCGACCCCGAGCTTCTTGTTGATCTTGTAGCGGCCGACCTTGGCGAGGTCGTAGCGCTTGGGGTTGAAGTACAGGTTCTCCAGCAGGGTCTGCGCCGACTCCTTGGTCGGCGGCTCGCCCGGACGGAGCTTGCGGTAGATGTCGAGCAGGGCGTCATCCTGGCCGGCCGTGTGGTCCTTCTCCAGGGTGGCCCGCATCGACTCGTACTGGCCGAAGCGCTCGAGGATCTGTTCGGTGGTCCATCCCAGTGCCTTGAGAAGCACGGTGACGGCCTGCTTGCGCTTGCGGTCGATGCGCACACCGACGCTGTCGCGCTTGTCGATCTCGAACTCCAGCCAGGCACCCCGCGAGGGGATGACACGGCAGTCGAACAGGTCCTTGTCCGAGGTCTTGTCGACACTGCGGCCGAAGTAGACACCCGGGGACCGGACCAGCTGGGAGACGACGACACGCTCGGTGCCGTTGATGATGAAAGTGCCCTTCGGCGTCATGAGCGGGAAATCGCCCATGAACACCGTCTGGCTCTTGATCTCGCCAGTGGTGTTATTGATGAACTCCGCCGTGACGAACATCGGGGCGGAGAAGGTCATGTCCTTGTCTTTGCACTCATCTACTGAGTACTTGGGCGGCTCGAACCGGTGGTCGCGGAACGACAAGGACATGGTCCCCGAGAAGTCCTCAATGGGACTGATCTCTTCGAAGATCTCTTCGAGGCCCGACTGGGTCGGGACGTCCTTGCGCCCGGCCTGACGAGCCGCCTCAACCCGGGCCTTCCACTTCTCGTTGCCCAGCAGCCAGTCAAAGGACTCGGTTTGCAGGGCGAGAAGATCAGGAACTTCGAGGGGCTCCTGGATACGCGAAAACGAAACGCGATTGGGACCAGCGGGTACGGCGGAGGCGTTGCGCGAGGCTGCCAACAGATGTCCTTCCGAGGGCTCGCGGCGGACTGACTACACGCACGCCAGACAACCTCGCAACGTGAGCAAGCATCGCGGGTCGTCAAAGGGCAGCGCAAAGGGGCAGTGTAGCCGAACGGCACACGCCTGTCCACTTCGCTCTCGCTGCATGCTCCACGTTGGTCGCAGCATCGCCCGTTCGGACGCAAACGTCAAGCCCACAACCCCGACTTTCCGCCGGGTCGAGGCCGCGACGCTGGGATTTCTCCCCTGCGTGATCGGGCGCCTACCGTCAGGCCCAAGACGATACCCGCGAACGGGGACGGCTAACGCTCCGTCACACCGAGGGTCGAACCCATGCCGACAACCGGTGTAGCAGTGACTGGGATACCCCTGGGCAAGGACTCGCTAAACCTGAATTTTGATAACAATTGAAGGACGCGCCGCGCCCGGGGCCTCAGGCGGTGCCCAGCAGCGTCGACAGGTCGGCGACCAGCCACCGGCCCGCTGTCCTGATCATGACGAACCTGGCGCGGTTCTGGGTGATCTGTTGCTGGGGCTCGGCCTCGCCCGGCAGCTCCTTGACCGTACCCGTGTTGACGAACAGGAGAACCTCTACCCGGTCGGGTTCCGCGCGCTCGACGGCCGCCCCGGCGACCGCGGTCGTCTGGACGGTCTTCTGGGCCTTGGCGGTCGGCACGAGGGTGGTGGCCAGCTCCTTGTAATGGACGGTCAGCTGGCCCGTGGTGTGCTCGCCGGCCCGCGCCAGGTCCTGCTCGATCGTGCGGTGGTTGTACGACAGCAGGTCCGGCGCCACGGCCTTGGCGGCGGCCATGGCCTCGACGCCCGCGGACCGCCCGTCGCGCAGGTGCCGCAGATCCGTCCACATCACCCACAAGGCCACCGACAGCCCCAGGACGAGCGCCGCCAGCACCCCGATCGCCACGGCCTTCACAGCACCTGCACCGCCTTCGACACCAGCCAGACCCCGCCGACCTTGGTCACATCCATCGACCAGCGGTAGAAGCGCTCCTGAGGGGCGTTCTTGGAGCCCTCCCAGCGGATCTCGACGTCCGCCACCACCAGGACCTTGGCGACGCCGCCCGTCATGGACTCCAGCCCGCGGGCGCGCAGCACGCCGTGCTGGACGACCTTGTTGGTGATCGTGGTCTCCTTGAGCCGGGCGGCGTTGGCGGTGTACTCGGCCCGCGCGGCCCCGGTCGAGGTCGCCAGGATGCGCCCGAGGTCGGCGTCGACGGTCTTGTAGTTGAGCGAGAGCAGGTTGACCGCGTGGGTGCCAGCCGCGTCGAGCGCGGCGGCCCGGTCGTCGTCCGTGGCCTGCTCGCCGCGGAGCTCGCCGCTGACCCACAGCGCGAACCCGCCGAGCACCACCGCCAGCACCCCGAGCACGATGATCGTCAGCCAAGCGGCGGACCGAGAGGCGGTGCCTGTCATGTCCGCTCCTTCCTGATCGCCGGATCATTACCCGCGAGCCACTCTTCCAGACCGGGGATCGACGGCGGTACGCCCGGCGGCGGCACATCCGCGCCCCCGCGCACACCGGTCGGCGAGCCTTCCGGCTCCGTGCAGGTCGCGCGCGGGTCGACCGCCTTCACCCGGGTGTCCTGGGGATGGCGGCGGCGCACGTCCTCGTAGCCGCGCGTGCACGGCGGCGGCACGTTGAGGTTGAGGTTGAGCCCGAAGTGCAGCCCGTCGCGGCCGACCACGGTGAAGGCCCCGGCCACGCCCGCCGGGTAGCCGATGAGCAGCTGGCGCAGCGCCGCCACCCGGGCCGAGACGGTGCGCCCGCCGACGATGAGGTTGCCCAGCAGCGGCCGCAGGTGCGGTTCGAGCCCGTCCACGAGCTTCTCCGCCGAGCGCGCCGCGGGCGTTGTGGCGTCGATCGTGCGCTCCAGGTCCGCGGAACCCTCGCGCAGCGAACCGGTCAGCGAGGCGAGGTCGCGCGCGAACGCCTTCAGGTGGCCGCCCTCGGCCCGCTGCGTGCGCAGCACCGTCTCCCCCCGCTCGATCAGCGTGACCGTCTCGGGCAGGACCTCCACGGCCGCCGCCGTCAGCTCCTCGCCCGCTGTCAGCAGCCGCCGCAGGTGCGCGGCGTTGCCGCCGAAGGCCTGTTCCATCTCGGTCACGACGGTCTCGGCGTCGCGCGGGTCCACCGACGTCAGCAGCCGCTCGGCGTCGCCGAGCAACTGGGCGGTGGTGATCGGCAGCGCGGTGCGCCCTCTGGCGATCGTGTCGCCTTCCTTCAGGTACGGCCGCGCCGTACCTGAAGGCTGGAGGTCGAGATACTGCTCGCCCACACCCGAGCGGTTGGCGACGACGGCGAGCAGCCCCGTGGCGGGCACCGGCGGCTCGCGCCGCAGGCGGAGCACGGCGCGCACCCCGTCGGCGGTGAGGGAGAGCGACTCGACGCGGCCGACCCGCACGCCGCGGTAGGTGACCTCGGCGTGTTCGAACAGGCCGCCGGCCTCGGCCAGCTCGACGCCGACCCGGTAGGCGGGCTCGAACAGGTCGGCGCCGACCCGCGCGTAGCGGACCAGCGTGTACGCGGTGGCGGCGAGGCTGATGGCGAGGAAGGCGGCCAGCTTGATCCGCAGGCTCATCGCGGGCTCCCGCCGATGAGGTTGTCCAGGGTGGTGGAAGGGGTGAGGTCCACGGTGACGTCGACGTTGCCGTAGTCGCCGCGCAGCAGGCCGGTGGCCGAGCCGGGGAAGGGGAAGGTGAGCGCGGTGCCCAGGTTGGCGGCGATCTCGCGGCGGGCGCGGTCGAGCTCGGCCAGCAGCGCGCGCAGGTGGGCGAGGTTGGCGAGGGTGTCGTCCTGGGAGCGGGTGACGACGCGGGTGGCGGTGCGGCCGAGGCGGGCCAGGGCGGTGAGCATGCGGGTGAGGTCGGCGCGCTGGCGGCGCAGCTGCTTGACCGCGGGGCCGATGTCGGTGGCGACGGCGCGCAGGGTCTGGCGCTGGGCGGCCAGGGTGGCGGTGAGCCGGTCGAGGTTGCCGATGAGGCGGACGATGTCGCCCTTGGAGCCGTCGAGCGCGGCGGCGAACGCGTCCAGGCGGCGCAGCAGGTTCCTGACGGTGCCGGTGCGGCCGTCGAGCATGGCGCCGAGTTCGGTGTTGATGGTGGCCAGTTGTTCCAGGCCGCCGCCGTTGACCAGCAGCGAGGCGGCGGCGAGCACCTGCTCGACCTCGGCGGTCCGGGTGGTGCGGCTCAGCGGGATGCGTCCGCCCAGACGGCCGGTGCCGGAGGGGACCAGCTTGACGAACTTCTCGCCGAGCAGGCTCGTCTGGGAGATGGCGGCGCCGGTCCCGGCGGGCAGCGCGGCGTCGGCTCTGACCGTGCAGGTGACCTCGGCCCGCCAGCCGGCGGCCAGTTCGATCGCGGTGACCTTGCCGACGGTGACGTCGTTGAGTTTGCACAGCGAGTGCGGGACGAGGTCGAGGGCGTCGGCGAACTCGATCGTCACCGCGCGCGGGTTCTGCCCGAGGTCGGCTCCGCCGGGCAGCGGGAGCGACTGGACGCCCTCGAAACCGCAGCCGGCGGCCAGCAGCAGGGCCGTGATCGCGACGGGTGTCTTCACGGAGCCAGCCCTCCGAGGGTGCGGTCGGGCATCTGGACGGAAGCGGGCAGCGGCACGAGGTTCTGGACGATCGCGTCGAACCAGCGGCCGTTGCCGACCGCGTCGGTGAACTGCCGGGTGAAGGGCGCCAGCAGCCGCAGGGAGCGGTCGAGGCTCTCCTCGTTGCGCCGCAGCAGTCCGGCGAACTCCCGCAACTGCCGCAGAGCGGGCTTGAGCGTGGTCCGGTTGTCGGCGATCAGGCCGTCGATCTCCGCGGTCAGCTCCAGGGTGTTCGTCAACAGGCTGTGGATGACGGCGCGGCGGGCGGAGATCTCGCGCAGCAGGAGGTCTCCGTCCTTGATCAGGGCGCGGAGCTCCTGGTTGCGGCCGGCCACGAGGCCGGTGACCGTTTCGGCGTGCCGTACCAGATCGTGGAGTTTGTCGTCGCGGGAGGCGACGGTCCGCGAGAGGCGGCCGAGGCCGCGCACGGAGGCGCGGATCTCCTCCGAGGAGCCGTCGAGGGTCTGGGCGAGCGTGTCGAGCGCGCTCTTGAGCGCGCCCGCGTCGATGCGGGCGGCGCTGCCGGCGAGGTCGCCGAGGGCGGGCATGATCTCGTACGGCACGCTGGTCCGCTCGACCGGGATGGCGCGGTCGAGGCGGCCGGGACCGTGGGGTTCGAGCTGGACGTGATGGGAGCCGAGCAGCGTCGCCAGCCGGATGTGCGCGCGGGTCCACGAGCCCAGCGGCACCTCCCGCTCCAGGCGCAGGCCGACGCGGACGTGCGCGCCCTCCAGTTCGACCTCGCTCACCTCGCCGACCTTCACCCCGGCCACGACGACGTCCTCGCCCGGCCGCAGCCCCGCCGACTCGGCGAAGGCGGCCGTGTACACGGTGCCGGTCTTCAGCTGGGGTACGGCCAGCACACCGGCCACCAGCGCCGCGGCGGCGGCCAGGCCGGCGATGCCGAGCGGGAGCGGATCGCGGTGGCGGAAGGGGGTCAGCGGCATCGGCGGCTCTCGTTGACGATCTTCGGCGTGGTGGTCGCGCCCGCCCGGACCTCCAGGGAGCAGAGGTAGAAGTTGAACCACGAACCGTAGGAGACGGCCCGGGTGAGCTGGTTGAGCCGGATCGGCACGTCCTTGATGGTCTTGTCGATCAGCGCGCGCTCCTCGTTGAGCGCGGCGAGGAAGCCGTCGGCGTGGCGGATTCCGGCCTTGAGGTCGGGCCTGGCGCGCTCGGTGAAGCCCGCGGTGACGCCGGCGAGCCGATCGAGTGCGGTGAGGGAGTCGCCGATGGCCTTGCGGTCCTCGGCCAGGCCGCTGACCAGCGACCGCAGGTCGGCGACGAGCTCGCTGTAGGCGTCCTCGCGGCCGGCGATCTCGGCGAGCACCGCGGTGAGGTTGTCGATCACCCGGCCGATGACGGCGTCGCGGTCGGCGAGCGTGCCGGTGAGCGAGGCGACATGGCCGAGGAGGCTGTCGACAGTGCCGCCCTCCCCCTGGAGCACCTGGACGATCTGCCAGCTCAGCTTGTTGACGTCTTCCGGGCGGATGGCCTTGAGCAGCGGGCGGAAGCCGTTGAAGAGCGCGGTGACGTCGAGCGCCGGGCGGGTGTCGGTGATCAGCTCGCCGGGCCGCAGCGCGCCGGGTCCGCCGCGGCCGGTGGACAGCGCGAGATAGCGGTCGCCCACCAGGTTGCGCCAGCGGATCGCGGCGATGACGCCGCGGGGCAGCCGGGTGCGTTCGAGGACGGTGAAGGAGACCTCGGCGCGCGTCCCGGTCAGCGCGATCTCCTGCACGCGGCCCACGCGTACGCCCGCCGCCCGCACGTCGTCGCCCGGCCGCAACCCGGTGGCGTCGGTGAACACCGCGCGGTAGACGCTCGCCGCGGCGAACTGCGTGCCGGAGATCGTGATCGCCAGCATGGCCACGCACAGGGTCGTGGCCAGTCCGAACAGCCCGAGCTTGATCGCCGCCTTGAGCGTGGTCATCGCAACATCAGCCCCGCCAGGTCCTCGGTGCCGTCGGCGAACCGCACCCCCGGGAAGGGCACCCTCGGCCGGGGCAGGCCGTAGCAGCGCGGGCCCCTGGTGTCGCGGTAGGCGGGCGCGTCGGCCCCTTCCCTGTACGGCGGCGCCGGCCTGACCAGCTCCAGCACCGCCTTCACCCGCCCGTCGCCGAACGCCTCGTCCAGCAGCGGCCGGAGGCGGTCAAGCCCCTGGAACACGCACGGCACGGTCGGCGCGTAGCGGGCGGCGAGGTCGAGGGCGGGCCGGGACACATGCTGGAGCCCCACCAGGCCGGTCTCGTTGACCGTCAGCAAGGTGTCGGCCTCGCCCGCGCTCCTGGTGACCGCGCGGGCGAGCCGGTCGATCTCGGCCTCTCGGCCGGTGAGCGTTCTGCTCAGCGCGGCGGAGCCGGCCAGGGTGCGCAGGAGGTCGGGGGCGGCCTGGCCGTACAGGTCGGTGACGTCGGCGAGGGCGGAGAGGTCGCGGCGGATCGCCGGGAGGTGGGGGGTGAGCCGGGTGAGGTAGTCCTCGGCCTTGTCCAGGGTGGCGCCGGTCCTGGCGCCCCTGCCCTCCAGGGCGGTGGCGAGCGCGGTCAGGGTGGTGGCCAGCCGTTCCGGGTGGATGCTCCGCAGCAGCGGCAGCAGCCGGTCGAGCACCTGCGCCACCTCGACGGCGGCGGCCGGGGCGATCAGGCGGTCGCCGTCGCGCAGCTCGGAGGTCGGGGTCGCGGGCGGGACGAGGTCCACGTACTTCTCGCCGAAGACGGTCTTCGGCAGGAGCCTGGCCGTGGCGGCGCGGTCGACGGGGTGGTCGAGGGCGAGGGTGAGCTCCGCGCCTCCGGTGGTGGCCTTCAGGGCGGTGACCTCGCCGACGATGACGCCGCGTACCTTGACGTCGGCGCGCGGGCCGAGCTGGAGACCGGCTCTGGGGGCCGACAGGGTCACGACGGTCGCGCCGGAGAACACCTTGAAGTACGCGGCGGCGGTCACCGCTGTGAAGGCGGCGATCAGGGCCAGCAGGGCGGCGCCGTACTTCATCCGGCCAGCCGTACCGTGGTCGTGGTGCCCCAGATGGCCAGGCCGAGCAGGACGTTGGCCACGTTCACCGCGACCAGCACCGCGCGCACCGCCCGCCCGACCGCGACGCCGACGCCCGCGGGGCCGCCGGAGGCGTGGAAGCCGTAGTAGCAGTGCACGAGGATCACCAGCATGGCGAACAGCACCACCTTGCCCAGCGACCAGAGCACGTCGTAGGGCACGAGGAAGAGGTCGAAGTAGTGGTCGTAGGTGCCGGTCGACTGGCCGTAGAGGACGGTGGTGATCAGGCGGGTGGCGACGTAGGAGGCGAGCAGGCCGAGGACGTACAGGGGCAGCATGGCGGCGAACCCGGCGATCAGCCGGGTGCCCACCAGGAACGGCACCGAGGGGATCGCCATGACCTCCAGCGCGTCGATCTCGTCGCTGATCCGCATCGCGCCGAGCTGGGCGGTGAAGCCCGCCCCGACGGTGGCCGACAGGCCGATGGCGGCCACGATGGGGGCGATCTCGCGGGTGTTGATGTAGCTGGAGAGGAATCCGGCGAAGGCGGAGGTGCCGATCTGGTCGAGTGCGGTGTAGCCCTGCAGGCCGACCTCGGTGCCGGCGAAGAAGGTCATGAACGCGACGATCGCCATCGTGCCGCCGATGACGGCCAGGCCACCGGTGCCGAGGCTCACCTCCGACAGCAGCCGCAGGATCTCGGCGCGGTAGCGGAGCGCGCGCGGCAGCTGGAGGAAGGCCTTGGTGTAGAACTCGCCCTGCTTGTCGAGTGACATCACCACACCGCCGCGCTGATGAGGAAGTTCTCGGCGAACAGGACCATGGCCGCGAAGACCACCGTCTGGTTGACGGCGTCGCCGACGCCCTTGGGCCCGCCGGCCGCGGTCAGCCCCTTGAAGCAGGCGATCATCCCGGCCGTGGCGCCGAAGACGAGCGCCTTGACCGCGGAGATCCACAGGTCCGACAGCTCCGCCAGGGCGTTGAACGACTGCAGGTACGAGCCGGGCGAGCCGCCTTGGGCGATCACGTTGAACAGGTAGCTGGCGATCAGGCCGACGGTGGTCACCAGGCCGTTGAGCAGGGGCGCGACGACCGCGCACGCGGCCACCCTGGGCACCACGAGGCGGTGGAGCGGGTCGATGCCGAGCACCTCCAGCGCGTCGATCTCCTCGCGGATCCTGCGCGCGCCCAGGTCGGCGCAGATGGCGCTGCCCGCCGCGCCCGAGATCATGAGCGCGGTCACGACCGGGCCGGCCTCGCGCACGATGCCGAGCACGGCGGTGGCGCCGGTGAACGACTGGGCGCCGAACTGGCGGATCAGGTTGCCCGCCTGGAGCGCGAGCACGGCGCCGAACGGGATGGACACCAGTGCCGTGGGCAGGGCGCTGACGCCGACGATGAACCAGGCCTGCTGCAGGAACTCCCGCCAGTGGAAGGGCCGCTTGGGCACGGCACGCAGGGTGTCGAGCGTGAGCGCCACGAACGCACCGCTCGCCCTGATCACGTGTCGCTTCCTTTCGAGTGCGGAGAGTAGTTGTTCTGGGCCGCGAAAAAGGGTGGTCCGTCCATGCGCGGGGGCTACCTGACGCCGTTGAGATGGGCGCTGACCAGCCGAGGGTACTCCTCCAGCCAGTTGCGCCCGCGGTCGTCGATGAACGAGCCCTGCGGCGGGATCACCCCGTGGGCGGCCAGCCAGGAACCGGGCGGCTGCTGGCTGCGGCGCACCCGGTTGCCCGTGGGCATGAGCTGTGGCGGGATCGGCGGCAGCGCGCCGGGATCGTGGCCCATCTGGGCCTCGGCCTCCAGCTCGGAGACGTCCTTCTCCTCCGACATGCCGATCGGGCCGTGGCGGCGCGCGTTGAGGAACTGGCGCACGACCGGCTCGTCGCTCGACAGCAGCATCTCGCGCGGGCCGAACATCACCAGCTCCCGGCGGAACAGCAGCCCGATGTCGTCAGGCACGGTACGGGCGGTGTTGATGTCGTGGGTGACGATGAGGAACGTGGCCTCGAAGTCGGTGTTGAGATCGACGAAGAGCTGGTTGAGGTACGCGGTGCGCACCGGGTCGAGCCCGGAGTCCGGCTCGTCGACGAGGATGATCTCCGGATCGAGCACCAGCGCCCTGGCCAGGCCCGCGCGCTTGCGCATGCCGCCGGAGATCTCACCGGGCAGCTTGGACTCCGCGCCGAGCAGGCCGACGAGCTCCATCTTCTCCATGACGATCTGGCGGATCTGGGTCTCGCTCTTCTTGGTGTGCTCGCGCAAGGGGAAGGCGATGTTGTCGAACAGGCTCAGCGAGCCGAACAACGCGCCGTCCTGGAAGAGCACCCCGAACAACCGGCGCAGCTCGTAGAGCTTGTCCTCGCTGCAGTTGGCCAGGTCGTAGCCGTCGATCCAGATGTGGCCGCGGTCGGGACGCAGCAGGCCGACGAGCGTCTTGAGGAAGACGGACTTGCCGGTGCCGGACGGGCCGAGCAGCACCGAGATCTCGCCCGCGGGCAGCGTCAGCGAGACGTCCTGCCAGATGACCTGCCGACCGAACGATTTGGTCAGCCCCTCGACCACGACTTCGACGCCCACCGGTCACCTTCCGCGAGCATGGGGTAACGTGACGCACACTTTACTTTCAAGTTCCCATCACGTTAGCCGTGTTCCGTGGAATTGGAACAGATTCTAATAACTTGTTACTGGCCGGTTATCGGGGTCTGGTCAGGTCGAACCATCCACCGCGTGGCCGCGCCCCACCAGGCAGTACGCCGCCAGGCACGGCACCAGCGGCAACGCCCCAAGAGCGGAGTGCCCTCACGGCCATCGCTCGACGGGGGCCGCTGACTGCGGCGGGGCGGGTGGGGTGGCGGGAGCCGTAACGGAAGGGTGGGTTGGGCGGGAGAGCGAAAGAGGCGGCACACCCGGCACCTGGGTGTGGCCGCCTCTTTCGGAAGCGTGAACGTTACTTCACGGTGACGCTGGCGCCGGCGCCCTCGAGGGCAGCCTTGGCCTTCTCCGCCTGCTCCTTGTTAACCTTGCTCTCGAAGACCGACTTCGGAGCGCCGTCGACCAGGTCCTTGGCCTCCTTGAGGCCGAGGGAGGTCAGCGCGCGGATCTCCTTGATGACCTGGATCTTCTTGTCGCCGGCGGCCTCGAGGATGACGTCGAACTCGTCCTGCTCCTCAGCGGCGGCCTCGCCACCACCGGCGGCCGGGGCGGCAGCGGCGGCGACGGCGACCGGGGCGGCAGCCTTGACGTCGAACGTCTCCTCGAAGACCTTCACGAACTCGGAGAGCTCGAGAAGGGTCATCTCCTTGAACGCGCCGAGCAGCTCGTCGGTGCTGAGCTTCGCCATGTTTTCCTCCGTATGGGATGTGCTTTAAAGGTGGATCGGGACCGCGGTTAAGTGCGGCAACCCCCAGCTACTCGCCGGCCTCCGCGCGCTTGGCGCGCAGGGCTTCGGCCAGCTGAGCCATGTTGGTGGGCAGCGCGGCGAACATGGCGGCAGCAGCGGACTGCTTCGCCTTCATCGCGCCGGCCAGCTTCGCGAGGAGAACCTCGCGCGACTCCAGGTCGGCGAGCTTGGTGATCTCCGTGGCGTCCAACGTCTTGCCGTCGAGGACACCGCCCTTGATCACCAGGAGGGGATTGGCCTTGGCGAAGTCACGCAGACCCTTGGCAGCCTCGACGACGTCGCCGCTGACGAAGGCGATCGCGGTCGGGCCGCTGAGCAGGCCGTCGAGGCCCGTCAGACCGGCCTCGTTGGCAGCGATCTTGGTGAGGGTGTTCTTCGCCACGGCGAACTTCGCATTCCCACCGAGTGCAACGCGCAGCTCCTTGAGCTGAGCGACGGTGAGACCGCGGTACTCGGTCAGAACGGCTGCGCTGCTTCCTACGAACTCGTTCTTGAGCTCGGCGACCGCGCTCGCCTTATCCGGCCTCGCCATGGGCCTCCTTCCAGGATGTTCCGCCGGAGAAGGCCCAGAAATGAGAACAGCCCCGGGCGCAGGGCGCACGGGGCTTCACACACACTCATCGTGTGGGGAAACTCGTATCACACCTGCGCGGGCCGTCCGCAAGAAGCGGATCCTTCGGTCACCAGGACTGGCCAAGGTGACAACCGGCGGTCTTCGGCAACGACCAGACTACGGGCTGGTCGCCGAGTTTCCAAATCGATGTTCTCTTGTGGGTTGTCGCTACGAGTTCGACGGGGTCGGCTGCGGGACGTTCGACGGCATCTCGCCGACCTGGTCCGCGGGCGGAGTCTGGATGTTGACGGGCTCGTTGAAGCCCTTGAAGAACAGGGTGGCGTCGAGCTTGCCGCCCTGCTTCTCCCCGTTGAGCTGGAGCTTCGCCGGAAGGCCCTGGCCGTCGACCCAGATGTCGAACTTGACGTCCTTCAGCTCGGCCATGTTCTCCTTGGCCCGCTGCTGCTCGTCGGCCGGCAGCAGCTGCACCGCCGCCTCGACCGGGAACGTACCGCTGAAGTGGGTCGTGTCGACGCCGTTCACACTCTCGGTGCCGACCTGCTTGACATCCTTCGAGGCGGTGACCATCTTCGTGACCGCCGCCAGGTCGAACTGCTGGACCTGCGCCAGATACTGCTGCACCTCACCGCGGCTGTCGGCCTCACTGAGCGAAACCTTGATCCACGGCTTGGTGGCTCCGACGAGCTTGTTGAGGGCGTCGACCTTGACGTAGACGACGTCGCCCTGCAGGACCGCCCTGGCCCCGCCCGGCAGCTCGCGATCGCCGAATCCCGCCGTGTCCACGGTGAGATCGATCGCCAGCGTCGGCTTGCCCTGGTAGAGCATCCGGCCCTGGAGCTTCCCGTTCTGCCCGTTGGGGTCCGTCGCGTTGACCACCGCGTCAACGGTGTAGCTGGAAACCTGCTCGGTCTTCTGCGCAGCCTGCGTGAGCACCTCCGAGGCGGCCAGGTTGACCTGGATGGGCTGCGCCGTCGATCCACAACCTGCTACCCCGGCCACCACCATCGCGGCAGCAGCCGCGGCGGCAGCGAGAGAAAACCTACGCTTCACCATGCCTCCGACCCTATGTGGCTAATCACCGATCTGGCGGCTTCCCCGCACAAACCCAGGGAAACCTCGGGGGAATCCCCTAGATCTGCACAACACCTCCACATCTGCTGCGGTCAGATGGGCGGTGCCAGCTCGAAGTAGCGATCCAGCAGCTTGGGATCACCGGAGACGGCCAGCCGGTCGGCGGGGATCCGCTGCCACAGGAACAGCATCAGCTGCGAAGCCGTACCCGCGACCTCAAGGTCGGGAGAACCCTCATCAAGCAGCTCATCCCCCTCGAAGCGCACCGTCCACGCCCCTTCGTCGCACACGAACCGGAAGGTCTCCCCCGCCCCCGGCGGGGCCTTCTTCAACGCCCGCCGAGCCGGAACCATGACCTCGAACGTCTGCGTCACGGCGTCCGCGGCCATCTCGGCGTTCATGTCCCCCGGCTCGCCGACGGCGTTCTCCGCGTCCCACCGATGGATGGCCGCCTCGATCGTCTGCATCCGCGACCAGAACCCGGCCGTCCGCTCCGCCGACCACGTCCACACCCGCTCGTCCGGGCCGGTCCCGGCGAACACGTCCTCCAGTACGGCGGCGCCCTCCGCGAACCAGTCGACCAAGCCGACCGGCAACACCCCGAGGCTCGGCGTCCGCCCCGACAGCGGCCACCCCTCGGTGTCGGCGGGCAGCAGGTGCGCCAGCCCGCTGGGATCCGGCGGCTGCGCGAGCCGCTCCTCGATGACCGCCGTCACCACCCGGTGCACGCCCGACAGGTGCATCACCAGGTCGGACATCGTCCACCCCGCACAGGACGGAACCGGCGGCGCCTCCCGCCCCGCCACCCGCCGGCACGCGGCCTCGAACGCCTGGACCTCGCGATGAAAATGAGCGACGTAGTCCATGCCCTCCACTCTGGCACGCGTGTCCACACTGCTGGCCACTCCTATCCGCCGAAGGTCCGTCGGTACGCGGCCGGGGTGGTGCCGAGGCGGGCGTGGAAGTGGCGCCGCAGGTTCACCGCCGACGACAGCCCGACGCGGGCGGCGATCGTCTCGACGGGCAAGGGGGTCCGCTCCAGCAGTTCGCGGGCGGCGTCCACCCGCTGGGCGAGCAGCCACTGACCAGGACTGACCCCCAGATCGGCGACGAAACGACGCGCGAACGTCCGCGGCGACAGTCGGGCCCGCCGGGCCAGATCCCCGACCGTGAGGGGCTGGTCGAGCCGCCCCGCCGCCCAGTCGAGCACCGCACCCAGCGACCCGTCACGTTCGCGCACCGGCGCCGGCCGCACGAACTGCGCCTGCCCGCCCTCCCTGCGCGGCGGCATCACCATGTGCTGGGCGATCTCCGTGGCGTAGGCGGCGCCATGGTCGTTCCTGACGATGTGCAGGCAAAGGTCAAGCCCCGCGGCGGTCCCCGCCGACGTCGCCACATCGCCGTGATCGACATAGAGGACGTCGGGATCCACCGTCACATCCGGATACCGCAGCGCCAGTTCCTCCGTCCGCCGCCAATGCGTGGTGGCCCGCCGCCCGGTCAGCAGCCCGGCCTCCGCCACCAGGAACGCCGCCGAACAAATGGACACGATCCGCGCCCCACGGCGGTGCACCCGCCGTACCGCGTCAACGATCTCCCCGGGAACGTCGTCCGCCTGCCAGCCCGGGATCACCACGGTGTCCGCGCTCTCCAGCGCCTCCAGCCCGTCGCCCACCCCGATCGTGTAGCCGCCGAGCGTGGGCACCTGGCCGGGTTCGAGGGCGCAGATGCCGAAGTCGTAGCGCGCGGCCATCCCCGGCCGCCGCAGCCCGAACACCTCCGTGACACACGCCAGCTCGAACGGCGCCTGCGGAGGATGTACCAGCGCGACCACTCTGATCATGGCAGCAATATACCTAGAGATGACATTCCAGCCACTTTCTCCTCGGTACGCCACCCGCCACGATGGGCCCATGCCAGAAATCCCGAAGCTCACCCACGTGGCCATCGACACCGTGGAGACCAGCGACATCGCCCCCGGCATCGTCCGCCGCGGCCTGCCCGGCGGCGCCCTGGCCGCCCGCGCCTTCGACTTCGCCCCCGGCACCACCTGGCCGGAACCCGACCACCACGCCACCGACGAACTCATCTACGTGGCCGAGGGCGAACTCCTCGACAATGGCCACACCTTCCCCGCCGGATCCTTCCTCCACTACCACCCCGGCTCCGTACACCAGCCCGGCACCCGAACCGGCACCCGCATCCTCGTCTTCAGCCTCCCCCACACCACCCCCACAGACTGACCCACCCAAGCGACCATCTCCCCGCGACTGTCTTCGTGCACCTGGTACGGCGCCACGCCGAGCAAAGGGTCAAGGACGGCGCCTGCCCGGCGTCGGCCCCGGCTTCGTCGCCGGCCTGGTCCTGCATACCGGCGCCGACACCTTCTCCTTCGGAGACAGGATGCCGGCCGTACCCGTGAGCGCGTTGTGGCAGACGGGGATCGGCTCTTAGAAGAGGGCCTGGCCCACCGTCGGCCTCGCGCAGACGGAGGTGTTCTCGAAGCAGGCTTCCGCCGGACGCGTGCCGTCGACCATCTTCGTCCACGCGACATGGTGGACCATGTTCTCCAGCAGCGGTGAGCCGTTGTTGTTCCTGACGTAGATCCTGCGGTCCAGCGGCGCACCGATCACGGTGGCCCACTTCGCCCTGCAGGAAGGGCTGTAGTACCCCTGCAGCAGGCGGTCGCGGAACCACACCTCCGCGATCGGCCTGGCGTCCTTGTCGCACCCGGTGGTGAGCGGGTCCTTGTTGAAGCATCCTGCCCCTGTGCACGCGGGCGCCGCGGCGGCCGCCATCGCCGGGTGCGACCCGGACAGCAGGGCCGCGACGACGAGACCGGTAGCGATGTTCATGACGCGCATGACTCCCCCAGACACGAGATGATCACTCAGTGTTGCCGCTCAGGAGCATAGAGCAATAGTGATCTTGTCCGAAGGACTCGGGCCGTGACACCTCCTCACGACCGCCGCGGAGTGCCTCGAACAGCCGTCAAGGCCCGATTCCCGCATACAACCGGCCTGCGCGGGTTCTTCCGGGGCCACCAGGCCGCATGGCGCTCCCCCTCCGAACTCACGCTCTACGACTCTCGGCTGGGCAAGCGAGCACCGCCCATGCGCGAGGCGCCCGCACGAAAGCGCGAAGGCCCGAGCCTGTAAGGCCCGAGCCGGCAAAGCAGAAGGCCCCGCCGTACAACGGCAGGGCCTTGAGCGGATGCAGCCAGTACGGCTAGCCGTCCAGCTCCGCGGTGAGCCCGCGGGTGGCGTTGGGGTCGACCGGGACGCCGGGGCCCATGGTGGTGGAGAAGGTGACCTTCTTCACGTAACGGCCCTTGGCGGCCGACGGCTTGAGACGGAGCACCTCGTCCAGCGCGGCGGCGTAGTTCTCGATGAGCTGGCGCTCGGGGAACGACGTCTTGCCGATGATGAAGTGCAGGTTCGCCTGCCGGTCGGTGCGGAACTCGATCTTGCCGCCCTTGATCTCCGTCACGGCCTTGGCGACGTCGGGCGTCACGGTGCCGGTCTTCGGGTTGGGCATGAGGCCACGGGGACCGAGCACGCGGCCCAGGCGGCCGACCTTGCCCATCAGGTCGGGGGTGGCCACGACGGCGTCGAACTCGTTGAGGCGGTTGCCCTTGGAGATCTCGTCGATGAGCTCGTCGGCGCCGACGATGTCGGCTCCGGCCTCGCGGGCTGCCTCGGCACGGTCACCGGTCGCGAAGACCAGGACCCGGGCGGTCTTACCGGTGCCGTGCGGGAGGTTGACCGTGCCGCGCACGATCTGGTCGGCCTTGCGAGGGTCGACGCCCAGTCGGAGCGCGACCTCGACGGTCGCGTCGAACTTGGTGGTGGTGGTCTCCTTGGCCAGCTTGGCGGCTTCGGCCGGAGAGTAGAGCTTGTCGCGGTCGACCTTGGCCGCCGCGTCCTTGTGCGCCTTGCTGCGCTGCATGGCTATCTCCTGTGGTGGAGTCTGTGGTGCGGGCCAGCGCGGCCCTTCCACGGTGGTCGGAAGGTTAGTCGGCGACGGTGATGCCCATCGACCGGGCGGTGCCGGCGATGATCTTCTCCGCTGCTTCGACGTCGTTGGCGTTGAGGTCCGGCATCTTGGTCTCGGCGATGCTGCGGAGCTGCTCGCGGCTGAGCTTGCCGACCTTCTCCTTGTGCGGGACCGCGCTGCCCTTGTCGAGGCCCAGGGCCTTCTTGATCAGCTCAGGCGCCGGGGGCGTCTTCGTGATGAAGGTGAAGCTACGGTCTTCGAAGATGGTGATCTCAACGGGGATGATGTTGCCCCGCTGAGCCTCCGTCGCAGCGTTGTACTGCTTGACGAAGTCCATGATGTTGACGCCGTGGGGACCGAGGGCGGTACCGACGGGCGGGGCCGGGGTGGCCTGACCAGCGGGGAGCTGGACCTTGACCAAGGCCGCGATCTTCTTCTTCGGAGGCATTTTTCCTACTCCGGGTCCTGATAGGTGATGTGTTCGGCCGGGTACCTGGCCGAACATGTCGGAAGGCCGCCCTTCGCGAGAGACGGCCAGCCGAACGACTCAGTGTATGTCAGATCTTGGAGACCTGGTTAAACGACAGCTCGACCGGGGTCTCGCGGCCGAAGATGGAGACCAGCACCTTGAGCTTCTGCGACTCGGGGCTGATCTCGCTCACCGAGGCGGGCAGAGTGGCGAACGGACCGTCCATGACGGTGACCGACTCGCCGATCTCGAACTCGACCGTGGGGCCGGCGGACGCCTTGGTCTTGGTCTGCTTGGCCTCTTCGCTCGGCTCCGGGGCCAGCAGCTTGGCGACCTCGTCGAGGCTGAGCGGGGAGGGCTTGTTGGACAGGCCGACGAAGCCGGTCACACCGGGCGTGTTACGCACGGCGGCCCAGGACTCGTCGGTCAGCTCCATGCGCACCAGGACGTAGCCGGGCAGCACGCGCTCCTTGACCGGGACCTTCTTGCCGCTCTTGAACTCCTGGACGGTGTGCGTGGGCACCTCGACCTGGAAGATGTAGTCCTCCATGTTGAGCGAGACGTTGCGGCTCTCGATGTTGGACTTCACCCGGTTCTCGTAGCCGGCGTAGGAGTGGATGACGTACCACTCGCCGAGCTGACCACGCAGCGACTGCTTGAACTCCTCGACCGGGTCGACCTCCGGGACGTCCTCGTCCTCGTCGTCGTCTTCCCCGGCCTCGTCGTCTTCGCCGGCCTCCACCTCATCGACGGCGGCGGGAACCTCATCGTCGTCGTCCTCGGCCTCATCGACCTCATCGGCGGCAGGAGCCTCGGCGACGACATCGTCGTCGGCGGGCTCGGCAGCCTCGTCAGCGGCCTCTTCCGGCTCGGCGTCCCACTCTTCGCGGGGCTCGTCGGCCGGGAATGAAGACTCGGACACGGTGACATTTCCTCTTTCGTCGAATCGCGTGGCGAAGGGTTATTCCCCGCCGAAGACGCGGATGACACCCCAGCCCAGGGCGGCGTCGAGGCCGTAAACGATCCCAACCATGATCAGAACGAATACCAGAACGACCGTGGTGTAGGTGATGAGATCCTTGCGTGTCGGCCAGATGACCTTACGCAGCTCGTTGACCACCTGCCGGTAGAAAAGGGCAGGAGATGTGCGGGTCTTCTTCTCGCCACTAGGCTTGCCTGCGGTCTCGCCGCGCGTGTCGATCGCCACAGTCCTCACCTGATCCGTCGTATCCAACGCAGATTGCGGCGCGCTTTCACGCCAAGCTGCGCGGACCGCACTCGCAGGGCACGAGGGACTCGAACCCCCAACCGCCGGTTTTGGAGACCGGTGCGCTACCAATTGCGCTAGTGCCCTATGTCGCCAACCAGACTACCCCGGTCGGCTCACTGCCCGGACCGAACCGCGGCTCGACATGCGGCGGCAGGACCAGGCGAGAGTCTACGGGTCAATACCCCGCCACGTCGAACCGAATCTGATCGCCCAGGTCACAGCGCCCATGAAACAGCATCGTGGGAGCATGGAGCCATGTCCACCCGACCCCGCATCTCCACACGAATCTCCGCGATCTCCGAGTCCGCCACCCTCGCCGTCGACGCCAAGGCCAAGGCGATGAAGGCCGCGGGCCGCCCGGTCATCGGCTTCGGTGCCGGCGAGCCGGATTTCTCCACGCCCGGCTACATCGTCGAGGCGGCCGTCGAGGCCGCGCGCGACCCCAAGAACCACAAGTACACCCCGGCCGGCGGCCTGCCCGAGCTGAAGCAGGCCATCGCAGAGAAGACGGCTCGCGACTCGGGCTTCCAGGTCGAGGCCGCGCAGGTCCTCGTCACCAACGGCGGCAAGCAGGCCGTCTACGAGGCGTTCGCGACCCTGCTGGACCCGGGTGACGAGGTCCTGGTCGTCGCCCCCTACTGGACCACCTACCCCGAGGCGATCAAGCTGGCCGGGGGCGTCCAGGTCGACGTGGTCACCGACGAGTCCACGGGCTACCTGGCCTCGGTGGAGCAACTGGAGGCCGCGCGCACCGAGCGTACGAAGGTGCTGCTGTTCGTCTCGCCGTCCAACCCGACCGGCGCGGTCTACAGCCGCGCGGAGGTCGAGGCCATCGGCCGCTGGGCGACCGAGCACGGCCTGTGGGTCGTCACCGACGAGATCTACGAGCATCTGGTGTACGGCGGCGCCGAGTTCACCAGCATCGCCCACTACGTCCCGGCCGACCATGTCGTCATCCTCAACGGCGTGGCCAAGACCTACGCGATGACCGGCTGGCGGGTGGGCTGGATGATCGGCCCGAAGGACGTCGTCAAGGCCGCCACCAACCTCCAGTCGCACGCCACCTCGAACGTCTCCAACGTGGCCCAGGTCGCCGCGCTGGCCGCGGTCAAGGGCGACCTGTCGGCCGTGTCCGAGATGCGCGAGGCGTTCGACCGCCGCCGCCAGACGATGGTGCGCATGCTCAACGACATCCCGGGCGTGTTCTGCCCGGAGCCGACTGGCGCCTTCTACGTGTACCCGTCGGTCAAGGAGGTGCTCGGCAAGGAGATCCGCGGCCGTCGCCCCCAGACCTCGGCGGAGCTGGCGGAGCTGATCCTGGAGGAGGCCGAGGTCGCGGTGGTCCCGGGCGAGGCCTTCGGCACCCCCGGCTACTTCCGCCTGTCCTACGCGCTGGGCGACCAGGACCTCGCCGAGGGCGTCGGCCGCATCGCCAAGCTGCTGTCGGAAGCCCGCTAGCCAGGGCGGTCCGTACCAGTGGTCGTGCCGCTACCCGGCGCCGATCGTGGACGCGACCGTGGCGATCTGGTCGGCCAGGTCGGGCGTCGCCGCGATGTACACGGCGAGGCCCGGCCGGTCGAGCCACAGGAAGTGCCGGACGCTGCCCCGGGTGTTCCAGCGCAACGCCGGCCGTCCTTCGTGCGTGCTCAGCCGCGAGTCGCGGATCAGCGTGACGAACCGCTGGGCCGAGTGCACCCCGCACACCACCCCGATCCACAGGGTGTCGTCCCCGCTGCCGAAGGCGACGCTCTGCGCCTCGTACCGGCTGGACAGGCCGGGGATGCGGGGGGTCGTGTCGCCGCGCTTGAGCCCGGCGGGCACGGTGTAGGTGATCCGCTGCTCGCCGCACCCCAGCACCGTCGCCCGCGCGGGCTCCGGGCTGGGGCTGGGAACGGCCCGGCTCTCCGGTACGGCGGTGCCGCACCCGCCCAGAGCGAACACGAGCGCCAACACTGCCAACAGCCGCATCGTCCGCCTTCCGGAAAAGGTCCCTAGTCTCCCACCGGAGCCTTCACCGAGGCCGCGATGGCGAGCAGCTCCTTGGCCAGCGGCTCGCTGACGCGGATCCACGCGCCGGTGCCGACGCGTTCCAGCCAGACGATCATCTTGCCGCCTTCCGGATGGGCGCCGACCACGGCGGGCTTGCCACGCACGGTGGTCTCGCGGGCGCGTTCAAGGTCGGCCCGCTTGCGGTAGGTCTCCCAGTCAGCAGCGACAGTACCGTGTTCGACCTGCGCCTCGACCGTGCGTTCGCCGGTTCCGAAGCGGGCCCAGCCGCCGTCGGCGCCCTTTTCCTGGGCGATCACCCCACCGCCGGTCCGTTCCAGGCCCGCGGGGAGATAGGTGAGCCAGAAGTTGTCGGAGACGACGGCGATTGTGGTGGGCTTGATCATCGCGGGGGCGGGAGGCGGCGGCGCGGGCCGGGGTTGTTGTCCGAAATCTGCGGAGAACACCAGGGAGAGCGCCACCACCGACGACACCAGGGCCAGGACCGAGAACGCGGCACGCCACCATTGCCCCGAATGCATACCTGGTAGATCCCCAGTTTCGGGCGGGCTTTACTCGGAGATCGGATGAATTCCTTCCGCGACTTTGAGCATCTCGTCCTTGATCTGGTCCCGGTCGAGCTTCATGGCGCGGAACGGGCTCATCATGACCTCGACGGCTAGGCCGTCACGGAGCTTCCAGCCGATGGTATGGGTGACCATGTTCGGATCGGCCTCGTCTTCCTTCTTGACCACCCGGATGTCTTCCGCCAGCGCCACCAGGTAGCCCTTCTTCCCCTTGATCTCGACCGTTTCCGCGCCCTCGCCGGGGAACTCCGCCAGCCGCTTGTCGACGGACGACGCCGCCTTACCCTCGTAGACGATGATCTGGATGGAGTAGGTGCCGTCCTTGTTGGGCTCGTCGAAGGAGGTCGTGTAGGAGGTCTCCCCGAAGCCGTTCTTGCCCGACCAGTTGCCCCAGGACAGACCCTCGGGGACGTATCCCACCCGGATCCCACCGAACTCCCGCCCGTCGCCCAGGTCGCCGAGGTCCTGCAGGGCGGAGGTCAGCGTCACCCTGGTGCCGGGCTCGACCTCCTCGCCCGCGGCGGGCTTCTGCCCGTTGACGAACTGGGGGATCTCGGCGATGTCGTCGACCTGGAGCCCGGCGGCTCTCAGCGTCTTCACCGCCTGATCCAGCTTGAGGCCGTTCACGTCGGGCACCGTCACCTTGTTCGTGACCACGACCGAGGCGGTCTCGTTGCCCCGGACCGGCTGGGGTTCGTTGGAGGTGAGGACCGCGGGCACCGTCACCGCCACCGCCGCGGTGACCAGGGCGGCTCCCGCCGTACGAAATCTGATGGTGTGGCGGCGGCGGGCGCGGCGCACGGAGCGCCCCAGCGTCGGCGGTGCGTGGACGTCGGCGACATGCCTGGCCATCGCCTCCCTGAGCTCTTCCTCGACGTTCATCGAAACACTCCTTCCTTGACGCTCTCGCGCATCTTGGCCAGTCCTCTGGCCGCCTGGCTCTTCACGGTGCCGAGCGAGCAGCCCAGCAGCGCCGCGGTCGCGCTCTCCGACTGGTCCTCCCAGTAGCGGAGGACCAGGACGGCCCGCATCCTGGGCGGCAGCCTGCGCAGTTCCTCGATGAGGCTGTCGCGCAGGTCCACGTCGGGCGAGCCGGCCGCGGTCTCGGGCGGCCGGGCGAAGGTGATCTCCTGCAGCACCCGGCGGCGCCTGGCCTTGTTGATGGCCGCGTTCACGACGACCTTGCGCGCGTACGCCTCGGGGTTGTCGCGGCGGATCCTCGACCAGTGCTTGTAGACCTTCTCCAGTGCGCCCTGGACCAGGTCTTCGGCGTCGTGCGCCGACGCGCCGCAGACCAGTACCGCGGTCCGCAGCAGCGAGGTGCTTCTGGCGGCGACGAACTCGTCGAAGGCCGCCTCGTCTTCATCCGTCATCAGCGGGGTCCCCTTTCGCCTTCCACAACACGCGAACCCGCCGGGAAGTTGAGTGGAAGAATAAGGAGATGCACCGCCCGCTCCACACGCTTCCCAAAGCCCATCTGCACCTGCACTTCACCGGCTCGATGCGCCACTCGACGCTGATCGAGCTGGCCAGGTCACAGGGCCTGCACCTGCCGGACGCGCTGGAGGAGGACTGGCCGCCGCGGCTGCGCGCGACCGACGAGCGGGGCTGGTTCCGCTTCCAGCGGCTCTACGACATCGCCAGGTCCGTGCTGTCCACGCCCGAGCACGTCTACCGGCTGCTGCGCGAGGCCGCGGAGGACGAGGCCGCCGAGGGTTCGCGCTGGCTGGAGATCCAGGTCGACCCGTCGGGCTTCCAGCAGCGCTTCGGCGGGCTGACCGCGACGCTGGAACTGATGCTCGACGCGGCCGCGCGCGCCGCCGCGCATGCCGGGATCGGCGTCGCGGTGATCGTCGCGGCCAACAGGACCCGCCATCCGCTCGACGCGAACACGCTGGCCAGGCTCGCCGTGCAGTACGTCGGCCGCGGCGTCGTCGGCTTCGGCCTGTCCAACGACGAGCGGCGCGGCGAGGCCAGGGAGTTCGAGCGCGCCTTCCGCATCGCCAAGCGCGCGGGCCTGCTGTCCCTGCCCCACGGTGGCGAACTGCTCGGCCCCCGCAGCATCGAGCAGTGTGTCTACGACCTCCACGCCGACCGGGTCGGCCACGGCGTGCGCGCGGCGGAGTCGGAGCGGCTCATGGAGCGGCTGGCCGACCGCCAGATCTGCTGCGAGGTCTGCCCGACCTCCAACGTCGGCCTCGGGGTGGCGGAGCGGGCGGCCGACGTGCCGGTGCGGCGGTTGTTCGAGGCGGGGGTGCCGATCGCGCTGGGCGCCGACGACCCGCTGCTGTTCGGCGCGCGCCTGCTGCGCCAGTACGAGCTTCTTCGCGAGGTGTACGGCTTCCGCGACGCCGAGATCGCCGAGGTGGCCAGGCAGTCGATCAGGTCGTCGGCCGCCCCGGAGTCGGTGGGCAAGGAGATGCTCAAGGGCGTGGACGACTGGCTGGCGGCGCCGTCAGCGGAGTGAGTTCGCGATCTCCGCGGCCCGGTCCTTGTCCTTGACGCCTTCGAGGCGGAAGCCGACGCCGCCGCGCTCCCACAACAGGGTCTCCTCGGCCAGCCGCAGCGGGAGCGGGGTGTTGTCGCCGCGCTTGAGGTAGCTGAGCCGGTGGGTGCCGGTGATCCACCACGCCTCGCCGTAGCGGAGCGGGACGTTGTCGGGCCAGGGCTCGCCCATCTCCTTGAGAAAGACCGGGCTGAAGCCGCCGTCGAACTGGTCCAGCCTGACGCCGTCCCAGAACATCGACACCACGCGGCCCTTGTCGCTGATCCTGACCTCGTCGGGCTCGCCCAGGACGCTGGGCCGGTTGACCGGAAATTTCACCAGATCGGAGAGCTGATCCGGGGTGACCGTGCGCTCGCCGGGCAGCGGCGTCGGCGACACCGCCACCGGCGGGGCGTCGGTGATGCGCAGCTCGATGCCGGCCAGCCGCAGGATGTGCGCGACCGCCGCCCTGCCCTGCGGTGTACCCGCCGTGATCGCCACCACGACCGCCACCACGACCACCGTGATCACCCACCGCCGCCGCCTGCCGGGCCGCCGCGACACGTCCTCCCGCCCACGCGGCCGCCGGAAGAGCCCACCGGACCGCCGGGTCCCGTGCTCGCCGGGCGCGGGTGAAGCCGCTCCGGCGTCATCCTCGGGCGCGATGACGTCACCGCCCGGCGCGTTCTCCTCGGGGGCGTCGGTGTTCTCGCCGTCGGCGAGGTTCGCGCCGTCGCCGGCCTCCAACCGGGCGCGTACGGCTGCCGCCACGTCGGCGGGAGGCGGCGCGGGCACGTCGACGGCGTCGCCGAGCGCGAGAAGTTCGGCTTCCAGATCGCCGAACGGCTCATGCGAGGTCACGGCCCACCTCCTCCCTCAGCCTGGCCAGCCCGCGGTGCGTACTGGACTTGACGGTGCCCAGCGGCCAGTCGAGCACCTGGGCGGTCTCCGCTTCCGACAGCTGTAAGAAGTACCGGCAGACCACGGCCTGACGTTCCCGATCAGGCAACCGTCGTACCGCTTCCAGGAGCCTGGCCCTGCGGTCGGCGGCGACGGCCGTACCCTCTGGGTCGTCGGGAGCGGCGGCGTCGGCGCTCATGCTCGCCCGCAACGTCAGCTCGGTGCGGCGGCCGCGCGAGCGGGTGAGGTTGTGAGTCTCGTTGGCGACGATCCGCAGCAGCCACGGCCGGAAGGGCGCGTCGCGGCGGAAGGAGGCCAGGTGCCGGTAGGCCTTGACGAACGCCTCCTGCACGACGTCCTCGGCCTCGTCGCCGGCGCCCAGCATGGCCGCGGTGCGGTGCGCGAGCGCGCTGTAGCGGGCGACGAGCGCCTCGTAGGCGGACAGGTCGCCGGACAGCGCGCGGGTGATCGCCTCGTCGTCGTCCATGGACGAGACAGATTCCACCGCATGGCGGCCCCGCAGCGGAAGAGGTGAGCCTCATCGTTAAGCGGGCACTAGACTCTGGCAGATCCGTAGCCCCTTGAAGGAAACAAGGACTCATGTCTTCTGGGTATGACCGTGTAGTGCAACCGGCGGCCGGTGACGAGGCCCTGGAGAACCACCTAGGTGGCGACGAGGCCAAGAACTACCGGCAGTACGAGTTCGACATGGTCGCACCGCACGTGGGCCGCTCGATGCTCGAGATCGGCTCTGGGCTGGGGCACTTCGCCGAGCAGTTCCTGCCGCGGCTGGACCGGCTGGTGGTCAGCGACTTCGACCCCTACTGCTGCGACCAGCTCAACAAGCGCTTCGCCGACAACTCCGACATCGAGGTCCTGCACTTCGCGCTCCCCGACCCGGTCCCGATGGAGGGCCAGGTCGACACGGTCGTCCTCATGAACGTCCTGGAGCACATCGAGGAGGACTCCGAGGCCCTGCGCTCGCTGGCCAAGGTGACGGCGCCCGGCGGCCGGATCATCATCTGGGTGCCCGGCTACATGCAGCTTTACGGAGACTTCGACCGCAAGGTCGGCCACGTCCAGCGCTACACGCCCAAGACGCTGACCCAGACGGTCATGCGCGCCGGGCTGGACATCGACGTGTGCAAGCCGATCAACTTCCTGGGCGGCATCGCCTGGTGGGCCGCGGTCCGCCGGGGCGGCGTGGGGTACCCGGACCCCCGGCTGGTCAAGATCTACGACCGCACGGTGGTGCCGACGACCCGCTTCATCGAGCGGTTCATCCGGCCTCCGTTCGGCCAGACGGTCTTCTGCGTGGCCCGGGTCCCCCAGTCCTGATCAGCCGAAGGCCACGTCCTTGGTCTCCAGGGTGCCGCCCTTGCGCCCCGGCGCGGTCTGGAAGCGCCAGTAGAGGTTGGTGTGGGCGATGACCTGCTCCGGCGCGGGCGCGCCCCACGCGGACTGGTCTTCCGTGGTGTGCGCGTCGCTGACCAGCGTCGCGTCGTAGCCGCGGACGATGGCGCCGTGGAGCGTGGAGCGGATGCACGCGTCGGTCTGCGCGCCCACGACGACGAGGTGGCCGACGCCGAGGCCCGACAGCACGCTCTCCAGGTCGGTGTCCTCGAAGGAGTCGAAGTAGACCTTGTGCACGAGCGGCTCGGCGGCGCCGGGAACCAGTTCTGGCACGATCTGCCAGCCGTCGCTGCGCAGGGGCATCTCCTCGTCGGAGTGCTGCACCCACACGACGGGCACCTGCTCGCGCCTGGCCCTGTCCACGAGGTCGCCGATGTTGGCGACGACCGTGTCGCGCTCGTGGGCGCCGGCGACGACGCCGTTCTGTACGTCGATGACCAGCAGCGCGGTGTTGGGCCGGTCGGCGAGAGTGGTCATGAAGCCCCCCTGGATCCGTGGTGAAGCCCACACAGTAGCCGGTGCTCCCGACAATAGAGTGGCCGGATGATCCGCATCGAGCGTCTCGATCACCTGGTCCTGACCGTCGCCGACATCGACCGGACCATCGCGTTCTACCACGAGGTCCTGGGCATGGAGCCGGTCGTGTTCGGCGAGGGCCGCAGGGCGCTGCGCTTCGGCCCGCACAAGATCAACCTGCACGCCGCCGGGCACGAGATCGATCCCAAGGCTGCCAGGCCCACACCCGGGTCGGCGGACCTGTGCCTGGTGAGCGCGGTGCCGATCGAGGAGGTCATCGCGCATCTGGGCGCCTCGGGGGTCGCGATCGAGGTGGGGCCGGCGCCGCGTACGGGCGCGCTGGGTGAGATGACGTCGGTCTACTTCCGCGACCCGGACGGCAACCTCATCGAGGTCTCCACGTACTAGGCGCGCCTTCCGACATCCGCGACAGGGGCGTAACGTCGGCGGGAGGGCGCAGATGAGCGACTATGCCAAGGCACGAGAGCTCGGCGAGCAGGCCCGTGAGACGGAGTGGAACCGGCCGAGCTTCGCGAAGCAGCTGTTCCTCGGGGATTTCCGGCTGGATCTGGTCTATCCCGTTCAGACGGTCCCCGACGACGCGGCCAAGCGGGGGGAGGACTTCGTCCGGGCCGTCCGGAGATTCCTGGATACGCGGGTCGATCCGGCGGTCATCGAGCGGACGGGGGTCGTTCCCGACGAGGTGGTCAACGGGTTCAGGGAGCTGGGGGCCTTCGGGATCACGATCGCCGAGGAGTACGGCGGGCTGGGCCTGCCGTACCTCTACTACTGCCGGGCGCTCATGCTGGTCGGGTCGTACTGCCCGGCGCTGGCGACGCTGCTGTCGGCGCATCAGTCGATCGGGGTGCCGCAGCCGCTGAAGCTGTTCGGCACCGAGGAGCAGAAGCGGAAATTCCTCCCACGCTGTGCAAAGGGTGAAATATCGGCGTTTCTGCTGACTGAGCCGGATGTGGGGTCGGACCCCGCGCGGCTGGCCACCACCGCCGTCAAGGACGGCGACGACTACGTTCTCGACGGGACGAAGCTCTGGACCACGAACGGAGTGGTCGCCGATCTGCTCGTCGTGATGGCGCGTACCGGAAAGAAGATCAGCGCCTTCGTGGTCGAGGGCGACTCGCCGGGGATCACGGTGCAGCGGCGCAACACCTTCATGGGACTGCGCGGGATCGAGAACGGGGTCACGACGTTCGCCGGCGTGCGGGTGCCGGCGGCCAACCTGATCGGGCGCGAGGGCGAGGGGCTGAAGATCGCGCTGACCACGCTCAACACCGGGCGGCTCTCTCTGCCCGCCACCTGCGCGGGCAACGCCAAGTGGGCGGTGAAGATCGCCCGCGAGTGGAGCTCGGCGCGCGTGCAGTGGGGGCGCAGCGTCGGCGAGCACGAGGCCGTGGCCACGAAGATCGCGTTCATCGCGGCCACCGCGTACGCGCTGGAGGCCGTCTGCGACCTGACCGCGCGCATGGCCGACTCGGCCGCCACCGACATCCGCATCGAGGCGGCGCTGGCCAAGCTGTACGCCACCGAGCTGTCCTATACCGCCCTCGACGAACTGGTCCAGATCAGGGGCGGACGCGGCTACGAGACCGCCGAGTCGCTGGTGGCCAGGGGCGAGCGGGGCGTACCCGCCGAACAGATGCTGCGCGACTCCCGGATCAACCGGATCTTCGAAGGCTCCTCGGAGATCATGAAGCTGCTGATCACCCGCGAGGCGGTCGACGCCCATCTGAGCGCCGCCGGCGAGCTGATCAACCCGGACGCCTCCCGCCACGAGCGGGCCCAGGCGCTTCGGCGGGCGACCGCCTTCTACGCCAAGTGGCTGCCCACGCTGGTGGCGGGCTCCGGCTCGCTGCCCGCGTCGTACCCCGGCTTCGGCCCGCTCGCCCGCCACCTGCGCTACGTGGAGCGGACCAGCAGGAAGCTGGCGCGCTCGCTCTTCTACGGCATGTCGCGCTGGCAGGGACGGCTGGAGCACAAGCAGGCCTTCCTCGGCCGGATCGTGGACATCGGCGCCGAGCTGTTCGCGATGACGGCCGCCTGCGTGAAGGCCAGGGAGGACGCCGCCGACCTGGGCCGGCGCCCGCAGGAACTGGCCGACACGTTCTGCCTGCAGGCCAGCCGCCGCATCCAGACCCTCTTCTCCACACTCTGGGACAACAACGACGCCCAGGAGGTACGGCTGGCGCGCTACGTCCTGGAAGGCCGGTACACCTTCCTCGAAGAGGGCATCCTCGACCCCTCGGTCGAGGGCCCGTGGATCGGCGCGCCCGAGGGCGGGGAGAACGTGCGGAGAAAGATCCCCTGACACACCCGGTCTAGACCGGTTATGCCGGTTTGTGCGTTTGGATGTTTTCAAACCGATACCCACCGGTATAGACCGGCTGCTGAACAGAGGCTTACTCTGACGCAAACGCGGTGAGCTGTGGCTCACGCACCCCCAAAACCCTGTGGGCTGGGTCCGGGGCTGGTACGGACCAGCGTGACCCGTCCGACGTGAAGGCGGTATCTACGGTGAACATCAAGCTTGTGGGCGGCGCCGCTCTCGGCCTGGCCACCATGCTGGTCCTGTCCAGCTGTGGCAGTACCGGCGGCTCGGGCACGCCGGCCGAGGGTGGCAACACGGCCTCCGCCGGCGGCGCGGTCACGCTGAAGATGGTCGCGGCCGACTACGGCGACGGCCCCGGCGCGGCGAACTCCGGCGACAACTTCTGGAAGGAGGTCGTCGGCGAGTTCGAGAAGGCCAACCCGAACATCAAGGTCCAGGTCACCGTCATCAACTGGAATGACATCGACAAGCAGGTCGCGACCATGGTCCAGAACGGCCAGGCGCCCGACATCCTGCAGACCGGCGACTACTCCGGATTCGTCAAGGACGGCCTGCTGCACAAGGTCGAGGAGATCGTCTCCCCGAACGTCCAGCAGGACCTGCTGGCCAAGTTCGCCGAGTTCGGCAAGGTCGACGGCGCCTCGTACGGCCTGCCGTTCGTCTCCTCCGCCCGCGCCCTGTTCTACAACAAGGAGCTGTTCGAGAAGGCCGGCATCGCCGAGCCGCCCAAGACCTGGGACGAGCTCAAGGCCGCGGCAGAGAAGCTGAAGAAGTCCGGCGTCAGCCAGCCCTTCGGCCTGCCCCTGGGCCAGGAGGAGGCGCAGGCCGAGGCGTTCCTGTGGATGCTGGGCAACGGCGGCGCCTACAAGGACGCCGCCGGCAAGTGGGCGATCAACTCCCCCGCGAACGTCGAGACCTTCACCTACGTCAAGGGCCTCGTCGACGCCGGTCTGACCAGCCCGAACCCCGGCACCAAGGACCGCAAGACGGTCTGGGAGGACTTCGCCGCCGGCAAGGTCGGCATGGCCAACGGCGGCCCCATGTCCATCCCGATCTTCGACAAGGGCGCCGTGAAGGACAAGTACGGCGTCGTGGCGATCCCCGGCAAGACCGGCCCGCTCAACACGACCCTGGGCGTCATGGACTGGATCATGGCGTTCAACCAGAACAAGCACCCCGACGAGATCAAGAAGTTCTTCGACTTCTTCTACACCGGCCCCGCCGCCGAGAAGATCGTGGACCTCTACAAGCTGCTGCCCGTCACCAACGGCGGCATCCAGAAGCTCTCGGGCGACGAGAAGCTCAAGCCGTTCCTCGACGGCCTGCCCAACGCCAGCTTCTACCCGTTCCAGGACCCCAAGTGGTCTGAGCTGAACACCCAGATCAAGCAGACCATGGGCGGCGCCGTGAAGGACCCGGCCAAGACGCTCGGTGAGCTCCAGAAGGTCGCCGAGACCGGCTGATCGGTCGAGGTGCGTACGGCAGGCGGCTCGGTGCCGGGCGCCTGCCGTACCTCCAGAAAGGGTTCGCATGAAGAAGCTGGAGCCGCTCGCCTGGGTCGGGCCCGCGGTCTTGCTGATCGCCGCGGTGGTCATCTGGCCGGTGATCGAGATGATCCGGTCGTCGTTCCTGCAGATCAGCCGGTTCGGCGTGGTCCGGGAGGGCAACTTCCCCGACAACTACACGAAGGTCTTCACCTCGAAGGACTTCGGGGACATCATGGTCCGCAGCGTGATCTGGGTGATCGCGGTCGTCGTGCTCACCGTGCTGATCTCCCTGCTGCTGGCGCAGTTGTTCAACCAGAAGTTTCCGGGCCGCAAGCTGGCCCGCTGGGCGCTGATCGCGCCGTGGGCGGCGTCGGTGCTGATGACCGCGATCGTGTTCAAGTGGATGCTCGACCCCGAGGTCGGCGTCATCAACCTGATCCGCCGTGACCTGGGCGTCTTCCTGAAAGACACCTTCGGCATCGAGCCGAGCTCGCTGGGGTTGCTCGGCGCGATGGGCGGCACCTCGGCCGACCAGCTCGGCCAGGCCTCCACCGCGATGCCGTGGCTGATCTTCGTGGCGGTGTTCGTGTCGGTGCCGTTCACGACGTACGCGCTGCTGGCCGGCCTGGCCACGATCCCGGCCGACATCTACGAGGCGGCCAGGATGGACGGCGCCTCGAAGTTCCGCACCTACTGGTCGATCACGCTGCCGCTGCTGCGGCCCGCGCTGACCGTCGCGGCGCTGATCAACGTCATGAACGTCTTCAACAGCTTCCCGATCATCTGGGCGATGACGAAGGGCCAGCCGGGCTACGACACCGCGACGTCCACGATCTTCATGTACATCCTGAAGGGCTCCGACATCGGGGCGTCCGCGGCGATGTCGGTGGTGAACTTCGGCATGGTCATCGTGCTGACCATCATCTTCTTGCGGGTCTCCCGCTGGAACAAGGAGGTGGCGTAGGTGAGCACGCAGACCGCTCCCGCCCCGCTGAGCCGGCGGCGGCACCACCACCAGCGCCCGCGCCGCCCGCACACGATGCCGCGGGTCAAGACGACGCTCATCGCCGGGCTCGCGTACCTGATCGGGTTCGTCTTCCTCTTCCCGTACCTGGTCATGGTCCTGATCGCGCTGCGGCCGCAGAACGAGCTGCGCACGGCGCAGTGGTTCCCCGACACCTGGGACCTGTCTGCGATCGGCGGGTTCTGGCGGGGCGGGCTGGCCGACAACCTGCTGGTCTCGTTGCAGGTCGCGATCGGCTCGACGTTGCTGGTGCTGATCGTGGCGCTGCCGGCCGCGTACTACACCGCGCGGCACAACTTCAGGGGGCGCACGTTCTTCCTGATCCTGGTGCTGGTCACGCAGATGTTCCAGCCGACCTCGATGGTCGTGGGCATCTACCGGGAGTTCTTCCAGTTCGGGCTGGTGGACTCGGTGTGGTCGCTGATCCTGGTCAACGGCGGGTTCAACCTGGCCTTCGCGGTCTGGATCCTCAACGCGTACTTCTCCAGCATCCCCCGTGAGCTGGAGGAGGCGGCCTTCATCGACGGCAACGGGCGGATGGGCGCGCTGTTCCGCATCACGCTCCCCCTGGCCATGCCCGGCGTGATCACGGCGCTGATCTTCACGTTCATCGCCGCGTGGAACGAGTTCGTCGTCGCGCTGACCCTGACCACGAGCCCGGAGAACCAGCCGCTGCCCGTGGCGCTGCACTCCTACATGGGCCAGTACTCCGTGGACTGGCAGGGACTGTTCGCCGGATCGGTGATCGCCACGATCCCGGTGATCATCCTGTTCGCGCTCATCGAGCGGAAGGTGGTCGGCGGTCTCACCGCCGGCTCGATCAAGTAGGCCACCCTCAGCGGGCGACCTCCTCCCGCCCGCCCTTCGGCCGCCGCGCGATCCGCGGCGGCCGAAGCGTTCTTGGTCAGAGAAAGAATGTGCGCAGGTCGGCGACGAGCACGTCCGGCACCTCCATGGCGGGGAAGTGGCCGCCCCGGTCGTACTCCGCCCAGTGCACGACCTTGTGCTCGCGTTCGGCGATGCGCCGCACGCCGGTGTCGCCGGGGAAGACGGCGACGCCGTGCGGCACTCCCGAGTACGGGCTCTGCCCGCCCCAGGCCGCGGCGCCCTCCTTGTAGATGCGGGCCGCCGAGCCTGCCGTACCCGTGAACCAGTAGACGCTGATGTTGGTGAGAAGCTGATCGCGGTCCACTTCCACGCCGGCCCACTCGTGGAACTTCTCGGCGATCCAGGTGAGCTGGCCGGCCGGGGAGTCGTGCAGGCCGTAGGCGAGGGTCTGGGGCCGGGTCGACTGGATCATGGCGTAGCCGAGGGCCTCCGTGTCCGGATAAATCGCCATGCGTGCGCTTTCGGGCTCCGTCAGGCCCTCCAGCTCGGCCGGGTCGCCCGTCGGGAAGCCGAGGCCGCCGTTGACGTGCACGCCCACCACCCTGTCCGGCGCCACGCGGCCCAGTTCCGGAGCGATGACCGAGCCGGTGTCGGTGCCGTGCGCGCCGTAGCGCTCGTAGCCGAGGCGCTCCATGAGCACCGCCCACGCCCTGGCCACCCGCTTGAGGTCCCAGCCCTTCTCGCGGGTCGGGCCGGAGAAGCCGAAGCCCGGGATCGACGGCGCGACGACGTGGAAGTCCTGGGCCAGCGGTTCGATGACCTTCATGAACTCCACGAACGAGCCGGGCCAGCCGTGGGTGATGATCAGCGGCAGGGCGTCCGGCTTGGCGGAGCGTACATGGACGAAGTGGATGTTCTGTCCGTCGATCTCGGTGGTGAACTGCGGGAGGGCGTTCAGCGCGGCTTCCTGGGCCCGCCAGTCGAAGCCGTCGGCCCAGTAGCCGGCGAGCTCGCGGGCGTAGGAGAGCGGGACGCCGTAGGACCAGCCGGTCCCGGGTAGTTCGTCGGGCCAGCGGGTGCGGGCCAGGCGTTCGCGCAGGTCGGCGAGGTCGGCGTCTGGGATGTCGATGGAGAAGGGCTTCATGGGGACGACTCTAAAAATCGCCTAGGCCAGGTAACGTCCTAGGTTGTGAGGCTGCTTTCTTTGCTGGGTCTCCTGCAGACCCACCGGGACTGGTCGGGGGCCGAGCTGGCCGAACGGCTCGGCGTGTCCATGCGTACCGTCCGGCGCGACGTGGACCGGCTGCGCGAGCTCGGTTACCCGGTCAACGCCACCGCGGGCGCGCCCGGGTACCGGCTGGGCGCGGGGTCGCGGCTGCCGCCCCTGCTGCTGGACGACGACGAGGCGGTAGCGGTGGCCATCGGGCTGCGTACCGGCGCCGGGGGCACCGTGGCCGGGCTGGAGGAGGTCTGCGTGCGGGCGCTGGCCAAGCTGGAGCAGGTGCTGCCCTCCCGCCTGCGGCATCGGGTCGACGCGCTCAAGACAGTGACCGTGCCGATGCCGTTGGGCGGTCCCGCGGTGGATCCCGGCGTGCTGTCCGCGATCGCGGCCGCCGCGTGGGCGCGCGAATGCCTGCGGTTCGACTACCGCGCGCACGACGGCACACCGAGCAGGCGTACGGCGGAGCCGTACCGGCTGGTGCATTCAGGACGGCGCTGGTACCTGGTCGGATGGGACGTCGAGCGGCGCGACTGGCGCACCTACCGCGTCGACCGGCTCACCCTTCGCACCCCGAACGGCCCGCGCTTCTCCCCCCGCCCGCTGCCCGCCGACGACCTGGCCGGCTACACCTCGCGGCGGATCGCCAGCGCCCCGTACCGCTACCAGGGCCGCTTCACCGTCCACGGGCCCGCCGCGGCCGTGAGCGAGCGCATGACCGCGACCTCCGGCGCGATCGAGCCGATCGACGAGCACACCTGCGTGGTCAGCACCGGCTCGGACTCCCTGGACGAGCTGGCGCTGTGGGTGGGGCTGCTCGGCTTCCGCTTCGAGACGCACGAGCCGCCCGAACTCGTCGAGCACATCCGCACGCTGGGAGAGAGACTCCAGGCGTCGGCCGATAACCCGTTGCGTCCTCAATGATCGCTCCCCTACTGTCGGAGCACCAAGAGCCACTACCTGGATGGGTAGTTGAAGCGCCTCCACGCCATGGGCGCGAACACCGCCGGCGCCCCGGCCCTGCTTGTCACAGGGCCGGGGCGTCGCCGTATGTGTACCACTGGCTGTGGTCGAGGAGCTGGCGCGGCGTGACCGTCCAGCCGACCTCGCTCCCGAACGGTTCCACCGGCACGTCGATCAGCTCGCCCGGCAGGAAATGCGATACCGAGCCGTGCCGGGCCTGCCAGTCGGCCCAGAGCTTGTCCACGAAGCAGTGGTTGAGGAAGAACGCCGGGTCGTTCGGCGCCGAGGCGGGCAGCATGCTGCCGCCCATCCACACGTGGGCCCGGTTGTGCATGACCGGGCCGCCCGGCCAGCCCTCGACGAGATTGCGGAAGCCGGCGCTCGCCGAGGAGTCGTACGGCGCCTGGTCGTAGAGCGAGGTGGCCATCGCCTGGCTGACCAGCCCGGCGCCGGACGGCCGGTCCGCCCCTACGCCGAACTCCCTGCGCAGGAACTCCCTGTTGTCCTCGCGGACGTTGAGCGGCCACTGCCCGTGGCGGAAGGCGAACGGCCCCTCCATCACCTGCTGGTCCCCCTGACGCCCGTTGCCGCCGAGGAAGTCCGTGGTGAACGGCGTCGCGCCGCCGCTCTGCTGCACCGTCCAGTCCCAGTACGGCAGCGCCACCCCCAGCTGAGTCTCGAAGTGCACCAGCATCGCCCGGTGCCAGGGCAGGAAACCGGCGTGCATGTGGGCGTTCCACCCGTGCTCGGCGAAGGCCCTGCGGTGCAGGTCGACGAAGTAGTCGTAGGCGCCGCTGCGCTTGAGCCGCAGGAAGGCGTCCACCAGCGCGGACTTCTCGGCGGCGCTCAGCGCTGCGGCGTTCTTGCGCAGGCGGGCCGCCCTGCGCCGGCCGCCGGAGTCGGGCTGCTCCAGCTTCACCTTCGGCGCCGGTGGCCGCTCGACCAGCTTGGCTCCGCGCAGCAGCTCGACCGCCTCGATCGCCGCGCCCTTGAGCGTGCGGTGGCCGGAGTACAGATTCAGCTCGCTGATGAACCTGCCGTTCTGCTCCATGATCTCCAGCGCGACGCCGTCGACGAACACCGACCTGTTGAGCAGGCCGTGCATCTCGTGCCCCGACGGGCAAATCTTGATCTTGCGGCCCTTGTGGGTGAGCTCGACACACCCGTCGACGGGCGGCGGACCGGCCAGGAACGGCACCGCCCCCATCGCCATCAATACCTGCCGCCTGCTGGCACCGAACATGAGGCACCTCCTTCGCGATCTTGCTACCCGGAGATCCCTCTAGAACTGGGCTGAGTATGCGCAAGATCATTCCAGGAGTTCGCCGCCCCGGGGCCGGTGCCCCGGGGCGGCGTCCTGCCGTGCTCTACAGGCGCTCGATGATCGTGACGTTGGCCTGGCCGCCGCCTTCGCACATCGTCTGCAGGCCGTACCGGCCGCCGGTGCGCTCCAGCTCGTGCAGCAGCTTGGTCATCAGGATCGCGCCGGTTCCGCCCAGCGGGTGGCCCAGGGCGATGGCGCCGCCGTTCGGGTTGACCGTGGCCGGGTCGGCGCCCAGCTCCTTGATCCAGGCCAGCGGGACCGGCGCGAACGCCTCGTTGATCTCGGTGACGTCGATCTGGTCGATCGACATGCCCGCCTTCTTCAATGCCTTCCGGGTGGCCGGGATCGGCGCGGTCAGCATGTACACCGGGTCGTCGCCGGTCAGCGCGAGCTGGTGGATACGGGCGCGCGGAGTCAGCCCGTGGTCCTTGACCGCCTGCTCCGAGGCGATGAGAAGCGCGCCGGAGCCGTCGGAGATCTGCGAGGAGGTGGCGGCGGTGATCACGCCGTCCTCCTTCAGCGTCTTCAGGCCCGCCATCTTCTCCAGCGTCGAGTCCGGGCGGGGGCCCTCGTCGTCGTGCACGCCGTTGACGGGGACGATCTGGTCCTTGAAGTGCCCGTTCGCGATGGCTTTGGCCGCGCGCTGGTGCGATTCGTAGGCGAACCGCTCCAACTGCTCGCGGGTGAAACCCCACTTCTGGCACATCAGCTCCGCGCCCCGGAACTGGGAGATCTCCTGCTTGCCGTACCGCTCGACCCACATCTCGCCGAAGGGGAACGGCATGCCCTTCTCCAGGGCCGCCGTGATCGACGAGCCCATCGGCACGACGCTCATCGACTCCACTCCGGCGGCGACCACGAGGTCCTGGGTGCCGGACAGGACACCCTGCGCGGCGAAGTGGATCGACTGCTGCGAGGACCCGCACTGCCGGTCGATCGTGACACCGGCCGTGGTCTCCGGCAGGCCGGCGCTGAGCCAGGCGTTGCGCGCGATGTCCATGCTCTGCGGTCCGAACTGCATGACGCAGCCCATGATGACGTCCTCGACCGCGACGGGGTCGACGCCGGTGCGGTCGATGAGCGCCTTCAGCGTCTGCGCGGCCAGGTCAGTGGGGTGGACGGTGGCAAGGCCGCCCTTCTTCTTGCCGACCGGGGACCGGACCGCCCCGACAATGTACGCCTCTGCCACAGTGCCCTCCATGAAACCGAGCAATATTCGGTTACTGGGCAGACTACAACAGAACGATGCTCTACGGACCTCCCGAACCGGCCTCAACCACCTCAGACACGCGCCTTCTTCAACACCTCCGCGAGCACCGCGACCCGAACACCACGCGCCTGCTCGGCCAGCGGCCGCAGGTCCTTGCCGTTCCCGGTCAGCACCAGTGCCGCCCCCTCCGCCTCGGCATACGCGATCACCAGTGCGTCCACCGCCGAAGGCAACGACTTTCGGTCTGCCCGTGCCATGCTCGCGAGAGCCTTGGTACGCAGGCTTGCGGCCCGTCTGGCGAGATCTTTCGGAAGATCTGTCAGAGGGCTCCGAGCGGGCGGAAAGCGCAGAACCTTGGCGTCTCGGCCCGCGCTACCGGTCAGGCATTCGACCAACACGACCGACGGGATCACCGGTGGCCACACCTCCCGCTCACGCAGATGGCGCAGCAAAGCGACCGCCGACGGGGTACGGTCCGCCAGAAACGTGACCGCCCCCGAATCGAGTATCAGGCGTCGCACGTCAACAGGCCATCCTGCCCGGGTCGTGCGCTACGTCGACACGGGCCATGAGCTCGTGGGCATACGTCCTCGCGGCCTCCCACTCCTCGTCCGTAACCCCCTGGTCGGCCAGCTCCGCCGCCACCTCGTCCACATAGTCGTCCATCTCGCTGGCGAGGATGGCATCCCGGACGGCGTTCTGGAAAATCTCCGAGGCATTCAGCTTCCGATGCCGCTTGAGCTGCGCATCGAGTTCATCGTCGATGTAGACGTTCCTTCGAGCCATACACACAACTATACACACGACTTCCCGGAGCGTTCAGCGTTCGGGAGCTAGAAGGTCGTCCGGGGCGTCGATACGGAAGCACCACCGGTCCACCGCGATGCCCTGCAGCCCCTCCGCCAGCGACAGCGCCAGCGTCCCGACCTTCTCCAGGTCGTCGCCGCGCAACTCCACCGCCGTCAGCTCCGTCGCGAAAGGCAGCAGATCCCGTACGGCCGGCGGCCGCGTCTTCAGGGGCACCACCACCGCGCGGAACCCGGCGCCCTCGAAGGCGTCGTCCTCACCGGGCTCGGCGTCGAGCAACTCGGCCAGTTCCTCGTCGGCCGGCCGTACCGGGAGGATCACCGCGGCGCCGCGCTGCACGTCCTCGTCGGACGGATCGCTCACCTCACCGCGGCACACCGCCAGCCCGCCCAGCCGGAACGCGATGCCCTCGGCCAGGTAACGGTCGAAGTAGTCGAAAGGCAGCGGCCCCTCGGCCGCCACCCGAAGGGCCCAGACCGTTTCCAGTTCGCCGCCCACGAGCTCGGGCTCAGCCTCGACGGCCGCGTGGATCCTGGTGTCGGCGGCCAGGATGTCACCGCCGTCCGCGCGGGCGTCCGGGTCGGCCAGTTGCACGATCCGCAGCAGTTCGGCGGGATCCGGCTTGGCGGACACCGCCGCCGTGGGGCCAGTACGCAGTCGCCGCTTCGCCATCCAGCCCATGCGCGTGTCCTCAGCTTCTGTAGGAGCTCGTCATTGTCGCGTAGACGATGATGTTGTCGGTGTAGTGACCGATGTTGCGGTTGTAGTAGCCGCCACAGGTGATCAGGTGGAGCTGGGCGTTGTCGCCCTGATCGCCGTAGACGCGCTGGGTGGGGAAGGTCGTCTTCGCCGCCTGCTCCACGCCGCCCACGGTGAACACCGCCGTCACGCCGTCCTGCCGCTTGACCTCGATGGTGTCGCCGTTGCGGATCTCGTACAGGCGGCTGAACACCGCGGTGCCCCGCCGCGTGTCCTTGTGCCCCAGCATCACCGACGGCCCCGCCTCACCCGCGGTCGGCCCGTGCCGGTACCAGCCGACCAGGTTCGGATTGTCGATCGACGGGACCTGGATGGCGCCCCGCTTGTCCAGCCCGATCGAGGAGATGGGCGCGTTGATGCCGAGCCGCTTGATCACGATCCTCTTGGGCGTGGACGGCAGCATGGCGGGCGCCGGATTGATCGGCGGCAGGGGCGGCGGCACCGTGGGCTCCGCCTTGAACAACGCCTGCTGCGGCGCCCCGGTGTTCTTGCCGTCCGGCTGCGCCCCAAGATCAAGACTGTCCCGGGCCAGCCCGTACTCCTGCGGCGACCCCGCGACGATCAGCAGCCCCGCCACCACCGTCACGACCCCGGCGATGGCCGCGAGAATCAGCGTGATCCGCAGCCCGCCGCCACCCTGAGAACCCTGCCCGGTCACCTTCAGCCCCGATTGAGCCCGCGCCGCCGGACCATCAGCCCACCGGCACCCGCGGCCAGGATGAGCAGTGAACCGGTGAGAATGAACATCCGCCCGTCAGGCCCCATGTCCCCACCGCCACCGGTGTCCGCCCCGGCCTTGGGAGTCTTGGTGACCTTCCCGTTGTTGTCCTTGGGCGTCTCGGTGACGAACTTCGTCGTGGTCTTGGTGGGCTTGGGGGTGGTGGTCGTGGGGGTCGGCGTCGGCGTCGGGGTCGGCGTGGTGCCGTTACCCGCCCCGACGGTGAACTTGTAGGTCTTCAGGCCGGTGGCGGGAGGCACACACTTGAGCTTCGTTCCGGTCGCGGAGGTATCGAAGACCAGGTTGCCGGGCGTGAGCGTGACTTCACCGGTCGTCGTCGGCTTGACCTTGACGGTGATCGTCTGGATGGTAAAGGCGCTTCCGGCGGTGGTGCTGGAGATCGTGCCCTCGCCAGTGGCGCTGGCTGGCACGCCTGCGCCGGTCGCCGCGATGGTTCCGAACGCCTTGGTCCCTGTGGTGAAGCCGCCGGTGGGCACCGTCAAAGGATCGCCAGTGGTCTGGACGGTGCTCTCCCACTTGATGGAGGCGTCAGCGTTGGCGGTGGCAGTGGTAGGCGGCGTGAGGACCACCTTGATGTCGATCGCGCCCAGGTAGTTGGAGTCGCCGGTGGCCTCGCAGTCGTACTCGATGATATCGGTGCCCGTCCCGGTGCCGGTGCCGATGGTGAAGCTCAGCGACCCCGGCTTGATCTCCACCATCGTGCCCGTCGTCGCTGCCGTGATCTTGAAGGCCACGCTCTTGGCCGGGACCGTCGGGGACTGCGCGGTGATGGCCCCGCCTGGCTTGGTTCCGGTCTCGGCGGTGCTCGGGGAGACAGTGGGCGTCCAGCCGACGTTCAAGGTGGAAGCCGCCGTGGGCGTGGTCGCCAGGGTGAGCGCGGGGATGTCCAAGGTGACGTCGAAACTGCCGCCTGGCGCGACCGTGCTCGCCGTCGTGCTGAGCTTGACCTCGATCGACTGGTTCGTGATCGTGCCGGCAGTGCAGGTGAAGATGGCCGTCTTGGGACCCTTTTCACCGCCGGTGCTCGTGCTGATCGGGACCTTGAGCGTGGCGTCAGTGGTCGTCGAGGCCGTACAGGTCGAGGTCATGTTCGACTGTGCCGCTGTGGCGGGCGCCTGGAGGAAGGTGGAACCGGCGACGAAGAGGAGGGTGCTTGCCAGCCCCAAGGCGGAAGTCTTCTGGGCGAGGCGGCGCCGCGCCTTGGACGTCAGCACTGTCTATCTCCGTTTCAGCGCAGGTTCAACAGGCGTACCAGGATTCCAGCGATTGGTCACGGTTAGGTTGAGATCGTACGAACTGACCCTGTAAATCTCCTGTAAACCTGAAAACCGGAACCAAGAACTGGTCAACCCTTCTTCTTGGACAGGGTCGCATACACGATGACGTTGTCGGCGTAGCTGTGGGCCGACTTGTTGTAGACGCCGCCGCACGTCACCAGGCGGAGCTGAGCGTCGGAGGTGTTGCCGTACACGCGGTTCGTCGGGAACGTGGACTTGCTGACCTGCTCGATGCCGCTCACCGTGAAGCGGGTCACCTTGCCGTCCGAGCGGTACACGTAGATGGGGTCGCCCTTGGTCAGCTCCGCGAGGCGGTTGAAGACCGCGGGGCCTTTGCGGGTGTTCACGTGGCCGTTGATGATCGACGGGCCGATTCCGCCGGGAATGGGGCTGTCGCGGTACCAGCCGGTCAGGTTCGGCTTCGCCAGGGACGGGACGCCCAGGGCGCCCTTGGAGTCGAGGGCCACGGCGCCGATCGGGGCGTTCACCTTGATCTTGGGGATCTTGATCCGCGTCGGCCTGGCCTTCTTCGTCGCCTTCTTCGCCGGCGGGATGGGGGCCACGGTCGGGACGGCGGCCAGCGGCGGCGGGGCCTCCAGCCTGGCCGGGGTCAGCGGAACGTCCTTGCCGCCCGGGCCCACGGTCGGCGACAGCATGAAGGCGCCGGCGTTCTGGATCTCGATCGGGGTCGGCTGCTCGCCGTTCCCGGCCTGGCGGGGGCCGGCGGCTCCGGCCAGGACACCGCCGGGGCCGCCTTCCACTCTCGGGGCCAGCTGCAGCACGCCTACGGTCACCGCGACCACTCCGGCCAGCGAGCCGGCGACCAGCAGTCCGGGCAGCGCCCGGTTCATGGCTTTCTTCCGCTCACTCATCACTTCGCTCCTCCGGCGTGCGCGGCGCGGCGCCGCCGTACCAGCAAGCCGCCCGTCGCGCTGACCAGCAGCAGGGCCGAACCACCCGCGATCAGCCCGTACGGCCCGCCCGTCGCCTCCGCGGGCGCTTCACCCGTGTCCACCCCGCCCTTGGGCGTCTTGACCACCTGGGCCTTGATGAAGCGGGTCGTGGTCGGCGAGGCGGAGGCACGTGTCGTCGGCGTCTTCACCGCGCCGGGCACCACACCGACGTGCCACGGGTCCTGGTTGTTGTCGCCGTTGTTGTTCGGCGGCGTGGTCGTCGGGGTGTTGGTGGGGCTGTTCGTACCGGTCGGCGTGCCGGTCGGTGTGGGTGTCGTCGGGGGCGGGCTGCTGGGCGTGCCCGGCGCGTCGACGTCGATGCTGCCGCCACCGCTGGTGATCGTGCAGGTCGCCTCGTGGTGCTTGGGCGGCTCGGGGAGCGCGCCGGTGATCACCTTGAAGGCGTCGAGGTAGGCGCGTCCGGCCGCGGTGTTCTCAACCTCGATGGTGTGCGGCTTGTAGGCCATCTCGGGCGAGGTCCACAGGACCTCCTTGGCCTTGGTTCCGGTCATCGGGGTGCCGTTGACGTCTTTGCCGGGCTCGACGAGCGGGTCGGTGATCGGCTGCCCGTCGATGCGGATCCGGATGGGGCTGAGGTCACGCTCGCGGCGGCCGATGTACTCAACCTGGGTGCCGGTGAACGCCAGCTTCGCCACCTCGTTCACCGCGGTGGTGGTGTGCAGGTCGTTGAGGTGGTCGCCGAACTCTTCCTCCGTGGTGATGCGCGACCAGCCGCCGGTGTATTCGATCGCCGGCCGGTGGTTGTTGACCATCACCTCGCCCTGCGCGGGCGTGAACCTGACCACGAGCGCGCCCGGCTTCACCCGGATCTTCCCGGGCCGCTGCACAAAACCGGCGTCCGACAGTCCTTCCGGCAGCGTCATCTGGGTGCCGGGGACAAGCAGTTCTTGTTCCTTGCCACCCTTGGGGTGCAGCGAGCCGTTCCAGGCGCCGGTGATGTCGACGACGCCTTCCAGGCTGAGCAGCGAGCCTTCGGCGAAGAAGCCGGGCGAGCCGAACCGGCGATCGCCCAGGTACTTGAGCGACCAGCCGACCTCCAGCTGACCCGCAGAGTTGATCTTCGGGGTGACGCCCGCCTCGAGTTCGACCGGGAGCGTGCCGGCGACGCCGCCGACGCAGCGGTAGGTCACATTGAGCGTGGCCGCCTGGCTGGGGCTGGACAGCGCGACCACGAAAGCCGCGGAGGCCGCTAATCCGACCGAAGAGGCAACCACTGCCTTACGCCACCGACTCATGGGTCACTCCGATCACCCAGGCATACCAACGGTAGATCTTAGGGCTGGAACGCCCGCGAAAGCGGCCATATGTGGCAGTGGCCGTGACTTGTGATGAAGCCGTGTCACTACCGTCACGATGACAGATTCCCGTGTTCACCGATCTCCGTAATTTCGGTCTCGCCAGGGCCGCTTGGGCCGGGCGGAGGAGAAGGAGACGGCGATGAAGAAGACGGCGATGCTGGCCGGGGCGATGCTGGCGGTGGGACTGATGAGCGCCCCGGCCCAAGCCCGGACCGCCCCCAGCGAGTGCGACAGCGCGATCGGCTGGGTCTCCCCCAACGCCTGCAGCTTCATCAAGCGGCAGGTCGCGTTCGGCAAGGAGGCGCCCGACGCCCTCACGCGAGTCCCGCTTTATCTGGACATCTGGGACAAGGACGCCACCCTCTGGGAGCCGGCCGCCGCCGAACTGCCCCCGACCAAGGGGCTGGCGGAGATCGAAAGGGCGATCACCGGGTCGCTCACCCTCGCCCCCGACTTCCGCTTTCACGGCACGCGGATCGGCGTCGACGGCGCCGCGGTGATGTTCGAGGCGGCCAACGAGGTCACGATCAAGGGCCACGCGATCTCCTACCCGGCCGTCTACCGCGTCCTGATGACCGACGATGGCAAGGTGGTCCAGGGCCGCCGCTATTACGACCGGTACACATGGTTCACGAAGCTCGACCCCGCCGTCCGCAACCTGTTCGCCGGCGTGACCGACTCCGGCCCGGCTGAGACGGGCCGCAGGCCTGCCATCAGCCCGGACGCGCTCGTGGCCCGCGGCCAGGCATGGAACCGCAAGGACGCCGCCGCCCTCCTCGCCCCGCTCACCGGCGCGCCGCTCAAGGGCACGGGCCTGGACGGCCGCGCGCTCAGGACGGCCCAGGGCAAGCTGGCCTACCTGAACGCCTTCTTCGCCCAGATCGGCGAACTCCAGCTGAAGCCCGGCCAGGCGGTCAGAGCGGGTAACTCCACATACGTGGAGTGGTACGGCACGGTCACTCCCAAGCACGGCCAGAAGATGAGCTTCGGCATCATCGAGCGGCTCGACGACCGGTGGGGCGTCACGACGGAGTGGCAGCTCAGCTTCGACCAGCTCCCGCTCATCGCCGACCAGGCCAAGATCAACGCCCTCTACGGCCTGCTCAGGCCTTAGCCACCAGCGCCGCCAGCTCCGACCTGGCGGCGATCCCCAGCTTCGGATACGCCTTGTACAGGTGGTATCCGACCGTTCGGGGGCTCAGGTACAGCTGGGCGGCGATGTCCCGGTTCGAGGCGCCGGTGGCGGCCAGCCGTACCACCTGGCGCTCTTGGGCGGTCAGGACGCTCAGCGGATCGTCGGCGCGGCGCGGCGCCGCGGGGACGTCGCCCGTGAGCCGCAGTTCGGCGCGCGCCCGCTCGGCCCACAGGCTCATCTCCAGCCGGTCGAAGGCCGCCAAAGCCCCCCGCAGCTGCGTGCGCGCCTCGGCCCGCCGGCGCGCCCGCCGCAACCACTCGCCGTAGAGCAGCCGCGTGCGCGCCTCCTCCTGCGGCTGCTCACCACCCTCATGCAACTGTACGGCCAGCGCGAACCGCTCCTCGTCGTCGGCGACCAGCGCGGCGCACCGGGCGGCGACGGCCAGCGCGGACGGCAGCCCCACGGCCTGCGCCCACTCCGCGTACCGCCCCGCGAGCGTCTCGGCCGCCGCCGTGTCCCGGACTCGCAGCGCCGCCTCGACCCGATCCGGCAACATGAAGAGGGAGAACGGCGCATAAGCCGCGCCAGCCACCGGCTCCATCGCCTTCAGCGCCGCCTCCGGCCGGCCGAGCGCCAGCTCCAGCCGCCCCAGAGCCCACGCCCCCACGGCTCCGCTCCCGCTCCGCCCGCGTTCCTCGTCTCCGAGCTCCGCGTGGGCGAACGCGAGCGGCCCGTCCAGCAGCGCGGGGTCGCCGACCAGCAGCGTGCCGTCCTCCTGCGCCTCGATCATGTCCCGGTAGCGCCCGAGGCAGGCCAGGGCCTGCATCCGCGCGTTCAGCCCGACGATCAGCCAGCCGTCCATCCCCCGCGCCCGGCAGTCGGCGACGGCCCGCGCGGCGACCTCGTCGGCCAGCGCGGGCCGTCCGGCCGCCAGCGCCACCTGCGCGAGGAAGAGCCGCCCCGGAATCCCCAGTCCGGAAATATCGGGATCGACAAGCAGGCGTTCCATGAACGCCACCGCCTTCGGCACCTGCCCGCCCATCATCGCCGCCACCCCGAGCGCCCCGCCCACCAGCGGCACGTCCACCGGCGGCATCAGCTCCGCCGCCCGGAGCGCCGGCTCGGCCGCAGTGCCGAACCAGGCGCAGCGGATCGCCTCCAGATACAGGTAAGCGGCCCGTTCGGGATCGAGCGGCGCGATCCGCCCGGCCCCCGCGACGATCACCCGGGCCGCCTCGGCATAGGCCCCCTGCTGCACCTGCACGTGCGCGCGTACCTGGAGCAGGTGGGCGAGCGCGAGCGGGTCGCCGATGCCGCCGGCCCGGTCGGCCAGCCGGTCGGCGTGCTCGAACCGGCCGCCGTCGCTGGCGGCCACGGCCGCGGCGGCCAGCCGTACCGAACGGAGGTCGGGGTCGGGAGTGAGCTCGGCGGCGCGCTCGTAGGCGGCGGCCACGGCGGCATAGCCCGCGCGCGTCTGCGCGCGCTCGGCGACCCGCACCAGCTCGGCGGCCACGTCCTCGTCGGGCGCGGCCGTCGCGGCCGCGAGGTGCCACGCCCGCCGGTCGGCGTGCTCGCGCCCGTCGAGCGCACCCGCGAGAGCCCGGTGTACGGCCAGCGCCGTCGTCAGAGGCACATTCTGATAGGCCGTGGGCCGGATCAGCGGATGACGGAAGCTCACCTCCTGCCCGGCTACCTCGACGAGCCGGGCCCGCCGCGCGCTCTCCAGGTCCCCGATCCCCGCCCCGAACTCCTCACCGGCGCGCAACACCACGCCCAGCGAGCCGGTGTCGTCGGCGGCGAGCACGGCCAGCATGAGCTGGGCGGCCTCCGGCAGCGCGGTGATCTGCCCCAGGAACGCCTGCCGCACCCGGCTGGCGACCGGGATCTTGGTGTAGGGGGCCAGCCGGCCGGCCCGCTGCTCGGGGGTGAGGACGGCGGGCAGTTCGAGCAGGGCCAGCGGGTTGCCGTCGGCCTCGTCGAGGATGCGCTCGCGCACGGCGGGCGCGAGGTCGGCGGGCAGGAGCGCCGTGGCGGCGGCGCGGTCGACGCCGCGCAGCACGAGTTCGGGCAGCCCGGCGGGCTCGGCGGCGTCCCGGGTGGCGAAGATCAGCGCGATGCCCTCGGCGTCGAGCCGCCGGGCGGCGAAGACGAGCGCGTCGAGCGAGGCCTGGTCGACCCACTGCGCGTCGTCGACGACGCAGAGCAGCGAGCCGTCCCCGGCGATCTCGGCGAGCAGGCTGAGCACGGCCAGCCCGATGAGGAAGCGGTTCTCGGGAGCGAGCGCGCCCAGCCCCAGCGCGCCCCGCAGGGCCTCGGCCTGGGCCTGCGGCAGCGCGTCCAGGCGGCCGAGCTCGCCGCGCAGCAGCAGGTGGAGCGCGGCGAACGGCAGCTCGGCCTCGGACTCCACACCGGCCCCGCGCAGGGTCCGCAGGTCCCCGGCCCGCTCGGCGGCGTGCCGAAGGAGCGCGGACTTGCCGGCGCCGGGCTCGCCGCGGATCACCAGGACCCCGCTGTCGCCGTCGCGGGCCGAGTCCAGCAGCCGCTCGACGGCCGTCTGCTCGTCCCCCCGGCCATGCAACATGGGGATGAATCTACCGGGGGCCCATTGCCGCCCCGTACGGTGGGGAAAGCGGGTATACCTCCGAGTAACAGAATCGTATTCTGTTGCCCATCCATCAGAGTTGGAGGCGAACAGATGCAGCGAGACCTCTTCGACGACGAGCACCTGCTCTTCCAGGAGACCGTCCGCGAGTTCATGACCCGCGAGGTCCTCCCCCACCACGACCAGTGGGAGAAGGACGGCATCGTCCCCCGTGAGGTCTGGAAGAAGGCCGGCGAGATCGGCATGTTCGGCTTCGCCGTCCCCGAGGAGTACGGCGGCGCCGGCATCACCGACTTCCGCTACAACGCGATCATCACCGAGGAGATCATCAGGACCGGCGCGTCCGGCCTCGGCTGGGGCCTGCACAACGACGTCGTGGCCCCCTACCTGGTCGAGCTGACCGACGAGGAGCAGAAGCAGCGCTGGCTGCCCGGCTTCGTCAGCGGCGAGCTGATCACCGCGATCGCCATGACCGAGCCGGGCGCGGGCAGCGACCTTCAGGGCATCCGCACGACCGCGATCCGCGACGGCGACCACTACGTCGTCAACGGCCAGAAGACGTTCATCACCAACGGCATCAACTCCGACCTGGTCGTGATCGTCGCCAAGACCGACCCCGACGAGGGCGCGCGCGGCACCACGCTGCTCGTCGTCGAACGCGGCATGGACGGCTTCAGCCGGGGCCGCAACCTGGAGAAGGTCGGGCTCAAGGCGCAGGACACCGCCGAGCTGTTCTTCGACAACGTCCGGGTGCCGGTGTCCAACCGGCTCGGCCCGAACGAGGGCGAGGGCTTCTTCCAGCTGATGAACAACCTGCCGCAGGAGCGCCTGTCGATCGCGGTGGTGGCGGTGGGGGCGGCGGAAGCCGTACTGGAGATGACGATCGAGTACTGCAAGAACCGCCAGGCGTTCGGCCGCAACATCGGCAAGTTCCAGAACACCCGGTTCGTGCTGGCCGAGCTGGCCACCGAGGTCGAGATCGCCCGCCACTACGTGGACAAGTGCGTCCTGGCGCTCAACAAGAAGGAGCTCTCGGTCGTCGACGCGGCCAAGGCCAAGTGGTGGACGACCGAGCTGCAGAACAAGGTCATCGACCGCTGCCTGCAGTTGCACGGCGGTTACGGCTACATGATGGAGTACCCGGTGGCCAAGGCGTGGCTGGACAGCCGCGTGCAGACGATCTACGGCGGAACCACCGAAATCATGAAGGAGATCATCGGCCGCTCTTTCGGCTTTTAAGCGGAAAAGTTGGCCATACTGGCCCTATGGACGGCGGCCTGATCCTCCTGGTTTTCCTGGCGTTGCTGTTCGCCTGGGGTCTCAACCGTGTCCGGCGGTCCTTACGGCTGGGCCCCGTCGGCTACGTCGGCGTCATGCTGGTCTTCATCATCGTCATGCTCCTGGTCTGGGGACAGACGATGCGCTAGCCGGGTCGGCCCAGCGGTAGAACGTCGCGCTCCCGTCCGGCCCGAGCTGCAGCACGGGGATGTTCTTGCCCACCGGGTCGCCGCCGTCGCCGATCGTGAACGGCCCGCTGGCGCCGGCCAGTGTCAGCGTGCCGCTGGTCAGCACGCTGGCGATGTCCCGCGCGGTCGGCAGCTCCCCGGCGAACTTCTCCACCGCCCTGATCGCCAGGTACATGGCGTCGTGGTGCACGATGGCCATGCCGTCGTCCAGCGACTCCTTGGGGTACAGGGCGCGGTAGGCGGTCGGGCTCTCGTCACCGAAGCGCTTCTTCATGTCGTCGATGACCGGCCCGCCCGGCTGCGTGACCCCCTGGGAGTGCGCCAGCGCGGTGTAGAAGAGCCGGATCGCCTGATCGCCCCACATCGGCTGCTTGACCGGCCCGGTCAGCTCCGCCACGTCGTCGCCGCTGATCACCGTGATGCCGCGGTCGGCGCACCTCGCGTGCCTGCTCAGCCCGGCCATCAGCGCCGGCAGGTGGTCCGCGCGGCCCGCGTACAGGACCGTGTTGGCCTCCGAGGTGCAGACGCGCTCCGCGTTGAGCCCCAGCACCGTTCCCGGCGAGCCGGCCCCCGCGTCGAACGTGAGCGTCTCCTCCAGCTCCTTGTCCTCCAGTTCCCGGGTGAAGTGGTCGCCGAGCGTCTTGGTGTAGCTGTCACCCCGGTTCCTGTCCTTGACCACGATCGCCTTCAGAACCGGGTTGGTGTGCCTGGCCAGCCGCAGCACCGCCTTGGCCTGGTCGCCGTTGAGCGGCGCGACCCTGGCCAGGCCCTTGAACGGCCCGAACTCGTCGGAGGTGATCACCGCCGCGGACATTCCGTAGTACCGCTCGCTCAGGTCGGCGACCGACTTGCGCGTGCTCTCCGTGCTCGCGCCCAGCCCGGTCACGGCCACGACGCGCTCGCCCGCCGCCCGCCGTTCGAGGTCGGCGAAGGTCGCCTCCCAGTCGTCCGGCCCGTTGCTCCCCACCAGCACCTTGACGTACGGGGGCGACTGCTCCAGCCGGTTACGCCAGAGCTGGGCCAGATGGATGCCCTGCAACCCGTGCCGGATCGTCTGGCGCGACATCGAGATCTCCGGCACCTCCCCCGACATGGGCAGCAGCGCGACGATCGTGACGTGCGCGTCAGGATGCTTCTTCTCGACCTCGGCGTTCTCCAGCCGGATGCGCTCCATCACCTCGGTCAGGTCCTCGCCGAAGGCGCCGGGATCGTCGGTCAGCGGCGTGGTCCGCACCACGATGCTCACCACCATGCCCGCCACCAGCGCCAGCGCCGCGATCGAGGCCGCCAGCACGATCCGCCGCCGGCGCCGCGCACGGGTGAAGGACTTCAGGACCCGCGATCGATCAGGACGTGACATACCGGTCAGCCTCCCGCTTCAGCACGGACTTGCTCGCCTTCGAGCGATCGCGCAGCTCCATCAGGCCGTACGCGATGTCCGCGCGCCGCCGTCCGGACGGGTCGAGGAGAGGGTCGTTCCAGAACCAGCGGTCCACGACCAGCGTCCTGATCCTCGCCCTCCAGTCGTCGGGCCCCTTCGCCGAGCCGGTCACCAGCGCGTCGTACAGGTCCTCCAGATCCCGCTCAAGCGGCAGCCGGCTCGGAGCCGTGGTCACCAGGTTGAACTGGGCGATCCACTCCGGCAGCGCGCCCCGCGCGTCGAGCTCGTCGAACCGGCCGTCCAGCCAGGCGGTCACGCGGGCCAGATGCCCGCCGGCGTCGCCGGGCCGTACGCGGGCCAGGGCGTGGTAGAAGCCGTCGGCCTCCCTGCCGCGACCTTCGGCCTGCCCGTCGCGGCCCTTGGTCTGCCCGTCGCGGCCTTCGGCCTCCCGGTCGCGGCAGAAGGACTCCAGCAGCTCGTGCGTCCGATCCCACTGCTCCTGGCTGAGCCTGTGCAGCAGCAACCGCCTCAACCAGGGGTGGATGACCGTGCCCAGCTCGCCGTCGTGCGTCAGCCAGAGGGCGTCGGCCAGCCGGTCGCGCAGGTTCGGCCGGGCGCTGAGCGCGTTCTCGGCGTCCTCCACGTGCCGCGCCGCCGCCCAGCCGGACAACTGCTCGCGGTCAGGCAGGTGCAGCCACCCCGGCCAGCGCAGCGCCTCCTTCTGGTGGAGGATCGAGCGGAACGCGTCGTCGTCGGGCGCCGATCCGGCCCAGTCGAGCAGTTCCAGGGCGGTCTGCCGGTGCCCGCCGGTGAGCCGGTCGATCGCGTCGGCGTAGCGCCGCCCGCTCTCCACTGTGGGCAGCGGCGGCATCAGCACCGGATACCACCACCGGTCCTCGCCTTCGGCCCGGTGGGCGAGCCAGCCGGAGTGGCCGGCCTCGGGCAGCGTGGGCGGTTGCGGCCTGCCGGCCGCGCCCAGGCCGGGCCGCGCCCACGTCCCGCCCACCGGCACCCAGGATCGCGCGGTCGCCACGACCACCAGAGGGTCGTCGCCCTTGGCCGACCTGAGCGCCTTGAGGAAGGCCCGGCCGCCCACGGTCTCGGCGCCCTCCAGCACCAGCAGGCAGTTGCGCGGATGCCGCCCCGGCTTGGCGTACTCCTCACGCAGGTCGGCGAGGAGCGCCTGGCACAGGACCATCGCGGGCGCACCCGTCAGGTCGGCGCCCCCGCGCTGATGCTGTCTGGCCAGGGTCACCAGGTTGCCCTCGGGAAGCTGCGCGGTCAGCCACGTCCTGCCCTTGCGGTTGAGCTGCCTGACCGCGATCCGCTCGCGTACCAGCGTCAGCCGGAGCAACGACACGCCCACAGCCAGAAACGGCCCGACCCGCGGGACCAGCCCGAGCAGCTCGCGCAGCGGGTCCAGGAACTCCGGCGGATTGGGCGCCGTGCCGTCGACCAGCCGGTCGAGCTCCCCCTCCACCTCGTGGTCCGGGCGCTCACCCGGCCGCAACGCCAGCACGTGCAGGGTGAACACGACCCTGGGCAGCTTCACACGGGAGCTCCGCATCAGCCCGTGGGCCACGCGCGCGACGATCCGCGACACCGGCAGAAGCTCGTCGTCCTGATCACGCAGGCTCACCCGGACACCCGGTGACGCGGGCTCCACCGCCACGCTGTCGCGGACGTCCGAGGCCAGCGCGCCCTTGCCCGTGCCCGGCGGGCCGAGCAGCACCACGATCGGCAGCTCCTGCCCGCCTTCGCGCAGCAGGCAGTCGTCCATGACCAGGTGTCGCCAGGAATCGTCCACGAAGTGCGCCATCACGTCCTGCCGGCTCGTCAGGCGTGCGTCCCCGAGTGATCACTCACAGTTTACGAGCCACGTCAGGAAAGCGCGCTCGATTCAGCAGGACTCGAGGATGACACGGGCCACCAGGCCGGGATCGTCGCTCATCGGCAGGTGCCCGCAGCCCTTGAGCAGCTTCACCCGCTGCCCCGACCACTTGGCCGCGCGCACCGCCTGCCTGCGCGGGAGCAGCCGGTCGTGCTCGCCCCACGCGATCGTGATCGGCGACTTGGGCGGGGCGGGCGGCATGAGGTTGGTGAACGACTCCAGCGTCTCGTCGAACCCGGCCGCCCCGGCCAGCGCCTGTGTGGCCGCCATCAACGCGGTCGGCGTCAGTCGCGACGGGTGGGCGACCAGCAGGCCCGCCGACATCGCCCGGCCGAGCGGGTTCTCCGCCGCCCTGGCCGCCTGCTCATACGGCAGCGACCGGGCCGTCGAACGCAGCCCGCGCAGCGCCGTCTGGCACCACACCAGCTCCGAGCGCGACCAGAAGCCGGCCGGCGAGAGGGCGGCAGCCGTACGGACGACTCCGCGGGAAGCCAGCTCCAGCGCGATGTAGCCCCCGAGCGAGTTGCCCGCGACGTGCGGCTCGCGCACCCCCATCAGCGCGCAGAAGGACTCCACGGCGTCCGCGAGTGATTCCGCGGTGTACGGCGTGCCGTCCGGCAACCCCGGCGAGACCCCGAAGCCGGGCAGATCGACCGCGATCACGTCGCGAGCGGCGGCGAGCCGGTCGAGCACCGGCAACCAGGCCTGCCAGTGGTGCCCGATGCCGTGGATGAGGATCAGCGGCGCGCCCGTGCCACGGCGTTCGAAGGCCAGCTCCATGCCGACGAGTCAACCACTCAGCGGCTGCGCGTGGGAATCTCGAACCAGACCGCTTTGCCTTCCCTGGTCGGGCGCGAACCCCACCGCTTGGCGAGCTGGTCGACCAGGTAGAGGCCGCGCCCGCCCTCGTCGTTCTCGCCCGCGCTGCGGATGCGCGGCAGGCGCAGGTCCTGGTCGAACACCTCGACCCAGACCGACTCCTCGCCCCTGCGCAGCCGGAGCGTGAACTCCTTGTCGCCCATGATCTCGTCCTCGAACGGTACGTCCCAGGACTCCTCGAACGGCAGCGGCGGCCCCTCGACCACCAGCTCCCGGCGCGGCACGCTCGCCGTGGCCGCGTGCAGCACCACGTTCGTGACGACTTCCGAGACCAGCAGGCAGGCCAGCTCGGCGCGCTCTTCGGGCACGTTCCAGCCGGTGAAGGCCTCGGCGGCCATCCGCCGGGCTTCGCCGACCATGATCGGCTGGGCGGGGAACGTGCGTTCCTCGACGTCCAGGTCGATGTCGCTGGAGCGCAGCACCAGGATCGCCATGTCGTCGTCGATCTCGCCCGGCACCGCGACCGTGGCGGCGTCGGCGACACGCTCGACGTCGTCGCCGGTGGCCTTGGCCAGCTTCTCGCAGAGGATCCCCAGCGTCTCCTCGTCGGTGGGGACGCGGCCGTCGCGGGCGGGGCGGCGATCGACCAGCCCGTCGGTGTAGAGCAGCAGCGCGGCGCCGGGCGGCAGCGTGCGGGTCTCCTCCTTGTAGACCAGGTCGGCGTGCAGGTTCTTGGCCCGCACCCCGAGTGGCTGGCCGACCTCCTCGATGTCCATCTCCAGGCACTGGCCGTCGACCAGCAGCAACGGCGGCGCGTGGCCGGCGTTGGCGAAGGACAGCTGGCGCGACCACGCGTCGTAGACGAGGTACTGGCAGGTGACGATCGGCGGGATGCTCACCTCGGTGCCGTTGTCGTCCTGCTCGGGGGTGGCGATGATGCGGGTCCACTCGTCGAGCCTGGCCAGGATGTCGGCGGGCGACTTGTCGTCCTGGGCGAAGGCGCGCAGCGCGGCGCGCAACTGGCCCATGATGGCCGCGGCCTTGGCGCCACGGCCCTCGACGTCGCCGATGACGATGCCGACCCGGCCCGCCGACAGCGGGATCACGTCGTACCAGTCGCCGCCCACCTGGGTCTGGATGCCCTGGCCGTGGGAGGCGAGCGGGGCCGCCGGGTAGTAGCGGACGGCGATCTCCAGGCCGTCGAGCTGCGGCAGCGCGCGCGGCAGCAGGTGCTTCTGGAAGGACTCGGCGGTGTGCCGCTCCTCCTCGAACAGCAGCGCGTTGTCGATCGCGAGCGCGACGCGGGTGGCGATGGCCCCGACGAAGTCGCGGTCGAAGGCGTCGTAGTGGGGGCTGCGGCGGTCGGTGAGGTTGGACAGCCCGAGGTACATCAGGCCGAGCGTCTCCCCGCGCACGCACAGCGGGGCGACGATGGCCGAGGTCATGCCGACCTCGCCGCACAGCTGGGCGCTGCCCTCGTGGGGGGCCGGGAAGCTGCTGGACGCGAAGTCCTCGACCAGGATCGTCTCCTGGCGGCGCATCGCGGTGTCGGCGTAGTGGCCGGAGGGGTAGCGGATCTCCGCGCCCACCGGCTTCCACGTGCCCGGCGGCGGCGTCCAGCCCTGCACGTGCTGGGAGACGCGGCGCACCAGGCGCTCGCCCTCCATCAGCTCGATGAAGCAGTGGTCGGCGAACTGCGGGACCAGCATCTCGGCGACCCGCTTCAGCGTCTCCTCGACGTAGAGGGAGCCGGCCAGCCGTTCGCCGATGCGCTCCAGCAGGCCGAAGCGGTCCTTCTCGCGCTCGTTGCTGCGCAGGGCCTCGCGGGCGGTGATGACGATGCCGGTCACCGAGCCGGACGGGTGGCGCAGCGGCACCGCCTGCGCCCGGACGTAGATGATGGTGCCGTCGCCGCGCCGTACGTCGAAGGTGCCCTCCCACACGCCGCCCTTGAGCACGTGCTTGGCCAGCTCGATCGCGAGCGGGTGGTCCTTCTCCATGATCCCGAGGGACAGGACGGACGTCTCCCTGCTCGACGACTTGCCGGGGCGGCCGAACAGCTTCTCCGCGAAGGGGTTCCAGTAGAGCAGGTTGCTGAACCTGTCCGTCACGACGACGGCCATCTCCGCGTGATCCAGCACCGACCCGGCTGCCAAATGATCAGCCGCGTCCGGTGACAGATCCCCCCATCGCTTCATCCGGAGACCACTCCTCGGGGAGGCTTATGCGAAAAGCGAACCACGGGCGCTCCTGCAACAGTCATGGCCGGGGGGAGTGGAGGGTTCTCCCTTGAGGGATTCAACCAAGCAGAAGCTCGCGCGTCAGCGCCTGGAGACGAAAACGTGCGCGGCAACCTCACGCGGAAGTTCCGCGGGAGTTCCGTTCGCGTCTCCGTCACCTGTCACCCGCACACCGTCGTCGCTCGCCGCGAGCGTCACCTCGCGTCCGGGTTGTATCCCAACTTGCTTGAGTTTAAGCATCACAGCGGGATCGCTTTGCACTTGTTCGCTAATTCGCCGCACGACAACCGCCATATCGCGGGGTCCGGCAAGATCGGCCATGGCCTCCAGGGGCTTATCTGCTGCTTCATCCGCTTCGTGCGCGCCAAGCTCGGCCAGCCCGGGGATGGGGTTGCCGTGCGGGCAGACCGTGGGGTTGTCGAGCAGCGTGACCAGGCGGCTCTCCACCGATTCCGACATGACGTGTTCCCAGCGGCAGGCCTCGATGTGCACCTCCTCCCACGGCAGCCCGATGACCTGGGTCAGCAGACACTCGGCGAGGCGGTGCTTGCGCATGACGCGCGTGGCCAGCGTGCGGCCGAGGTCGGTCATCGCGAGGTGGCGATCGCCCTCGACTTTCACCAGGCCGTCACGTTCCATACGGGCGACGGTCTGGCTCACTGTCGGGCCGCTCTGCTGGAGCCGCTCGGCGATGCGGGCGCGAAGAGGGACGATGCCCTCCTCTTCGAGTTCGTAGATCGTGCGGAGATACATCTCCGTGGTGTCGATCAGGCCGTGTGCGGTCAAGGCTCCTCCCATCTTGATGCTACGCCGGTCCGGCGGGGACTGAGCCCGTCCGCGGCGGGCACAGAGGTCAAAGGGAACCCTATTGGGAGATCGACCGACGATGGCAAAGGACGGGAACAATAGTGCGGCCCGGTTCCTTCCCGATCACCGCCGTTGCGAGCGGTAGTTCCTGAATCCCGGTACGGCCAGCCCCACCAGCAACACCGCCACCGCGCACGCGAGACCGCCGCCCACCCAGGCCCCGGCCAGCCCGAACACCGTCGCGGTGGCCCCGGCGCGGACGTCCCCCAGCCGCGGCCCGCCGGCGACCACCACCATGAAGACGCCCTGCAGCCTGCCGCGCATCTCGTCGGGCGCGTAGAGCTGCAGGATCGACTGCCGCCACACCGACGACACCACGTCGGCCGCCCCGCCCAGCGCCAGGAACCCCACCACCAGCCAGAGCGACTGCGCCAGCCCGGCGGCCGCGACCGACAGGCCCCAGAGGGCGATGACGAGGACGAGCGCGAGCCCCTGCCTGCTGACCCGGCCGACCCAGCCGGAGAACAGCGCGCCCGCGAACGACCCGAGCGCCATGGCCGCGTTGAGCCAGCCGAGCGCCAGTTCCGAGCCGCCGAACCGGGTGGCGGCCAGCTCGGGGAACAGCGCCCTGGGCAGCGCGAACACCATCGCGATGATGTCCACGACGAACGACATGAGCAGCACCGGCGTGACCAGGATGTAGCGCAGCCCGTCCAGGACGGCCCGCGCGCCCGGCCGGGTGACCTCGCCGACGGGCGGCAGCGGCGGCAACTTGATCGCGGCGTAGAGCCCGGCGCTGAACAACACGGCGTCGATCGCGTACGCGGCCGCGAACCCGGAGGCGGCCATCACCACCCCGGCGAGCATCGGGCCGGCGACCGCGCCCACGCTGAAGACGAGCGACTGCAGGGCGTTGGCCGCCGGTACGCGCTCCGGTGGCAGGATCCTCGGAATGATGGCGCCCCTGGTGGGCGAGGTGATGGCGAACCCCGTCGCGTTGACTGCCATCAGACCCAGGAGCAGGTAGACGTTGCGCAGGTCCAGCAGAGCCTGCAGGAGGATGAGCAGGGTGCTCGCCCAGGCGATGAGCGAGCCGATCAGCAGCAGCTTGCGCCGGTCCATGGCGTCGGCGACGGCGCCGCCCCACAGACCGAAGACGACGAGCGGGATGAGGTTGGCCAGGCTGAGGAAGCCGACCCACAGGGAGGAGTGGGTGAGCACCCACACCTGCTGACTGGCGGCCACCACGGTCACGCCCAGACCGACGTGGGAGACGGTCTGGCCGATCCAAAGCCGCCGGTAGGCGGGGACCTGCAGTGGCCGGGTGTCGACAAGGTACCTTTTGATCAAATCCCCGATTGCCACCTAAGGCACATTAAGGGGCAAGTCTCTCCAGCTCCCAGCCGGGGTGCGCGCGCCGGTACCGGAGCCGGTCGTGCAGCCGGTCCAGCTGGCCCTGCCAGAACTCCATCTCGCCGGGCACCACCAGGTAGCCGCCCCAGAAGTCCGGCACCGGCGGATCCTCCGGCCAGCGGGCGGCCAGTTCCTCGTAGCGCCGGTCCAGGTCCTCCCTGGATCGGACCACGGCCGACTGCCTGGAGGCCCAGGCGCCTATGCGGGAGCCGTACGGGCGGGAGTTGAAGTATTCGGCCGAGCGCTCGTGCGACAGCCGTACGACGGAGCCCTCGACGCGCACCTGGCGGCGGATCGGGTGCCAGGGGAACAGCAGCGACGCGCGCGGGTTCTCGGCCAGGTCGCGGCCCTTGCGGGACTCGTAGTTGGTGAAGAAGACGAAACCGTCCTCGTCGTAGCCCTTGAGCAGGACCGTTCGGGCACTGGGCCGCCCGCCGGCGGAGGCGGTGGCGACGACCATGGCGTTGGGCTCGGGCAGGCCGGCGTCGAGCGCCTCCTGGAACCAGACGGTGAACTGGGCGATGGGGTCGGCGGCGACGTTGGCTTCCAGCAGGGGCTCGCCTTCGTACGAGCGGCGCAGCCCTGACAGCGAGGTGGCATCCACGAGACGGTATTCTTGCGCGCTTGGTGGCGATCCCACACAACCGCCCCCACCAGCGGTGATTGCGTTTCGGCGTGCCCGAAGACGAAGCACTGGACGGCAGGGGGTTAAATTGACGCGCCGGTATCTCGACATCAAGAAAGGGAGGCGGCCGAGAATGTCCGACTTCAAACCCGGCCTCGAAGGCGTAGTAGCTTTCGAGACCGAGATCGCGGAACCGGACAAAGAGGGGGGCGCCCTTCGATACCGGGGCGTCGACATCGAGGAGCTGGTCGGCCGTGTCCCGTTCGGGCACGTTTGGGGCCTGCTGGTCGACAACAAGTTCCAGCCGGGTCTGCCCCCGGCGGAGCCGTACCCGATCCCCGTTCACTCCGGTGACATCCGCGTAGACGTACAGAGCGCCCTGGCCATGCTGGCTCCCGCCTATGGCTTCAAGGCGCTGCTCGACATCGATGACGACCAGGCACGCGACGACCTCGCCCGCGCCTCCGTCATGGCCCTCTCCTTCGTGGCGCAGTCGGCGCGTGGCCTCGGCCTGCCGATGGTGCCGCAGAGCCGCGTCGACGAGGCCAAGACCATCGTCGAACGGTTCATGGTCCGCTGGCGCGGCGAACCTGATCCCAAGCACGTCAAGGCCATCGACGCCTACTGGACCTCCGCCGCCGAGCACGGCATGAACGCCTCCACGTTCACCGCCCGCGTCATCGCCTCCACGGGCGCCGACGTGGCGGCCGCTCTCTCCGGCGCCGTGGGCGCCATGTCCGGTCCCCTGCACGGTGGCGCCCCCGCCCGCGTGCTGCACATGATCGAAGGCGTCGAGCAGCTCGGCGACGCCAAGAAGTACGTCCAGAGCGAGCTGGACAAGGGCAACCGCCTCATGGGCTTCGGTCACCGCGTCTACCGCGCCGAGGACCCGCGTGCGCGTGTGCTGCGCCGTACCGCCAAGGAGCTCGACGCGCCCCGCTACGAGGTCGCGCAGGCGCTGGAGACGGCGGCGCTCGAAGAACTGCACGCCCGCAAGCCCGACCGGGTGCTGGCCACCAACGTGGAGTACTGGGCCGCCGTCGTCCTCGACTTCGCCGAGGTGCCCTCGCACATGTTCACCTCCATGTTCACCTGCGCCCGCACGGCCGGTTGGGCCGCGCACATCCTGGAGCAGAAGCGCACGGGCAGGCTCGTCCGCCCCAGCGCGAACTACACCGGCCCGGCCACCCGCCCCCTGAGCGACGTGCCCGGAGCCTCCGAGGTCGCCGGCCTCATCTGAAGCCTGCTTCGTACGGCTGCCATGGCGTGTGGCAGCCGTACGTCAGGTCACGGCGCTTTCACGCCCGCCGGAGCGTCGTCCGGCAGCCCCCTGCACAGAGCATCCTTCGTGGCCGCCTAACCGCCGTCCGCCGACATCCTGATCGAGAACTCGCCGAACAACACGATGCTGACATACCTGCCCGAGCTGACGGCGTACCCGTTGTTGGCGTCGATCTTCTTGATCAGGCTCGCCATCTCGCCGCCGAACATGGTCTCCGGCGTGGCCGCCTCGGCGTTGACGATCCCCACGCATTCCGCGCCCCGCCGTTCCACCCAGGCCGGCCCGCCGCAGCGCGCGTCGCGCTCCTGCTGCGTCCAGACGACCCAGACCGCGGGAAGCACCAGCAGCAGCCCGACCGCGGGCCAGTAGCCCACCGCACGGGCCTGGCTCGGCCATCTCTTCGCCGTGTACGGCGTGGCCGCCGCCGGGGCCGGAGTCAGCGCGTTGACCCGCAGCCGGGGCACGCTCAGCCGGACGGCCTTGCGCCACGCTCGTACGGCCGCGCGAGCCACGTCGCCGCCTCGAAGGCGTCCTCGCCGGACACCAGCACCACCGGGAGGGGTGGGTCGGCCCGCCAGAACGCCGGCCGTCGAATGATCCCCGCAATCACGTTCCGCGGATCGGCCGCGTCGCTGCCCCATCGATCGCAAGGCCCACATCGTGTCTCAAATCCCGGACCCGGGCCAAGCCATCCGTCACGGCTCAGTACGCTTATGCAGGTGGCTGACATCGTGATTCCCGCTGACATCAAGCCCGCCGACGGCCGTTTCGGCTGCGGGCCCTCGAAGGTTCGTCCCGAGCAGCTGGCCGCGCTCGCCTCCGCCGGGGCGAGCGTCATGGGGACCTCCCACCGCCAGAAGCCGGTCAAGAGCCTGGTCGGCCGCGTGCGCTCCGGCCTCGCGGACCTGTTCTCGCTGCCCGAGGGCTACCAGGTCGTGCTGGGCAACGGCGGCACCACCGCGTTCTGGGACATCGCCGCCTTCGGGCTGGTGCGCGAGAGGTCGCAGCACCTGTCGTTCGGCGAGTTCTCCTCCAAGTTCGGCGCCGTCGTCAGCAAGGCGCCCTGGCTCGGCGACCCGACGATCATCAAGTCCGAGGTCGGCACCCACCCGGAGGCCGTGCTCGAAGAGGGCGTCGACGTCTACGCCCTGACGCACAACGAGACCTCGACCGGCGTCGCGATGCCGATCGGGCGGGTCGGCTCCGACGACTCGCTGGTGCTGGTCGACGCCACTTCCGGCGCCGGCGGGCTGCCCGTCGACATCGCCGAGACCGACGTCTACTACTTCGCCCCGCAGAAGAGCTTCGCCTCCGACGGCGGCCTGTGGATCGCGATCATGTCGCCGCGCGCGCTGGCCCGCGTCGAGGAGATCGCCGCCTCCGGCCGCTACGTGCCCGAGTTCTTCAGCCTGCCGGTCGCCGTCGACAACTCGGCGAAGGACCAGACCTACAACACCCCGTCGGTGGCCACGCTGTTCCTGCTGGCCGACCAGATCGAGTGGATGAACGCCAACGGCGGCCTGGCCTGGACCACCGCCCGCACCGCCGACTCGTCCCAGCGCCTCTACACGTGGGCCGAGAAGTCCTCGTTCGCGACGCCGTTCGCCGCGCCGGAGTTCCGCTCGCAGGTCGTCGGCACCATCGACTTCAGCGACGACGTCGACGCCGCCGCGGTCGCCAAGACGCTGCGCGCCAACGGCATCGTCGACACCGAGCCCTACCGCAAGCTCGGCCGCAACCAGCTGCGCGTGGCGATGTTCCCCGCCATCGACCCGGCCGACATCGAGGCGCTCACGACCTGCGTCGACTACGTGGTCGAGCGCCTCTGACCCGTCCGCCTGGCCAGTTCCTCCAGCAGGGCGAGCGCGTCGGCGTCCTCGACGCTCTGCGCGAAGCGCGCCAGCACCGGCAGCCTGTCGGTGCTGGCCGACAGGGCTTCGAGCATCAGCCTGGTGACGTGCTCGTCCCTGCTGTGCACCGCCGCGTACCTGAAGGCGTTACGGTACGGCGTGCGCACCAGCAGCCCTTTCTTCAGCAACCGCTCGGCCACGGTCTGAACCGTGGTGTAGGCCAGCGCCCTGTCCTTGTTCAACCTGGCCAGGACTTCCCTGACGAGCAGCGGTTTACGGGCGTCCCACAACACGTCCATGATCGCGCGTTCCAGGGATCCCAGGGTTGCCACAGGAAACATTCTTGCCGGAAAACCCCCGCGGCGACCAGTGATGTCGAGATTCCGTAAAGTTGTGCGAGAACGCACGCACGTGACGGGGGTTGACCGGAGTGACGTCCCATCCCAGACGGCCGTTGGGCCTGGGGTACCTGATGTTCGCCAGCCGCTGGCTGCAGCTGCCGCTCTACCTGGGGCTGATCGTGGCGCAGGGCGTCTACGTCTGGCAGTTCCTGGTCGAGTTGTGGCACCTGATCCAGACGGTCGCCACCGGTGACTCCGGCCATTCGCCGGTCGCGGCGAGCTTCGCCAAGCTGACCGAGGGCGAGCCGCCGAGCATGGAGGTCATCGTCATGCTCTCCGTGCTCGCGCTGATCGACGTCGTGATGATCTCCAACCTGCTCATCATGGTCATCGTCGGCGGCTACGAGACGTTCGTCTCACGGATCAACCTCAACGGGCACCCCGACGAGCCCGAGTGGCTCTCCCACGTCAACGCCAACGTGCTCAAGGTCAAGCTGGGCACCGCGATCATCGGCATCTCGTCGGTGCACCTGCTGCAGACGTTCATCCAGGCGCGCTGGATCCCCGACAACAAGATCATGTGGCAGACGTTCATCCACCTGGCCTTCGTGGCCTCCGCGATCGGGCTGGCGTGGATCGACCGGCTGCTGTCCCACTCGCCCGCCGAGCGGACCAGGGACCTGGTGCACTAGTAGGCGGTGAGGGTGTTGCGGCGCCGGCGCAGCACCCACGCCGACACCACGCCGGCGATGAGCCCGAACAGGTGGCCCTGCCAGGAAATGCCGGGCTGGTTCGGCAGCACGCCGAGCAGCATCGAGTAATAGGCGATCGCCACGCCCACCGCGATGACGATGTCGAGAACACTGCGGTCGAAGATCCCGCGGGCCACCACATAGCCGAAGTAGCCGAAGATGAGGCCGCTGGCGCCCACCGCGACGGTCCCGATCGGGGTGGTCAGCCAGGTGCCGAGACCGCCGATGATGATGATCAGCAGGCTGGCCGCCACGAACCGGCCGAGACCGCGCACCGCCGCCAGGAAGCCCAGGATGAGCAACGGCAGCGAGTTGGCCATCAGATGGCCGAAGCCGACGTGCAGGAACGGCGCGAACAGGATCCCGACCAGGCCCGAGGGCTGCCAGCCGGCGATGCCGTAGTCGTCGAGGTTGGCCGGCAGGACGTAGTCCGCGACTTCGATGGCCCACATGGCGGCGACCGCCACGACAAGCAAGATCACGGCGCCCGCGGCTTCGGCGAGCATGCCACGGAAGCGGGACCGTCCTTCGGGCTGGCCGTTCATGCGCGCTCCTGCGGGGTCGACTGACTTCTCTTTTACCGTACGCAGGAATCGCCACACATGCGTAGAGGGCCCTCTTCTCAACGGAGAGGGCCCTCTGTTCTATTCGCCCTTCCAGCTCGGGGCGCGCTTCTCGGCGAAGGCCGCGGCGCCCTCCATCGCGTCCTTCGAGCCGAACACCGGCCCGACGATCGCGCCCTGCCTGGTGAACATCTCCTCCAGGGACCAGTCCTGCGACTCGATGATCACCTTCTTGGTGGCCGCCAGTGCCAGCGGGGCGTTCGCGGCGATCTTCCCGGCCAGTTCCAGCGCCGTCTCAAGGGCGCCGCCCGCCGGGGTGATCCGGTTGACCAGACCCAGCTCGTACAGGCGGGCGGCCGGGTAGTGGTCGCCGGTCAGGGCGATCTCCATGGCCACGTGGTAGGGGATGCGGCGGGGCAGCCGCATGACGCCGCCGGCGCCGGCCACCAAGCCGCGCTTGGGCTCGGGCAGGCCGAACTTGGCCTCCTCGGAGGCGACGATCACGTCGCAGGACAGCGCCAGCTCGAACCCGCCGGCCAGCGCGTACCCCTCGACGGCGGCGACCAGCGGCTTCTTCGGCGGCGCCTCGGCCAGGCCGCCGAAGCCGCGGCCCTCGACCACCGGGAAGTCGCCGGACAGGAAGCCCTTGAGGTCCATTCCTGCGCAGAAGGTGCCGCCCGCCCCGGTCAGGACGTAGGCCGAGATGTCGGAGCGGGCGTCGAGCTCGTCCAGCGCCGCGGCGATGCCGCGGGCCACCGCGCCGTTGACGGCGTTGCGGGACCGCGGCCGGTTGATCGTGATGACGGCGACGTTGCCGGATTCCTCGACGAGAACCTCAGAGTCAGACACGCGACCTCACTTGGGCTGGAAGCGGATGCCGCCGTCGAAGCGGACGACTTCGGCGTTCATGTAGTCGTTCTCGATCAGCGAGCGGACCAGGTGAGCGAACTCGTCGGGACGGCCCATGCGCTTCGGGAAGACCACCGGAGCCACCAGTTTGGCCTTGAACTCCTCGGAGTTCGGCGAGAAGCCGTAGATCGGGGTGTCGATGATGCCGGGGCAGACCGTGTTCACGCGTACGCCGATCGCCGCCAGGTCGCGCGCGGCCGGAACCGTCATGCCCACGATGCCGCCCTTGGAGGCGGAGTAGGCGAGCTGACCCGTCTGGCCCTCCAGCGCCGCCACGGAGGCGGTGTTGATGACGACACCGCGGTGACCGTCCTCGGAGGCGGGCTCGGTCTTGGCGATGGCGGCCGCGCCGATGCGCATGAGGTTGAACGTGCCGATCAGGTTCACCTCGATGACCTTGCGGTAGCTGCCGAGGCTGTGCGGCGCGCCGTCGCGGTTGACGGTCCGCTCGGCCCAGCCGATTCCGGCGCTGTTCACGATCACACGGACCGGCTTGCCGGTCGCCACGGCGGCGTCCACCGCCGCCTGCACCTGCTCCTCGTCCGACACGTCGGTCTTGACGAAGACTCCGCCGAGCTCGTCGGCGATGGCCTTGCCGCGCTCCTCGTTGAGGTCGGCGATGACCACGGTCGCGCCGTGGGCGGCCAGCTCGCGGGCGGTGGCCTCACCGAGGCCGCTGGCACCGCCGGAGATGATTGCTGCAGATCCGTTGACGTCCATATCCCGGACCCTAACCCGACAACCGAATGAAGTTCTACTCGGGGTGGGTTAATTCGCGGTCACATGCCGCCGACGGCGCTGTCGACGTCGGAGTAGACCTTGATCCGCCGGTCAAGGCCGGTGGTACGCAGGATGCGGGCCACGGGCGCCTGCGGGGCGGCCAGGGACACGCCGCCGCCCTCGCCGGTTGCCAGCCGCCACGCCTCGATCAGCACCGACAGCCCGCTGGAGTCCATGAACGACAGCTGCTGCAGGTCGAGCACCAGCCGCGCGCTGTCCTGCTTGATGGCGTCGCGCACCTCGTCGCGCAGGAAGGGCGCGGTGAACAGATCGAGTTCACCCTCGACGGCCACCACCACGGCATCGCCCATCGAGTGTCGCGCAAGCCGCAGCTTCATGTTCGGCCCCTCCTCGATGAGCCACTGTACTTGGACATCCCCGATAAGCGGGCATGCACAAACTACGATCAGCCCCTATGCGGGAGGATGAGGCGGAGCCGGGCGTACAGCTGCCCTCCGCGCCGATGAGCCCTCTGCGCGCGGTCCTGCGGCGCATGGCACTGGCCCTGGGCGTGCTCGCCGCCATGTTCCTGCTGGTGGCGGTCGATCTGGACGGCTACCACGACAACGCCGACGGCGCCGTCTCGCCGCTCGACGCCCTCTACTACGTGACCGTCTCGCTCTCCACCACCGGGTACGGCGACATCACCCCGGTCAGCGACACCGCCCGGATCGTCAACATCGTGGCGGTGACCCCGCTGCGCGTCGCCTTCCTGATCATCCTGGTCGGCACCACCCTTGAGGTGCTCACCAAGCGCACCCGCGACGTTTTCCGGATCAGACGCTGGAGGTCCAGGTTGCACGATCACACGCTGATCATCGGCTACGGCACCAAGGGCCGCTCGGCGATCCGCACCCTGCTGGAGAACGAGCGCACGAAGGAGTCGATCGTGGTGATCGACCCGGTCCGCGCGCTGGTCGAGGAGGCGACGGCGGACGGGTTCGTGGGAGTGCAGGGCGACGCCACCCGCAGCGAGGTGCTCAACCGCGCCGGCATCAGGACGGCCGCCCAGGTCATCATCGCCGTCCAGCGCGACGACACCGCGGCCCTGGTCACGCTCACCGCACGCAGCCTCAACCCGTCTGCGACCATCGTCGCGGCGGTGCGCGAGGCCGAGAACGACCCGCTGGTCAGGCAGAGCGGCGCCGACGTGGTCATCACCTCCTCCGAGGCCGCCGGCCGGATGCTGGGCGTGGCGACGCAGAGCCCGGCGATCAGCGCGCTCATCGAGGACTTCCTGGTCTTCGGCAAGGGCCTGGACCTGTACGAGCGCGCCGTCACCGCCGACGAGGTGGGCAAGGAACCGGCCGAGTGCGACGGCATGGTCGTCGCCGTGGCCCGTGGCGGCGACCTGCTGACCTACGCCGACCCGCAGGCCCAGACCCTGCAGGCCGGGGACCGGCTGATCATCATCCACGTTCCGCGGGTATAGCGAAGCCGTACGGCAGCTCAAGGCGGTGCGCGGCGAGCAGGTCAGGGTCGGCGAGCAGCGCGCGCGTGGGCCCGTCGGCGGCGATCACGCCGCCCGACAGGATGAGTGAGCGCTCGCACAGCTCCAGCGCGTACGGCAGGTCGTGCGTCACCATGAGCACGGTCACCTCCAGCGAGCGCAGGATCTCGGCCAGTTCCCTGCGCGCGGCCGGGTCCAGGTTGGACGACGGCTCGTCCAGCACGAGGATCTCCGGCTCCATGACCAGCACGGTCGCGACCGCCACCCGCCGCCGCTGGCCGAAGGACAGGTGGTGCGGCGGCCGGTCGGCGAACTCCAGCATGCCGACCCGGTCGAGCGCGTCCTTGACCCGGCGTTCGAGCTCCTCGCCGCGCAGTCCCGCGTTGGCGGGGCCGAAGGCGACGTCGTCGCGGACCGTCGGCATGAACAACTGGTCGTCGGGATCCTGGAACACCAGGCCGACGCGCTGGCGGATCTCCTTGACCGTGTCCCTGCGCACCGGGGTGCCCGCGACGGTGACAGTACCGTGCCCGGCGGTGAGGATGCCGTTGAGATGCATGACGAGCGTCGTCTTGCCGGCGCCGTTGGGCCCCAGCAGCGCGACCCGCTCGCCGCGCGCGACGGCCAGGTCCACCCCGAACAACGCCTGCGTCCCGTCGGGGTAGGCGTAGGCGAGGTCCTTGACCTCCAGCGAGTAGTTCACCACGCCATCATCCCCAGTACGGCCAGCGCCCCGCCGGGCAGCGCCAGCGCGATCGCCCATTGCCGCACGCTCGCCGAGATCTCCTGCACGACCGGCATCCGGCCGTCGTACCCCCGGCTCAGCATCGCCAGATGCACTCTCTCACCCCGTTCGTAGGAGCGGATGAACAGGGCCCCGGCCGAACGCGCGATCACCGGGATGTGCCGCATGTTGCGCGCCTCGAACCCGCGCGACTCCCTGGCGACCTTCATCCTGCGCATCTCGTCCACGATCACGTCCATGTAGCGCAGCATGAACATGGCGATCTGCACCAGCAGCGACGGCACCCGCAGCCGCTGCGCGCCCATGAGGACCGCCCGCGGCTCGGTCGTGGCGGCCAGCAGGATCGAGGCGACCACCCCGAGCGAGGCCTTGGCCAGGATGTTCCAGGCCGCCCAGAGGCCGGGCACGCTCAGCGAGAGCCCGAGCACGGTGGTCCGCTCCCCCATCCCGATGACCGGGATGAGGAAGGCGAACAGGACGAACGGCAGCTCGATCACCATGCGCCGCGCGACGAACGTCAGCGGCACCCTCGCCACCGCCGCCACCACCCCGAGCAGCGCCGCGTAGCACCCGAACGCCCAGAACGCCTCGCGGGGCGTGGCCACCACCACGATGGCGAAGGCCAGGACCGCGAGCAGCTTGCACTGCGCCGGCAGCCGGTGCACGAGGGAGCCGCCCGGCCGGTAGAGCTGGTGGTGGTGGCCCGCGCCCATGACCTACGCCTGTGCCTTGACCTTACGGCTGCGCACCGCGTACGCGATGCCGGCCGCCACCAGCAGCGTCAGGCCGACGCCGATGATGCCCGCGACACCCACCGGAATGCCGCCGACGTCGCCGTAGTCGGCCAGCGCCCACGTGCCGAACAGGTGGTCGGTGGTCTGGTCGATGAACCCCTTGTCCTCGGCCACCCGCTCCAGGCCGTCGGGCGAGGAGGAGGCGAAGAAGGAGACCACGCCCGCCAGGATCAGCGTCACGCCGAGCCCGCCCAGCACGAACGGCCGCACCCCGGCCCTTTCGGTGGTCTCCGGCTTTCCGGCGGCCTCGGTGATGGAACCGTCGGCGCCGCGCAGCACGAGCGGCTTGGCCAGGCCGGCCGCGCCGTACACGAGATCGGGGCGGACCGCCAGGACGGCGCCGACGGTCACCGCGGTGATCAGCCCCTCGCCGATGCCGATCAGGACGTGCACGCCGCCCATCGCGGCGGCCACCGCGCCGACCTCGATCGGCGCGGTGCCGCCGATCGCGAACAGGGCCGTGAACGCCAGCGCCGAGGCGGGCACGGAGACGAGCGCGGCCAGGAACGCGGCGACCGTGATCGCGCCCTTGCCCGCGGCGAACCGGGTGATCAGCCGGAAGACGCCCCAGCCGACCAGGACGGTCACGATGCCCATGATGGTGATGTTGACGCCCAGCGCGGTCAGGCCGCCGTCGGCGAAGAACAGGCCCTGGACCAGCAGCACCACGGCCACGCACAAGACGCCCGTATACGGCCCGACGAGTATCGCGGCGAGCGCGCCGCCGAGCAGGTGGCCGCTGGTGCCGGCGGCGACCGGGAAGTTCAGCATCTGGACGGCGAAGATGAACGCCGCCACCAGGCCCGCCATGGGCGCCGTCCGGTCGTCGAGCTCGCGCCGGGCGCCGCGCAGGCAGACCGCGACCCCCGCTGCCGCGACGACCCCGGCGGAGACGGACACCGCCGCGTTGAAGAAGCCATCGGGAACGTGCACGACTCCTGCCTCTCAGTAAGGGGGGATAACGTCCTTACGATAAGGCATCGCCTTGCACCTGCACATAGATGGCATTTAGCCAAGAATTCTCCGGAGAATCGCCCGCGGCGTCAGCTTCCGCACGACCGTGCTCAGCCGTCCACGCCCCGAGGTCGCGTACGGCCGCACGCTGCGCAGCACCGCGCCCCGCCACCAGCGCCGCGCCGCGGGCACCCCCACCGCGCCGGTCTCGATGCGGAAGCGCGCGGGCGGCCCGCCGAGCTCCAGTTCCAGGTAGGCGTCCCAGGTGCCGGGCGCGAACCGGCCCACCGCGGGCCGCGCCGCGAAGGCCCCGCCGGGCAGCGCGGTCACGCGCTCGGTCCGCTCGCTGCCCGTGCGCCGCTCCTTCCACACCAGCCCGCGTACGGCTCCCGCCTCCACCGCCGACCCGCCGACCGTGATCTCGCCGTCGAGCAGCAGCCGGTGCCCCAGCCCCCAGCGCGTCCTGGTGATGCGGACGCTGCCGGGCACCGCCAGCACATGCCCGCCGACGTCGAGGCTGAGGTTCCCGTTGTCCCTCGTGAAGTACGGCAGCGCCACCACGTTGCCGATCAGCCGGGGCGACGGCCTGGCCAGACCGCCCTCCCTGTTGGCGCCCAGCCTGCCCAGCCGGGTCACGCCCTCCAGCTCGACCGCGACGTAGGCGTCCCACACGCCCGAGGCGAGCTGGGCCGGGTCGATGCGCACCGTGAACTCGCCGCCCTCGCACTCGGCCGGGACCACCTGCTCGCCGGCCGGGTCGTGCCTGGCACGCAGGACGACCGAGACGCCGTCGTTGTCGCGCATGCCTTCGAGCCGGGCCGTACCGGTGACCAGCAGCCGCTCGGCCTCCCAGCGCAGCCCGGTCAGCCGCCGCAGCACGGTCGCGCTCTCGATGTCGGCCAGGCGCAGCAGGCGCTCGATGTCGCCGAGGGCGGCCAGGCGCTGGCGGTCGGTGCTGTTGAGCCGCTCGGCCACGCCGGGGGTGAGGTACTCGTCGCAGAGCGCGGCCACCTCGGCCGCGATGTCCTTGCGCTGGACGTCGTCGGCCTCCAGGAACGGCGCGCCGAGCTGGGCGAAGGCGTCGAGCCTGAAGTGCCGCCTGAGCAGGTGGTCGCGCAGCGGACCCGGCCCGATGTGCCGGGTCATGAGCTCGATCGGGGCCCGGATCATCGTGAGCCAGGAAATGGGGTCGCGGCTGCCCGGCTGCTGCATGATGCTGCTGCCGTCCGGACGGGCGGTGAGGTGGTAGCAGTCGTAGTCGGCGACCACGGAGATCGTCTCGGCGTGGCAGTAGGCGTGCACGGAGAACTGGATGTCCTCGCCGATGAGCTGGTTCTCGGCGAAGCGGATCGTGTGGCGCTCCAGCATCTCCCTGCGGAACAGCTTGAAGCAGCTCAGGCTGTTGTAGACGGCGCTCTCGCCGAGCTCCACCCGGTCGGCGCTGCGCTGGAACATCGACACCGGCGCCCGCCTGCCATGCCCGACGATGCGGCCCAGGACGATGTCGGAGCCGTTGCGGTCGGCCATCGCGACCATGCGCTCCAGCGCCTCGGCGCCGAGGTAGTCGTCGGCGTCGCAGAAGAAGACGTAGCGGCCGGTGGCGTGCTCCAGGCCGACGTTGCGCGGCTTGCCGGCGCCGCCCGAGCAGGGCTGGTGGACGACCTTGACGATGCTGCGGTGGTAGGTCGCGTAGAGGTCGAGCAGTTCGGCGCTGCCGTCGTCGGAGCCGTCGTCGATGACGACGATCTCCTTCTTCACGCGCTGGATGAGCGCGGAGGTCAGACATCGGTCGAGGTAGGTCCGGCAGTTGTGGGCCGGGATGATGACGCTGACGTCCGCCGCATCCTCGTCGCACCCCGTCGTCGTATCAGCCACAGCCGCGCCCCTCAGCCGTCACAATCTGCTTGCACTTCGTTTCAGTATGTGACGAGGAACGGCTCTCGCGTGGGCGATCGGGCCTCTTGGTGCGCCGTTTTCCTCCGCCGCACCTGGCGAAATTTCGGGCTAAAGCGCCTAATGAGCGGCTATGTGGAGCATCGAATTCCGTTCAGGAACGCTCTTCTTCCACCCGGAGGATAAGAACAACCCCGAAGGGAACAGTGCCCTACCCCCTGGCCGCGGCCGTGATCCGCGCTCAAGGTTCGCGCGTCTACACTCAGGCAACCTTGACCGGGAGGTGGCAGGTTATGGGAACCAGTCTCTACAAGCAGCTCGTGGCCCAGGCCAAGGTGCTTTACGCGGCCGAGGACATCCTCACTTCAGCGCGGCTGAAGGAGCTTTACGAGTGTTCGGAACTGCTCCGCCGTACCAGGACCAGGGCTGAGGACATCGTGCTGGAGGCGCGCATGATGCTCGCGGACGCCGAGCGTCAGGGCGACCCCGAGCGGATCGTCGCGCTCAGCGCGCAGGTCGACCAGGCGCGCGCCGCCTATGACAAGGTGCTCGACGCCTACGTCACCCTTTGCTGCCGCATCCACGAGGAGCGGAAAGCCCTTCTCGACGATGACTTGTCAGGAGTGGCCTGACGGGTTAGCGTCAGGCCATGCCTGACTGGAAAGACAAGCTGCACTGCTCCTTCTGTCACAAGAAAAGCACCGAGGTGGCCAAGCTCATCGCCGGCCCCGGAGTCCACATCTGCGACTCGTGCGTGGCCCTGTGCGACCAGATCCTCGAAGAGGAGAAGCTGGCCGAGAGCACCGAGCCGCGGCTGCCGATGTGGGAGACGATGAGCGACGACCAGATCCTCGACCACCTGCCGAAGATCGCAGCCGTCCAGGCCCAGATCAACGACAACATGCGTGACTGGGTAGCGCACCTGCGAGGCCGCAACGTCAGCTGGGAACGCATCGGCGCCTCGCTCAGCATGACCAAGCAGTCCGCCTGGGAAAGATTCAAAGAGCCTTCCGTGTAAACCCCTGTGACCGCTGAGGCGTCTCCCAGCAAAGGGAGGCCCGCATGCGCGTGCTTGACGGCCTCGCGGCACCGGAGCTCAGCGACCTGCAACTGGAGTTGGCCCTGATCGTGGTGCTGCACGAAGAGGCAGAACGACTCGCCGCCGAGTGAACGGGCTCCAGCTCCCCGGCCGCCCCGGGGAGCTGGAGCAGGGGCAACTCCCCAATCGCCCCGGAGAGCTGGAGCAGGGGTCAGCGGAGCTGGCCGCGTACCGCGCCCATCGGGAACCTCTTGTTGTGGACGTTCACGTAGTAGTTGTGCGGCCACCTCTTGATGGCACGCAGCTCGCTCCAGGTGAGCGTGGTGGCGGCGTTGGCGGCGCTCTGCCGCTTCACCGCCCTGACGCAGCCCTTCGCGAACCCGTCGGACGGCGTCCTGAGCGTGACGGTGACGGCACCCGCCACCCCTCTGGCGCCGCGGTGGATGTGGGCGGCGGTGGCCGGGCGGATCTTCCTCACGGAAAGGGCGTAGCACAGGTGCCACCCCTTGACCCGCCAGAAGAAGGCGCCAGAGCCGTTTCGGTCACCGGGACCCGGGACTTCCTGCTTGCCACTGAGCTAGACCACCCTCGGCCGATGATCGACGGTGGCGGCAGCCGTTGCGGTGGCGACCGTTGCGGTGGCGACCGTCGAGGCGGCGGCCGTCGAGGCGGCGGCCGTCGAGGCGGCGGCCGTCGAAGTGGCGGCCACCGTTGAGGTGGTGACGGCCGTTGAGGTGGCGGCCACCGTTGAGGTGGTGGCGGCCGCCGGGGTGGAGCTGCCCAGGAGGGCGGCAGCCGCCGTGAGGCCGACGACTGCCAGGTGCTTGCGGATGGGAACGTTCCTCCCATCCGATTACGGGACAATCCCGGCACGGATCATCCGCCCGTGGGGTTCGCCCAGTAAGAGGAAGGCGGCCACACGGTAAGCCACCTTTCCCCACCGAGCCACACCCCCCGCTCACCGACAGCACCCGCCTCCCCGAACACCCCACCCGGCCACCTGGCCCGGCACCCCGCCCGCACCCACCTGTCTGACCGGCCTCCCAGCCGGACACCTGACCGGCCTCCCCACCGCACGCCTGACCGGCCCCCAGCCGGACACCTCACCGGGCGCCACCCCGCCGCACACCCCAGCAGCCACCTCACCGAGGCGCCACCGGATCGTGCCGCGGCGAGGCCGTCAGTCGTTGCCCGCGGCGGTGGTGATCACGTCGTTGAGTACCTCGCGGGAGCGGACCAGGTCGGCGATCATCCGGTCGATCCGGTCGCGTTCCAGCGTGAGCTCGTCCACCAGCGCGGGAGTGGCGATGGCGGCTGGACCGCCGTCGGAGTCGCGCATACAGGGCAGCACCCGCGCGATCTTCCTGCTGTGCAGCCCCGCGGCGAACAGCTCCTGAATCCGGATCACCCGGTCGACCGCGCTCTCGGGGTAGTCGCGGTGCCCGCCGGGCGTACGGCCGGCCACCAGCAGGCCCTGCTGCTCGTAGTAGCGCAGCGACCGCTCGCTCACACCGGCCCGTCTGGCCAGCTCGCCGATCTTCATCTCCAGCCCCCTCCGACTTCGATGGTAGGCCCTGTACACCGAACCAAGCGCTTGCTACGCTCCGCCCATGGTCTCCACGATGGTCTGGGGTACCGGCAATGTCGGCCGCGCGGCCATCCGCGCCGTCGAGGCCAACCCGGATCTGGAACTCACCGCAGTGATCGTCCACAATCCCGACAAGGTCGGCCACGACGCAGGAGAACTCGCCGGCCTCGGCCGCGACCTCGGTGTCACCGCGAGCGCCGACGCCGAAGCGGCACTGTCGGCCCGTCCGGACGCCGTCGTGTACGCCGCCTCCGGCGAAATCCGCCCAGACGAGGCGCTCGCCGACATCGTCAAGGCCATCCGGGCCGGCGCCGTCGTCGTCACCCCCTCCCTCTACGCCCTGTACGACCAGCGCAACGCCCCGCCCGAACTCCGTGAGCCCGTGCTGTCGGCCATCGCCGAGGGCGGCGGCTCGCTGTTCGTCTCCGGCGTCGACCCCGGCTGGGGCAACGACGTGCTGCCACTGCTGATCAGCGGCCTCGGCTCCGTCGTGGACGTCATCCGCTGCCAGGAGATCTTCGACTACTCCACCTACGACCAGGAGGACTCCGTCCGCTACCTGGTCGGCATGGGCCAACCGATGGACTACGAGCCGCCCATGCTCGCGCCCACGATTCCGTCCATGGTCTGGGGCGGGCAGATACGGCTCATGGCCCGCGCCCTCGGCGTAGACCTCGACGAGATCCGCGAGACCGTCGACCGGCGGGCGCTGGACGCGACGGTGAGCACGGTGACGATGGGCAAGTTCGACGCCGGCACCCAGGGCGCGGTCCGCTTCGAGGTCCAGGGCGTCATCGGCGGCACGCCCCGCATCGTCATCGAGCACGTCACCCGCATCCACGCCTCCTGCGCGCCCGACTGGCCCACGCCGCCGGACGGCGTCGGCGCGCACCGGGTGGTCATCGAGGGCCGCCCGCGGATCGAGGTCACGGTCGAGGCCACCGACGAGGACGGCAACCGCTCCGCGGGCGGCAACGCCACCGCCGTCGGCAGGCTGATCGGCGCCATCGACTGGCTCCTGGCGGCGGAACCCGGCCTCTACGACGCCCTCGACGTACCCCTGAGGCCCGGAAGGCTGACATGACCACCCACATTCCCGGCGACGCCGCGTCGCCGCCGCGCTCGCGGGCCCGGGGAGGCTGACATGAGGATCGACATTCCCGAGGGCAAGGACGCCATCGAGTACGTCTGGGGCGAGATGGTGCCCGGAATCGGCCCCGCCGCCTCGCACTTCTCGCTGTCGGTGTACGCCCACACCACGCTCGGGCTGCGCGAGTTCGAGGCGGCCCGGCTGCGGATCGCGCAGATCAACGGCTGTGTCTTCTGCCTCGACTGGCGGACCGAGCGCGACGGGCAGAAGGTCGAGGACACCTTCGCCGACGCCGTGACCGACTGGCCCACCACCGACGCCTTCGACGAGCGCACCCGCCTGGCCGCCGAGTACGCCGAGCGCTACGCCCTCGACCACCACGCGCTCGACGAGGAGTTCTGGGACCGGATGGCGGCCCACTACACGCAGCTCGAAATCGTCGAACTGAGCATGAGCATCGGCTCCTGGCTGGCGTTCGGCCGCCTCAACCGGGTGCTCGGCCTGGACACCGTGTGCAAGCTGCCCAGCGGAGCCTCGCCCGCCGGGAAGTGAGCGCCGAAGCCGCGACCTCACCCGGCCCGACGCCCACGACACGGCCGAAGGCACACAAGCAGCCCAAACCCGCCACCGAGCCGAGCACGCACGAACCTGAGCCCACCACCGAGTGAATCCCGTGCGAGCACCCGCCCACCGCGTCGGCCCAGCGTGAGCCCGCAAAGCCGGCCCGGGGCGGACCCGCCCGCACCAAGTGATGTCAAGGCGCGAATCCGTCGAGAGTGAGGAGTGATACATGTCGGGTGTCTCCCGTCGTGGCTTCATCGCTGGAACCGGTTCCCTCCTGGGCGCCGCGGTCCTGGCCGGTCGCGCCCCCGCGGCACGCGCCGCCGTCATCACCTCGGGCGAGCGCGTGCCCGCCCTGGTGATCGGCACCGGGTACGGCGGAGCCGTCGCCGCCCTTCGCCTGGCAGAGGCGGGCGTGGCCGTACACATGGTGGAAATGGGGATGGCGTGGGACACGCCAGGCCCCGATGGCAAGATCTTCTGCAGCACGCTCTCCCCCGACCAGCGCTCCTACTGGCTGCGCACGCGCACCAAGGCTCCCCTCAACTACTTCCTCGGCTTCCCCATCGACCGCGACATCCCTCGCTACACGGGCATCCTCGACGCGGAGGAGTTCAGCGGCATCACCGTCTACCAGGGCCGCGGCGTCGGCGGCGGCTCGCTGGTGAACGGCGGCATGGCCGTGACGCCCAAGCGCGAGAACTTCGCCACGGTGCTTCCCTCGGTGAACGCCGACGAGATGTACGCCACCTATTACCCTCGTGCCAACGCCGGTCTGGGCGTCGGCCTCATCGATCCCGCATGGTTCGACAGCACCGCGTGCTACCAGTACTCGCGCGTCGGCCGTAAGCACGCGCAGCGTTCCGGCTTCCCGTTCGTCTTCGTTCCCGACGTCTACGACTGGGACTACATGAAGCGGGAGGCCGCCGGAACCGCCACCAAGTCAGCCCTGGCCGGAGAGATCCTTTACGGCAACAACCACGGCAAGAAGTCCCTGCAACAGACCTACCTGGCCCGCGCCAAGGCGACCGGCAGGGTCACCATCTCCGCTCTCCACAAGGTCACCTCTGTCACCCCCGCGCCAGGCGGCGGCTACACCGTCGTCATCGACCAGCTCAACACCAGCGGCGCCACCACCGCCACCAAGACCGTCACCGCCGACCGCGTCTTCTTCGCGGCGGGCAGCGTCGGGACCAGCAAGCTCCTGGTGAAGCTGAAGGCCACCGGCGCGTTACCCAACCTGAGCAACGAGATCGGCAAGGGCTGGGGCGACAACGGCAACGTCATGTGCGGCCGCGCCAACCACCTCTGGGACCCGACCGGCAAACTCCAGTCGACGATCCCCTGCTCCGGCATAGACAACTGGTCAGCCGGTGGCGCCTTCGCCGAGGTCGCCCCGCTGCCAACGGGAATCGAAACGTTCGCCTCGTTCTATCTCTCGATCACCAAGAATCCGAACAGGGCCGCCTTCACCTGGAATTCCGCGACGAACTCGGTGGACCTGAACTGGCAGACATCCTGGAAACAGCCGTCCATCGACATGGCCAAAACGATCTTCGACAAGATCAACGCGAAAGAGGGCACGATCTACCGGACCGACCTGTTCGGCATCTACAAGATCTGGGGCGATCATCTCACGTATCACCCGCTCGGCGGCGCCGTACTCAACAAAGCCACCGACAACTACGGCCGCCTGACCGCCTACCCCGGCCTCTACGTCATCGACGGCGCGCTGATTCCAGGCAACACCAGCGTGAACCCGTTCGTCACCATCACCGCACTGGCCGAACGCAACATCGACACCATCATCGCCGCTGACCTCTGATCACCGCCACCCCCGGCCCAGGGTATGAATCTGCAAGATCTCCCGAGCCGGGGGTGTCCGCTTCGCCTTGACCGGGTCAGCGGATGCCATCATCTTTCCCACCCGCCTCACGAGTCCGCAGGTGAATGGCAAGATGCGCCACATGTGCCATCTGCCCAGAAAGACGTGGCGCGGCCACTTTTCGGCTAGTGCGCTGTGCGCACGACCTTCGTCGTGAGTTCGAAGATGCGAACGATGTTGCCATCGGTCCCGTCTCGGGTCTGCCCGGTATCCCGAAAGATGATCCAATAGCGGCCCGCGAGGTACTCCCGATGTTCCAGTACCCCCGGCTGGGTCCGGACGAAAAGGTCGTCGTACGCGTCACGCAGCGAATCGTTTGGGTCTACCCGAAGATAGATTTCTTCCCTATCCCCCATTTGACCATTTTCGCACGTCAGAGCCGGTGCAAGGTCTGCCCGCCGTACATCTTCCTTGGCATTTCCCCCGCGCACCATCCGCAACGCCGACCACCCCGACAGCGGGAACGGTCAACTGGTCGTCCTTCTGACCAGCGGAATCATGGCCGACGTCACAGGTCGGGCCGACCGGCCGTACCGCGGATCGCGGCCGCGACGCCGTCCAGAAACATCCTCAGCCCGAACTCGAACTCCTCATCGCTACCCACCCCCGCGATGTCGGTGGCATGCGTCACCATCCGGGGATAGGCCTGCGGATCGAGACGTTCATACAGGGTCTGACGCGCCTGCCGTTCCCCAGGATCGGTGGCGTCAAGGTAGAGGTTGAACTGCACAGAACCGATGATCAACGTGGCCAGCGCGCCCGCGGCTGCCGCCGCGTGTCTCGGACTCAGGCCCGCGCCGATGAACCGATCGACCGCGGACTCCACTCCATGAAGCGAATTCGGACCGAGCCGCTCGGTGCCACGCAGAAGCAGGGCAACGGAGGGATGACCGAGGAGGAAAGCGCGGAAGGCGCGCGCCAGCCACTCCGCCTCCGACCGCCAGTCCAGACCCGGGGGTGGCGGCCGCAGCCCCAGCCGGATGGCCCGGTCGGCCACGATGATCGTCAGCTCGTCCCGGCTGCGAACATGCCGATAGAGGGAGGACTGGTTGCAACCCAGATCCTCGGCGAGCCGCCGCATGGTCATCGCCTCGATGCCGTGCTCGTCCAGCAGTCGTAGCGCGGTGTCGGCGATCGCCTCCAGGGAGAGCATCCGGTTCCGCCGCCTGCGCGTGGATGGCTCGCCGCGCGCGAGCCACCAGGACGCGGAGCCTGGCCGATCCGGCGATGAGAGGCGGGCGCGGGTCGGTGAGCTGGGCTTCTCTCGTGTCATGTCGAAGTTCAGCCTCCCATGCCTTGCAGAAGCAAAACGAGATCGCTTAGCTTAAGCGAACAAGGTTCGCTTAAGAGACGGGGAAAACAGAGTGCTGGTTGTCAGGAACACCGCCGACGGGATCCAGGTGCAGGACGTGGTCGACCCGGAGGGGCCGGGCGTCCGGCTGGACATCGCGTCGACGGGGATCTGCGGCACGGATGTCGCGTTCGTCGCGAACGGCCACCAAGGCTTCACATACGGCCATGAATTCGCCGGTACGGTCGACGGTGCCGCCTTCGTGGTAGAGCCGTCCATCTACTGCGGCCGTTGCCCGGAATGCACGGCCGGCCATACCCAGCGCTGCGCCGACCCGGCGCACGGCACGCTGGGCATCTTCCGGGATGGCGGAATGGCCGAGTCCGTGGTGGTCCCGGAATACACGCTGCTGCCGCTGCCCGCCGGCCTGCCCGTACACGATGCCTGCCTGGTGGAACCCGCCGCCGTCGCATGGCACGGCGTGCGAAAGTCCGGATTGCGGCCCGGCGAAAGAGTGGTCGTCGTCGGCGGAGGATCCATCGCACTCCTCGCGGCCGCCGTCGCGCGCCACCTGGGCTTCGACGTAGATCTGGAAGCCCGCTACGAGCACCAGACGTCAGCCGCGAAGCGCCTCGGCGCAGGACGCCCGCAGGGCGCGTACGACGTCGTCATCGACGCCGCCGGCAGCTCATCAGGCCTGGCCCGATGCGCCGAACTGGCCGCGGCCGGCGCACGGATCATCGTGCTGGGCGTCTACAACGACACCATCGGCATCCCGGCGGCACACAGCCTCATCAAGGAGCTGACCTACACCAACGCCATGGCCTACGGCCGACCCGGCGGCGTGCGCGAGTTCGGCCAGGCCGCGGACATGCTCGCCACCCGGCCCGAGATCGCAGAAACCGTCATCACCCACCGATTCCCGCTGAACGCCGCCGCCGAAGCGTTCCGAGTCGCCCGCGACAGATCCGCAGGAGCGATCAAGGTAGTCCTGGAGCCGCCCCTCTGCCAGCGAGCGCCCTGAGCCTCCGCCATCGCCTTGTTGGCGACCACGTCCGTCTCGACCTGGCGGCGCGAGGTATGACTTCACCCCCCGACCGGCAAAGCCCTTGACCTGGATCTCTCCTGGCCAAGGGCATGCGTACGCTGAAGTCCGATTTGGCGTTGCCCAGGTCAGCGCACGAAGCCGTTGACGATGAGCGGCAGTGAAGCGTCCATCCCCGCGACGTTCAGGACGCCGTCGTCCTTGGGATCGCCGATCGAGTAGCCCGCCGCGGTCATCGCGGCCACGACCACACGGGCGGCCGGGCTGACGGAACGGCGGTAGGCGGCCAGAGCCTGCGCCGGGTGTGAGCGGCCGGCCCAGGTCTCGTTGTCGGTGAACACGACGATGCCGTCCACGTTGAGCCTCTCCCGCTTCGCCCAGGTGAACGGCAGCGACAGGTCGGTGCCGCCGCCCGAGGGCCGCCACCGTGCGATCTCGCGCAGGTTGGTACGCGGCGTCACCTTCGAGGCGTGGACGCTGGTGTCCACGTCGATGACGTGCACGTTGCCCTTCTCGATGCGGGACAGCATGACGGCCATGGCACAGCCGACCTCGTACGGGGAGCCGATTGTGGAGCCGCCCACGACGACGCCGCTGCTCCATTGGCTGCTCATGGATCCAGATGAGTCCACTGCGATCAGCAGCCGCTTGCCGGACGGCTCGACGGTGCCGAAGGCCAGCTCGTACGTCTCCTCCAGCGCGTCCAGAATCGCAGGTACGGGCTTCCAGGTCTGGACGTCGGCGCGCGGGTTGGGCTGCGCCTGGCCGGAGCTGTAGACGCGCATGGCGAGCCAGGCGTCCATCGGGTGGATCCGGGCGCGCAAGATCGCCTCCCGGTCCGTAAGCCGCAGCACCGCCCGCGAAGTCGCCTCCGACATCGGCTTGAGGGCGCCGATGCGTGTCATGCGGGCCAGGTTGCGGATCAGGGCGGTCAGGCCGACCGTCTCGATCAACGCCTCCCACACCGTGCTCTCGCGCAGCATCGCGTCCGGCAGGAACTCCCACGGCACGTTCGCCTCCGTGACGACCCGTACCGCCTCGGCCGGCGTGGTGGCCGCCTTCGCGGTCAGGAACCGGTCCACCGCGGGCAGCTCGGCGCGGGCCTCATCGTCGGCGACATTGCCGGCGATCCAGCCGAACAGGACCTTGCGCTGGCCGTTATCGGCTGCCGGGTGAGCGATGCGCAACACATCCCGCAGGTCGAACGTCTCACCCTGCGGCGTCTTCCGCTGGCGAGCCTTGCACGCCTTGAACGCCACGCTGTCGGCGTCGCCGGTCAGGAACCAGGAACCGAGCGCCGTACGCAGCGAACGGCCGACCGTGGGCGCCGTGCCTCGGCCGGTCCGCTTTCCACCCAGGTTCTTGTAGTAGCCGAAGAACTGGGCCAGGTGGTCGGTGGTGCGGGCGACCTTCGCCAGCGCGACCTTCGCCGCCTGCCGGGTGTCCGGATCACCCATGGCGTAGCACGCGGCCAGCGCGAACAGAGCAGGACGCGCCTTCGGAGCCCGCGGCGGGCGAGCCGTCGAGATCTCGGTGAGCAGCCGGACAACCCGCGGGCCGTCCTCGGCGATGGCGGAGAACAGCACGCCGGCGTTGTCACGGGTGAGCTTCTGCTCGCTCACGTAGTAGGTGCCGCCCGTGGTGCCGAGGATGAGGAAGTCCTCCACCTTGGCCCACAGGTCCTTGTCGAAGACGTAGCCGCCGGCGGCGTTCTTGACCTGGTCGTTGCGGCCGGGGATCGGCTGCGTCTGCGGGGTGACGATCGCGGAGACATTCGCGAGGGGATCACGTACGGCCATGGATGCGCTCCTTCGATTCGACCCGCCCAAGGGGCGGATATGACGAAGGGGAGCGGATGTGGTGATGACCGCCGAGTAAATCAGACGCGCTACCAAACTGCGCCACCACCCGAAACTTCGGGTGAGCAGGAATCGAACCTGCGACCTTCTGATCCCGATAACCGACGACCTTCGACCCGCTCCCCTGCTCGTCAGCCCTGCCAGCGGAACGGATGTGGGGGACTCACCGGTGTTAAGGCGTCCTTGGCCGCTAGACGACAGGCCGACGTGGCCGACCCGGCAGGATTCGAACCTGCGTCACCCGCATGAGAGGCGATAACCGATAGAGATTCGACCCGTACCGCTGGCAGAGCTGACGAGCGATCAGGTCTGGAACTGACACGGATGTAGGTGCGCCCACCGGCATTAAGAGCTCTGCCAATTGAGCTACGGAGACCCAGGCCTCCGACGGGACTCGAACCCGCAACCTCTCCATTAACAGTGGATAACCGACGAGACTTCGACCCGCGCCAGCACCAGACCTGACCAGCCCACACGACCCGGGAGAAGCGCAGATGCGTTGAAGACAACCGACGCTCTTCGACCCGCGCCCTTCAGGTCCCGTGAACTGTCTCCTACGGTATCGATCAGCGTGCCGCGTCACACCTGAATATCCGACGGATCGGCCACGGCCATCATCCCGCCACCGAAACTCTCTACCAGGGCACACACCTACACGTCCGAAAGCGCTCCCCCGCCCGCAGCAGGGCTCGCCTCGCCCGCCCGCGTGAGTTGATCTGGCAACCGTCTAGCAAAACGGAAACGCCGCTACTGAGATGATCTCAGGAGCGGCGTTTCCCTTGTTCAAGCACAGAGCCGACGAGGGGAATCGAACCCCTGACCTTCTGTTTACAAGGGCAGGGCAGACCGCACGCCGATCGCTCTCGCATGGACCTGAGCAGCTGGCATAGACAGGCGCTGTGCGGTTGTGCAAGTCGGCGTTGCTGTACTGGTTGCTGTACAGCAGACCTCAGCCCTCGGACTCGGTGGCAAGGGCCGACGAAGTCGGTCCGTGGCAGCCGATCGCCCCAGCAACAACGATGAGTACCGAAGTGAGCGATCGTCACGGCCTCGACCACCTCGATGCGAAGCCACTTGATCGTGAAACCGATAGGGCTCGTCCTGCCGCCTGACCTGCATAAGTAATCCACTGAGATCCTGGACGTCCGTGTTTGCGTGCCTCGATCGTCACCCAGTTAGTCACTCACTCACCGATTAAGCCACCCGCATCTCATGCCCCGGAGACCGGAGAAGGATCCAGCAAGTGCAGCGGCCCAGATGGCCACGGCAGTAGTTTTCCCGATAGCGAGTACCGAAGCTCTTCATTAGCACGGGCTCCTATACTTGCGGATACCTCCTCAAGCGTTCTGAAGTCCTCTGGACCGGGTAGAAAAACCATGTGCTGACCGGCTGCCACCAATAGACATTCACGGCCATGCTCCTGTTGAACAATCCATATCTGTCGACCATGAGGGTCGCGTTCAGCATCGTAGGCGCTCAGAATAGGAAGCTCGCTCGTCGACACTCCTGCCAAGTGGTCGCGAATCGGTTGCAGTGTCGACCTGAGGATGTATTTCCACCCGAGCAGCGCGAACGCAACAAGATAGCCGGTACGCATCCACGAGATGCGAGCCCGCGCAGGATCATAATTAATCCGAGCACTGATCGTGACCTTGAAGTCAGTCTTGCCCGATTTACTCAGCGCCTCCATATGGCTGTCCAAACGCTCCGTCTCGGATGGGTTGGAGATTCTTGGATCGCCTGAGGCGTAAAAGCCGCTCAGGCCGGTACGCCGCAGAAAAACGTTGGACTCGATACCATCTATACCAAATCTGGCAACTACAGCTTGGCTACTCTCGCCTGCCACAAAGCTCTTGACTTGGCTCGCACGATGGGCAGCACCATCGAACTTGCTACCCTGATCGTTATTGCATCTCCGGCAAGTCAGCACCAACTCCTTGCCACCGAGCGCCTTCGGCGGCACGTGCTCTACAGTAAGTTCGCGGGTTTCGAATTCTTCGATCGTTAGCGCCATGTTGAGACAGAGCGGGCAGAGATACCAGTCCTCCTCGGTAGGAAACCCACCTTCTCGCCCTGTCTCACGCGCGACCGCACGTAAGGTTTGTGCCCCTACGCGAAACCACTCTGCGTGTTTTGCCCGCATGCCTAACGATGGTATTCAGGTGCTCGATCAACCGTCAACAGACTTTGGAAGAAGCGATATTCCGCCTAATCGACATCTTGAACCAGGACAAACGATCAATCGCTAGAGCCACGTGACCTGATTGGTACCCGCCGCCAACACCCGACTCCTGATCACCTCGCACGCCGTCGACCCACCGCGAAGCGGCAGCGGGCCGGGGACAGAGTGTCAAGCTCGGCTTCGCGTGTACGTTCGCCGGTCGCAGTTCCTCGATCATGTGTTGTCCTGCGGTCACAGCCGGGCTTGATACTGAGGAGTCGTTCTGCTGGGCTTGCCCGAGTCGATGGTGTGCGAGTGATCAGCCCTCAGCCACCCATCAACGTCCAGGGCCGTATGGTGATCACCTCGGTGCCGGAATACTCCCGCCGGAGACATCCTTTGGCCTTATCGGCTCAGTCGAGTGGCCGACGTCTCGCATAGTGCTGGTGAATGTCCTGCACGTGGTTCTGTCTGCGTTCGATGGTGCGGCGGGGTGGCCGGGCGGGACCGGCCCGGAGAGGCCGCACGCCCGCCCGGACTGCCCGGCCGCCCGCCGCCGATCGGGCGGCGGCTTGAACCCGTATAGAAGGTTGTAACCACTGGCCTGCTGTCAGGTCGTCTCGCCTGTTCTGCTGCCGCTCAGGCGTCGTTCTCGGCTCCCAGCGACACGACCGTGTGAGTGTTCCAGCGGTACACCCATTCCGGCTCTAGGACTCGGTTCTGGACGATCAGCGCGACGCGATCGACATTCACCTTGGCCGGCTCCGCTTCGACACCGCTCAGCGCCTCCACGTAGGGCCGCGCTGGTCCTGACGTGTTTATGTAGCTCAGACTTATGTGCGGGCGGAATCCTCTGACCTGCTCTGCCGCCGTAGGAGCCTTGCCCGCCACCTCGGCGATTCCGCTTCTGATCTCGTCCCAGATCTCGTGCAGTGGTCCGACCGGAGTGGGAGCAAGAGCTACCCCCTCCCCCATGACTGCCGGACGGTGGAACGTCAGCTCAACCGGTGTGAGCTTTCCCAGACGTGCGTCGACCGTGGCCGTGACGCGGTCGAGCAGCTCGTTGTCCACTTCATCGGCCCATCCCACTACTTGCAGGGTGAGGTGCAGCCACTGCGCCGGGATCGGGTTGTGGCTTCCGACTGTCGCGAGGGCGGTCTGGTAGCGCTCAACGAGCTGATGGAGCTGTGGCGCGCCTTCGAAGGTGAGGTGCCAGGTGTAGACCCGGCGGCCCGGCCGCCAGCCTTCTCGGGGCCACCAGTGAGAGCGCACTTCGTCCACGTTGCGGATGGTCATCGGCCTGCCTCAGATCTGGGAGGGCGTGTCCGGGACGTTCGTCTCCTGCTCGATCAAGTACTCATCGATGATGATTACCCGGTCCGCGGGCCAGATCGACTCTGAGACTTCCAGAATCGCGTCATCTTCCGCCCGGGCGGTGTGGATAACGTGCAGGACCTGCGCACCCTGCGTCAAGCCGAGAGTGACGGTTTCCTCCGGTGTGGCGCTGCGGGCGATCCATTGGTCGCGGGCATGGTGGTAGCGCTTGCCGCTGAGATCTTCCACGCAGAGGAACAGCGCCTTGGGGACGACCTCCCGCTTCTCCAGGAAGGTGCCTCGGGCGATGTCCGCCGGGATGTAGCTCGCGCCGATCTCTTCCGGGGTGTCGGTGTTCTTGTCGTACAGGACGCGGCGGCGGGCGATGACCACGGTGTCTTCGGGCACTCCCATGGCCTCGGCGATGGGTGCCGACACTTTCTCCGGTCCGGCGAACACGATGTCGTGGCGCAGGTGCGAGGTGAGGAGCTTGCCGTCGCTGCGGGCCCGGCCGTAGCGGCATCGGAAGCGGCGTTCGAGCCGGTGGTCTTGCCGTACGAAGGTGCCGATGCCGTGCTTGGACTCCACGACGCCTTGTGATCGCAGGACTCCTACGGCCTGGCGGATGGTCGGCAGGCTGACTTTGAAGCGTTCTGCCAGAGCCGTTTCCGCAGGAAGCCGTTCGCCGGGTTGGTAGCGGCCTTCCTGGATGTCGTGCCGCAGGGCCTCCGCGATTTGCTGGTATTTCGGGGCGAATCCGCCCAGACCTGATGTCACTGTTCCGCCTCGCTGATGTCCGAACAGTAAAACTGCTCTCACCACGAACTCTACTCCTCATTAGGAGTTGAGGACCTGAGGTCTGGAGGACCACCATACGTAACCTCCCCGTCGACATCACCGCCCTGGACTTCATCGTCGCTGGCGATTCTGAGCCGAAGATCGTGGACCGCGCCACCGGCGAGGTCAAGAGGGACGCCGAAGGACGGGACGCATCCGCTTCCACGACACCCGGCACACCTGTGCCTCACTCCTGGCCGCTCTCGACGTGCACCCGCGCGTGGCGATGCGGTTCCTCCGCCACTCACAGATCAGCGTGACCATGAACGTCTACACCCAGATCCCAAGCCCTGAGACCCGTAAGGCACTCGACCGGCTCAACGATCGGCTTGCTAACGGCGATCAAGGCCAGGACCAGGCAAGCTAGCGCGATTGCTGTATAGAGATCAAAAAGGCCCCTTCCAAGACGCGGAAGGGGCCTTCTAGCTGCGAGCCGACGAGGGGAATCGAACCCCTGACCTTCTGTTTACAAGACAGATGCTCTGCCGATTGAGCTACGTCGGCACAGCCCATCAGTGTAGACGCTCACCCACGCCGATGACGAGCCACCTCATACAAGGTAACCCCAGCCGCCACCCCAGCGTTCAGCGACTCGGCCGCGGCCTGCATGGGAATCCTGGCCAGCGCGTCACACTGCTCCCGTACCAACCGGGACAACCCCTTCCCTTCCGACCCCACCACGACGACAAGCGGCTCGGTGAAGAGGGAGACGTCGCCGATCTCCACGGTCCCCTCTCCGTCGAGGCCGACGACGAACAGGCCGGCCTCCCGGTACTCCCGCAGTGCCGCGGTGAGGTTGGACGCGCGGGCGACGCGGAGGTTGGCGAGGGTGCCGGCGGAGGTCTTCCAGGCGCCGCCGGTCACCCCGGCGGAGCGGCGGGAGGGGATGAGCATGCCGTGGGCGCCGAAGGCGGTGGCGGAGCGGGCGATGGCGCCGAGGTTGCGGGGGTCGGTGACGCCGTCCAGGGCCACGATCAGCGGGATCTCGGCGGCGTCCTCGGCCAGGGTGATCAGTTCGGTGGGGTGGGCGTAGTCGTAGGCGGGGATCTGCAGGGCGATGCCCTGGTGGACGGCGCCCTCGGTCAGGCGGTCGAGTTTGTCGCGGCTGACCTCCAGCAGGGCGATGCCCTGCTCTGCCGCGATCTTGATGGAGTCGCGGACGCGGTCGTCGTTCTCCAGGCGCTGGGCGACGTAGAGGGCGCTGGCGGGGACGCCCGCCAGCATGGCCTCCAGGACCGGGTTGCGGCCGCCGATGTACTCGGGGGCGTCCTCGGAACGCCGCTGGCGGGCCGGTTGCCGGCCGGCGCCGCCCTTGGCCTCGCGGGCGATGCGCTCCTCGCGGGACTTGTCCTTGAACCAGTGGCGCATGTGGGCGGGCGGCGTCGCGCCCTTGCCCTCAAGGCTGCGCCGCTTCTGCCCACCGGTGCCCTTGGCCGGGCCCTTCTTCTTCGCCGGTCGACCGGACGCCCTACCACCTGCTGCCATGGGACCAAGGGTACCGGCGAAATTCAGCGCGCCAGTTCCCAGCGCGGACCGTGCGGGGTGTCCTCGACGACGATGCCGAGGGCGGTCATCTGGTCGCGGATGGCGTCGGCGGCCGCGTAGTCCTTGCGCTCCCTGGCGGCCTTGCGCTGCTCCAGCGCCACCGCCACCAGCGCGTCGACGACGGGCTTGAGGTCGGAGCCGCCGGTGCGCCACTGGGGCGAGCGGGGGTCGAGGCCCAGGACGTCAAGCATGTTCTGGGTCTCGGCCAGCAGGCGGGCCACCGCCTCCTTGTCGCCCTTGGACAGCGCGACGTTGCCCTCCCTGACGACCTCGTGGATGACGGCCACGGCCTGCGGGGTGCCGAGGTCGTCGTCGAGGGCGTCGACGAAGGCCTGGGGAAGGGGCGCGTCGGCGTCCACGTCGTGGATGACCTCGGCGGCCCTGGTCACGAAGCCCTCGATGCGCTGGTACGCCGCTGCCGCCTCCAGCAGCGCCTCCTCCGAGTAGTCGATGGAGGAGCGGTAGTGCGGCACGGCCAGGTAGTAGCGCAGCTCGACCGGCCGCACCTTCTGCACCAGGTCGGGGATGAGCAGCGAGTTGCCCAGCGACTTGCTCATCTTCTCGGCGCCGATCTTGAGCATGCCGTTGTGCATCCAGTAGCGGGCGAAGCCGTCGCCGGCCGCCTGCGACTGGGCGATCTCGTTCTCGTGGTGCGGGAAGATCAGGTCGAGCCCGCCGCCGTGGATGTCGAAGGTGGGGCCCAGGTATTTGGTGACCATGGCCGAGCACTCCAGGTGCCAGCCGGGCCGTCCGGGTCCGAACGGCGTCGGCCAGGTCGGCTCGCCCGGCTTCTCGCCCTTCCACAGGGCGAAGTCGCGCGGGTCGCGCTTGTGGGAGTCGTCGTCGCAGTCGAAGGCGGGCCGCATGTTCTCCAGCCGCTGGTTCGACAGCGAGCCGTAGCGGTCGGCGTAGGAGCGTACGTCGAAGTAGACGTCGCCGCCCGAGGCGTAGGCGTGGCCGCGCTCGATCAGCCGCTCCATCAGCGTGATCATCTCGGGCACGTGGCCGGTGGCGCGCGGCTCGACGGTGGGCGGAAGGCAGCCCAGCGTGTCGTAGGCCCAGGTGAAGGCGCGCTGGTTGCGCTCGGCCACAACGAACCAGGGCACGCCTTCCTCGGCCGACACCCTGATGATCTTGTCGTCGATGTCGGTGACGTTGCGGCAGAAGGTCACGTCGTAGCCGGAGCGCGTCAGCCAGCGCCTGAGCACGTCGAAGTTGACGCCCGAGCGGATGTGCCCGATGTGCGGGGGCGCCTGCACGGTGGCCCCACACAGGTAAATCGACGCCCGGCCGGCTTCGACCGGAACGAATTCACGGATGGCGCGCGTGCTGGTGTCGTAAAGGTGCAGGCTCACGAAAGAAAGGCTAACGCCTCGGGTGGCGTCGCATGCCGACAATCACCCCTTGAGAAAGACCTTCTCCGGACGTACCCGGACGATCAGCCTTTCCGCGCCCGCATGCTCCTGCCAGGCCCCGCCGGTGTACTTGCGCGACAGCTCCTGGATGAGGTCGCCCGCGGGGTCCTCTTCCAGGGTGACCACGCCGCGTACCTCGGCGTACCTGAACGGGTTGTCCGGGTCGATGACGACGATGCTGGTGCGCGGGTCGCGCTCGTAGTTGCGCGGCTTGCGCCGGCCCTTGACGGTCGAGAACAGGATGTCGTCGCCGTCCGTGCGCACCCAGATCACCGACGCCTGCGGTCCGCCGTCCGGATTGATGCTGGTCACCGTCGCGTAGTTGGGGCCGTCGAACAGCCTCCGCACCTCGTCGGAGAGCTCTGCCATGGAATCTCCCTTGATCGCTTGCTGTCACCCATTCTTCTGTAGTCTCGAATTCGCCATGGAAGTGACTCCCCCCTCCACGTTGCGCCGCCTGGGCCTCGCCCTTGCCGGACTCGCGGTGGCCGCCCTGACCGGCGCCGCCTGCGCCCTGTCCTTCGACGATCTGCGCGAGCTGGCCATCCTCGGTGAGGCCCGGCCCGACCTCGCGTTCCTCTATCCGGCCGCGTTCGACGCGGTGCTCGTGGTCGCCCTGACCGGTGTCCTGCTGCTGCGCGCGGCCCGGCCGCTGGTGCGCGCCCAGGCCGCGACGGCGCTCGTGCTGCTGATCGTCGCGGCCGCGGCGGTCAACGTGGCGACGGCGCTGCGCTTCTCCTTCGATGTACGGCAGGCCGCCCTGGGCGTGGCCCTCGCCCCATGGATCATGCTGGCCGTGGCGCTGTGGTTGTGGCTGCTCCTGATCAAGCACGTGCAGGCGGGACGCGCGGCCGTACCGGAGGAGGCGGAGCCCGAACCGGACATCGTGCCCTTCCACCGGCCCGAGCCACCCAAGACGGAGGAACAGCCGCCACTGTCGGAGCGGGTCACCCGCTGGTCGGCCCCAGAACCGGAACCGGAACCGGCACCGGAACCAGAACCAGAGCCGGAGAAAGAGCCGGAGCCGGAAGAAGAGCCCGAGCCTGTGCGCTGGGGTGACCGCGTCAAGCCGACTGACGTGCTCGTCCACCCCAGGACGCCGGAGGTCACCGACCGGGACGCCGACACCCAGCCGGTACGGGTGTTCGCGGAAGAGGAACGGGAACAGGTCGCCGACCCCGGCCACGGCCCCGAGCAGGCCGACGACGGCGAGCGGGACGAAGCCCCCGCGCCCTCGGGACGCCTGCGCAGCACCCCGTTACCCCCTGAGGAATGAAAGTTTGACCGTACGCCCACGGCCCCCTGACCCGGGTGAGGGAATCAGCCAGCCGTGGCGATCATGTCGTGGGTGCCGGTCCCCGAGGGAAGCGACTTCCCTCTGCTCAACCTCCCCTTCGGCGTGTTCTCGCGCCGCGGGGAGCTGCCGCGGGTGGGGGTGGCGATCGGCGAATACGTCCTCGACATGCACCTGCTCACGACGCAGGGCGCGCTGCCGCCCGCGTACTGGTTCGCCAGCGGCACGCTCAACTCCTTCCTGGCCGCGGGTCCGAGGGTGTGGCACAACGTCCGCGCCGACCTGCTGGAGCTGCTCACCGACGAGAGCCGCAGGCCGCACGTCCTTCCCGCGCTGACGCCGCTCAAGGAGGTGCGGCTGCACCTGCCGTTCAACGTGGCGGACCTGCTGCTGTTCCAGACGTCGCTGGAGCACGCCACGAACGTGGGCCGCATGTTCCTGCCGCCCGAGCGCGATCCGCTGCCCCGCACGTGGCGCCACATGCCCGTCGGCCAGTACGGCAGAGCCGCCGCCGTCACCGTGTCGGGGGCGCCGGTCGTACGCCCGAGCGGCCAGCTGAGACGCGGCCACGTGGGCCCGACGGCCAAGCTGGACCTGTCGGCCGAGCTCGGATACGTGGTCGGGGTGCCGTCGGCGCCGCCGTACCCGCTGAGCACCTCCGACTTCCCCGCCCACGTCTTCGGCGCCGTGCTGGTGAACGCCTGGCGGGCCTGGGACCTGATGGCGTGGGAGGCGCGGCCGATGGGGCCGTTCCTGGGGCAGGCGTTCATGGTGTCGATCTCGCCGTGGGTGGTGCCGCTGTCGGCGCTCAACCACGCGCGTACGGCCCAGCCCGTCCAGGACCCCGAACCGGCGGACTACCTGACGATCAAGGACGACGTGGCCATCCGGGCCGAGCTGGACGTCCGCCTGAACGGCCTGACGGTCGCCAAGCCCGAGTACCAGGGGCAGTACTGGACCGGCGCGCAGATGCTCGCGCACGCCTCTGTGACGGGCTCTCCGGTGCGCACGGGCGATCTCCTGGCCACCGGTCCCGTCGGGGGCTCAGGCACGCTCCTGGACCTCACCTGGAACGGCAGAGACCCGCTCGGGATGCCTGACGGCTCCGAGCGGGTCTTCTTGCGCGACGGCGACATGGTGCGCGTCACCGCCTCCGTCCCCGCGGCCGATGGTTCGCGCCTGGGGTTCGGCGGGGTCGCGGGGACCGTCTATCCCGCCGTCTAGGTCCTGCCGCCCCGGCGCAGCCCCGCGACGAGGCCGACGCCGACGACGGCCAGGACGACCTGCATCACGAGTTCGATCCAGTCGGGGCCCGAGGTGTTCTCCACGCCGATCGCCTGGGCGATGAACGTGCCGACCAGAGCCGCGACGATGCCGACGACGATGGTGAGGATCCACCCGATGGCCTGCTTGCCGGGAATCAGCAGCCGGCCGATCGCACCGATCACCGCGCCGATCACGATGGCGCCGAGGATGGACTGGATGGTCATGTGGGCACCTCCCGGTAAGTGTGAGACCTTCACACCCACAGACTGAGGTCTACCCCGTCGTTCGTGAATATTCCTACGCGGCGGGACCCGACGTCCCCGAGCCTCGCGTGGCCTGCATGCGGGCGACCAGCCAGACGCCGACCACGGCGAGCGCGAGCTGGAGGATGTGTTCCAGCCAGTCGATGCCGCGGGTGTCCGCCCAGCCGAACACCTGGGCGATCAGCGTGCCGAGCAGGGCGGCGACGATGCCGACGATGAGGGTCAGGCCGATGGACATGTTCTGCTTGCCCGGCACCAGCAGCCGGCCGAGCGCGCCGACGATGGCACCGATGACGATCGCCGAGACGATGGCTCCGATCATGACAAGGTCCCCCCAGATCCACTTGTCGCTTCACAAAGGGTTTACCCGACATTACGGAGAGCTACGCATGGGAAGAGCGGCGGTCCGTACCGCGCCAGTGACGGACCGCCGCTCCCCTGAGTCGACGGGCTAAGGGCACCACCCGCCGGGATACCTCAACGCATCCCGACATAAGACGCCTTACGGCTACGCGAGGTTCACCACGAGAGCCGTGGCGATGGCGCCGATTCCCTCGCCCCTGCCGGTGAAGCCGAGCCCGTCGGTCGTCGCCGCGGACACGCTCACCGGAGCGCCCACGATCGCGCTCAGGACCTTCTCGGCCTCAGCGCGCCGCGGAGCCAGCTTGGGCCGGTTTCCTACCACCTGGACGGCCACGTTGCCGATCTGGAATCCGGCCTCGCGCACGAGGCGTACGGTCTCCTCCAGCAGCACCGCGCCGGACGCGCCCGCCCAGCGGGGGTCGGAGGTGCCGAAGACGGCGCCGAGGTCGCCCATGCCGGCCGCCGACAGCAGCGCGTTGCAGGCCGCGTGGGCGACCGCGTCCGCGTCGGAATGGCCGTCGAGCCCGGTCTCGCCCGGCCAGTGCAGGCCGGCGAGATGAAGTTCGCGCCCAGATGCGAACGGGTGGACGTCGATACCGACGCCCACCCGGGGAAGTTGCGCGTTCAGGAGTTGAGAACCTCGTCAAGCAGGGCCTCGGCCTTGTCCTCATTGGTCTTCTCGGCGAGTGCGAGCTCGCTCACGAGAATCTGCCTGGCCTTGGCGAGCATGCGCTTCTCACCCGCGGAAAGGCCGCGCTCGCGGTCCCTCCGCCACAGGTCCCGAACCACCTCGGCGACCTTGTTGACATCGCCGGAAGCGAGCTTCTCGAGATTGGCCTTGTAACGGCGAGACCAGTTGGTCGGCTCCTCGGTGTGCGGCATCCTGAGAACGTCGAAAACCCGCTCGAGGCCTTCCTGGCCGACAACATCACGTACGCCGACAAGTTCTGCGTTTTCTGCTGGCACCTGGACGGTTAGGTCGCCCTTGTCGACCTTGAGCACCAGGTAGGTCTTTTCCTCACCCTTGATGGTTCGGGTCGTGATTGCTTCGATCCGAGCAGCCCCATGGTGGGGGTAGACGACAGTGTCGCCGACCTGGAAAGTCATGTGACAAGTACCCCTTCCGCTGTACTCCAGGGTACCACGCATCCACAGCCTCCCGGAACAGTGAAATCACCATAACTGCAGGTCAAAGCCGCATATTAGGGGTTGACATCCCTTCAACTCTGTGAATCACAAATGCTGACATACCGAATGACCTGCAGGGGCGCGGATATGACCATGGAATAGGCCGGATATGGTGGGCGCTGCCCACTCACACGCACGCGCGAGACCTAGGAGTTACCCCCGTGACCAGCCGTCGCTGGATTGTCGCCGCCGCCGCGTTCCTCGCGGCCCCCGTGCTGGCCGGCTGTGCCGCTGGGTTCGACGCCAACACCAACAAGCCGTACGCACCCGTCGAAGCCGGTGCACTCATCCAGAACGGCGCGTACGGCGCCCGCGGCGTCCAGATCCCCCAGGCGTTCATCCTCGGCCCCGACGCGGGCGCACAGCTCGCCCAGGGCGGCCAGGCCCCCGTCTACCTCAACGTGATCAGCCCCGCGGGCGACGCCATCCAGGCCGTCAGCTCCGACGTCGGCGCGGCCAAGCTGGCGACGCCCATCACGATCCCGGCGGGCGTGCTCACCAGCACCGGCAAGCCGACGCCCCAGATCATCATCCAGGGCCTGTCCAAGCCGCTGCACGGCGGCGAGAGCGTGCGCCTGTCCGTCCAGTTCGCCAAGGCGGGCCAGGTCGACCTGCACGTGCCGGTGGTCACCCGCAGCCGCGAGTTCGCCGCCTACCCCGCGGCCCCCGGCGCCACCCCCGCGCCGTCCCCCACGCCCTCCGCCAGCCACACGGCCACGACGGGCGGGCACTAAGGCGTGTTTCATAAGTCGCGGAGCCATTGGTTGATGGCGGCGATGGTGACGGTGGCCTCGAAGCGGACGGCGAGTTTGTCGTAGCGGGTAGCCATGCCACGGTTGTGCTTAAGCTGGTTGATGCCACATTCCACAGCGTGGCGCAGCCGGTAGAGGACGGGGTCGAAGCCCGGTGG
>NZ_JBITHA010000028.1:0-85585 GCF_044457485.1 Nonomuraea sp. NPDC050540
CAGACGAGGTGTTGCATGAAATACTTCATGCACTGGCTTTTAACACACTGTTGAGTTCTCAAGAAACGGACGCGTTTTCCAGCGGCTCATTTCGTATTTCTATAGTTTCACCCGGCTTGCTTCCTGTCAAATCCGAGGATTTGACGTTTCGCAAATTCCGAGCAGCAAGAAACCCCTAAAAACGTACCGTGCCATCATGGGCGTGTCGAATCAACGGAGTTTTCCGGTGGCTCTACGCGTACCCGAGACGGAGTCTCAAGGGGCTTGTGCCCTGGGGCCCGTCCGCCTGACACGGCGTCCGGATCGCTCCCGGGGCGAAAACAAAGACTAGGTCGCGATCGGCGTGACGTCAAATCACCACGTCGGCGCGCCGCCGACCAGCTTCCTGACCTGCGCGGCCGACGTGAACACCTCGGCCGCCATCCCCACCGCCCGCGCCGCCCGTACGTTCACCTCGCTGTCGTCGAGGAACAGGATCCGCTCCACGGGCACCCCGAGCTGCCCGGCCGCCACCTCATAGGCACGCGGGTCCGGCTTGGCCACGCCGATCCGGCACGAGAAGGTCCGTGCAGCGAAGCGCTTCAGCCAGTCGCTGCGCTCCCACACCGGCACCAGGTCCTCGATGATGTTCGACAGCAGGCCGAGCGTGCGGCCCTCGTCGGCCAGCTCGTTCACCAGCGCCACCATCTCGGGGTCGGACTCCGACCAGCTGTCCAGGTCCGCCGCGGTCAGCGCGGCCACGTCGGCGAAGGTGGTCCCGAGCCGCGCGGCCACGTTCTCCCAGTACGCCGCGCTGCCGAGCCCCGCGTCGTAGTCCGGCCGGCAATCCCAGTAGGCCTTCCAGAACCGCTCGCCCGGCACCCCCGCGAGCTCCACGAGCCGCTCGCGCGCCTGCTCGGTCTGCGTGCGGGCGATAACCCCATAAAGGTCAAACAGAATCACGTCGCTCATGTTTCGAGCGTATTCTTCCCCGGTGACTGCCACGATCATCCGCCCAGCCCCGCCGGCGACCCGTTCGTACGCCTGGCTCCCCTGGCCGATGGCCGCACTGGCAGCCGCGGTGGCGCTGTCCGGCTCCGGAATAGCCTCGCTCAACGGTGACGAACTCGCCACGGTCAGCGCGGCCAGACGCTCCATCTCCGGGTTGTGGGAGCTGTCGCAGCACATCGACGGCCATTTCCTGCCGTACTACGTCTTCATGCACCTGTGGGTGAAGCTCGGCACGGCGGAGCTGTGGCTGCGCCTCCCCTCGGCGCTGGCCATCGGCGTCGCCGCCTGGTTCCTGACCGATCTGGGCCGCCGCCTGCACGGCACGACCGCGGGCGTGACGGCCGCGGTGATCTTCACGGCGCTACCCTCCGTGTCCTATTACGGCGCCTTCGCCCGCTCGTACGCGTTCGCCGCCGCCGCGGTGGTCTTCGCCTTCTGGGCGCTGCACCGGGCGATCGAGGAGCCGCGCCGTACCGGCCGCTGGGTCCTTTACGGCGGGGCGATCGCGCTGGTCTGCTGCACCCATCTGTTCGCCGTGCTCACGCTGCCCGCGCATCTGCTGCTCGCGCGCCGCGCGACCTGGTCGCGCATGCTGGCCGCACTCGCCATAGGCGGCCTGCCCGCCGTCGCCCTCGGCCTGATCGGGTACGGCGAGCGCCACGCGATCAGCTGGATCCCGCAACGCGGCCCCGACGTGCTGCTGAAGTTCCCCAAGATGGCGGCGGACTCGATGGAGGTCGGCCTGCTGCTGTTCGCGGCCGCCCTGCTCGGGGCGGCACTGACGTGGCGCCTGAAGGAGAGCCCCGCGCTGCTGGCCTGGCTGGTGCTGCCGCCGGTCCTGTTGCTGGCGGTCTCCCATCTGGTGACACCTGTGTATGTCGACCGCTACCTCTTTGTCACCACTCCGGCGCTGGCCCTCCTGGCGGGGCTGGCCGCGGCCAGTGTGCCGCGCCTGCCCGTCGTCGCGGGCGCCGTGCTGGCCGGGGTGACGGTCGCGCTGGCCGTACCGGCGCATCTGGACGTGCGCGACCACAACGGGCGGTACGCGGACTTCCCCGGAGCCCTCGCCAGGATCAAGACGCGCCCCGGCGACGCCCTCGTCTACGGCCAGAGCTCCGAACGCAAGGGCGTCCTCTACTACGCCGCCAAGCCCCTGCCCGACGACGTGCTCCTGGCCTCGCGGGAACCGGAGGCGCACGGCTTCGCCTGGCCCGAGCGCGACGACGTCACCGCCGCGCTGGAGGGGCGCGAACGCGTCTGGATGTTGTGGCGCGGGGCGAAGACGGCGAAGCTCCCGCGGATCGCGGCGGTACAGGCGGCGGGCTTCGAACAGGCCTCCGCCTGGCATTCGGCCGAGATCCCCGGCATCACGGTCGCCCTGTTCACGCGCCGCTGAATTCCGCTGAGCACCAACCGCAGCCGAGCACACCGAGGACGCGATGTCACCGGAAGTTTCGCGATTGTTGGCACAACCGGAGGTTTCGGTCCTTACCATAATCGCCGCGGTGATCGACCGGTGAGAGTCTCCGGCGATGGCGCCGCAGGGAGTTCCACGTGCGAAAGATCGCAGCGACCACGCTCGCCGTCCTGACCCCTCTCACCGGAGCGGGAGCGAGCGCGGCCACCGCCGCCGACCACCGTCCCGAGCGTTCGCAGGTCGTCGTCATCGGCCACCGCGGCTCGGCCGGGCACCGCCCCGAGCACACCCAGGGCAGCTACGAGCTGGCCGTGGCCATGGGCGCCGGCTGGATCGAGCCCGACCTGGTGCCGACCAAGGACCACGTGCTGGTCGTGCGGCACGAGAACGAGATCTCCGGCACCACCGACGTCTCGGCGCGTCCGGAGTTCGCCGGGCGCAGGACCACCAAGGTCGTCGACGGGCGCAACGTCACCGGCTGGTTCACCGAGGACTTCACGCTGGCCGAGCTCAAGACGCTGCGCGCCGTGGAGCGGCTGCCGGCCATCCGCCAGCGCAACACCGTCTACAACGGCTACTACCAGGTCATGACCTTCCAGGAGGTGCTCGACCTGGCGAAGAAGCTCTCCAAGAGGTACGACCGGGAGGTCGGCGTCTTCCCCGAGACCAAGCATCCGACCTATTTCCGCTCGATCGGCCTGCCGCTGGAGGAGAAGCTGATCGAGACGGTCCGGCGCAACGGGCTGAACCGGCCGCGCGGGCCCGTGGTGGTGCAGTCGTTCGAGCCGTCGAGCCTGAAGCGGGTGGCCGGCGCGCTGCGGGTGCCGCTGTGGCAGGCGCTGGGGACGACGGGCCAGCCGTACGACCTGAAGGCGGCGGGCGACCCCACCACGTACGCCGACATGATGAAGCCCGAAGGACTGGCGAAGATCGCCGGCTACGCCCAGTGGATCGGCCCGGACAAGTCCTCGGCCATCCCCCTGAACCCGGACGGCGGCACCGGCGCGCCCACCTCGCTCGTCTCCGACGCGCACAAGGCCGGGCTCAAGATCGGCGTCTACACGTTCCGGAGCGAGAACCAGTACCTGCCGCTGCAGCTACGGCGCGGGAGCGTGCCGACCGAGCACGGTGACGCGCTGGCGGAGTACCGGGCGCACATCGAGCTGGGCGTGGACGCGTTCGTCACGGACTACCCGGACACGGCGGTGCTGGCGCGCGGGGAACGTACCCGGCCGAACGGGCAGACGCCGGCCGACCAGCTCACCCCGCTCAACGCCGACGAGCCCGAGGAGGGCCGGCACTAGACGCGGACGAAGGCGGGCCCTTCCGCCGAAGGAAGGGCCCGCCCGCGTTCAGCCGACCTCGACGCCGCCGATCGACTTCTTGCCGCGGCGCAGCACCAGGAAGCGCCCCTGCAGCAGGTCCTTGGCCTCGGGCACGTACGCCTCGTCGGTGATCTTCATGTTGTTGAGGTACGCGCCGCCCTCCTTGACCGCGCGCCGCGCCGCCGACTTCGACTCCACCAGCCCGCTCTCGGCCAGCAGGTCGATGAACGGGGCTCCGAGCGCCGGCACGGCCGCCTTGGGCACTTCCGCCAGCGCCGAGCCGAGGGTGGCCGCGTCGAGCTCCTCCAGCGAGCCCTGCCCGAACAGCGCCTTGGACGCCGCCTGCACCTTGACCAGCTCGCCGGCCCCGTGCAGCAGCGTGGTGAACTCCTCGGCCAGCGCCCGCTGCGCCTCGCGGGCGAAGGGCCGCTCGGCGACGGACTTCTCCAGCTCCTCGATCTCCTCGCGCCCGCGGAAGCTGAAGATCTTGAGGAACTTCACGATGTCGCGGTCGTCGGAGTTGAGCCAGAACTGGTAGAAGGCGTACGGCGAGGTCATCTCGGGGTTGAGCCACACCGCGCCGCCGGCCGTCTTGCCGAACTTGGTGCCGTCGGCCTTGGTGATCAGCGGCACGGTCAGGGCGTGCACGTGCGCGCCCTCGACCCGCCGGATGAAGTCGACGCCCGCGGTGATGTTGCCCCACTGGTCGCTGCCGCCGAGCTGCAGCGTGCAGCCGAAGCGGCGGTGGAGCTCCAGGTAGTCGTTGGACTGCAGCAGCTGGTAGCTGAACTCGGTGTAGCTGAGCCCCTCACCGGCCAGGCGGGCGGCGACCACCTCGCGCGCCAGCATGCGGTTGACCGGGAAGTGCTTGCCCACGTCGCGAAGGAAGTCGATCGCCGACAGCTCGGCGGTCCAGTCGAGGTTGCTGACCATGACGCCGCGCGCCTCGTCGGACAGGTCGAGGAAGCGCTCGACCTGCACCCGGATCTTCGCCACCCACTCGGCCACGACCTCGGCCGGGTTGAGCGCCCGCTCGGTGCTGCGCCCGCCCGGGTCGCCGATCAGGCCGGTGGCGCCGCCGACCAGGCCGATCGCCCGGTGGCCCGCCTGCTGGATCCTGGCCAGCGTGAACAGCGGGACCAGGTTGCCCACGTGCAGGGAGGGCGCGGTCGGGTCGAACCCGCAATAGGCCGTGATCGGACCGGTCGCCAGCGACGCGCGCAGGGCGTCGAGGTCGGTGGACTGCGCGATCAGGCCGCGCCAGGCGAGGTCATCGAGAATGTCGGTCACGATCTCGGCTTTCCGGGTAGTGGATGTCGGTCCCAGCCTGCCCGATCCATACGGATGAGCGCCACTTGGATACGCTCGGTCTCCATGTGGAAGGTCCGTCGCGAGCTGGCCGCTCTCAAGATCCTAGGGGCTGTCGTGTGCGCGGCTCTCGCCGTGTACTGGTGGCTGGCGGGAGACACCCGCGGGTTGATCCTGGCCGTCCCCGCGACACTGCTGGTCGGCGCCATGGCACTGCGCGATCTCCTGGTCCCGGTACGGCTGCGCGCCGACGAGAGCGGCATCACGGTCGTCCACGGCTACGCCGGCCACCGGCACGTGCCGTGGGAGCAGATCCAGGACGTCAAGGTGGATGTGCGCACCCGGTTCGGTCTGCGCAGCGAGATGCTGGAGATCGACACCGGCGACGCCCTGCACATCTTCAGCCCTCACGAGCTGGGCGCCTCCCCCACCGAGGTGGCCGCCGCGCTGCGCCGCCGGGGGACGTGAGCCTTGTAGGGCGAGACGGTCGGGTCGCCGTCGATCCAGAACCGCCACGGCACCTCTTTGGCGGTGGAGATCCCGGTGCGCGGCCCGGACCGGACGTGGGTGCGCTCGGGCGGCTCGCCCTCCAGCACGGCGAGGGTGCCGGATCCGGTGCGGATCGCGTCGAGGCCGTTGTGCTCGCGGTGCAGGCCGAGCGCGACCGCGAGCCTGGCGGGGCCGCGCGCGAGGTCGCGGTCGGGCATCCGCCTGGCCGCCGGGCGCGTGGCGCCGCGCCGGGATCGCGCGGTCTCCAGTCCGTCCACGATCTCGCCCGCGCGCAGCAGTACCGCCGAGCCGTGCTCCTCCGGCAGGCAGACCAGGTTGGCGCAGTAGTGCATGCCGTAGGTGAAGTACACGTACAGGTGGCCGGGCGGGCCGAACATGACCGCGTTACGCGGCGTTCTGCCCCGGTAGGTGTGGGCCGCCGGGTCCTCGCCCGGCCCGCCGTACGCCTCGACCTCGGTCAGGCGCAGGGAGACGGGGCCGTGCACGAGGACGCGCCCGAGCAGGTCGGGCGCGACCTCGTGCGAGGGCCGGTCGAAGAAGGAGCGCGGCAGCGGCTTCAGGATCCGGCCGCCCATGCCGCCTGCGCGTCGACCGCCTCCCGCAGCGCGACGAGCTGGTCGCGGACCCGGTCGGGCGCGGTGCCGCCGGGCGCCTTGCGGGCGGCCAGGGCGCCGGGGACGTTGAGGACGTCGCGCACGTCGGGGGTCAGGTGCGGCGAGACCTTGAGCAGGTCCTCGTCGCTGACGTCACCGAGCTCGACGTCGTTGACCTGGCAGTAGACGACCAGGTGGCCGACGGCCTCGTGGGCCTCGCGGAACGCGACGCCCTTGCGGACCAGCAGCTCGGCCAGGTCGGTGGCCAGGGCGAAGCCGTCGGAGGCGGTGGCCTGCAGCCGGGCGGTGTTGACCCGCATGGTGGCCACGAGCCCGGCCATCGCGGGCAGCACGAGCAGGAGCGTGTCGACGGAGTCGAAGACGGGCTCCTTGTCCTCCTGCAGGTCGCGGTTGTAGGTGAGCGGCAGGCCCTTCAGCACGGTCAGCAGGGACACGAGGTTGCCGATCAGGCGCCCGGACTTGCCGCGCGCCAGCTCCGCCACGTCGGGGTTCTTCTTCTGCGGCATGATCGAGGAGCCGGTGGAGTAGGCGTCGTCCATCTCGATCCAGCGGAACTCCTGCGAGGCCCACAGGACGATCTCCTCGCCCAGCCGCGACAGGTGCATGCCGATCATGGCCGCGTCGAAGAGGAACTCGGCGGCGAAGTCGCGCTCGGCGACGGCGTCCATCGAGTTGGGGGCGGCGGAGGAGAAGCCGAGCTCGTCGGCGACCGCCTCGGGGTCGAGCGGGAGCGAGGAGCCGGCCAGGGCGCCGGCGCCGAGCGGGGAGACGGCGGCGCGCTTGTCCCAGTCGGTGAGGCGGTCGATGTCGCGGGCGAAGGCGTGCACGTGGGCGAGCAGCTGGTGGCCGAAGGAGACCGGCTGGGCGTGCTGCAGGTGCGTCATGCCCGGGGCGGCGGTCTCGGCGTGCTGCTCGGCCTGCGCCATGAGCGCCGTCTCCAGCTCCACGAGCCTGAAGACGATCGTGCGCGCGTGGTCGCGCAGGTAGAGCCGCAGGTCGGTGGCGATCTGGTCGTTGCGCGAGCGTCCGGCGCGCAGCTTGCCGCCGAGGGCGCCGAGCCGTTCCAGCAGGCCGCGCTCCAGGGCGGTGTGCACGTCCTCGTCGGCGACGGTCGGCCGGAACTCGCCCGACTTGCAGGCGCGCTCCAGGTCGTCGATCGCGCCGATCATGCGCTCGAGCTCGTCCCGCGTGAGCAGACCCGCCCTGTGCAGGACCCGCGCGTGCGCCCTGGACGCGGCCAGGTCGTACGGCACGAGCCGCCAGTCGAAGTGCACGCTCACCGACAGCCGGGTCAGCGCGTCGGCCGGACCACCTTCGAAGCGTCCGCCCCACAGCCTCATCGGCTTACCATCACTCACCGTCAGCTCCTCAATCTCCACAGCGAAGTCCTCCGCGACCATAGTGCACCTCAGGCCCGCTTGGCGTCCCGGGCGGCCGCGATCTTCGCGGGCAGCGAGAACAGCTGGACGAACCCCTTGGCCAGGGACTGGTCGAAGGTGTCGCCGGTGTCGTAGGTGGCCAGCGAGAAGTCGTACAGCGACTCCTCGGAACGCCGGCCGGTGACCACGGCCTTGCCGGCGTGCAACGTCATCCGGATGTCGCCGGTGACGTACTTCTGGGCGTCGTCGATGAGCGACTCCAGGGCGTCCTTGAGCGGCGAGAACCACAGGCCGTCGTAGACGAGTTCGCTCCAGCGCTGGTCCACGCCCCGCTTGAAGCGCGCCAGATCCCGCTCGACGGTGACGTTCTCCAGCTCCATGTGCGCGGCGATGAGCGCGACGGCGCCGGGCGCCTCGTAGACCTCGCGCGACTTGATGCCGACGAGCCGGTCCTCGACCATGTCGATGCGCCCCACGCCCTGCGCGCCGGCGCGGGCGTTCATCTCCGCGACGATCTGGTACGGCGTCAGCGCCCGCCCGTCGAGCTTGACCGGCACGCCCGCCTCGAACGTGATGACGACCTCGTCGGCCGCGCGCGGCTGGGCAGGGTCGGCGGTGTAGGAGTAGACGTCCTGGGTGGGGCCGTTCCAGATGTCCTCCAGGAAGCCGGTCTCGACGGCGCGGCCCCACAGGTTCTGGTCGATGGAGAACGGGTTCTTCTTGCTGGTCTCGATCGGCAGGTTCTTCGACTCGGCGTACTCGATGGCCTTGTCGCGGGTCCAGGCGAAGTCGCGGGCGGGGGCGACGACGCGCAGGCCGGGCGCGAGGGCGGCGAGGCCGGCCTCGAAGCGGACCTGGTCGTTGCCCTTGCCCGTGCAGCCGTGGGAGACGATCGTGCCGTTGAAGCGCTGGGCGGCGCTCACCAGGTGCTTGACGATGAGCGGGCGCGAGAGCGCGGAGACCAGCGGGTAGCGGTCCATGTAGAGGGCGTTGGCGCGCAGCGCGGGCAGGCAGAAGTCGGCGGCGAACTCCTCCTTGGCGTCGACCACGACGGACTCGGCCGCGCCGCAGTCGAGGGCCCGCTTCTGGATGACGTCCATGTCCTCACCGCCCTGGCCGAGGTCGACCGCGACGGCGATCACCTCGGCGTTCATCTTCTCGGCGAGGTACGGGATGGCGACGGAGGTGTCGAGGCCGCCGGAATATGCGAGAACTACTCTCTCGGTCATGGTGTCTTCTCCGATTCGGTGACTGATGGTGGCGCGAAGAGCCCGCGGTCAGCGGGCTAGCTTCGTCGGTCGGCCACCTTCAGCAGCGACTGCGCGACGCCGGCGCCGCCCTGCGGGTCGCGGGCGATGACGAGGACGGTGTCGTCCCCGGCCACGCAGCCGAGGATCGACTCCCAGTCGGCGTGGTCGATCGCCGAGGCGAGGAACTGGGCCGCGCCGGGCGGGGTCTTCACGATGACCAGGTTCGCGCTGGCCTCGGCCGAGACCAGGAGTTCCTCGGCGATGCGGTGGAGCCTGGCGGCCGGGGTCTCGCCGGTGCCGAGCCTGGCCAGCGGGATGCGGCCGCCGCCCTCGCCGGGCAGCGCGTACACCAGCGAGCCGTCCTCGGCACGCAACTTGAGCGCCCCCAGTTCGTCGAGGTCGCGTGAGAGCGTCGCCTGGGTGACCTCGACGCCGCTCTCGGCCAGCAGTTTGGCCAGCTCGGGCTGCGAGCGGACCGCCTGCCGCTGAAGCAGCTCGGTGATCTTCGCCTGGCGGGCGACCTTGGTCATCGGGATGGTCATCTCAGCTGTTCACCAGCCAGTGCAGCAGCGCCTTCTGGGCGTGCAGCCGGTTCTCCGCCTGGTCCCACACGGCGCTCTTCGGGCCGTCGAGGACGTCGGCGGTGATCTCGTAGCCCCGGTAGGCGGGCAGGCAGTGCAGCACGATCGCGTCACCGGCGGCGTGGGCCAGCAGTTCGGTGTTGACCTGGAAGGGCATGAGCGCGGCGACGCGCTCGTCCTTGCCGTCCTGGCCCATGGAGACCCAGGTGTCGGTGGCGATCACGTGCGCGCCCCGGACGGCGGCGGCCGGGTCGCTCAGCGAGACCACCGAGCCGCCGGTCCCGGCCGCGATGGCGGCGGCCCGGTCGAGGATGACGGCGTCCGGCTGGTAGCCGTTCGGGGCGCCGATCCGCACGTGCATGCCGGCGGTGGCGCCGCCCAGCAGGTAGGAGTGGGCCATGTTGTTGGCGCCGTCGCCGACGTAGGCGAGGGTCAGGCCCTTCGTGGTGCCGAAACGCTCGCGGACGGTCTGCAGGTCGGCGAGGATCTGGCAGGGGTGGTACTCGTCGGTCAGCGCGTTGACGACCGGGACCGTGGTGCCCTCGGCCATCGCCTCGATGCGCTCCTGGCCCGCGGTGCGCCAGACGATGGCGGCGCACTGGCGCTCCAGGACGCGGGCGCTGTCCTCGATGGGCTCGCCGCGGCCCATCTGGGAGGCGCCGCCGTCGATGATCAGAGGCAGGCCGCCCAGCTCGCCGACGCCGACGGCGAAGGAGACGCGGGTCCTGGTGGAGGGCTTGTCGAACAGGACGGCGACGGTCTTGGGCCCCTCGAAGGGGCGGTAGCCGTAGCGGTCCTTCTTCATCGCGGCGGCCAGCTCCAGCACCTCGGCCTGCTCGGCCGGGCTCAGGTCGTCGTCCTTGAGGAAGTGTCTCCTGGTCATGGTGCGGCCTCGGCGAGGATCTTGGGGAAGGCGTCCACGAAGGACTGCACCTCGGAGTCGGTGACCACCAGCGGGGGCGCGAGCCGTACCGCGTCGGGCTGCAGGGCGTTGACCAGGAAGCCCGCGTCGGCGGCGGCCTTCTGCACGGCGGCCGAGACGTCGGAGGTGAGGACGGCGCCCAGCCACAGGCCGCGGCCGCGCACGCCCTTAAGCAGCGGGTGCTCGATCGCCTCCAGGCCGGTGCGCAGCTGCACGGCGACCTTCTGCACGTGTTCGAGATCCACGTTCTCCAGTACGGCCAGCGCCGCGGCGCACGAGACCGGGTTGCCGCCGAACGTCGAGCCGTGGTCGCCCTTGGCGAACAGTGTGCCGGCCTCGCCGAAGCCGACGCAGGCGCCGATCGGCAGCCCGCCGCCCAGGCCCTTGGCCAGCGTGAGGATGTCGGGGACGACGCCGTCGGCCTGGTGGGCGAACCAGTGGCCGGTGCGTCCGATCGCCGACTGGATCTCGTCGGCGACCATGAGCGCGCCGGTGGAGTCGCAGATCTCCCTGACGGCCTGGAAGTAGCCGTCCGGCGGGGGGACGACGCCGGCCTCACCCTGAGTGGGCTCTAGGAAGACCGCGATGCACTCGCCGCCGACCTCCTCGCGCAGGGCCTCGGCGTCGCCGTAGGGGACGAACCTGACCTCGACCGGGAACGGGCCGAACTGGTCGCGGATGGCCTTCTTGCCGGTCAGCGACAGGGAGCCGATGGTGCGGCCGTGGAAGCCGTTCTCGGCGGCGACGAAGTAGCGCCGGCCCTCACGCCGGCCGTACTTGAGCGCGAGCTTGTACGCGGCCTCGTTGGCCTCGGTGCCGGAGTTGGCCAGGAAGATCTTGGCCGGCTCCTTCAGCAGCCCGAGCAGTTTCTCGGCGAGCAGGACCTCGGGCTCGTGCACGAACAGGTTGGAGGTGTGGGCCAGCGTGGCGACCTGCCGGGAGACCGCCTCGACCAGCGCCGGGTGGGCGTGGCCGAGCGAGCTGACCGCGATGCCGCCGATGAAGTCGAGGTAGCGCCTGCCGTCGACGTCCCACACCGCGCTGCCCTCGCCGCGGACCAGGGCGACCGGCGGGGTGCCGTAGTTCGGCATGAACGACTTCTCGAACCTCTCGAACAGGCTCATCAGGGCATCACCATGGTTCCGATTCCTTCGTCGGTGAAGATCTCTAGCAGCAGGGAGTGCGGGACGCGGCCGTCGAGGACGTGGGCGTGGTTGACGCCGCCCTGGACCGCGCTCAGGCAGGCGCCCATCTTGGGCACCATGCCGCTGGACAGGGTGGGCATCAGCTCTTCGAGCTCGGCGGCCTTGAGCTTGCCGATGACGTCGCTGTCGTCGGGCCAGTTGGCGTACAGGCCTTCGACGTCGGTCAGGACGATGAGCTTCTCCGCCTTGAGCGCCACGGCCAGCGCGGCGGCGGCGGTGTCGGCGTTGACGTTGTAGATCTGGCCGTCCTCGCCGCGGGCGACGCTGGAGACGACCGGGATGCGGCCGTCGTCCATGAGCGCGCGCAGGGCGCTGGGGTCGACGTGGACGATCTCGCCGACCTGGCCGATGTCGACCTTCTCACCGTCGACGACGGCGTGCTTGCGCTCGGCGGTGAAGAGGTTGGCGTCCTCGCCGGACAGCCCGACCGCGAACGGGCCGTGCCGGTTGACCAGGCCGACGACCTCGCGGTTGACCTGGCCGACCAGGACCATCCTGACGACCTCCATGGCCTCGGGCGAGGTCACGCGCAGCCCGGCGGTGAAGGTCGACTCGATCCCGTGCAGGTCGAGCGCCTTGCTGATCTGGGGGCCGCCGCCGTGGACGACGACCGGCTTGAGACCGGCGTAGCGCAGGAAGACGATGTCCTCCGCGAATCCCGCCTTGAGCGACTCTTCGGTCATGGCGTTGCCACCGTACTTGATGACGACGGTGGCTCCCTGGAAGCGGGTCAGCCAGGGCAGCGCCTCGATCAGCGTGGCCGCTTTCGTGAGCGCGGAGGCCGACCTCATGAGGAGTAGGCCGAGTTCTCGTGGACGTAGTCCGCGGTCAGGTCGGTGGTGTGGATGGTGGCCGAGTTGGTGCCCGCCGACAGGTCGATGGTGATGGTGACGTCGCGGGGACGCATGTCGACCTTGTCGCGGTCGTCGCCGACGGCGCCGCCCCGGCAGATCCACACGCCGTTGATGGCGACGTTGAGGCGCTCGGGCTCGAAGACGGCGTCGGTGGTGCCGACCGCGGCCAGGACGCGGCCCCAGTTGGGGTCCTCGCCGTGGATGGCGCACTTGAGCAGGTTCGAGCGGGCGACGGTCCGGCCGACCTTGACCGCGTCGTCCTCGGAGGCGGCGCCGACCACCTCGATGGCGATCGCCTTGGAGGCGCCCTCGGCGTCCACGAGCAGCTGCCTGGCCAGGTCGGCGCAGACCTCGGTGACCTTCTCCTCGAACTCCCTCAGCACCGGCTTCACCCCGGCGGCGCCGGAGGCGAGCAGGAGCACGGTGTCGTTGGTCGACATGCAGCCGTCGGCGTCGAGCCGGTCGAAGGTCTTCGCGGTGGCCTTGCGCAGGACCGCGTCGAGCTCCTCGCTGGTCACGTCGGCGTCGGTGGTCAGCACGACGAGCATGGTGGCCAGGGCCGGGGCGAGCATCCCCGCGCCCTTGGCCATGCCGCCGACCATGTAGCCCTCACCGCGCTTGAAGGAGATCTTCGAGACGGTGTCGGTCGTCCTGATCGCGTCGGCTGCGGCCAGGCCGCCGTCGCGGGAGAGCTGCTCGGCGGCCGTCTCGACGCCGCCGAGCAGCGCGTCCATGGGCAGTCGCTCGCCGATCAGGCCGGTCGAGCAGACCGCGATCTCGCCCGCGGAGTCCTGGAGCGAGGCGGCCACCTGCTCCGCGGTGGCATGGGTGTCCTGGAATCCCTCGGGGCCGGTGCAGGCGTTGGCGCCGCCGGAGTTGAGCACGACCGCTCGGACCCGGCCGCCGCGCAGGACCTGCTGCGACCAGAGCACGGGGGCGGCCTTCACGCGGTTGGCGGTGAAGACGCCCGCGGCGGCGCGCGAGGGTCCTTCGTTGACGACGAGGGCCAGGTCGCGGTTGCCGCTGGCCTTGATGCCCGCGGCGATACCTGCGGCCTTGAAGCCAAGCGGGGCGGTCACACTCATGGAGCAACTCCTGTCAGGGGGAGGCCGAGCTCTTCCGGCAGGCCGAGGGCGAGGTTGACGCTCTGGATCGCGCCTCCGGCGGTGCCCTTGGTGAGGTTGTCGATGGCGATGACGGCGATCAGGCGCCCGGCGCGCTCGTCGAGCGTCACCTGCAGGGCGGCGGTGTTGGCGCCGTAGGTCATCGCGGTGGCGGGCCAGGCGCCCTCCGGCAGCAGGCTCACGAACGGCTCGGTGGCGTACGCCTCGTGGTAGGCGTCGCGCAGTGCCCGCCTGGTCAGCCCGGGTACGGCGGGAGCCGTACAGGTGGCCAGGATGCCGCGGCTCATCGGGGCCAGCGTCGGGGTGAAGGAGACCCGGACCCCGGTTCCGGCGACGGCGCCGAGGGTCTGCTCCATCTCGGGGGTGTGCCGGTGGCCACCGCCGACGCCGTAGGCGCTGACCGAGCCCATGACCTCGCTGCCGAGCAGGTTCGCCTTGAGCGACTTGCCGGCGCCGCTGGTGCCGGAGGCGGCGACCACGACGACGTCGGGTTCGGCCAGGCCGGCGGCGAAGGCGGGGAACAGGGCGAGGGTCACGGCGGTCGGGTAGCAGCCGGGTACGGCGATGCGCCGGGCGCCCTTGAGCACCTCGCGCTGGCCGGGCAGTTCCGGCAGCCCGTACGGCCAGCTGCCCGCGTGGGCTCCGCCGTAGAACTCCCGCCACGCGGCGGGGTCGGTGAGCCGGTGATCGGCGCCGCAGTCGACGACAATGGTGTCGGGCCCGAGTCCGGCGGCGACGGCGGCCGAATGGCCATGCGGCAGGGCCAGGAAGACGACGTCGTGGCCGTCGAGGGTCTGGGGGCTGGTTTCCTCGATGACCCGGTCGGCGAGCTGGGGCAGGTGCGGCTGGTGGGCGCCGAGCGTGCTGCCCGCGCTGGCAGCCGCGGTGAGCGCGCCGATCCGCAGTTTGGGGTGACCGAGCAGCAGGCGGAGCAGCTCTCCGCCGGCGTAGCCGCTGGCACCGGCGATCGCCGCCCTCATCGAACCTCCTGCATGTTCATGCACTGTAACTCATGTTCTTGCTTAGAAAGATGATGCACAACAGAGGATGAACATGCAAGTGAGACCGCCCTTCCCGTCCACATGGTGAGATCGGACAAATCACCCATTTCATGCATAATCACTCACAGAACAAGGCTCTAGCGTCACGTACCTACTGGTCGGTACTGTGATTTATCCGGATCGCCGAGCCACGCGGGAGTTCTGCGCATGACCATCAGCCACGCCCAGGTCCAGGCCCAGCTCACCGGCCCCGGCCAGCTCTTCGAGACCGAGGAGATCGGCGACACGGGCGTCCGTACGTGGAAGCACGCGCCCGGCCACTTCAGGGCGCTGCTGGAGATGAGCCGCTTCCACGGGGAGAAGGTGTTCCTCGTCTACGAGGACGAGCACATCACCTTCGAGGAGCACTTCCGCCGCGCGGCCACGCTCGCCAACCGGCTCGTCACGGACTACGGCGTGGCCAAGGGCGACCGGGTGGCCATCGCCATGCGCAACTACCCGGAATGGGTGGTCTCCTTCTCGGCGGCGCTGGCCGCGGGCGCGATAGCCGTACCCCTGAACGCGTGGTGGACCGAGCAGGAGCTCGCCTACGGCGTGCGGGACTCCGGCGCGAAGGTGCTCATCGCCGACGGCGAGCGCGCCGTCAGACTGGCGGGCACCGGCGTCCCGCTGATCGTCACCCGGGGTCAGGCGCCCGCGGGCGCGCGCTCCTTCGAGGAGGTCATGGGCGAGGTCGCCGCCGACGTCACGCTGCCCGCCGTCGAGCTGGGCCCCGAGGACCCGGCCACGATCTTCTACACCTCCGGCACGACCGGGCGGCCCAAGGGCGCGCTCGGCAGCCACCGCAACCTGGGCCAGTCGCCCATGACCGTCGCCTACGGGCTGCTGCGCGCGGTCGCGCTGGCCGGAAAGGACATCGGCGCCGCGGCGGGCGTGCGCAGGGTGACGCTGCTGACGGTGCCGCTGTTCCACGTGACGGGATGCTTCTCCGCGCTGACCACGACCATGTTCACCGGCGGCGGTCTCGTGCTCATGTACAAGTGGGACGCCGGGCAGGCCCTGGAGCTCATCGAGCGCGAGAAGGTCACCGCGATGATCGGCGTGCCGACCAACGCGTGGCAGCTGATGTCCCACGCCGACTTCGGCAAGCGCGACCTGTCCTCGCTGACCACGCTCGGTTACGGCGGCGCCCCCGCCCCGCCCAAGCTGCTGGAGCGCATCAACGAGAACATGCCCGAGCGCTCGGCCTCCAACGGCTACGGCATGACCGAGACCACCGCGCTGGCCGTCGGCAACGGCGGCCCCGACTACCAGGCCAAGCCCGACAGCATCGGCCTGCCCTCCGCGGTCGTGGACGTCAGGGTCGTCGACCCGATGGGCGAGGTACTGGCCGCGGGCGAGGTCGGCGAACTGTGCGTACGCGGGCCCAACGTCATCATGGGCTACTGGAACAAGCCGCAGGCCACCGCCGAGACCTTCGTCGGCGGCTGGCTCCACACCGGCGACCTGGCCAGGATCGACGAGGAGGGCTTCGTCTACATCGTCGACCGGGCCAAGGACATGGTCATCAGGGGCGGGGAGAACGTCTACTGCGCCGAGGTCGAGGCCGCCCTCTTCGAGCATCCGGCCGTGGACGACGCGGCGGTCATCGGCGTGCCCCACGACGAGCTGGGCGAGGAGGTCGGCGCCGTGCTGCGGCTCAAGCCGGGCACCGCGACCACCGCCGAGGAGGTCCGCTCGTTCCTGGCCGAGCGCATCGCCAAGTTCAAGATCCCGGCCCACTTCTGGTTCCGCGAGGACGAACTGCCCCGCAACCCCGGCGGCAAGATCCTCAAGACACACCTGCGGCGCGAGGTCCTGGGCGGCTGACGGGCGCGCCTCCGCCCCCGGAAGTTCGGCCGTGGGCCGCATGCCCCGCGGCCCACGGCGCTCAGCCGCCGGTGTGCTCGGCGACCGCGCGGGTGGGCGGCACGACCGTGGGCAGGCGCGGGCCGTCGAAATAGCCGGGTTTGTGGGTGCGCAGCAGCGCCTGCCCGCTGCGCTCCCACAGGAAGCCGGGCCGGCCCAGCAGCCCCGCGAACAGCTCGCCGGCCTTGGCGTGGTCGCGCTCGGCCAGGCGGACGATCGGCACCGGCGAGACCGCGTCGCCCTTGAGGTAGGAGGTCACCAGGTCGCGCCCCTCGCGCCGGGCGACCAGGCCGGGCCGGTCGAAGATCTCGGCCAGCCGGGCGAACTCCGCGTAGTAGCCCAGGCCGTCGGTCTCATCGAAGATCAGGGCCACGCTCCCGGCCCGCGACACGTGCTCGGGGATCTCGGCGTCGACCCGCCCGCCGAGCCGTTCGGCCTGGTAGCCGAGATAGCCCTGGATCTTCGCCGCCACCTCCGCGCCCGCCACCACGACCTGGTCGGAGCCGAAGTAGGAGATGAAGCAGCGGCGCTGCTCGGCCTGCGTACGCCGGGCCGCGGCCAGCAGGTCCGGATTGCGGTAGGCGGCGGCCGGATTCTCCAGCGCCACGTGCGCGGCCGCCGCGACCAGCCGCCCGCGCGCCTGCGCGGTGTGCACCGACGGGGTGGCGCTGATCAGCCAGTCGCGGCCGAGCGGGATGAGCCTGCCGACCACGAACATGCCTTCGGTCAGCGGCGCGAACGCCTCCTCACCCAGGTTGGACAGCGTGCGGTAGGTCAGCTCGTCCACGTGGTTGAACAGGATGAGCGCCGGGCCGTCGAACCCGGTCACCTCGAAGACGCCCTCGACCACGTCCTTCCAGCTGAGCAGCAGCTCGTGGTCGGCCGCGTCGAGGCCCGGGTGCTCGTGCACGAACCGGTCGACGACCGTGCCGCCGCCGCCGAGCTTGTGCTGGTGCACGAAGTAGTCGACCGGCAGGAAGGCGTTCGCCTCGTCCTGCGGCCGCCCGCCGGCGTAGAAGCGGTCGAGCACGGCGGTCAGCTCGCGCTGGAACCTGCCGGACGTCGCGTAGTGCACCAGCTCGGGCTTGAGCTCCCGCGCGCGGGCCAGCAGATCCATCGACTCACTCCTCGTGTTCGCGTGATTGCAAAGAGACAGTAACGAGGCGTACGGCGCCGCGGGCCGGTTTCCCGATTTCTCCCGAGAAGTCTCCGCAGGTCACGGGGTACATAGCCACCTCCATTACCTGGCGCGTAATCGCACCGGCTATGCCCCCGATGACACGGTTCCTGTGTCGGAAACACCCGGCACCGGAAACACCCGCTTACGGGAACGCCCGCTGTCGGAATCACCCGCGAGGAGAACCGAGATGACCGCCGTACCCGTCACCGCCGACCGGACCAAGTTCCTGCGCACCGTGCTCGTCGCCGACGCCCTCGTCACCGGCGCCAACGGCCTGGCCTACCTGGTCGCCGCGCCGCTGCTCAGCGATCTCCTGGGGCCCGGCTCGGGGATGCTGCGGGCCCTCGGCGCCTTCTTGCTCGCGTACGGCGCCGCCGTGGCCGTACTGGGCACCCGCCGCGAGATCAGCCTCGCCGGCACCAAGGCCGTCGTCGCCGTCAACATCGCCTGGACGCTGGCCGGGGTGGCCGCCGTGGCGTTCGGGCTGGTGGAGTTCACCACGATCGGCGCCGTGTGGGCCATCGCCCAGGCGCTGGTGGTCGGCGTGCTGGCCGAACTGCAGATCATGGGCCTGCGCAGGGCCCGCCGCTGATCCGATAATCCGAGAGAGGACAAACCATCATGGAAAACCTGGTCGAGCGCTATGTGGCCGCCTGGAACGAGACCGACGCCGACGCCCGCGCCAAGGCCGTCGCCGACGTGTGGGCCGAGGACGGCGTCTACACCGACCCGCTGGCCGCCGTCACCGGCCATGAGGCGATCGCCGCGGTGATCGCCGGGGCGCAGGGGATGTTCCCCGGCATGGTCTTCACCCCGGGCGAGGTGTTCGAGACCCACCACAACGTGGCCCGCTTCACCTGGCACCTCGGCGCGCCCGGCGGCGAGCCGATCGCGGTCGGGTTCGACGTGGCGGAGCTGGCCGAGGACGGCAGGATCCAGCGGGTCCTGGGCTTCCTCGACAAGGTCCCCGCCTGAACCCCGTGGGGAAGGGCCCTCCCGGTCGCCGGGAGGGCCCTTCCCCACGTCCGGGAGAAAACCGTTTGAGCTCGCGCGCGGGCAGAACGGACAATGTCACCTCGTGTTCTCCCTCATCAAACGCATCGCACCCGACCTGGGCCCGTTGCGCGACTCGCGTGACTACCGGCTGCTCATGGTCTCCGGGGTGATCACGATGTTCGGCACGTTCGTCACCATGGTGGCGCTGCCGTTCCAGATGATGGAGCTGACCGGCGACTACGTCGCCGTGGGACTGATGAGCCTGGCCGAGTTCGTGCCGATGGTCGTGTGCGGGCTGTGGGGCGGGGCGATCGCCGACGCGCTCGACCGGCGCAAGATCGTGCTGTTCAGCGAGGTGGGCCTGCTGGTCACCTCGGGCCTGCTGACCGTCAACGCGATGCTGCCGCGCCCGCAGGTGTGGGTGCTGTACGTGGTCGGCGCGATCGCGATGGGTCTGACCTGCCTGCAGCGGCCCAGCCTTGAGGCGCTCATCCCGCAGGTCGTCCGGCACGACCAGCTCCCGGCGGCCGCGGTGCTGGCCAGCCTGCGCTGGAACATCGGCGCCATCGCCGCGCCCGCCCTGGGCGGCCTGCTCGTGGCCACCTACGGCACCGCCCTCGCCTACGGGCTGGACACGGCGTCGTTCGCGCTGTCACTGGTGCTGCTGTGGCGGATGCGCGCGGTGCCGCCGCACGAGGAGGCGCGGCCCGCCTCACTGAAAACGCTGGCCGAGGGCGTCCGCTACGCCTGGCGGCGCAGCGACCTCATGGGCACCTACCTGGTCGACATCGCGGCGATGGTCTTCGCCATGTCGACGGCGCTGTTCCCGTTCCTGGCCAAGCAGCTGGGCGCGCCGCAGGCGGTCGGGCTGCTCTACTCGGCCAGCGCGGTGGGCGCCCTGATCGCCTCCCTCACCGGCGGCTGGACGGCACGCGTGCACCGGCACGGCCTGGGCGTGATCGTGGCCGCCGGGCTGTGGGGCGTGGCCGTGGCGCTGGCCGCGGTGGTGCCGAACCTGTTCGCGGTCTTCTTCTGCCTCGCGCTGGCGGGCGCCGCCGACATGATCAGCGGCATCTTCCGCTCGACCATGTGGAACCAGACCATCCCGAACGAGCTGCGCGGCCGCCTGGCCGGCATCGAACTGCTGTCATACGCCAGCGGCCCCATGCTGGGCAACGCCCGCGCCGGAGCGATGGCCGCCTTCGGCGGTGCCCGCTTCGCACTGGGCGTGGGCGGCCTGCTGTGCGTGGGCGCGGTGGTCGCCCTGGCCGGAGCGTTGCCGAAGTTCCGCCGCTACGACGCCCGCACCGACGAACACGCCCTGGCCGAAAAGGCCCGCCGCGCACTGGCCGCACCCTGACGGGGTGCGGTCTCACCGGCCCTCGCGCCTCGCGAACGCCGTCAGCGCCACCGCGTCGGAGTAGACCTCCCGCACGTACTCCGCGACCCACTCCTCGATCCCGTCGAACCCCGACTCCGCCACCAGCCGAGCCGCCACCTCCGCGGCATCGAGGGGGGTCCGCCGCAACGTCACCGCCCCGCTGACGGAGTCGAGCAGCGCCCAATGAGCCCCGTCCGTCCCGTACGGCATGCCCACGGAACCCGGGTTCACGATCAGCCGCCGATCGGCCAGCCGCGCGAACGGCATGTGCGTGTTCCCCAGCACCACCGTGTCGGCCGGCTCCCCGTCCAGCACCTGCCGCCACCGCTCCAGCGAACTGTCGACGAGCACGACCTCGTCGTCACTGCGCGGTGTCCCGTGCACGAACAACGTCAGCCCCAAGCGTCCCAGATCCAGCTCCTGCCGGGCGGGCAAAGCGGCGAGCACGCCAACCTGATCATCCCGCAGCCGCTCCCCCGCCCACCGCGAGATCGCGAACTCCGACCCCTGCCCCCGAGCCGCCTCCACCAGCTCCCGGTCGGCGTTGCCGCCGACCCAGAGCGCCCGATCCCCCAGCGAGACCAGCAGATCGATCGTCTCGACCGGCATCGGCCCCGCGGCCACGTCGCCGGTCAGCACCAGCAGGTCCGCGCCCCGCACGTCCGCCTCACCCAGCACCGCCTCCAGGGCGGGCAGCACCCCGTGCACATCGGACAAGACCGCGACACGCATCCGTTCTCCTCACGTCGGCTAGAGGCTCTCCCGCCACCCGTCATACTCCTCGGCCAGCGCCTCGACCTCGCCGGCCAGCTCCGCGGGCAGGTCCTCGACGACCACGACCCACTGCGCGTCCTCGGCGTCGTCCTCGCCCGCCAGGGTCTCCCGCACCACCCGGGGCACCTCGCCCAGCCACTCCCCCAGCGCCTCGGCCACCGCCTCGGCGTCACCCCGCTCACCGAACACCAGCAGGTTTCGCACAGCCCCGTCCTTCATAGATTGCTACCGTAAAACCCTGACGGCCGAAGCGGTGAGCATAGATATGCCTGAAAGCCACTATCGCTTCCCGACTGGGTCTTCCCGCCCCCGAAAGGCTTCGTCGCGGAGGACCTCGATCGCATTCCGGGATTGCCTGCGCACACGGAGTTGATTGACGGAAGCTTGGTCTTCGAGAGCCCCCAGCGAGACTTCCACACCTCCGCGCTCTACCTTCTGGAGAAGGCGCTTCGCGGTTCGGTGCCGAGCGATCACAGGGTGCGGCGCCAGATGAGCGTGCGGCTGTCCGCGACCCAGCGCCCCGAGCCAGATCTGATCATCCTGGGCCCGGGGGCCCGCATCCAGCCCGACGCGACCTTCTACGACGCCGACGACCTTCTTCTGGCCGTTGAGGTCGTCTCCCCGGACTCCAGGGTGCGTGACAGGGAGCGCAAGCCCGTGCTCTACGCGCGGGCGGGCATCCCCTACTTCTGGCGCGTCGAGAACGCGGAGGGCCAGCTGATGGTCCACGTCTACGCACTGGAGCCGTCGACCGGGAGCTACACCGTCGCCGGAATCTTCCATGACCGGCTCAAGGTGCACGTGCCGTTCACCATCGACATCGACCTCACCGAGATCGACCAGCTCTGAAAGGCGGACACGGCCGAACGCCGTGCCCGCCTCCCGTCAGGCTCCGCGTAGCGAAGCGCCCACGCGGTCGGCGGCCAGCGCGACCGCCGCGTCACGGGCCGCCGTCGTCTCCTCCACCGTCAGCGTCCGCTCCGGTGCGCGGAAGCGCAGCGTGTAGGCCAGGGACTTGTTCCCCTCGCCCACCTGCGCCCCGGTGTAGACGTCGAACAGCCGGATCGACTCCAGCAGGTCGCCCGCCCCCTCGCGCAGCGCGGCGGCCACCGAGGCTTCCGGGGTGTCGGCGGCGACGATCAGGGCGACGTCCTGGGTGGCCACCGGGTAGGAGGACACGGCGGGCGCGTTCACCGGGCCCCGCAGGTCGAGGCGGGTCAGTTCCAGCTCCATCGCGCAGGTGCGCGGCGGCAGGCCGTAGGCCTCGACGACGCGCGGGTGCAGTTCGCCCGCGTGACCCACCAGCGTGTCGCCGGCGTAGAGGGCGGCGCAGCGGCCAGGGTGCCACGGCTCGTGCTGGTCGGCGGCGACCCGCAGCTCCACCCCTGCCTGCGCGGCCGCCATCCTGGCAGCCTCGACGGCGTCGGCCCAGGTGGCCTGGCGGCCCTTGCCCCACCAGCCGGAGCGGTCGAACTCACCGGCCAGCACGACGGCCAGCCGTTCCGGCTGGGCGGGCAGCGCGGCCTCCAGCGCGGCGAGCTCCTCCCCGTCGGGGGCGCGCTCCACGCCGAAGACCGGCGCGGTCGCCGGGGCGTCGGGCTTGGCGCGGTAGACCAGGCCGGACTCGAACAGCGCCACGTCGGGGAAGCCCCGGCCCACGTTGCGTACCAGCGTCTTGAGCAGGCCGGGCAGCAGCGTGGTGCGCATGTACGGCTCGTCGTCGGAGATCGGGTTCGTCAGCCGGGTGGCCCGCCTGCGATCGTCGTCCGCGGGAAGCTGCAGGTGGTCGAGGTCGGCCTGCCCGATGAACGGGTAGGACAGCACCTCGACGTAGCCGTGGTCGGCCAGCACCCGCCCGACGCGCCGGCGCAGGCGCTGCGTCTCGGTGAGGCCGGCGCCGGCGGGCGCCTTGGGCAGCACCGACGGCAGCCCCTCGTACCCTTCGAGCCGGATGACCTCCTCGGCCAGGTCGGCCGGGTCGGTCAGGTCGGTGCGCCACGACGGCGGCGTCACCGTGATCATGTCGGGGCCGGTGACGGCCAGCCTGGCCGCGATCTCGCCGCCGGTGACCACCGCGGTCGGCGCGACGCCGCCCCGGCGGATCGCCGGGTCGTCGCCGTCGGCGACCGTGCAGCCGACCTGCTCCAGGCGCCGCACCACGGTCTCCTTCGGGTACGGCACGCCGCCCACCTGACCCGGGTAGGCGGCCGGGATGGCGATGCGCGCCGGCTCCACCTCGACCTCGGCGTGGGTGAGCCCCGGCTGGATGGCGGCGCCGCCCAGCTCGGCCAGCATGGTGACCGCCCGCCAGGTGGCGACCACCGGCAGCTCGCGGTCGACGCCGCGCTCGAAGCGCTTGGACGACTCCGAGACCAGGTTGTGGGCGCGCGACTCGCGCGAGATGCCGGGCGCGGAGAAGTGCGCCGCCTCGATGACCACGTCGGTGGTCGTCTCGGAGATCTCGGTGGCCAGGCCGCCCATGGTGCCGGCCATCGAGATCGGCCCCGACTGGTCGGTGATGAGGATGTCCTCGGGGTGGAGTTCGCGCACCACGTGGTCGAGGGTCTCCAGGCGCTCGCCGGGCTCGGCGCGGCGTACGACGATCTCGCCGGTGAGCTTGGCCCGGTCGAACGCGTGCAGGGGCTGGCCCATCTCCAGCATCACGTAGTTGGTGATGTCGACGGCCAGCGAGACCGGCCGCATGCCGGCGCGCGTCAGCCGTACCCGCATCCAGAGGGGGCTCTGCGCGGCCGGGTCGAAGCCGCGCACCTCGCGCAGCACGAACCGGTCGCAGGCGGTGGCGTCGGCGATCCACGCCGGCCACGCCTCCTCGCCGGCGGCGGGCGGCTGGAGCGCGGCGGGGTCGCGGAAGGGCACGCCGAAGGCGATGGCCGCCTCGCGGGCCACGCCGCGCATCGACATCGCGTAGCTGATGTCGGGGGTGATCTCCATCTCGATGACGTCGTCGCGCAGGCCGAGCAGCTCGACCACGTCGGTGCCGATGGGCGTCTCGGGCGGCAGGACCATGATGCCGTCGTGGTCGTCGCCGAGCCCGAGCTCACGCTCGGAGCAGATCATGCCCTCGGACAGCCGGCCGTAGGTCTTGCGCGCGCCGACCTCGAAACCGCCGGGCAGCACGCCGCCGGGCAGCACGACCGGGACGCGGTCGCCGGCCACGAAGTTGCCGGCGCCGCAGACGATCTCGCGCGGCGTCGCCTCGCCGACCTCGACCTTGCAGTGGCGGATCGGCTTCTTGAAGCCGGTGAGCTCCTCGATCTCGAGGACCTCGCCGACGACGACGTTCTTGACGTCGTGGCCGTGGGAGATGATCCGCTCCAGCTTGAGCCCGGCAGCGGTCAGCCGCTCGGCGACCTCGTGGGCGGTGACCGGCGGCAGATCGACGTACTCCCGCAGCCAGGAAAGCGGGGCCTTCATCAGATCTCCATTCCGAACGGGAGCGAGAAGCGGACGTCACCCTCGACCATGTCGCGCATGTCCTCGGCGTTGTGGCGGAACATCAGCGTGCGCTCGATGCCCATGCCGAAGGCGAAGCCGCTGTAGCGGGCCGGGTCGACGCCGCCCGCGACGAGCACCCGCGGGTTGACCATGCCGCAGCCGCCCCACTCGATCCAGCCCTCGCTCTTGCAGGTACGGCACGGCGGGTTGCCCGGCACAGCACTGGTGCCGCGGCAGACGAAGCACTTGAGGTCCATCTCGGCCGACGGCTCGGTGAAGGGGAAGTAGTGCGGCCGGAAGCGCGTGGTGATGCCCTCGCCGAACATGACCTCGGCGAAGCGGTCGAGCGTGCCCTTCAGGTGCGCCATCGTCAGGCCCTCGTCGACCGCCAGGCCCTCGACCTGATGGAAGACCGGGGTGTGGGTGGCGTCGAGCTCGTCGGTGCGGAAGGTCTTGCCCGGCGAGACCACGTAGCACGGCACGCCGCGCTGCAGCAGCGCGCGGATCTGCACCGGTGAGGTCTGCGTGCGCAGCACCATGCCCGAGTCGGCCGACTCCACGAAGAAGGTGTCGTGGTCGGAGCGGGCCGGGTGGTCCTTGGAGATGTTGAGCGCGTCGAAGTTGAACCACTCGCCTTCGAGCTCGGGGCCCTCGGCGACCTCGTAGCCCATGGCGACGAAGGTGTCGGCGATGCGTTCCTGCATCGTGGTCAGGGGGTGACGGGCCCCCTGCGGCCGGCGGTCCCACGGGAGGGTGACGTCGACGGTCTCCTCGACAAGGACGCGGGCGTCGCGCTCGGCCTCCAGCTCGGCCTGGCGGGCGGCCAGCGCCTCGCCCACGGCCTTGCGGGCGGCGCCGATGCGCTTGCCCGCCTCGGCGCGCGCCGCCGGGGGCAGCGCGCCGATCTCGCGGTTGGCCAGCGCGATGGGCGAACGGTCGCCGGCGTGGGCCAGGCGTACCTGCTTGAGTTCGTCGAGGCTGCCGGCCGCCTTGATCGCCGTTACGGCGTCCGCCTCCATGCGCGACAGCTCGTCGGCATGCAGGGGCGTGACCTCGACAGGGTCGTAGTCAGACAAGAGAGAGCTCCGTATCCAGGGCTTGAGCGAGACTGAGTCTAGTGCTGGCCCACCGGAGCCGATGACCTACGCGAAGTCAGGCGTGCCGGTGGGCAACATAAATCGGAACTCGGCCCCGCCCTCGGGAGCACGCTGCACGGTGATCGTCCCGCCGTGCGCCTCGACCAGGCCCTTGACGATGAACAGGCCAAGCCCGGTGCCGCCGCGCCGGCGGCTGTTGCCGCGCCAGAACTGCCGGAAGACGCGCGTGGCCAGCTCGGGGCGGATGCCCTCACCCTGGTCGCGCACAGACACGGCTACTCCATAGTCGACGGCTTGAACGTCAATGCTCACGGTTCCGCGTCCGTGCCGCAAAGCGTTTTCCACCAGGTTACCGAGAATCTGGTCGATCTTGTCCTGGTCGAGCCAGGTCTCGGGCAGGTGGTCGGCGACGGCGAGCCGGAAGCGGTCCTCGGGCTCGCCCGCGGCCACGCGCCCGGCGATGGCCCGGCGCACCCGCGCGGGCACGTCGACGACCTGCCGGTGCACCTCCATGCGGCCCGACTCGATGCGCGAGACGTCGAGCAGCTCGGTGATCAGCCGGGTGACGCGGTCGGCGTCGGTGTTGATGGTGTCGAGCATGACGCGCTTCTGCTCGTCGGTGAAGCGGCTCCACTTGGCCAGCAGCGTCGCGGTGAAGCCCTTGACGCTGGTCAGCGGGGAGCGCAGCTCGTGGGCGACGGTCGAGACCAGGTCGGCGCGGCTGCGTTCCAGCCGGGCGCGGGCGCCGCCGTCGCGCAGGACGATCGTCACCCGTTCGACGTCGCCGCGGCGCTCGGGCTCGCGGACCAGCCGGGCGGTCACGTGGAGCTCCTGGCCTCCGGGCAGATGCAGCGGGCGTTCCGGGACACGGGTGCGGGTGCGCAGCCCGCCCTCCGGGTCGAGGGCCTTCCACCACTCGCGGCCGTCGTGGTCGCGCAGCGGGAAGACGTCGTTCATGTGCCGTCCGACCGCCCGTTCGACGGGTACGCCCGTCAGCCTCGCGGCCGCCTTGTTGAGCGCCAGCACCCTGCCGAACCTGTCGGTGACGATGACCCCGTCAGGAAGGTCGTCGATGCCGATCGTGCACACGGAGGCCACCACCCGACCTTCGCTGTCTTCGCCGTGCACGACCCCGCCTCCTCGACTACATGGCCGACAATAGCGGGTTTCCGCGCCCCTAGGGCACCCGCTGAGCCCGTGCGGACGCGTAGAGACACACTGCTGCCGCGGTGGCCAGGTTGAGGCTCTCCGCCTGCCCGTAGATGGGCACTCGCACCACGTCGTCGGCCAGCGCGCGTACCTCTTCCGGCAGCCCCCACGCCTCGTTGCCGAAGATCCACGCCGTCGGCCCGGACAGGTCCACGTCGTCGAGGGTGCGCTCGCCCGCGCCGTCCGCGGCCAGCACCCGCAGTCCCTTGTCCTTGAGCGCCTGTACGGCTCCCGCCACCGGGCTGCCGATCACCACCGGCAGGTGGAACAGGCTGCCGGCGCTGGCGCGTACGCACTTGCCGTTGTACGGGTCCACGGAAGCGTCGGTGAAGACCACGGAGTCGGCCCCTGCCGCGTCGGCCGCCCGCATCACGGTGCCGGCGTTGCCCGGGTCGCGCACGTGCGCCAGCACCGCCACCAGGCGAGGGGCGCCGTCGAGCGCCTCCTCCAGCGGGACGTGCACGAAGCGGCAGACGGCCAGCAGCCCCTGCGGGGTGACCGTCTGCGAGAGCTCGGCCATCACCTCGCCGCTGGCGCGGTGCACCGGCAGGTCGCGTGAGAGCGCCTCGTCGACCAGGTCGGGGTGGCGCTGCTCGGCCTCCGCGGTGGCGAACAGCTCCAGCGTCACGCCGTCGAGCTTGAGCGCCTCGCGCACCGCCTGCGGGCCCTCGGCCACGAACCTGCGGTCCTGGTCGCGGAAGGAACGCTTGGCCAGGCGCCTGGCCGCCTTCACCCGCGGCGCCCTGATGTTGGTCAGCTCCACGTTGTCCCCCAGTGCCATGCAAAAAGGGCCCACCGGAGGTGGGCCCCTTGACCGTAAAACCTCAGCTCGCGGCCGGCGCGTTCACGTTCGCCGGCAGCGCCTTCTTGGCGGCCTCGACGAGCGTGGCGAAGGTCTGGCTGTCGTTCACCGCGAGGTCGGCGAGGATCTTGCGGTCGACCTCGATGTGGGCCAGACGCAGTCCCTGGATCAGGCGGTTGTAAGTCATGCCGTTCTGGCGGGCGGCGGCGTTGATCCGCTGGATCCACAGACGGCGGAACGCACCCTTACGGTCCTTGCGGTCCCGGTAGGCGTACGTCATCGAGTGGAGCATCTGCTCCTTGGCCTTGCGGTAGAGCCGCGACCGCTGGCCGCGGTAGCCCGCTGCCCGTTCGAGGACGACCTTGCGCTTCTTCTTGGCGTTGAGCGCCCGCTTCACGCGTGCCATGTTGTATCTCCCCGGGGGTTCGCGCTACTTAGCGAGCAGCTTCTTGATCTTCTTGACGTCATTGTCGGAGACAATCACTTCGCCCTTGAGACGGCGCGTCAGCGTGGAGGACTTCCACTCGTTGTAGTGCGCGCGAGCGGCACGACGGCGCTTGACCTTGCCGGTGCCGGTAAGCCGGAACCGCTTCTTCGCACCGCTGTGCGTCTTCATCTTCGGCATCTCGCCGTCTCTCCCTCAATTCGTCCGTGCCGGTGGCCGGGTCGGTGCAGGCCGACCCGGTCGCGGCGTCTTCGTTACGGCAGTGGCGTCGTTCGGGGGTTGCCGTGTAAGGCTAACCCGAACCGCGGGTCACGCTTCCTGTGCGGAAACTTCCTCACCTGGTACGGAAGCTTCCTCACCCAGAGAAGGCTCCTCGCCGCCACGCTGTGCCTTGGCTGCGGCCTTTTCGGCCTTGGCCTCGGCCTTCTTCTTGTGCGGACCGATCACCATGATCATGTTTCGGCCGTCCTGCTTGGGCTGGGACTCGACGAAGCCGAGCTCCGTGACGTCCTCCGCCAGCTTCTGCAGGAGCCGGAAGCCCAGCTCGGGACGCGACTGCTCACGTCCGCGGAACATGATCGTGACTTTGACCTTGTCTCCCGCCTTGAGGAACCGCACCACGTGACCCTTCTTGGTCTCGTAGTCGTGCGGGTCGATCTTCGGCCGGAGCTTGATCTCCTTGATGATCGTGTGCGCCTGATTCTTGCGCGCCTCGCGCGCCTTCATCGCGGACTCGTACTTGAATTTTCCGTAGTCCATGAGCTTGCACACGGGCGGTCGAGCCGTGGCCGCGACCTCGACGAGGTCGAGGTCGGCCTCCTGGGCGAGCTTGAGGGCGTCGTGAATGGAGACGATGCCGACCTGCTCGCCGTTCGGGCCCACGAGGCGAACCTCGGGAACTCGGATACGCTCGTTGATGCGGGGCTCAGTGCTGATGGGGCCTCCTAGGTTTGCGTCCCTACGTGCTCGTCGTGCCGAGAGCTTCGCACGTACGTGTCTGTACACGCGAAAAGCCCCGCACGTCGCGCATGCGGGGCCACTGAGCTCGTCGGCTTCGTGGCCGTAAGCTCCCCGGAGTAGTCCGGCGTGATCCTGGACCCGGCCGCCGGGCGGCGACTCAGGTGGGAGGGAGACCTCCGCTTGCGCGTCCAGCAAGGCATGCCGGACCGATCAGGGAGTTACGTTACCACAACACACCGAGTTCTTCGAATCATCCCGCGCCGGGAGCGTCGGCTTGCTATCACTGTGTGCTACCGGGCCGGCTTGCTAATCTAGACAGACTAGACAGGAGGTGGGTCCATGTCCTCATGGCAGCTCCAGGAGGCCAAGCAGCGCTTCAGCGAAGTGGTGCGGCGGGCACACGACGAAGGACCCCAGATCGTCACCCGGCACGGCGAGGACGTGGCCGTGATCATCGACATGGCCGAGTATCGGCGCCTCAAGGGCCAGGAGCCCGACTTCAAGAAGTTCCTGCTCGAAGCTCCCGACTGGGACGACGACCTCGACTTCCCCCGCCAGCGCGATCTGCCCCGCGAAGTGGACCTCGGCTGGTGAGCGTCGGCTACCTCCTCGACACCAATGTCGTGTCGGAGGCCCGCAAGCGCAACGGCAGCCTGCAGGTGAAGTCGTGGATCGACGGCTCTCTGGGGCCGACGCTCTACCTGAGCACGATGTCCGTCGGGGAGATCCGGTGCGGCATCGAGCTGCGCCGCCAGCGCGACCCCCAGCAGGCACTCGTCCTGGAGCGCTGGCTGGCCCGCCTCTACCAGTCGTTCCAGGACCGGATCGTGCCCGTCACGCCGGAGATCGCCGAGGAGTGGGGGCGCCTCAACAGCGCCAGGCCGCTCCCGACGCCCGACGGCCTGCTCGCGGCCACCGCCAAGGTCCACGGCTGGAGCATCGTCTCCCGCAACGTCAAGGACTTCGCGGGCACGGGCGTCAGCATCATCAACCCGTTCGACTGGCCCGCCTGAGGATCTCCGCCTCGCCGGCCGCGCGCATGGCCTCGACCGGCACGTCCGCGCGGCCGGTCATCAGCTCCACCTGCCGCACCGCCTGGTGCAGCAGCATCGCGAACCCGCCCACCACGCGCCCGCCCGCCTCCAGCACGCTCGCCGCCGCCTTCGTGGGCCACGAAGCGTAGACCACGTCGAACAACGCCGGCACCCCCGCCAGCGACCCCGCGTGACCGTCGGCGGCGCCGCCGGGCAGCGTGGAGATCACCAGGTCCACCCCGAGCAGGTCATCGAGCTCGTCCAGCGGCGCCACCCGCAGCGCCACCCCCAGCCGCTCGGCCACCGCGGCCGTCCCGGCCGCCCGCCCCGCATCCCGTACGGCCAGCGTCACCCGCTCCAGCCCCAGGTTCCGCAGGGCCGCCAGCGCGGAACCGGCGGTCGCTCCCCCGCCCAGCACCAGCGCCGAACCCGGCCGCGGCACGCCCGCCTCGGCCAGCGCCCGCTCGATCCCGTAGACATCGGTGTTCTCACCATGGGCGGAGCCGTCCCGGAAGACCACCGTGTTGGCTCCGCCGACCTCGACGGCCAGCTCGGAGACGGTATCCAGCAGGGGCAGCACGGCCCGCTTGAGCGGCATCGTCAGCGACAGCCCCGCCCACTGCCCGGCCTCACCGCGCAGGCCCGCCATCCGCGCGGGCAGCGCCGCCTCGTCGCACTCGAAGGCGTCGTAGGTCCAGTCGTCGAGGCCCATCGCCCGGTAGGCCGCCCTGTGCAGGTACGGCGAGAGCGAATGCGCGATCGGCGAACCGAGTACCGCTGCCCGCATGAAACCCCTCCTTCTCCAGCCACAGGACCCTACCCCTGGCCGCCGATCCGGCCGACATCGGCGGCCGGGAGAACACCACCACTTGGGCGGGCCGTCGCGGCGGGGAGTGCGTCCGACGTGAGAAGCGATCCCCCCGACCTGCGCCCGCCCGCGACGGCGGGTGGCGTCGGGGTGGCTTGCCGTAACGAAAAGGGCGCCTGCCACAACGGAGAGCCTGGGAAAGGACCCGCCACAACGGTAGAGGCCCTTGAAGAGGGCCCGCCGCGACGAGAAGTGCCCGCCGTAGCGGAAGGGGCCCTGGTGGAAGGGCCCCTTCCGGGAGACGTCCGCGACGGGCGGGAGCCGCCGCCCGCTCAGCCGCCGTTCTTCTTGTACTCGTTCAGCAGCACCTGGAACTCCGCGTCCGTGGTGGCGAACTTGGTGACCTGGCTCTTCGGGTCGGTGGCGACGAAGTACAGCCACGTGCCCGGTGTCGGGTTGAGCGCGGCCTCGATCGCGTGGTCGCCCGGGTTGGCGATGGGGCCGGGCGGCAGGCCCAGGTGCAGGTAGGTGTTGTACTTCGACGGCGTCTTCGTCTCGGCGAAGGTGGCGGCCGTCTTGTACTTGCCGAGCGCGTACATGACCGTGCTGTCCATCTTCAGGTGCATCTCCGGCTGGTGGGCGAGCCGGTTGTAGACGACGCGGGAGATCTTGCCCATGTCCTCCTGGCGCCCGGCCTCCGCCTGGATGATGCTCGCGATGATCATGATCTCGTGCGGGGTGCGGCCGAGGTCCTTGGCGCCCGCCTCCAGGCCGGTCCGGTCGGCGGTCTCCTTGAAGCGGTCGACCATCTTCGTGAGGATCGCGGCCGCGCTCGACTTCGGCGGGAACTGGTAGGTCGCGGGGAACGCGTAACCCTCCAGGCGGCCCTTGGCGTAACCGGGCAGGCCGAGTCCGCCGGACTTCTTGGCGGCGGCGGTGAAGTCCTTGGCCGGGATCTTCGTCTTGTCGGCGAGCTGCGTGAAGGTGTCGCTGAGGCGCAGGCCCTCCTGCAGCGTCACCTCGGTGTACTGCCGGTTGTTCGCGTCGAGTTCGGTGACGGCGTCCGAGGCGCGCATCTGCTTGCGCAGCGTGTAGTGGCCGGGGACGAGCGAGGCGCTCTTGCCGGAGTTGGTGACGGCGTTGATGAAGGCTCTGGAGTCCTTGATGACGCCGAGGCGCTCGAGTTCTTCCGCGACGTCGGTGGCGCTCTGGCCCTGCCTGATCTCCAGGGCGACCGAGCCGCTGCCGGGGCCGGAGAAGTCGCCGGGAACGAGGCGGTCGCTCACCCACAGGTAGCCGTAGTAGCCACCGCCGCCGACGATGCCGAGCAAGACGATGAGCGCGAGCAGCGGCGCCATGAAACCGCCGCGATTGCGACGGCGGCGACGGCGGCGCCCGCGCCGGCCGTTGCCCTTCTGGCGGCGCGAGCGTCCGTTGTCGTCCTCGGAGCCGAGGAGCAGGTCCATGTCGAGATCGTTCATAGCTGCGATGGCCAATCTCCCGGTATGACCGGCCTGGCGTCAAGACCGGCGAGGGTTACCGAGCGGAACGGGGGGAACCGCCGGTCACATGCGGATGACCAGCGATGATCACTCTGAGTAGCCATGCTAGGGGACGCGGAGAGTGCGTGCGCCCCTTCCGCGGGGCGGCGCAGGGAGACTCCCTGCGGGACGGGGGGTGTCCCGACGAGCATCAGTTGGTCCCGAGGTATTCGTTCAGCTCTTCCCGGTATCTCACAAACTCACTCTCTTTATCGGTGAATTTCGTGATTCTATGCTCCGGATCGGTGGTGACAAACCAGTACCAATCGCCCTCCGCAGGGTTCAAAGCCGCCATCAGCGCCTTCTCTCCAGGGTTGGAGATCGGCCCCGGCGGCAGCCCCGCACGGAGGTAGGTGTTGTACGGCGAGCGCACCCTGGTGTCCTTCTCCGAGACCTTGAGCGTGCGGCGGCTCTGGGCGTACAGCACGGTGGTGTCGAGCTGCAGCGGCATGCCCAGTCCCATCCGGTTGTAGATCACCCTGGCGATCTTCGGGTAGTCGGCGTCCCTGCCGCCCTCGGCCTGGACGATGCTGGCCACCGTCACGACCTCCAGCGGCGTCAGGTTCACCTCGGGAGCACGCTGGGCCAGCTTCACCTCTCCGGCCGCCGTCCTGAACCGCTCCACCATCGCCGCGACCACGTCCGTGGCCGAGGAGTCCGGCTCGATCTCGTACGTCGCCGGGAACAGGAACCCCTCCACGCCTCGCGCGTACTCCGGCAGCCCGAGCAGGTCGGTGTCGATCGAGCGCAGCTCGTTCAGCGGCAGCCCGCCCTGGGCCGCCACCCGCCGGAGCACCTCCTCGGCCCGCATGCCCTCCGGCACCGACACCTTCTTCACCACCCGCGACCCCGGGTGCAGCAGCATGTCCACGGCCGCCCCCGCCGCCATGCCCTTGCGCATCCGGTAGTGCCCCGGCCGCAGCCGGTCGGCGACCGCCTTCTGCTCGGTGGCGTTGATGAACGAGCGCGCGCTCGCCACCACCCCCGCCGCCGTCAGCGCCGCGCCGACCTCTCCCGCACTGGAGCCGGGCTGGATGCGCACCGTGACCGCGCCGCTCCCCTGCCCGTCGAAGTCATCGGGCAGCAGGTACGGCTTCGCCACCAGATACCCACCCACACCCACCGCCACGACCGACGCGGCGAACCCGGCCACCAGCAGCCCCTTGGTCCGCCGGGTGAGGCCGCGCTGGGCGGGCAGGGGCACCGTCTCCGCCCCGACCTCCTCGGCCACGTCGATCTCCCCACCGGCCAGCAGTTCCGCGGCCAGCGAGCCCGGGTCGTCCTTGGCACCACCTTGCGGCGGAACGGCGGCGGCCAGCCCGGCCCCGTCCCGGGCCCGCTCCTGCCCCGCCCTGGACGCCTCGCCTCCTGGCGAGCCCTGCTCGGGCACGAAGGCCCCATGCCCGGACCGCTCACCGGTGGACGGCGCACGCGCGGCGGCAGGCTCCGCCGGCGGTGAGTCTTCTGACGGCGGCTCGTCGGGCCGGGGGTCCGGGGCCGGGCCTCCGGCCGGGTGCTCGTGTCCGCTCACCGGGCAGCCCCGTCGTCCGCCCCGGCGGGCGGATCGACGGGTCTGCCCGGTGGCTCGCCTGTGGCGCGTTCCCGGTCGAGGGCGTCCTGCAGCAGCACCACGGCCGCCGCCTGGTCGACGACCCCGCGCTGCTTCTTGGCCTTGACCCCGCTGGCCCGCAGCCCCTGCTGGGCGGCGACCGTGGTCAGCCGCTCGTCGTAGAGCCGGACCGGGATGGGCGCCAGCCGTACCGCCAGCGAACGGGCGAAGGCGCGGGCCAGCTCGGCGGCCTGCCCCTCACGGCCGGACAGCGAGGTGGGCAGGCCCACGATCACCTCGATCGCCTCGTGCTCGGCGGCGATCGCCGCGATCCTGGTCTGGTCGCCCTTGCCGCGCCTGACCGTTTCGACCGGGGTGGCCAGCAGCCCCGAGGGGTCGCTGCGGGCCACGCCGATGCGTACCGACCCGACGTCGACGCCGAGCCTTGTGCCGAACCTCATGTCAGGTGAGCTGCTCACCGACGGACCGCTCGACTGCCTGCAGCGCCTCGGCGACGGCGCCCGCGTCGGTGCCACCGCCCTGCGCGACATCGTCCTTGCCGCCACCGCCACCCCCAAGTGCCTTGGCGGCGACGCCGACCAGTCGCCCGGCCTTGAGACCACGCTCGCGTCCCGCCTCGTTGACCGCGGCAACCACCACGGGCCGTTCGGTGGGGGCCCCGGCGATCACGACGACCGCCGGGCGGTCGGCCGGGAACCTGCCGCGCACATCAAGCGCGAGCTTACGCAGGTCGTCGGCACCGGTTCCATCAGGCGCGCGGTGCGCGACGAAGGAGACTCCGTGCAGGTCACGCGCCTGCGAGGCGAGCTCGCCGGCGATCTGGAGCACCTGGGCCGAGCGCAGCTTCTCCAGGTCCTTCTCGGCGGCGCGCAGCCGGGAGACGATGCCCTCGACCCGCTCGGGCAGCTCCTCGCGGCGGGCCTTGAGCTGCTCGGTGAGCTGGGCGACGAGCAGGCTCTCGCGGGCCAGGAAGCGGAAGGCGTCGATGCCGACCAGCGCCTCGACGCGGCGCACGCCGGCGCCGACGGACTGCTCGCCGAGCACCTTGACCAGGCCGAGCTGCCCGGAGCTGTGGACGTGGGTGCCGCCGCACAGCTCGCGGGAGTAGTCGCCGATCTCGACGACGCGGACCTCGTCGCCGTACTTCTCGCCGAACATGGCCAGGGCGCCCATGGCGCGCGCCTCGGCCTGCGTGGTGTAGAAGGCGTTGACCTGGAGGTCGTTGATGAGGACGGCGTTGACCTCGTCCTCCACGTCGCGCAGCACGCTCTGCGGCACGGCGCCCGCGGCGGTGAAGTCGAAGCGGAAGCGGCCGGGCGAGTTCTCCGAACCGGCCTGCGCCGCGGTCTCGCCGAGCGCGTTCTTGAAGCCGCGGTGGACGAGGTGGGTGGCGCTGTGGCTGCGGGAGATCGCGCGGCGGCGCTCGATGTCGATCTCGGCGTGCGCCTCGTCGCCGGCTCTGATCTCGCCCTCGCGCACGCGCCCGCGGTGGACGACCAGCCCGCCGATGGGCGACTGCACGTCGAGGATCTCGGCCTCGCCGCTGCCGGTGCGGATGACGCCCTGGTCGGCGAGCTGGCCGCCGCCCTCGGCGTAGAAGGGGGTACGGCCCAGCACGATCTCGACCGTGGTGCCCTTGCCGGCGACGGGCACGGTGGCGCCGTCGACGAGGATGCCGAGGATGGTGGAGTCGGCCTCGGTGGCGTCGTAGCCGAGGAACTCGACCTTGCCCGCCTTCTCCAGCAGCGTGCCGAAGACGGAGATGTCGGCGTTGCCGGTCTTCTTGGCCTTCGCGTCGGCCTTGGCGCGCTCGCGCTGCTCCTTCATGAGGCGGCGGAAGCCGTCCTCGTCGACCCGCAGGCCCTGCTCGGCCGCCATCTCCAGAGTGAGGTCGATGGGGAAGCCGTAGGTGTCGTGGAGCTGGAAGGCCTGGTCGCCGGAGAGCGTGCTGCCGGACTTGCGCTTGGTCTCCTCGACCGCGACGTCGAAGATCGCGGTGCCGGTGCGCAGCGTGCCGAGGAAGGAGGCCTCCTCTGCGTCGACGACCGCGTGGATCTGCGGGGCGTCGGCCTTGAGCTCGGGGTAGGTCTCGCCCATCGCGTCGATGGTGACGTCGGTGAGCTCGTGCATGTAGCGCTCCTCGCCCGAGCCCAGCAGGCGCAGGTTGCGGATCGAGCGGCGCAGGATGCGGCGCAGCACGTAGCCGCGGCCCTCGTTGCTGGGCGCGACGCCGTCGGCGACCAGCATGGTGCCGGTGCGGACGTGGTCGGCGATCACCCGCAGGCTGATGTCGGCGCGCGGGTCGCGGCCGTAGCGGGTCTTGGTGAGCTCGGCGGCCTTGTCGAGGATCTTGTAGGTGGTGTCGATCTCGTAGAGGTTGTCGACGCCCTGCAGGATCGTCGCCATGCGCTCCAGGCCCATGCCGGTGTCGATGTTCTTGGCCGGCAGCTCGCCCGCGACGTCGAAGTCGATCTTCGAGCGCACCGCGCTGAGCTGGTACTGCATGAAGACGTTGTTCCAGACCTCGAGGTAGCGGTCCTCGTCGGCCACCGGGCCGCCGTCCCTGCCGTACTCCTGGCCGCGGTCGTAGTAGATCTCCGAGCAGGGGCCGCCGGGGCCGGGCACGCCCATGTGCCAGTAGTTGTCCTCCAGGCCGCGGCGCTGGATGCGCTCCATGGGCACGCCGACCTTGTTGTGCCAGATGTCGATCGCCTCGTCGTCGTCGAGGAAGACCGTCACCCAGAGCTTCTCCTCCGGGAAGCCGAAGCCGCCGTCGGACTCCGCGTTGGTCAGCAGCTCCCAGGCGAAGGGGATCGCCTGGTCCTTGAAGTAGTCGCCGAAGGAGAAGTTGCCGAGCATCTGGAAGAACGTCGCGTGGCGCGTGGTCTTGCCGACCTCTTCGATGTCGGGCGTGCGCACGCACTTCTGCACACTGGCCAGCCGGGCCGCCGGAGGCTTGCGCTGCCCCAGGAAGTACGGCTTGAACGGGACCATGCCCGCGGGCACCAGCAGCAACGTGGGGTCTTCGGCGATCAGGCTGGCCGAGGGCACTACTTTGTGCCCACGCTCCTCGAAGAAGCGCAGGAAGCGGCGAGCGATTTCTGCCGACTCCATGTCAGCCATCCTTTGCAATCAGTGGTGGTTGTCACCGTTGTCGAGCCCGAAGCGGGCGCGCAACGTGGTTTCGCGCTCGGCGGCCTCGCCGAGCGCGTCCGAGGTAAAGTCTCTCACCTGCTCCAGGAGCCCCGCCGCGTTGTCCACGGTACGGCGGGCCACATGCTCGGGACGCAGAGCCTGCAGCCTGCGCATCACCCAGACCGCGGTGAACGCGCCGAGCGACAGGTAGAACAGGCGGCGGATCATCGGTGCCGCCTCACCCGGGGGCGCGGACGGCGGGCCTGGATCGCCCTGCGCACACCGTAGCTGAGCGCCGAGACCTTGATCAGCGGGCCCGTGAAGATGGTCTGGGTCACCCCGCTGAGCTTGGCCGCGTGCGAGCTGACCTGCTTGACGTCCTTCGTGATCGCCTCGACCGCGACGAGCTGGCGATTGGCCTCGTTGACCGTGACGCTGACGTCTTCGAGCAACGGCACCACCCGCTCGCTCAGGTCGGAGACCATCTTGGTGGTCTCGGTGAGCAGCCGGGCGAGCTTGACGAGCACCATGGCCAGCACGCAGACCAGGACTATCCAGCCCGTGGCGGCGATCAGCCCGGCGACCTCTCCAGCGGTAAGCACTCCGCTCATCTCCCTCTTACGCTGGGCCGGAACGCCAAGACCCTATCGCGTCCTCCCGACAGAAGAGGGCATCAAAGGCCGGCGGCGGGACGCAGCGCGCCCGTCGGCGCACGTGCCGCCGCCGTCACCCGCCATCGCACCGCGTCCCCTGCGCGCTCCCCGACACGGGCACGGACCTCGGCGGGCTCGCTGAAACGCCGAAAGCCGGGCCCGGGTGAAACGCAGGGGCGGGCCCGGGTGAAGGGCCGAGGGGCGGGGGAGGTTCGGGTGCCGGTCAGGCCGGTTCGCGTGGGCCACCGCCCAGCGCGTCCACGCAGAGCTGGGCGAAGCCGTTCAGGCAGGGCAGCAGGAGCAGCCAGCCCGCCAGCGCCCAGCCCAGGTGGATGTGGGTGAGCACGTGCGCGGCGGCCGCGACGCCCTGCGCCCGCAGGCCGTCGGCGCGCTCGTAGGTGATGCGGCGCAGACCGGCCGGGTGGGTCTCGGCGGCCACGACCCGCAGCGCGACCGGGCCGCGCCGCTCGATCCAGGCGCCGACCTGGGAGCACTGCCCGCACGTGGCCGCCACGTACACGGTCGCGGGCACCGCGGCCGGCCGCCGGCGCGGCAGCCAGGCCCGCACGGCGGCCCGGTAGGCGGCCCAGTCCGCGCCGAAGCGCCGCGTGAGCTGTTCGCCCTCGTGCCAGGCGGCCAGCCCGGCGCCGTAGGCGAGGCTGATCGCCGCGGCGGCGAGAAAGCGCACGTCGAGTACGGCCAGCAGCACATACCCGGCGGTCATCGCCACCTGCATGGGATTGCGCACATAGGCGTAAGGCCCGCCGGTCACCAGCCGCCGGGGCGGGTCGTAGGGAAAGGGCGTGCCCCCGCCCGTCCTCGCGAACTCGCGTACCGCCGAGGCCCCCATCACGAACGGCACCGCCAGCGCCTGCGCCATGAGCGCCAGCACCCACGCGGGCTGCCGCCACACCCCGAGCAGCAGCACGGGCGCGACGACCCCGAGCCCTACGGCCAGCACCACCTGGAACCCGGCGCGGGCCATCGGCAGCGTCCCCCGCACGGTCCAGCGGATCAGCAGCAGTCCGGGCACGAGCGCGAGGCCGACCGCCACCGCCTCGCCGTACAGCCAGTCGGGCCCGAGCACCACCACGGGCTCGGCCAGCGGCATCACCGCCAGGTCGAACCAGGCCAGTCCCGCGGCGCCGAGCGCCGGAGGTGCGTCGGGGAAGGCCAGCGCGGGCAGCGCGCCCCACAGCAGCGCCCAGCCGAGCAGCAGGTCGAGTGGTACTCCGGCCAGCGTGCCGCCCTCGGCGTGGAAGGTCCACCAGCCGCCCTGGTTGACGGCCATGAGCACCATGGCGTTCCAGCCGGTGGCCAGGATGGCGGCGGCGGCGCGCGGCGGACCGAGCCGGCCGGCGCGCGCGGCGAGCAGGGCCGCCACGAGGACGGCGGCCAGCGGCAGCATCAGGCCGAGCCCTCTGATCAGGGCGGCGCTCACCGCGCACCGGCGAAGGTCCGGGCCAGGTAGCCGGCGGCCTCGGTGGCGGCGTGGCGCTGGATCGGGCCGAAGTACCAGGAGGGGTCGAAGGTCCTGCGGTAGCTCAGCGCGACGGTGAGGCGACCGCCGTTCCAGGTGAACGCGGCTTCGCGCAGTTCCAGCCAGCGGGCCAGCGTGGTGTCGCGGGCCACCTCGAACACCACCCGGCCAGGGGCGCTCTCCTTCACCCTCAGCGTCATCGAGCGCGGCTCGGGCTCGGCGCCGATGCCCAGGGAGCGGCGCGGGCTGAAGACGATCTCGCGCGTCGCGCCGGCCTCGAGCCCGGTGCCGCTCGCCGACAGCGCCCGCGGGAAGCCGAGCTTGAGCAGGACCGAGGTGTAGGGCGCGAAGCGGGGCGGCGCGGCCAGCGCGGCGGCCACGTCCCCCGGCGCGGTGACGGACGCGCTGACCACCTCCTCGCGTGGCATCGACGTGGCCTCGCCCGCCCCTTCGAGCACGACCAGCAGGAGCAGCGGTGCGGCGAGCATCTGCGGGCCCCGGGGCCCCTGGGCGCGCAGATAGTCGGCGAACGCCCCGAACAGCGCCCCCACCAGGTAGAACAGCGGCGCGGCGAAGACCAGGCAGACGATCCCCTCGCCCAGCAGCGGGCCGGCGAGCGCGAGCGCGACGGTGATGACCGCCATCACCAGCCCGATGGCCGAGCGCGGCTTGGCGACCAGCACCACGGTGATGGCGATGACCGCGGGCACGCCCACGTAGAACACCGCCGTCTGCTCCAGCCCTCCGGCGTGCAGCAGCTTGTAGGCCGCCATCGCCGCGAACAGCGCGCTCACCACGCCCGCCAAGGTCATGCGGGCGGCATTCCGCTCCATCGCGAACCCCTTAACCGAATGCTTTAATCGAACGCTCAAATCTTACGGCAGAGCGGGGCCGGGCAGAAGACCCGGGTCGCACTCAGCCGGTGGCGCGCACCAGTTCGATCTCGAAGCCCGCGGCGTTCTCCAGGTAGGCCGCGTGGTGGGCGGGGCCGCCCGCGTAGGGGTGGCGGTCGGCGAACAGGAGCGTCCAGCCGTGCTCGCGCGCCTCCTCGGCCAGCGCGTCGGGGTCGTCCACGTGGAAGGCGAGATGGTTGAGCCCGGCGCGCAGCCGGTCGTGGCGGCCGGGCACGCGGGCCGGCGACTCCTCCAGCACCACGTAGGTGCCGCCGAGCAGCCAGGACCGCCCGCCCGCCCAGCTCTGGAACGGCGCGTAGCCCAGCCGCTCGAACAGCCAGGAGAAGCCGGGCAGCACCTCGCTCAGGGAGTCGACCCACAGCTCGACGTGGTGCAGCGTGCCGTGCACGGCGCTCACTCGCCCCGGAGGAAGGCGCGGATCTTGGCCCACCGCTCGGCGACGGGCGCTTCCGCGCCATGCCTGGTCGGCTCGTAGTAGCGGCGCTCGCGCACCTGCTCCGGCGCGTAGTCCTGGCGGACGACGCCGTGGTCGAAGTCGTGCGGGTACTTGTAGCCGTCGCCGTGGCCGAGCTTGGCCGCGCCCGGATAGTGGGCGTCGCGCAGATGGCCGGGCACCTGGCCGATGAGGCCCTTGCGCACGTCCGTCGCCGCGGCGCCGATGGCCTTCACCACGGCGTTGGACTTGGGGGCCATCGCGCAGTGGATGACCGCGTGCGCCAGGTTGATCTGACCCTCCGGCAGGCCGATGAGCTGGACGGCCTGCGCCACGGCCACCGCGGTCTGCAGGCAGGTGGGGTCGGCCATGCCGACGTCCTCGGAGGCGAAGATGACGATGCGCCGGGCGATGAAACGGGGGTCCTCACCGGCCTCGATCATGCGGGCCAGATAGTGGAGGGCGGCGTCGGCGTCGGAGCCGCGCATCGACTTGATGAAGGCGCTGATGACGTCGTAGTGCTGGTCGCCCTGGCGGTCGTAGCGGACGGCCGCCTTGTCGACGGCCTTCTCGACCACCTCGACGGTGATGTCGTCGGCCAGGAGCGCCGCCGCCTCCAGGTAGGTCAGGGAGCGCCGGGCGTCGCCGCCCGCCAGCCGTACGAGATGGTCGAGGGCCTGCGGGGCCAGGCTCGCGCGGCCGCCCAGGCCGCGCTCCTCGGCGACGGCGCGCTCCAGGACGGCGCGGATGTCGTCGTCGGACAGCGACTCCAGGGTCAGCAGCAGCGAGCGCGACAGGAGCGGGGAGATGACGGAGAAGTACGGGTTCTCGGTGGTGGCGCCGATGAAGGTGACCCAGCGGTTCTCGACGGCGGGCAGCAGCGCGTCCTGCTGGGCCTTGTTGAAGCGGTGGACCTCGTCGACGAACAGCACGGTCTGGCGGCCGGTCATGCCGAGCTCGCGCCGGGCGTTGTCGATGGCGGCGCGCACGTCCTTGACGCCCGCCGAGACGGCGGAGATCTCGACGAAGCGGCGCTTGGTGACGTTGGAGACCACGTACGCGAGCGTGGTCTTGCCCGTGCCGGGCGGCCCCCAGAGGAACAGCGACATCGGCGCCTCGCTCTCGACCAGCCGCCGCAGCGGCGTGCCGGGACCGAGCAGGTGCCGCTGGCCGATCACCTCGTCGAGGGCGCGAGGTCGCATCCGCACGGCGAGCGGCTGCGGAGTGGCCTCCTCCGCCGCCGAATCGAACAGGCTATCCACAAATCGAGACTACAGGGTCCACACCGCTCTCGCTCCCGAGTCGCCGGCGCGGAACACGTAGTACGCGGCCACGAGCGCCGCCACGACCGTGAGCACGGAAAGGACCAGCCCCACGGTCTTGTTGCGGGCGGCGAAGACCAGCAGCAGCGACAGGGCGCCGAGGGCCAGCGTGGACAGCAGCAGCGGGGTGGCGAAGCTCTCGTGGGTGGCGATGCGCCGGCCCAGGTCGCCGTCGGCGGTGGCGAACCGGGCCTCCTTCAGCGCCATGCCGCTCTGCCTGGCCGCGAAGACGGCGCCGGGCGCCAGCACCGACAGGGCCACCACCGCCCAGGCCAGTTGGGGCCGCCAGCGCGAGACCGCGGCGTAGACCACGGAAACGGCCACGAGCAGCGGCGTCAGCACCACGGCGAAATGGATGATCAGGGGGTGGGCGGGGAGCCCGAGGATCTCGTTGAACATGGCAGCACTCCGTTCTCATTTCAACTACGTATGAGGCAAGGACCTGGTTCCCGTCCCTTCCGCCACTTACGTACACCACATAAGGGAGGCCGGTAGCATTCGCGAAGTTGTTTGGTCATGTGTCGGCAAAGATGGAGGACATATCCGTGAGCGGCGACGACCGCCAGAGCGAGCTGGCGCGAGAGCACAAGGAGCGGCAGGCGCGGCGTGCTGCTGGGGAGAACACCAAGGGCAGGCGTAACACCCTCATCGGCGGCGGCGTGGCCCTGGTCCTGGTTGCCGGCGGCATCGTGGCCGCCACCACCCTCCTCGGCGGCGGCGACGACGCCAAGAAGGTCGCGGCGACGTCCTCGCCGTCCCCGTCGTCCAGCGCCTCCTCGGAGCCCGAGCCGTCGATGACGCCGAAGACCGGCCCGATCAGCTGCACGTACACCAAGGACACGCAGGACGTCCCGAAGAAGTTCGTCGGGTTCCCGCCCAAGAAGCCGGGCGACTCCTTGAAGATCAAGACGATGACCGTGGTCACGAACCGCGGCGACATCGTGATCCAGGTGGACCCGAAGTTCACCCCGTGCACGGTCAACTCCATGGCGTTCCTGGCCAAGAAGAACTTCTACGACAACACCAAGTGCCACCGCCTGGTGGTGCCGGAGAACTCGGGCCTGTTCCTGCTGCAGTGCGGTGACGCGCTGGCCAAGGCGGACGGCAAGAGCCCCACCGACGGCCAGGGCACCGCGGGCTACGTCTACGGCGACGAGGCCGCCGGGGCCATGCCGTACACCCGCGGCGTGGTCTTCCTGACCCAGCCCACCGACGCCCAGGGGCAGAACTCCAGCCAGTTCGCCATCTCGATGTCGGACGAGAACACGCAGCTCGACCCGGCCTACTCGATCCTCGGCACGGTGACCAGCGGCCTCGAGATCATCGACCAGGCGTCCAAGGAGGGCTTCATCGTCAACCCGGACGACATCACGGGCGACGGCGGCTCCACGGCGCCGAAGAACCCCTTCATCATCAAGGATGTCAAGATGTCCACCAAGTGATGGTGATTCCCGTCACAAGCGGCTGATCGGCCGCTTCCGCGGAGCCAGAGTGGATCTGGACCCAAAGGAGTGGCCGCATGCCGGAAAACCAAATGCCGGAAAACCTGCCTTTCGAGTTCTTCTTCTCGCCCGAGTTCAGCGCGAACCCGTACCCGATGTACGCGGAGCTGCGCGCCAAGGGCCCGATCCACCGGGTGGACTTCCCGCCGGGCGCCGAGGCGTACGTGGTGGTCGACTACGAGCACGGCCGGGCGGCGCTGGCCGACCCGCGACTGTCCAAGAACATCGACAGCGGCCCGGAGTGGTTTCGCGACGCGGTCCGCGTCGGCGATCCGATCCTCGCCGACAACATGCTCATGTCGGACCCTCCCGACCACACGCGGCTGCGCAAGGTCGTTCAGCGGGCCTTCACCCCGCGCCGCATCGAGCTGCTGCGGCCCAGGATCGAGCAGATCACCGGCGAGCTCCTCGACGGGATCGAGGGCCGGGGCCGGGCCGAGCTCGTCTCCGACTTCGCCTTCCCGCTGCCGATCGTCGTCATCTGCGAGCTGATGGGCGTACCGGCCGAGGACCGCGAGCTGTTCCGCGAATGGTCGGCCGCGCTGGTCGATCCCGCGATCGACGAGGAGCAGCAGGCCAGCCGGGCGCGGGCCACCGAGTCGCTGCGCGCCTACTTCGCCGACCTGATCGCCGCGCGCCGCGCCGCGCCCGGCGACGACCTGGTCAGCGTGCTCGTCACCAGCCCCGAGCTCGACGACAAGGAGCTGCTGTCCACGCTGGCGCTGCTGCTGATCGCCGGGCACGAGACGACCGTCAACCTCATCGGCAACGGCACCCTGGCCCTGCTGCGCGACCCGGAGCAGTTCGCGCTGCTCAGGAGCCGCCCCGAGCTGGTGCCGAACGCCGTGGAGGAGTTCCTGCGCTTCGACGCGCCCGTCGAGCGCGGCACGTTCAGGATCGCCGTCGAGGACCTGGAGATCGCCGGAACGCCGGTCGGCAAGGGCGCCTTCGTCCACGTCTCCATCGGCGCCGCCGGCCGCGACCCGCGGGCCAACGCGCACCCCGACGGGCTCGACGTGGCCCGCCAGGACACCCGGCACGTCTCCTTCGGCCACGGCATCCACTTCTGCCTGGGCGCGCCACTGGCCCGCCTGGAGGCCCAGGTCGCCTTCGCGATGCTGCTGGAGCGGCTGCCGGACCTGCGGCTCGACTGCCGTGAGGACGAGCTCTCGTGGCGGCTGAGCGGTTCGATCCTGCGCTCGCTTTCCGCGCTGCCCGTGGCGTTCTAGGGTGATCTCCGTGCCGGAGAAACTACCGTTCGAGTTCCTTTTCGCGCCCGACTTCAGCCGCGACCCCTACACCGCCTACGACGGCCTGCGCGCCGGGGGTCCGGTGCATCCGATCGACTTCCCGCCCGGGATGGACGCCTTCCTGATCATCGACCACGAAGTCGGGCGCGCCGCGCTCAACGACCCCAGGCTGTCGAAGGACATCACGGTCTTCGGCGACTACTTCCGCAAGCTCGCCGACACCAACGACCTGCTGTTCCAGTCGAACATGCTCCAGGTCGACCCGCCCGAGCACACCCGCCTGCGCCGCGTGGTCTCCAAGGACTTCACCCCGCGGCGGGTCGAGGCCCTGCGCCCGCGCGTCCAGGAGATCACCGACGAGCTCATCGACGCCATGGAGATGAACGGCAGCGCCGAGCTGATCGACGAGTTCGCCTTCCCGCTGCCGATCATCGTCATCTGCGAGCTGCTCGGCGTGCCCGCCGAGGACCGCGAGCTGTTCCGCGATTGGTCGGGGCGGCTGGTCAACCCCAGCTTCGACCCCGAAGGCACAAGGGTGCGGCAGCAGGCGGCCCGCGACACGCACGCCTACTTCGCGAGCCTGGTCGCCGAGCGGCGCGCCGACCCACGCGATGACCTGGTCAGCGCCCTGGCCAACGGCGGCGACCTGGACGAGCGCGAGCTGCTGTCCACGCTCACGCTGCTGCTGATCGCCGGGCACGAGACGACGGTCAACCTCATCGGCAACGGCATGCTGGCCCTGCTGCGCAACCCCGACCAGCTCGCGCTGCTGCGCGGCGAGCCGGAGCTGCTGCCGGACGCGATCGAGGAGTTCCTGCGCTTCGACGGGCCGGTCGAGCGCTCCACTCCCCGCTTCGCCGCCGAGGACATGGAGATCGCCGGGGTGGCGGTGCCGCGTGGCGCGATGGTGCACATCTCGCTGGGCGCCGCGGGCAGCGACCCCGCCGCCGTCTCCTCGCCGCGTGAGCTCGACATCACCCGCCGCGACAACCGCCACCTCGCCTTCGGCCACGGCATCCACTTCTGCCTGGGCGCGCCGTTGGCCCGCCTGGAGGGGCGGATCGCCATCGGCACGCTGCTGGCCCGCCTGCCCGGCCTCGCGCTGGACTGCGCGGAGGAGGAGCTGGCGTGGCGGCCGCCGGGCTCGGTGGTGCGGGGCCTGACGCGGCTTCCCGTCCGCTTCTGATCGCCGGTACGGCCACCGCCCGCCGCTCGGGGTCGCGGCGGGCGGGGCCATGCTCAGCCCCGGACGTGCCAAGCGCCGGACTTCGCCAAGCGCCGGACCGTGCTCAGCGCCAGGTGACGCGCAGGGCGGTGGCGACGTCCAGGGGCGAGCCGCCCGCCTGCGCGGCCAGGATCCCCGCCCCTTCCGGCGAGCGTGTGTAGAGCGGCTCGCCGAGGCTCACCCAGCGGTTCCACGCCTTCGCGAACGCCTGCGCGTCCTTCCTGCGCTCGCCGAGGGCCTCGGGCACCGCGTGGTGGACGACCGCGTTCGGCTCCGGGTGGCCCGCCATGAGCGCCCGCCCCTGCCGGCGTCCCGGCTCGACCAGGTAGCGGGGCACCAGGTAGCGCGGCGCGACCGGCGCGGTCAGCACCTCGTCCAGCGCGAGGCTGAAGCGCCGCGAGGCCGCCTCCGGGACACCGCGCAGCTCGATCCAGTAGGCGCCGGCGCCGTCCGGCTCCACGTGCACCGCCCGCGCGCCCTCGGGCACCTGCCCGGCCGCGTGCAGGGCGTCGGCCACGGCGCAGGCGATCGCGGGCAGGTCGAACTGCCCTGCCACCTCGCGCAACGCCGCCTGTCCCGCGGTGGCGCGGCGGGCGCGCCGTACCAGGAGGAAGGCGGCGGCGCCGAGCGGCAGCCCGCCGGGAAGCGCCAGCGGGAGCGCGTCGGCGACCAGGACGGCGGGCGCCTCGGCGAAGCCCGCGGCGAGCCAGGCGGCGGTGCCCGCGACCCATCCGGCGGCGCCCGCGAGCAGGTGCGGGCGGCGATCGAGACGGGGGCGCGGGCTGATGCCGCTCTCGGCGGGCACCGCGCGCGGCGGCTCCGGACGGCTCACCGCCGGGCGGGCGGCGGCGCGGGCGGGCTCGACGCGCAGGCTGTGCACCGGCAGGTCCTCATACGGCGAGCCGACCCGCCACAGCTCCCGCACCCTGGCCCGGTCGGCCGCCCGCTCCAGCATCGACGTGTTGAACCGGTCGAAGCCGGACACCGGAGGCGGCGCGTAGGGCGACAGCTCGGGATGCACGTGCGCGACCCCGGCGGCGATCGTCCCGGAGTCGGTCAGCCCGAAGTAGCCGTCGTGCTTGCGGACGAACCGCTCCCAGTCGGCCGACCCCTTGGGATGCTCGGCGCTGACGCAGACCACGGACCAGGTGTTGGCCACCTTCTCCGGCCACGCCGGGTCCGCGCGCAGCCCGCGCCCGCGCATCTGCACGACCGCGCCCGCAGTCGTGGCCTCGGTGAGGTCGACGACCGTGTTGACGCCCTTGGCGTCCCAGCCCTCGCCGAGCATCGCCCGGGTGCCGACCAGGACCGAGCAGCCGCCGGACTCCAGGAAGCAGGTGGCGAGGGCGACCCAGGCGCGGCTGTTCCAGGAGCCGGTCACCTCGACCACGCCCCGCGCGCCGGGCGGGATCGGGTCCAGGCGGGCCGTACCCTCGCAGAACGCGGCGAAGGCCGCGGCCGTGGCGGCCGGTGCGGCGACCGTGCGGCCGGTGACGAGCATGGGGTGCAGCCGCGCGGTACGCGGGTCGGCGGCCAGCGTCTCCAGCACCAGCCTGGCCGACCCGGCCTGCTCGTCCAGCACGCCCGACAGGCGCGCGGGCAGCGTGGCGGTGGCCCGCTCGTGGTCGCACAGCACAAGCGCGCGCATCCGCTCCCCGAGCGCGACGTGCTCGGCGGCCAGAATCTCCGCCACCGCCACCGTCTTGGCCTCGCTGCGCGCCACCACCCGGTCGACCGGGGTACGGCCGGCCCGCACGCCACGCGCGGTCAGCTGGTAGCCGATCGACGGCAGCGCCAGCCGGATCGCCTCGACGGCCGCCGCGTCCGCGGGCTCGCCGCCCCGCCGCAGGCAGCGGCGCACGTAGTCGTCGAGCAGGCAGACCCAGTCGTCGGCCGTGGGCCGGTGACGGTGCTCCTCACGGACGCGGGCGCCCTCCGGCAGCGGCAGCAGCCCGGCGTGGTGCAGGCGCAGCGCGGCGGCGGCCAGCGCGGGCTCGCGGCGTTCGAGCCGCTGCCAGGTCATCGCGTCGTCGCCGCGGTGGACGAGGCGGCTGTCGAGCCATCGCAGGAAGCCCACGGTGGCGAAGCCGGGGTCGAGCAGGTCGGTGGTGAGCTCGGCGAAGCGCTCGGCCTCGGCTGCCAGCCACGCCTGCTCGTGCGCGGTCGGGCAGGTCAGCCACGCCAGCTCCGCGTACGGGGCCAGGTGGCCCTCGCGGACCACGGCCGGGATCGAAGGACCGCGCACCACCGGCCCGAACAGCTCCTCGACCAGCTCGCCCTGCGCCGGGGTGAGCCGGTCGGGCGGGGTGGCGGTCAGCCCGATCACGGTGGCCTCCGGCAGCCGCCGCAGGACCTCGGCCAGCAGCTCGCCCCAGGTGTCGAGCAGGTGGTGGCACTCGTCGAGCAGCAACGTCACCCGGCCGAGCGCGGCCAGGCGCTCCACCAGCTCGCGGCCCGCCGGGCGCAGCCGGTCGAGGTGGGAGGGCCGTCTGCCGCCCTCCTCGTCGATCTCGGCGTCGGGGTCGAAGCTGGCCAGCGCCTGGTAGGTCAGGACGGTGACGTCCTCGCCGAGCAGGCGCGAGGTGCCGGCGCGGGCCTTCTCGCCGAAGGCGCGCCACTCGGCCAGCCATTGGCCCTGGATGGCCGTGTTGGGGCCGAAGGCCACGATCGGGGCATCCAGCCTTCTGGCCGCCTCCAGGGCCGTGAGCGTCTTGCCGGTGCCGGGCGGTAACACGACCCAGGCCCGGCGCCGTCCGGCCGCGAACGCCGCCTCCAGCGCGTTCAGGGCCTGTCGCTGGTGGCGGCGCAGCGGCTTGGGGGCGGCGAGACCGGCATATCTCACGCGGACCTCACGCTCGCGGCTACTCCTTGGGCTTGGCGTCGACGCCGGCTTCCTTGCGCTGCTCGGCCGTGATCGCGGTCGGGGCGCCGGTCAGCGGGTCGAAGCCGGAGGCCGTCTTGGGGAAGGCGATCACGTCGCGGATCGACTCGCCGCCGGCCAGCAGCATGCAGATGCGGTCCCAGCCGTAGGCGATGCCGCCGTGCGGGGGCGGGCCGTACTGGAAGGCGTCGAGCAGGAAGCCGAACTTGCTCTCGGCCTCCTCCTTGGAGATGCCGAGCACGTCGAAGACGCGCTGCTGCATCTCGGCCCGGTGGATACGGATCGAGCCGCCGCCGATCTCCATGCCGTTGCAGACCATGTCGTAGGCGTAGGCCAGGGCTTCGCCCGGCTTGTCCTGGAAGTCGGCGGCGTACTCCGGCTTGGGGCCGGTGAAGGGGTGGTGGACCGCGGTCCAGCCGCCCTCGCCGTCCTCCTCGAACATGGGGGCGTCGACGACCCAGAGGAAGGCCCACCGCGAGTGGTCGATGAGGTCGCAGCGGCGGCCGATCTCCAGGCGGGCGGCGCCGAGCAGGTCGCGCGAGGAGTTGCGGGCTCCGGCGGCGAAGAAGATCGCGTCGCCGGGGGCCGCCTTGACGAAGGCCGCGAGCCCGTCCTGCTCCTGCTGGGAGAGGTTCTTGGCCACCGGGCCGCCGAGCGTGCCGTCCTCCTGGACCAGCACGTAGGCCAGGCCCCTGGCGCCGCGCGACTTGGCCCAGTCCTGCCAGCCGTCGAGCTCCTTGCGGGTCTGGGAGGCGCCGCCCGGCATGACGACCGCGCCCACGTAGTCGGCCTGGAAGACGCGGAACGTGGTGTCCTTGAAATACGCGGTGACGTCGACGAGCTCCTGGCCGAAGCGCAGGTCGGGCTTGTCGGAGCCGTAGCGGGCCATCGCGTCGGCGTAGGTCATCCGCGGCAGCGGGGCGGGGATCTCGTAGCCGAGGATCTCCTTCCACACGCGGCCGATCAGCGCCTCGCCGACGGCGATGACGTCCTCCTGGTCGACGAAGGACATCTCGATGTCGATCTGGGTGAACTCCGGCTGCCGGTCGGCGCGCAGGTCCTCGTCGCGATAGCACTTGGCCAGCTGGTAGTAGCGCTCGAGACCGGCCACCTGCAGGAGCTGCTTGAACAGCTGGGGCGACTGCGGCAGCGCGTACCAGTTGGACGGCTGCAGGCGCACCGGCACCAGGAAGTCGCGCGCGCCCTCCGGCGTGGAGCGGGTGAGCGTGGGCGTCTCGACGTAGACGAAGCCGAGCTCGTCCATGACCTGGTTGGCCAGGAAGGTGGCCTTGGAGCGCACCCGCATGGCGTTGCCGACCTGCTGGCGGCGGATGTCGAGGTAGCGGTACTTCAGCCGCGCCTCCTCCGACACCCCGGTGTTGCCCTCGATGGGGAAGGGCAGCGGCGCCGACTCGCTGAGCACCTCGACCTGGGTGGCGACGACCTCGATGTCGCCGGTGGGCAGCTCGGGGTTGGCGTTGCCCTCGGGCCGCACGCGTACCTCGCCGACCACCTTCACGCAGTACTCGGCGCGCAGGTCGTGGGCGTGGTCCTCCTCGCGGAAGACCACCTGGGCCGAGCCGGAGGCGTCACGCAGGTCGATGAAGACCACGCCGCCATGGTCGCGGCGCCGGGCCACCCATCCTGCGAGCGTCACCTGCTGCCCGGCGTGCTCCTTGCGGAGCTCCCCGGCCTTATGCGTGCGGATCACTGCACTTTCCCCTTCAGAACGTCCACGACCTGGGCCAACGGCACCTCGGTCTGCTCAGCGGTGGTCAGGTCTTTCAGTTGTACGGCTTGCGCCGCCAGGTCACGCTCACCCAGGATCAGCGCGAACCGGGCGCCGGAGCGGTCCGCGCCCTTCATCGCACCCTTGAGCCCCTTGCCGCCGAAGGACATGTCGGCGGCGACGCCCGCCGCGCGCAGCCGGCCGAGGAGCTTGAACATGGTCCGGGCGGCCTCGTCGCCCAGCGCCACACCGTACACCTCGCAGCGCGGCGGGGTGGCGGGCTCGATGCCCTCGCGGCCGAGGGCGATGACGGTGCGGTCCAGGCCGAGCCCGAAGCCGATGCCGGGCAGGCGCGGACCGCCGATGGCCTCCGACAGGCCGTCGTAGCGGCCGCCGCCGCCGATGCCGGACTGCGCGCCCAGCAGCGGGTGGTCGAACTCGAAGGTGGTGCGGGTGTAGTAGTCGAGGCCGCGTACCATCCTGGGCTCGTCCTGCCACGGGATGTCCAAGTCGGCCAGGTACTGCTTGACGCGGTCGTGGTAGGCCTTGCAGTCGGCGCACAGGTGGTCGCCGATGAGGGGCGCGTCCTCGAGCTGCTCGCGCACCTCGGGCCGCCGGTCGTCGAGCACGCGCAGCGGGTTGATCTCGATGCGGGCGCGGGTGGCCTCGTCGAGGTCGAGGCCGCGCAGGAAGTCCTGCAGGCGGGTGCGGTAGAGGGGGCGGCACTCGGCGCAGCCCAGCGAGTTGAGCAGCAGGCGCACCTGGGTCAGGCCGAGCGCGGTGTACCACTGCCAGGCCAGCGCGATGGTCTCGGCGTCGACGGCCGGGTCCTCGCTGCCGACGGCCTCCAGGTCGAGCTGGTAGAACTGCCGGTAGCGGCCCTCCTGGGGCGCCTCGGCGCGGAAGACCGGGCCGCCGGTCCAGACCTTGACCGGCAGCTGCCCGCGGTGCAGGCCGTACTCCAGGACCGCGCGCAGCACTCCGGCGGTGAACTCCGGGCGCAGCGTGAGCGAGCGGCCGCCGCGGTCGGTGAAGGTGTACATCTCCTTGCTGACGACGTCGGTGGACTCGCCGACGCCGCGCGCGAACAGCTGGGTGTCCTCGAAGACCGCGGTCTCCAGGTAGGAGTAGCCGGCGCGCCTGGCGGTCTCGGCGAACGCCTGGCGGATGGCGTAGAACGTCGAGGCCTGCGGAGGAACGTACTCCTTGACGCCCTTTGGTGCTTGGAAGCTCATTAGATCCCTCGTGTGGGACCGGCGTGCGGCGCTGCTTCCTTCAGGTAAGGATTGGTGGCGCGCTCGCGGCCGATCGTGGTCTGTGGTCCGTGGCCCGGCAGGACGATCGTCTCATCAGGCAGCGGCAGGCACTTGGCGGCCAGGCTGCGCAGGATCGTCGGATAGTCGCCGCCCGGCAGGTCGGTGCGGCCGATGGAGCCGGCGAACAGCAGGTCACCGGAGAACATGATCTCGTCCTCGGGCAGCCGGAAGCTCACCGACCCCCTGGTATGGCCGGGGGTGTGGTCCACGACGAGCTCCAGTCCGGCCAGCTTCAGCACGGCGCCGTCGGACAGCTCCTTCACCTCGTCCGGCTCGCTCAGCGTGATGCCGCCGAACAGCTGCGCGGAGGTCTCGGACCAGCCTTTGGCGGGATCGCTCAGCAGATCGCGGTCTTCCGGGTGGATCCACGCGGGAATGTCACGCGCGCCGCACACCGGGGCCACGGACCAGACGTGGTCGAGGTGCCCGTGCGTCAGCACGACCGCGACCGGCTTCAGCCGGTGCTCGCGCAGCAGCTCGTCTACGCCGTCCACGGCGTCCTGACCAGGGTCGACGATCACACATTCCTCGCCGGCGGCGGGCGCGACGACGTAACAGTTGGTCTGGAAGGCCCCTGCGGGGAACCCTGCGATGAGCATCTGCCTCAGCTGATCTCGTTGAAAAAGCCAATGGGAATGTAACCGAAGGGTACCGGTGCGGGTCGCCGGGCTGCGAACCATTGCCCTTTGGCCGATACGATTCGCCCACCTCAGTTGATTGACTATGGGAGGCAAAGCGGTGGCCACGGGGAAGGACCGGCAGAAGCAGCTGGCTCGTGAGCACTACGAGCGGCAGATGCAGCGCCGCATCGAGCGCGAGCAGCGTAACAAGCGCACTGCGATCATCGGCTCCAGCATAGGCGTCGTCGTCGTGGTCGGCGGCATCGTCGCCGCCGTGGCCCTGTTCAACGGGGAGCCAGGCACGGAGGCGGCGGCCTCGCCCACGCCTGCGGCTTCCGACTCGGCCCAGCCGAGCACCTCGCCGAGTCAGGTCGCGGCGGCTGCGCCGTTCGATCCGAAGACCGGCAAGTGCGGCTATGTGGCCGACAAGAACGGGACCGTGAAGGACGTCGGCATGCCTCCGGCCAAGGCGAGCGTGAAGCCGGCGGCCAAGACGCTGACGTTCGCCACGAACCTGGGCGACATCCAGGTGGAGCTGAACAACGCCAACGCGCCGTGCACCGTCAACTCGCTGGAGTTCCTGGCGAAGAAGAACTACTACGACGGCAGCAAGTGCCACCGGCTGGGCAACGAGAAGTTCCCGATGCTGCAGTGCGGCGACCCGACGGCCAAGGCCGACGGCAAGAGCCAGACCGACGGCATGGGCGGCCCCGGCTACGTGATGGCCGAGGAGAACCTCAAGGGCGCCGCCTACAAGCGCGGTGTGATGGCCATGGCCAAGACGAGCGCGCCCGGGTCGACCGGCAGCCAGTTCTTCCTGGTATATGGCGACATCGGACTCACCCCGGATTACACGCCAGTCGGTACGATCACCAAGGGGCTCGACATTCTCGACAAGGTGAACAAGGCGGGCGTTATCACGCCGGGTCCGGACGGAACGGGAGCGCCCAAGGAAACCCTCCAACTCAAAGACGTGACAATCTCTGGCAAGAGCTGACGTAATACAACTAGGGACGGGTAGTCCCGAAGGGTCTGATGGAAAGTGCGGGAGGACACGGTGAGCACCGACCCGTGGGGCCGGGTAGACGACGACGGCACCGTCTACGTGCGTACGGCTGAGGGAGAGCGGGCCGTCGGCTCCTGGCAGGCCGGTGAACCCGAGGAAGCGCTGGCCTACTTCCATCGCAAGTACGACGAGCTGGCCGGGCAGGTGCAGCTGCTGGAGCAGCGGCTGAAGGGCACCGACCTGGCGCCGGCCCAGGCCGAGGCCAGCATCGTCAAGCTGCGCGAGGCCGTCGCCGACGCCCATGCCATCGGCGACCTGGCCGCGCTGACGGCCCGCCTCGACGGGCTGTCGGAGCTGGTCGCGCACCGCCGCGAGGAGGTCAAGGCCGCCCGCGAGCACGCGCGCGTCGAGGCCAAGGCGGTCAAGGAGCGCATCGTCGCCGAGGCCGAGCGCATCGCCGAGGAGACCACCCACTGGAAGTCCGGCGGCGAGCGGCTTCGGCAGCTCGTCGAGGAGTGGAAGGCCGCCGACCGCATCGACCGCGCCACCGAGGCCGGCCTGTGGAAGCGGCTCTCCGCCGCCCGCACGGCCTTCGCCAAGCGCCGCAAGACCTACTTCGCCGGGCTCGACGAGCAGCGCGAAGGCGTGCGCGCCGAGAAGGAGCGCATCGTCGCCGAGGCCGAGGCGCTGGCGGAGTCCACCGACTGGGGCCCCACCGCCTCGGTCTACCGCGAGCTGATGCAGCGCTGGAAGTCGGCGGGACGGGCCTCACGCGACGCCGAGGACGAGCTGTGGGCCCGTTTCAAGGCCGCGCAGGACGTGTTCTTCCAGGCCCGCTCCGCCGTCTTCGCCGAGCGGGACGCGTCGCTCGCGGCCAACGCGGAGGCCAAGGAGGTGCTGCTCGTCGAGGCCGAGAAGATCCTCCCGGTCACCGACGCGCGGGCCGCCCGCGGCGCGCTGCGCCACATGCTGGAGCGCTGGGAGGCCGTCGGTCCCGTGCCGCGCGAGCAGCGCGACCGGCTCGAAGGCGGGCTGCGCAAGATCGACGAGGCCGTGCGCAAGGCCGAGGACGCGGAGTGGAAGCGCTCCAACCCCGAGGCCCGCGCCCGTGCCCAGAGCACCGTCGACCAGCTCCGCACCTCCATCGAGCAGTTGGAGAAGCGCCTGGCCAAGGCCGAGGCCGCCGGCCGGGCCAAGGACGTCAAGGAGGCCGAGGAGGCGCTGACGGCCCGCCGTTCCTGGCTGGAGGAGGCCGAGCGCACGCTCGCCGAGTTCAGCTGAGCCTCGCCACGGCGAACGCCGGCCGGTCACGTCCGGCCGGCGTTTTTCGTGCGTCCACGTCCGCGGCTTCACCGGCTCCGGGGTGGACCGGGAGGTCGTCTTCGTCACCATGAACTACGCGAGCACCGAGCCGGGCACCCTGCCGGTGTCGGTGCGGAACATCACCATGCGCGACACCCGCGCCGACGCCGTGCTCAACCTCGACGGCCTCGCAACGGACCACCTGACGGACGTACGCCTGGACAGGTGCCGGCTCACCGGGATCACCGGGCCCGACAAGGTCGCGTTCACCGACGGCCTGAGGCTGCGCGAGGTCTTCGTCAACGGCGTCGAGGTCTGACCGCGTGAGAAGGTGGCCGCCATGGACGCCTTCCACCGCAAGCTCCACCACATCGCCCCCGGCGGGCTGACGGCCGACACCGCGCAGACCGGGGGCATGCGCCGCCTGGCAGCCATCAGCGGCGCCTCCGTGGGCTCCAGCCGCCTGTGGATGGGGCAGACGCACGTCGCCCCGTCCACGACCTCGGCCGACCATCACCACGGCGAGTCCGAGACCGCCATCTACGTCGTCAGCGGCACCCCGCGCTTCGTCTTCCTCGACCCCGACGGCGGCGAGGAGGTGCGCATCGACGCCAAGGCCGGCGACTACATCTACGTGCCGCCGTTCGTCCCGCACCGCGAGGAGAACCCCGACCCCTCGCAGGAGGCCGTCGTGGTCATCGCCCGCAGCACCCAGGAGGCCGTCGTCGTCAACCTGCCCGGCCTGCGGTAGCCCTGATCTTGCCTTCCATGCGAACATGTGTTCGTGAGCGAAGCGACGATCCTCCACGCCGACCTCGACGCCTTCTACGCCTCGGTCGAGCAGCGTGACGACCCGCGCCTGCGTGGCCGTCCGGTCATCGTCGGCGGCGGCGTGGTGCTGGCGGCCAGCTACGAGGCCAAGGCCTGCGGGGTCCGCACCGCGATGAGCGGCGGCCAGGCCCGCCGCCTGTGCCCGCGCGCGATCGTGGTCGAGCCCCGCATGTCCGCCTACTCCGAGGCCAGCAAGGCCGTCTTCGACGTCTTCGAACGCACCACGCCGCTGGTCGAGGGCCTGTCCATCGACGAGGCCTTCCTCGACGTCGGCGGCCTGCGCGAGATCTCCGGCCCGCCCGGCCACATCGCCGCCAAGCTCCGCCGCGACGTACGCGAGCAGGTGGGCCTGCCCATCACCGTCGGAGTGGCCCGCACCAAGTTCCTGGCCAAGGTGGCCAGCGGCGTCGCCAAGCCCGACGGCCTGCTCGTCGTCCCGCCGGACGGAGAGCTGGACTTCCTCCATCCCCTGCCGGTCGAGCGCCTGTGGGGCGTGGGCCCCGTCACCGCCCGCAAACTCCACGCCCTGGGCATCACCACCGTGGGCGAGGTGGCCGCCCTGCGGGAGTCCACGCTGACCGCCCGCCTCGGCCCCGCCGCCGGACGCCACCTGCTCGCCCTCGCGCTCAACCACGACCCGCGCCCCGTGCGCACGGGCCGCCGGCGGCGCTCCATCGGCGCCCAGCGCGCCCTGGGCCGCACCCGGCGTACCCGCCGGGAGCTCGACGCCATCACCATCGGCCTGATCGACCGCGTCTCGCGCCGCCTGCGCGCCGCGGGCCGATGCGCCCGCACGGTGGTCCTGCGCCTGCGCTTCGAGGACTTCACCCGGGTGACCCGCTCCCACACCGTCCCGCAGGCCACCGACGAGACCTCGGCCCTGCTGGCGACCGCCCGCCGCCTCCTGGCCACCGCCGCGCCCCTGATCGACGAGCGCGGCATCACGCTGCTGGGCTTCGCGCTCACCAACCTCAGCGACTCCGCCGCCCTGCAGCTCGCCCTCCCCTTCGACGAGCCGCGCGCCCTGGACACGACGGTCGACTCGCTCCGCCTGCGCTTCGGCTCCGCCGCCGTGACGCGCGCCGTCCTCCTCGGCCGCGACGACGAGCCCGCCGTCCCCCTCCTGCCCGACTAGGAGGTACGGCTCCGCTCCCGCCCTCCGAAGCGGCCTGAGCATCCCCGGAAGGCTCTCTGAACTCCCGCGCGCGCCGAGCCCGGCCCACGAAGGCCCGAGCGCTGTTCACACCCGCCCGGAACCCTTGGGCGCCGCCTCAGCGCGAGGCACCGCTCCACCGAAGCGTGCGCGGCTCCCGTCAGGGGCGACGGCGCCTCGGGATCACACGTGCGGGCCGGGCGGCGGGCCGTACCGGACGAGAGGTCAGCTGCCGGCGCCGCTGACGCGGTAGACGTCGAAGACGCCCTGGATGCTGCGGACCGCCTTCAGCACGTGCCCCAGGTGCTTGGGGTCGCCCATCTCGAAGGTGAACTTGCTGATCGCCACCCGGTCCCGCGACGTGGTCACGGACGCGGACAGGATGTTGACGTGCTGGTCGGACAGGGTGCGGGTGACGTCGGACAGCAGGCGGGGCCGGTCGAGGGCCTCCACCTGGATGGCCACCAGGAAGACCGAGTCCTCGCTGGGCGACCAGCTGACCTCGACGAGCCGGTCCGGCTGCTCCTTCAGCTGCTGGACGTTGGTGCAGTCGGCCCGGTGCACCGAGACGCCGTGGCCCCGGGTGACGAAGCCGACGATCTCGTCTCCCGGCACGGGGGTGCAGCATTTGGACAGGCGTACCCACACGTCGGCGTCGCCCGCCACGACCACACCGGCCCCGCCGCCGCCGCGCGGGCGGCCCTTGAGGCGCGTGGGCAGCGAGGTCTCGGCGATGTCCTCCTCGGCGCTCTCGACGCCGCCGATGGAGGCCACGAGCTTCTGCACGACCGACTGGGCGGCGATGTGGCCCTCGCCGACGGCGGCGTAGAGGGCGGAGACGTCGGGGTAGCGCAGGTCGCGCGACAGCGCCAGCAGCGCCTCGCCGGACATCAGGCGCTGCAGCGGCAGCCCCTGCTTGCGCATGGCGCGGCCGATGGCCTCCTTGCCCGCCTCGATCGCGGTCTCGCGGCGCTCCTTGGAGAACCACTGCCGGATCTTGTTGCGGGCGCGGCCGGACTTGACGAACTTCAGCCAGTCGCGCGACGGGCCGGCGTCGGGCGACTTCGAGGTGAAGATCTCGACGGTGTCGCCGTTGCCCAGCCGCGACTCCAGCGGCACGAGGCGGCCGTTGACGCGGGCGCCGATACATCGGTGGCCGACCTCGGTGTGGACGGCGTAGGCGAAGTCGACCGGTGTCGCGCCCTCGGGCAGTGCCACGACCTGGCCGCGCGGGGTGAAGACGTAGACCTCGGAGACCGACAGGTCGAAGCGGAGCGACTCCAGGAACTCGCCCGGGTCGGAGGTCTCCTTCTGCCAGTCGAGGAGCTGGCGCAGCCAGGCCATGTCGCTGCCCGGCTTGACCTTGCCGGGCGGGGCGGCGGCGCCGACCTCCTCCTTGTACTTCCAGTGGGCGGCCACGCCGTACTCGGCGCGATGGTGCATGGCGTGGGTGCGGATCTGCAGCTCGACGGGCTTGCCCTCGGGGCCGATCACCGTGGTGTGCAGCGACTGGTACATGTTGAACTTGGGCATCGCGATGTAGTCCTTGAACCGGCCGGGCACCGGGTTCCATCGCGCGTGGATCGTTCCGAGGGCCGCATAGCAGTCGCGCACGCTGTCGACGAGCACGCGGATGCCCACCAGGTCGTAGATGTCGTCGAAGGCGACGTCCCTGGCGATCATCTTCTGGTAGACGGAGTAGTAGTGCTTGGGCCGGCCCTTGACCACCGCGCGGATCTTGGCCTCGCGCAGGTCGCCGGAGACCTTCTCGATGACCTCCTGCAGGAACAGGTCACGCCGCGGCGCGCGCTCCGACACCATGCGCGCGATCTCGTCGTAGCGCTTGGGGTAGAGCATCGCGAAGGCGAGGTCTTCCAGCTCCCACTTGATCGTGTTCATGCCCAGGCGGTGGGCGAGCGGCGCGAAGATCTCCAGCGTCTCGCGGGACTTCTGCTGCCGCTTGTGCTCGGGCAGGTAGCGCATCGTGCGCATGTTGTGGAGGCGGTCGGCCAGCTTGATGATCAGCACGCGGATGTCGCGCGACATGGCCACGACCATCTTGCGCACGGTCTCGGCCTGCGCGGCGTCCCCGAACTTGACCTTGTCCAGCTTGGTGACGCCGTCGACCAGCGAGCCGATCGTGTCGCCGAAGTCGCCGCGCAGCTCCTCCAGGCCGTAGGCGGTGTCCTCGACGGTGTCGTGGAGGAGCGCGGCGCACAGGGTCTCGTCGTCGGTGCCGAGCTCGGCCAGGATCGTGGCCACGGCGAGCGGGTGCGTGATGTAGGGGTCGCCGCTCTTGCGCTTCTGATCGCGGTGATGGTACGCGGCCACGTCGTAGGCACGCTCGATCAGGCGCAGGTCAGCCTTGGGATGGGTAGCCCTGACCGTCCGGAACAAGGGTTCCAGCACCGGGTTCATGGCCCCACCCCCAAACCGCCGCCGACGCGTCGAAGACTCGGTTACGTCGGGCACGACCACATCACGGGGCACACAGACTCCTTACGTGTGAGTCCAGGCCCCCCAGTGTATCCAGGTGGCGAACTCAGACGGTCAGCAGGGCGCGTACCTCTACTCCCGGCAGGCGCGCACGCCCCTGGAGAAAGGCAAGCTCCATCAGTACGGCCACGCCCACGACGTCGGCCCCGGCGCGCCGCACCAGCTCCACCGTGGCCGCGGCGGTGCCGCCCGTGGCCAGCACGTCGTCCACGATCAGCACCCGGTCACCCGGCGCGAAGGCGTCCCGGTGCACCTCGATGGTGGCCGAGCCGTACTCCAGATCGTAGGACTCTTCCAGGGTTTCGGCGGGCAGTTTGCCCTTCTTTCTGACTGGCACGAACCCGGCATGAGCTTTGTACGCCACCGGCGCCGCCAGAATGAAGCCCCGCGCCTCGATCCCGACGATCTTGTCCGCCTCGAACAGCCCGGCGATCTCGTCCACCATGGCCGCGAACCCGTCAGGGTCGCCCAGCAGCGGCGTGATGTCCTTGAACAGCACACCCGGCTTGGGATAGTCGGGCACGTCCCTGATCAGCTCGTTCATGCAATCCCCTCCTGTGGGACAAGCGAAGCCCCCGCCCCGTCGAAGCGGAGCGGGGGCCATGCAGGAAACTCGTCAGCCCTTGGCCGCGGCCGCCTTCTTGGCACCCTTGCCGCCGCCGGTGGAGGCCAGCCTCCTGGCGATCGCCTGGTACTTCGGCTCGCGCTCCTTGAGCGTCACCAGCAGCGGTGTGGCGACGCACAGCGAGGAGTACGTGCCGACGACCATGCCGACGAACAGGGCCAGCGCCAGGTCCTTCAGCGTGCCGGCGCCGAGCAGCGTGGTGCCGATGAACAGGATCGCCGCCACCGGGAGGATGGCCACCAGCGAGGTGTTCAGCGATCGGATCAGCGTGTGGTTCAGCGCGTCGTTGGCCGCCTGGGTGTAGGTCTTCTTCGACGTGGTGCCCAGCTTGGCCGTGACTTCCTTGATCATGTCGAAGACGACGACCGCGTCGTAGAGCGAATATCCGAGGATCGTCAGGAAGCCCAGCACGGTCGCCGGCGTGACCTCGAAGCCCGACCAGGCGTAGACGCCCGCGGTGATGACCAGGTCGTGCACCAGCGCCACGATGGCGGCCAGCGCCATCTTGGGCTCGAACGCCATGCTGAGATAAAGAATGATCGCCAGCATGAAGACGCCCAGGCCGATCAGGGCCTTCTGTGACACCTCGCCGCCCCAGGAGGCTCCGATGGACTGGATGTCCACCTGCGCGACCGGGATCTTGTAGTCGGCGACGACGGCGTTCTGCACCTGGGTCACCTTGGCTTCGGGCAGCGTCTCGGTGGTCACGCGCCACCGGTCGCCGGCCGTCTGCACGATCGCCTGGTGCACGCCCTCGTCGGTGAAGGTCGAGCGGACCTCGTCGATGCTGGCCGCTGGGGCCTTGAACGAGAAGACCGACCCGCCCTTGAACTCGACGCCCAGGTTGAGTGGGCTGCCCGTGTTCACCGCGCTGAAGATCAGACCCGCGATCGAGAACACCAGCAGAAGACCCGACAGCGAGTACCAGAGCTTCTGCTTGCCGACGAAGTCGACGTCGATCTCGCCTCGGTAGAGGCGACGCCCGAGTCCCATGTCAGGCCTCCTGCGGGGTGTTGGTGCGGGCGGGCTCGGAAGCCATGCGCTCGGCATCGAGACCGGACAGCGGGTGCCCCTTGGAGAAGAACTTCAGCTTCGCCAGCAGGGCGATGAACGGCTTCGTGAACAGGAACACCACGACGACGTCGATCAGCGTGGTCAGGCCCATCGCGAAGGCGAACCCGGCCACGCCGCCCACGGCCAGGAAGTACAGCACGACCGCGGCGATGAACATCACGGCGTCGGCGATCAGGATCGTGCGCCGGGCACGGACCCAGGCCACCTCGACGGCCGCGCGAAGCGTCCGCCGACCTTCCTTCATCTCATCACGAATACGTTCGAAGTACACGATGAAGGAGTCGGCGGTAATGCCGATGGACACCACCAGGCCGATGATGTGCGGCAGCGAGAGGGCGAAGCCTCCGTTGGCGCCGAGGACCACGACCGACTCGTACGTCAGCACCGTGGCGATCACCAGGCTCAGCACCGCGACGAGGCCGAGGCCCCGGTAGTAGAACAGGCAGTAGAGGACCACGAGGGCCAGGCCGATGCCACCGGCGATCAGACCGCCCCTGAGCTGGTCGGAGCCGAGCGTCGAGGAGATCGTCTCCACCGAGCTGCGGTTGAACTTCAGCGGCAGCGCGCCGTACTTGAGCTGGTCGGCCAGGTCGGTCGAGGTCTTCTGGTTGAAGCCGCCGGTGATCTCGGCGCGGCCGCCGGGGATCGGGCCCTGGATGACCGGCGCGGTGATGACCAGGCCGTCGAGGACGACCGCCACCTGGTTGCGCGGGGCCTGCGAGTTGAACGCGACGGAGGTGAGCTTGCTCCACTCCGTGGCGCCGGCGCTCTTGAAGTCGAGCTGGACGACCCAGTCGGTGCTGCCGGGCCGCACGCCCGAGGACGCGGTGTCGATGTCGGTGCCGACGACCTTGGCCACGTCCAGGATGTACTTGGCGGAGCCGTCGTCGGAACAGGCCGCGAACTGCTTCTTCGGGTCGTCCTGCACGCCCTGGCCGCGGGTCTTGGGATCGGTGCAGTTGAGCGCCTGGTACTGCTTCAGCACGGCCGGGTCGACGCCGGTCGTGTCGATCTGCGGCTGCTGTTCCTGCTGCGGCTGCGAAGGCTGGGCGGAGGGCGAGCCCGACGGGGTCGGGGTGGCCTTCTGGTCCTTCTTCTTGTCGTCCTTGGCCGAGGGGGTCGGCGTCGTGGGCGAGGTCAGCGCCGAGGAGAGGGCCTTGCCGGTCGGCGAGGCCTTCGGGGTCTCCTGCGGGGCGTTCGCCGACGGCTTCGCGCTCGGCTCCTTGGCCGACGGCGAGCCGCTCGGCTTCGCGGTGCCGCTCGGGCTGGTGCTCGGCTTGGGCGCCTCGGTGCTGAGCTGCTCCGGGGCGGCGGCCTCGACCGCGAGCACCTGGCGGAAGCGCAGCTCCGCCGTGGTGCCGACCAGCTTGATGACCTCCTCCTGGCCCTTGCCGGGAACGGAGATGATGATGTTGTCGCCGGACTTTGCGACCTCCGCGTCGGAGATGCCTGTGCCGTTCACCCGGTCACGGATGATGCTGACGGCACGGTCGAGCGACTCTTGGGAGGGAGCCGCGCCGCTGAGCGTGACGGGTGACAGGGTCACCGTCGTTCCGCCGGCGAGGTCGAGGCCCAGCTTGGGCGTGAACGCCTTCTGCAGGAGCATCGTCCCGCCCAGGGCGAGGATGAGCGCCAGGAGAATCAGGAGCGTGCGCCCCGGATTGCTGTGGCGGCTGGTCGGTCGGGCCACGGGTCGTCAGTTCTTTCGGATTAGAGGTGTCTGTCGCAGCCTAGTCAGGACTGCTTCGTGCTCGAGTCGCCGTTCTTCGTTTCGTCCTTGACGTCCTCGGTCTTGACCTCGTCGGCCACGTCGGCGACGGGCTCGTCGTCTGCGACGGCCTCATCCTCGACGGGGGCGTCACCCGGGGTCACGACGCGGCCGATGGCCGCCTTGACCCAACGGGTCTCGATGCCGGGCGCCACCTCAAGGATCACGTCCTCATTGTCGACCGTCACCACGGTGGCGAACAGCCCCGTCGTGGTCATCACTCGCGTACCGGGGGTGAGCGAGTTCTGCATTTTGACGGCTTCCTGCTGCCGCTTGCGCTGCGGGCGGATGAGCAGGAAATAGAACACCACCACCAGAAGTACCAGCGGCAGGATGCTTCCGAGTGATCCCATGTCCATAAGGGGCGACCTTCCATTGTCGTACAAGAAGTTGACACCGGCCTCGCGCCGGAAATTCCGTGCGTTGCGTTCGGGCCGCGCCGCTCAGCCCGTCAGCCTACACAGCCAGCCAAGCCACGGAGTGTAGGCGGTTGTTGCGAAACGCGGCAACGAGGCAGCGATTCGGCGCGCGGGGAAGTTCCCAATTTGCAATGGTTGCAACCGTTCTGTGACCCCGTGGGTTTGGCGGGGCGCGTGCCGTTCCGTGTCATAGATCCGCGGAGCCGAACAGCGGGGCGCCGAACGCGTCCGGCGGCGGGGTGAGGCCCAGATGGGTCCAGGCCGCGGCGGTCGCGACCCGGCCGCGCGGGGTGCGGGCCAGCAGACCCTGGCGCACCAGGAACGGCTCCGCCACCACCTCGACCGTCTCCGGCTCCTCCCCCACCGCCACGGCCAGCGTGGACAGCCCGACCGGGCCGCCGCCGAACTTGCGCAGCAGTACCCCGAGCACCGCCCGGTCGAGCCGGTCGAGCCCCCACGCGTCGACCTCGTAGAGGTTGAGCGCGGCGGCGGCCAGGTCGCGGGTGACGACGCCGTCGGCGCGCACCTCGGCGAAGTCGCGCACCCGGCGCAGCAGCCGGTTGGCGATGCGGGGCGTGCCGCGCGAACGGCGGGCGATCTCGTGCGCGGCGTCGTCCGGCAGGTGCACGCCGAGCAGGCGGGACGAGCGGGCCAGCACCTGTTCGAGCTCGGGGACCTCGTAGAAGTCCATGTGGGCGGTGAAGCCGAAACGGTCGCGCAGCGGCGCGGGCAGCAGTCCGGCCCTGGTGGTGGCGCCGACCAGCGTGAACGTCGCGATGTCCAGCGGGATCGCGGTCGCCCCCGGGCCCTTGCCGACGACGATGTCGACCCGGAAGTCCTCCATCGCGAGGTAGAGCATCTCCTCGGCGGGGCGGGCCATCCGGTGGATCTCGTCGATGAACAGCACCTCGCCCTCGGCCAGCGTCGACAGGATCGCCGCGAGGTCGCCGGCGCGTTCGAGCGCGGGGCCCGAGGTGATGCGCAACGGCGCGCCCAGTTCCGCTGCGATGATCATCGCCAGCGTGGTCTTCCCGAGGCCCGGCGAGCCGCTCATCAGCACGTGGTCCGGCGGGCGCTGCCGTCTCAGCGCGCTTTCGAGCACCAGCGAGAGCTGCTCACGCACCCGTCCCTGGCCGATGAACTCCGCCAGCCGCTTGGGCCGCAGCGCCGCCTCGATCTGCTGCTCGTCGCCGCCGGCCTCCGGCGCGACCAGCTCGCGCTCCAGATCGCCCAGATCGTCCCAGTCGCTCATCGCACGCTCAACGCCCTCAGCGCCGCCTTGAGCAGCGCGGCCACCTGCGGCTGCCGTCCCTCGGCCAGCGCGACGTCGGCCTCGGGCGCCACGACGGCGACCGCCTCGTCGGCGTCCTTGCTGGAGTAGCCGAGCCCGACCAGACCGGAGTGAACCTGCTCACGCCAGGCGGGCCTGCCCGCGTTGCCGCCGATCGCGGCGTTGACGGCCTCCTCGGGGGTGCCGAGCCGGTCCTTGAGCTCCAGGACGATGCGCTGGGCGCCCTTCTGCCCGATGCCCGGCACCTGGGTCAGCGCCTTGAGGTCCGCGCTCGCGACCGCCACGCGCAGCGCGTTGGGCGTGTGCACGGCCAGCATCGCCAGCGCCAGCTTCGGCCCGACGCCGCTGGCCGTCTGGAGCATCTCGAACACGGTCCGCTCGTCCTCGCTCCCGAACCCGAACAGGGTCAGCGACTCCTCCCGCACCACCAGCGAGGTCGCCAGCCTGGCCGCCTCCCCGACCCGCAGCCCGGCCAGGGTGCCGGGGGTGCAGTGCACCAGGATCCCCACCCCGCCGACCTCGACGACGGCGCCGTCTGGGGCGAGCGCCGCCACCTTCCCCGCCACGGACGCGATCACAACCCCACACCCTTTCCGGTGGTACGGCCGGCAGCGCCGGCTTCAGAACCCTCGACTACCCGGGACCCGCCGGTCGCACTGGCACCAGACCCTGCCTCGGAGCCCGAGCCCTGACCGGTGCCCAGGCGCGGCGGCTGCCCGGAAGGCGAGCCTAGAGCCTGGCCGGGCGGCTGGGCCGCTGCCGTGCCGCGCGAGGTCCGGCCGAGGGCGCCGCCAGCGGCCCGCGCCCCGCTGGGCCCGGCAGCCGAGCCCGTGGGCGGCCCGCCACCTGCGGCACCCGAGCTTGTGAGCAGCCCGCTGTCGGCACCCGAGACGGCGGGTGTCCGGGTGGAGCCGCTGGGCCCATCGGGAGGGCCGGACGATCCGGCTGGGCCGTGCGACGGACCATCGGCGGTGTCACGTGACCTGCGGGAGGCGGCTGCCGAACCGGCCGAGGTGGCAGGCGTCCTCGTGGGTGTGGCGGGCGGGCCGGCCGAGGTGGCGGGCGGGGCGGGGGTCGTCCCGGTGGAGGGTGCGGGCGGGGTGGGTGGGTTCGGAGGGGGTTGGGGGGAACGGGCGCGCTGGGGCTGTGGGGGGATGGAGGTGCGGGGATGAGAGGTGCGGCGTTGGGATTGTGCTCGGGCCACGGCCTGGGCTAGGCGGTGCTGGTTTCCGCCGCGCCAGACGTGACAGATGGCCAGGGCGAGGGCGTCGGCGGCGTCGGCGGGCTTGGGCATCTCCGACAGCCGCAGCAAGCGGGTGACCATGGCGCCGATCTGCTTCTTGTCGGCGGTGCCGCTGCCGGTGATGGCCGCCTTGACCTCGGACGGGGTGTGCAACGCCACGGGCAGGCCACGGCGGGCGGCGCACAGGACGGCGATGCCGGCCGCCTGGGCGGTGCCCATCACGGTGCGCACGTTGTGCTGGCTGAAGACGCGCTCCACGGCCACGGCGTCGGGGCGGACGTCGTCGAGCCACCGCTCGATGCCCTCCTCGATCCCCACCAGGCGGGTGCCCAGGTCGTCGTCGGGTGAGGTGCGGACCACGCCCACCGCCACCAGGGAGAGCGCGGTGCCCGGCCGCCCCTCGACGGCCCCGAGGCCGCACCTGGTCAACCCGGGATCGACGCCCATCACCCGCACCCGCACGCCCCCTCAACCGCCGAACACCTGTTCGGCAAGGAACTCTACCCGTGTTCCCCCGCCCGCGCACCGCGAACACGCCCCGGGGACTCAGCCGGAAATCCCGGTGTCCCAAGGCCTCCCAGAGGCCGTGGCCCGGTGCCGCGTGGGAACCCCCGAGCCCCACCGAGAGCGGGGAAGCATGGGGGCGGCGGAGGTCGAAGGACCTCTGGATGGTGCGGGAGCCCCGGGGAGCGGGCCGTGGGTCAGAAGTAGTCCAGCATGTACGGCCGAGCCGCGAACACCGCGTCCAGGGCGTCGTCCGAGGTGTCCGGCCCGGTCATCAGCCCGGAGCGGCGGAGGGTGGCCGCAGGCACACCGGCGTAGAGGGCGGCGATGCCGTTGGCCGTCAGCTGGGGGCCGGCGGCGGAGGTGGTGGCGGTAGCCGTACCGGATCCTGAGGAGACGTCGAGGCGCCACGCGCCCGAGTTGTCCGGGCGCTGAGGGTCGGTGACCTCGACGACGGCGGAGGCGGACACGGCGGCCGGGTAGCCGCGGCGGGACACGGCGAGGGGCAGGTCGATGAGGCGGTGCATCCAGCGGACCTGCTTGACCGTCTCCTTGGCGCGCTCGCCCACCAGCCACAACACCGGGTCGTCGGGGGCGACGGCGGCGGTGACGTGGGCGGCGATGGAGGAGGAACTGCCGATGAGCGACCACAACGCCCTGCTGGTCTCCGCGGAGGCGGCGACGACGGCGTCGACCTCGATGCCGCCGTCCGACCAGCGGTAGACGGCGTAGCCGTCGTCGGCGAGGTAGAGGAAGTCGTTCTCCTCGGCGAGCCATACGCGCCAGGTGCGCTCGTCCCAGGTGATGGGGCCGCTGGCGCGGGCGGCGGCGTGGGCGCGGCCGATGACGGACAGGAGTTCGGGGGCGTCGCCGGGGCCCATGCGGCGCAGCTTCACCTGGCCGGAGTGGCGGATGCGGCGCAGCGCCTCGGTGGGGAGCGTGATGAGGTTCTGGGCGCCGGCGTGCTCGTAACCGAGCGAGCGGTAGATGGGGGTGGTGGCCGGATACAGGGCGGAGACGGCTTCGCCCAGTTCGGCGGCGCGGGAGATCAGCCCGGTCATGAGGAGGGTGCCCACGCCGCGGCCCCGGTCCTCGGGGTTGACGGTGACGCCGGCGACCCCGGCCATGGGCTGCGGCCGTCCGTGCCACCACTGGGTGAAGGAGCGGATCCGGCCCGCGGCCGACAGGCGTTCGCCGTCGAAGACTCCCAGGTAGCGGCCCGCGGCCATGACCGGCGGCATGGCCTTGAGCCACTGCTCGCGCTCGCCGGGCGACAGCAGGCCGAAGGAGCGCTTGCGGATGTCGAGCACGGCGTCGAGGTCGTCCAGGGTCAGCTCACGTATGTCCACCGGACAAACCTACGCGCTCCTCCCCATCGTGATCGCCAGCCGGTCGAAGTGAAGCAGTTGCGCGGCGACCACGGCGGCGAGGGCGAGCAGCATGACGGGCAGCGGCGTCGTCACGCCGACGTCGGCGACGGTGTTCCGGTAGGAGTTGAGGCTCTGGCTCAGGAGCACGCCAGCGCCCGCCAGAACCCCTCGTCCCCGAGCACCGCGGCGTAGTTGGCGAGGCCGACGGGCTCGTCCCGCCGCGCCAGCAGGCGCACCGATCGCGTGCTCATCACGACGGTGTGCGCGCTGGGCACGACCAGGCAGGCGAGCGCCGCGAACGCCGCGGGCGCCAGGAGTAACCAGCCGAGCGCTGCGGGCGGGCGGGGCCGGGATCATGGCCCACCACCCTAGCGAGGGGCGAGTTCTCCGAAGAAGTCCCGGATGTCGGCTGCCAGCGGGCCGGGCGCGGCCATGGCGAGCATGTGGCTGGGGTGGTCGAGATCGTTCCAGTGGACGATCGTGTTCTTGCGCTCGGCGATGCGGCGGAAGGTCTCGGGGCCGCCGTGGGAGACGCCGGTGGGGACCACGTCCTGGTCGATCGGCAGCCCGGCCGCGCCCTCGTAGTACGTCCACGACGACGAGCCGCCGGTGCCGGTCAGCCAGTAGAGGCTGGCGTTGGTGAGGACGAGGTCGCGCTCGACGGGGTCGGTGGAGCCCGCCTGGTGCCAGCCGTCGAACTCCTTGAAGCGCTCGACGAGGTAGGCGAGCTGGGCGACGGGCGAGTCGCTGAAGCCGTAGGCGAGCGTCTGGGGCCGGGCGGCCAGGTAGGGGGCGTACCCGCTGCCCGCGGCGCCGCTGAGCATGTCGACGACCCAGGCGTCCACGCCCTCCTGGTCTTCCGGCTCGGTGGGCATGCCGAGCCCGCCGGTGATGTGCACGCCGACGACGTGCTCGGGGAAGAGGGCGGCCAGTTGCGGGGAGACCAGCGCGCCCGCGTCGTTGCCGTGGGCGCCGTAGCGCTCGTACCCCAGGCGGCTCATCAGCTCGGCCCAGGTACGGGCGACGCGCTCGACGCTCCACGGCCGCTCGTCGGCGGGCTCGGGGAACGGCGAGAAGCCGAAACCGGGCAGCGAGGGCGCGACCACGTGGAAGTGCTCCGACAGCGGGCCGAGCAGTTCGGTGAACTCGGCGACGGAGTTCGGCCAGCTGTGGGTGAGGATCAGCGGCAGCGCGCCGGGGTCGGCCGAGCGCACGTGGAAGAAGTGGATCCGCTGGCCGTCGATCTCGGTGGTGAACTGCGGGAAGGCGTTCATCTTCGCCTCCCAGGCGCGCCAGTCGTAGCCGTCGGCCCAGTGGCCGGCGAGCTCGCGCAGGTAGGCGACGGGGACGCCGCGGCTCCACTCGGCTCCGGGGAGCCGAGCGGGCCAGCGGGTGCGGGCCAGGCGCTCGCGAAGGTCGTCGAGGTCGGCCTGCGGGACGTCGATGGTGAAAGGCTTCATCATGCCTTCCACGCTACGCAGTAATGCGGAAAGGTTCGTTCCGCATTAAGCGTCGAGCTTCTCCATGATCTCGTCGGAGACGTCGAAGTTGGCGAAGACGTTCTGCACGTCGTCGCTGTCCTCCAGCGCGTCGATGAGGCGGAAGACCTTGCGCGCGCCGTCCTCGTCGAGCTGCACGCTCATGGTCGGCAGGAACCCGGACTCGGCCGAGTCGTAGTCGATGCCCGCCTCCTGCAGCGCCTTGCGCACCGGGACCAGGTCGCCGGCCTCGGAGACGACCTCGAAGGACTCGCCCAGGTCGTTGACCTCCTCGGCGCCCGCGTCCAGGACCGCGGTCAGCACGTCGTCCTCGTCGAGGCCGTTCTTGGGGACGAGCACGACGCCCTTGCGGTTGAACATGTACGACACCGAGCCGGGGTCGGCCAGCGAACCGCCGTTGCGGGTCAGCGCGACGCGTACCTCGGAGGCGGCGCGGTTGCGGTTGTCGGTGAGGCACTCGATGAGCACCGCGACGCCGCCGGGCGCGTAGCCCTCGTACATGATGGTCTGCCAGTCGGCGCCGCCGGCCTCCAGGCCGCCGCCGCGCTTGCGGGCCCGCTCGATGTTGTCGTTGGGCACCGAGTTCTTCTTCGCCTTGAAGATGGCGTCGAAGAGGGTGGGGTTGGCGTCCGGGTCAGGGCCACCGGTCCGTGCCGCCACCTCGATGTTCTTGATGAGCTTCGCGAAAAGCTTGCCGCGCTTGGCGTCGAGCGCGGCCTTCTTGTGCTTCGTCGTCGCCCATTTGGAGTGGCCGGACATTACCTAGAGCTCCCTCACCATGTTGACGAAGTATTCGTGCACGCGAGTGTCCCCGGTCAGCTCGGGATGGAACGATGTCGCGAGCAGAGGCCCTTGGCGGACCGCGACGATCCTATCCCCCGGCGGCGCGGTAGCCAGCACCTCGACCTCCGAACCCACCGATTCCACCCATGGCGCGCGGATGAACACGGCGTGCACGGGGCCGCCGGCGAAGGTCAGGTCGGCCTCGAAGGAGTCGACCTGGCGGCCGAAGGCGTTGCGCCGCACGACCATGTCGAGGCCGCCGATGGTCTGCTGGCCGTCGACGCCGTCCTCGATCCGGTCGGCCAGCATGATCATGCCGGCGCAGGAGCCGTAGGCGGGCAGGCCGTCCTTGATCCGCAGGCGCAGGGGTTCGAGCATCTCGAAGATCTCGGCCAGCTTCCACATCGTGGTGGACTCCCCGCCGGGGATCACGAGCCCGTCGACAGCCTCAAGCTCCGCGGGGCGGCGCACGGGGGTCGCGCCGGCGCCGGCCGCCTCCAGCATCGCGACGTGTTCGCGCACGTCTCCCTGGAGGGCGAGTACACCGATCGTGGGCACGCTGGTCCTTCCGTCATGGTCTGGAGTTCGCATCATTCAACACCACGAGGGCCCGCCGTCTTCCTACAGGGCGGCACGGAGATGGAGCGGCTGGTGGTCGGAGACGGTGGTGCGGCTGTCCAGGCGGCAGCCGAGCACCCGCGTGGTGAACAGGTAGTCGAGCTTCTTGGCCCGCATGGTCGGCCGCCGCCGCGGGTCGCACTCCTGGTAGCGGGCGTAGACGGGGGCGAGCGCGCGGCTGTCCGGCCGCAGGTTGAGGTCGCCGCCGACGACGGGCGTGCGGTCCTTCGCGGTGAGCGCGAAGAGCTCGCGCACCTGTTTCGTCCGGTACGGCGCGCCGGGCCCGCGATCGTCGTAGGGCAGTCCCACGGACAGGTGGCTGGTGCAGGCTCGTACCCGGTGCCGCGGCAGGTCGGCGCAGAGCGCGGCCCGCTTCACCGACCAGGGCGGCGAGCTCAGGGCGTGTGTCTCGAAGGTGGCCGGGCCGGCGACGGCGATGGTGACGCTCTGGGTTCCGCGCGGGCGGCCGAGCAGGTCGGGATGGCAGGCGTACGGCGTGCCGTGCTGTGACTGGAGCCCCCACGAGCGCACGGTCCAGGCGCGGCCGGTGGCGTTCTCCAGCCAGCCTTCCAGCGCCGCGTCCGCGCCCGTGCAGAACTCCTGCAGGAACAGCACGTCAGTACCGCGCCCGGCCTGGGTGCCGACGGCGCGGGCGATCTCGGGGGCGGTGCGGCGGTACAGGGAGCAGGAGGCGTTCGTGCCCGCGCAGACGTTCCACGTCATGACCGATATCTCCGGGCGTAACGCGACGGCGGGGCTGACCGCCAGCCCCGCCGCCACGATGGCGTGTCCGATCATGCCTGCTATGCAACCACGGCGTCGTCCAGGGCGTGGTCGGTGTCGACGCGCCGCAGGGCGAGAAGGTGGTGGCGCCGGCCGTACAGGATGGCCATGGCGAGGACGCAGCAGGCCGCGCCGACGAGGTACGGCACCGCGATCCCGAGCTCCTCGCCCATCTTGGTGGCCAGGAACGGGGCCAGCGCGCCGCCCATCCAGCGCACGAAGTTGTAGCCGGCGGAGGCGACCGGCCGGGGCGCGTCGGAGACCTCCATGGCCGACTCGGTGAAGACGGTGTTGCTGAGCCCGATCGGGATGCCCGACAGGATCGTGAACACGATGATGCCCGCGTGGCCGGACAGCGCGATGCCGATCTGGCACAGCGCGAGCAGAGCCAGCGCCAGGTGCAGCACGTTGACCGAGCCGAGCCCGCGCTGCAGCGGCGGCGCCCCGAACACCGAGGCCAGCGCCACGCACACGCCCCAGCCGAAGAAGACGGCGCCGATGCCGTAGGCCGGCAGGTGCAGGATGAACGGCGTGAACGCCAGCACGGTGAAGAAGGCGAAGTTGTAGAACAGGGCGGTGAAGGCGGTGGTGGACAGCCCGCCGTGGGCCAGCGCCCGGATGGGGGCGCTGAGCCGGGTTCCGGCCTGCGGCGTGGGCGTGTTCTTCAGCAGGGTGGCGATGAGCACGAATCCGGCGGCCATCAGCGTGGCGGTGCCGAAGAACGGGGCCCGCCAGTTCCAGTCTCCGAGCAGCGCGCCGGCGAGCGGGCCGAGCGAGATGCCGAGGCCGAGCGCCGCCTCGTAGAGGATGATCGCGGCCTCGGCGCCGCCGCTGGCCGAGCCCACGATGACCGCGAGCGCGGTGGCGACGAACAACGCGTTGCCCAGGCCCCATCCGGCGCGGAAGCCGATCAGCTCGCCCACGCTGCCGGACGTCCCGGCCAGCGCGGCGAAGACGACGACCAGCGCGAGTCCGGCCAGCAGGGTCTTCTTGCCGCCGATCCGGCTGGAGACCCAGCCGGTGACCAGCATCGCCACGGCGGTGACCAGGAAGTAGCTGGTGAACAGCAGGGACACCTGGCTGGGGCCGGCGTTGAGCCCCTGGGCGATGGAGGGCAGGATCGGATCGACGAGCCCGATGCCCATGAAGGCGACGACCGCGGCGAACGCGGTGGCCCAGACGGACATCGGCTGGCGCAGTATGCCGCCACCGGATGACATGACACTCCTTCGTGCGTCTCAGCCGAGCTTGGCCAGCACCGGGAGCGCCGCCGCGAGGGCGGCGCGCTCGTCCGGTGTGAGCGCGGCCAGTTCGTGGGCGAGGTGCGCGATCCTGGCACGCTGTACGGCCAGCAGCCGCGTACGGCCCTCGCCGGTCAGCTCGACCGTCCTGACCCTGGCGTCGGCCGGGTCGCCGCCCCTGGCCACCAGCCCGGCCTCTTCGAGCCGGTTGATCTGGACCGTCATGGTCGGGAGCTGGACGGCGTGCTCCTCGGCCAGCTCGGTCATCCGGCGCGGCCCGTGCTTGAGCGAGCCGAGGACGGCGTACTGCTGGCTGGTGACCGGCTGGCCGGCGACGGTACGGCGCAGCAGCAGGACCAGGTGGCGCAGCACGACGGACATCTGCTCGGCCAGCGCGTCGGGATCGTCCCTCATACTTAGCCAGACTAACTTAGTTGAGCTAAGTATCCAACCGAAGGAGGCCGGCCGCCCCGGTCTTTGCGGCTTGGGACCGGGGCGGCCGACGGCTAGGGGCGCTCGGTCTCCAGGCGGACCGTCTCCTCGATGGTCGTCTCGCCGAGCGCCTTGAGCGCCGGGTCGACCGGGCGCAGGTAGGTCTGCTTCACGCCCGGGACGCGGTCCTCGATGACGAACGTGGCCTTGGTGTGTACGCCCGAGCCGGGCGCCTGCACCTTCGGCACCACCCGGAAGTCGGCGGTCATGAGGTCCCGCTCGATCGTGGTCAGCACGTAGCCGCGCTGGTTGTTGTAGAACTTCAGGTGCGGGTTGATCTTCAGGAACGGCTGCGTCTGCGGGTCGGAGTCCTTGCCGTCGCCGCCGGTGCTGATGGAGGTGGCCACCAGTTCCGAGCCGACCGACGGGCCCGTGGGGTCGTCGTAGTCGAGCTTCAGGTCGCCGGCCCAGTGCGCGTGCACGTCGCCGGTGAGCACGACGGGGTTGCGGACCTGGGCGTCGAGCCAGCCCTGGGTGATGCGCTTGCGCGAGGCGACGTAGCCGTCCCAGGCGTCCTGCGAGGTGACCTTCTGGGGTCCGGCGTTGTTGTCGCGCTGGGCGAAGAAGACCTGCTGGCCGAGGATGTCCCACTGGGCGCGGGAGTGGCGGAAGCCGTCCAGCAGCCAGGCCTCCTGCTCGTTGCCGGTGATGGAGCGGGCCGGGTCGATCGCCGCCGGGCAGTCGCGGTAGCCGTCGCCGCAGCCCTGGTCGTCGCGGTACTGCCGGGTGTCGAGCATGTGGAAGGTGGCCAGGCGGCCCCAGCGCACGCGCCGGTAGAGCTGCATGTCGATGCCGTGCGGGACCGAGGAGCGGCGCAGCGGCATGTTCTCGTAATAGGCGCGGAAGGCGGCCTCGCGGCGCCGGCGGAAGTTCGGCTGCGGGATCTCGGGCTTCTCCGGGACCTCGTCGGCCCAGTTGTTGTCCAGTTCGTGGTCGTCCCACACCACCAGCCAGGGGGCCGCGGCGTGGGCGGCCTGCAGGTCGGCGTCGGCCTTGTACTGGGCGTGGCGCTGGCGGTAGTTGGCCAGCGTCTCGGTCTCGGGGCCGTCGTGGTGGCGGACGTTGCCGCCGGGGATGACGTAGGTGTTCTTGGTGTACTCGTACTGGTAGTCGCCCAGGTGCAGGACGAGGTCGGGGTTCTCCTCGGCCAGGCGGCGGTAGCTGGTGAAGTAGCCGTGCTCGTACTGGGCGCAGGAGACGAAGGCCATCGACAGGGCCCCGCCGTACTGGAAGGGGTGGGGGGCGGTGCGGGCGCGGCCGAGCGGGGAGACGTGACGGCCGGTCTTGAAGCGGTACCAGTACTCGCGGCCGGGGGCGAGGCCGGCGACCTCGACGTGCACGCTGTGGCCCCACTCGGGGACCGCGCGGGTGACGCCCGCGCGCACGGTGCGCCTGGCGCGCTCGTCGGCGTAGATCTGCCACTGGACGGTGACCGGGCGCGCGGGCATGCCGCCCATGCCGTCCTCGGCCATGGGGTTGAGCGCGAGCCTGGTCCAGATGACGAAGCCGTGGTGGTCGGGGTCGCCGCTGGCGACGCCGAGGGTGAAGGGGTTGGCGGCCGGTTCCCTGCCGCGGGTGGCGGCCTCGGCCCCGGTGGGCAGCCCGGCGGCGGCTCCCGCGGCCAGGCCGGTGACGAGGAAGTGGCGGCGGTTGAGGTTGCGCACGGGGGTGGCTCCCTGTCGATCAAGGGTGAGGGACGCCCGTAGCCTGACCGAGGCTCATGACTCGCGGGTAAACGCCACCTAACACGAAAAAGACGACATCCAGCTGGATGTCATCCCTTTCGGCATATCTTGCGGCGTTGAGCATGGTTTTGCGCTAAAGGGGATCTTCCTTCGCGTTATCTGAGCACCCTGGGTGCTTTCACCCGATCGGAAGGTCGCGCCCGCGGATTCCGGCGGAGCCCGCGGCGATCAGCGCCGCCGCCATCGCGGTCAGCACCGCGAGCGGGAGGCCGTTCAGCGATTCGGCGGGCAGCTTCGGGACGTGGGAGAAGGCGGAAGGTCCGGTGCGCGCGGACAGGTTCGGCCCGTCCGGCGCCCGTGCCGGACCGAAGCTCGTGACCAGACCGGTCACCGCGATGGCGTCGGTCATCGTTCGTCTCCCTTCTCATCGAGGCGCGCCTGCAACGCGGCGCCCTCCTCCGGGGTGAGCCAGGAGTGGGAGTAGAGGTCGAGCAGCACCCGGGCGAGCAGTTCGTCCCCGGCGGGACTGAAGACCCGCACCCCGAGCCGCCGGGAGATGTGCTCCTGCAGCACGGAGACGGCCAGCGCCATCGCGGTGCCGACGGTGGCGCGCGCCCTGACCGGGACCTTGGGCGGGTCGGGGCGGCTCTTGTCGGCCTCGGCCAGCCATTGCTCGCCGAGCTCCGCGATCGCGTCGAAGACCTCGGCGGCCGAGCCCTCCGCCAGCGCGCGGGACATGTAGCGCTGGTAGGGGCCGAAGACGGCGCGGGCGACGGCGACGTAGTTGTGCCCGGCGTCGGCGCGGACCTCGTCGTTGAGCGTGCGGATGGCCTTGACCAGGTACTCGTCGCAGGCCTCGCGCAGGCCCTGCTTGGAGCCGAAGTGGTGGCGCACCAGCCCGGAGGAGACACCCGCGCTGTCGGCGATCCCCCGGATGGTGGCCCGTTCGAAGCCGTGCTCGCCGAAGTGGCGCATCGCGGCGTCCCTGATGCGGGCGCGCGCGGTGAGGTCTTCCGGATCGGGTGCGGTCATCGCTTCTTCCTGTCCACAGGCGCAACTGACTATACGATTGTGTATTTTACTATACAGACGTATAGCAGGCGTCAGTGGATGCGCAGCGCCAGCAGGCAGACGTCGTCGTGGGTGTCCAGGCCGATGCGGTCCAGGACGCAGCCGATGGCCGCCTCGGGATCGTCGAGCGGGCAGGAGTCGGCCGCCTCCAGCAGGGACTTCAGCCCGGCGTCGAGATCCTGGTCGCGGCGCTCGATGACGCCGTCGGTGTAGAGGAACAGCATGTCGCCGGGGTGGAGCTGCGTGGTGGTCAGCTCGTAGGCGACCGACTCCAGGGCGCCGAGCATCAGTCCCGGGCGCGGCTCCAGCAGCGCCGCGACCCCGCCGCGCACCAGCAGCGGCGGCGGGTGGCCGGCGCTGGTCCAGGTCAGGAGCCTGCTGCCGGGATCGAAGTGGCCGATGACGGCGGTGCCCGTCGCGGCCACGGTCTCGCTGTTGTGGTAGATGAGGTCGTTCAGCCAGGTGGCCAGCTGGGCGGCGTCGGCCTTGGTGTAGGCGAGCCCGGCCAGGCCGAAGCGCATCTGCGCCATCAGTCCGACGGCGGCCAGGCCGTGGCCCATCGCGTCGCCGATGGCCACCAGGACCCGGCCGTCGGGCAGGCTCCTGGCCTTGAACCAGTCGCCGCCGAGCCGGCCGACCTCTTCCGCGGGCAGGTAGCGTACGGCGATCCGGACGCCGGGTACGTCGAGGACGCCGCTGCGGCCGGGCTGGATGGCGTCCTGGAGGCGGTGGGCGACGCGCTGCTCCTCCTCGGCCCGGCGGCGCTGCCTGATCGCCTGCGCGTGGGCCGCCGACAGGGCGCGTTCGCGGCGGCGGCCACGGGTGATGTCCTGGACGAGCATCCTGACCAGCACCGGGGTGCCGCTGTCGTCGAGGACGGGCTCGCTGACCGCGCGCACCTGCCGTACGCCGTGGCGCTGCCTGATCCTGAACTCGCCGTCGGCCGCCTCGCCGTGTTCGAGCAGGGTGGACATGAGCTCGTCCACCAGCGGCACGTCCGCCTCGACGACGGCGCCGGGCAGTTCCTCCAGCGGCATCGGGCCGCCGGCGGGGTCGCGGCCGAAGATCCCGTACATCTGGGCGGTCCAGTAGGCGCGGCCGGTGGTGAGCGTCCACTCGGCCCAGCCGAGCTCGGCCTCGCGCTGGGCGCGGTCCCACCGGCTGATCAGCCGCTCGTCCTCGTCGAGCGCGCGCCAGCTCGCCAGGACTCCCTCGTGCAGCGGTACGGCCCGCACCGTCAGCGACGCCGGCCAGAGCTTGTGGTCGCGCACCTCCACGTACTCCACCGGGTCGAGCTTGAGCGGCCGGCCGTCGGCGAGCACCCGGAAGTACGCCTCCAGCAGCCCGGACTTCACCACCCCCGGGCAGGCCTGGACGAGGCGCTCGCCGACGAGTTCACCGGCGCCGCGCCCGGTCACGTCGCGGGCCTGCTCGTTCGCCGCGGCGATCACGAAGTCGACCGGCCGGTCGCCGTCGTCGAGGACCGGCACCAGGTAGGCGGCCGAGACGTGCACGGCCTGCAGCACCGCCAGCACCCATCCGGGCACCGGCGGCGGCGTGGCCGGGCGCGGCGCGGGCTCGATCGCGGCGGCCAGGTCCAGGAGTTCCATGCCGGAGCCGTCGGCGAGCCGGCCGAGGTGGCGCGCCGCCTCCTCGGGGCGGATGTTCTGGCGCGCGGCCGTACGGCTGACGGCCTCGTCGAGTACGGCCTCGCGGCGCATGCGCGCCCGCAGGGTGCCCAGCCGTTCCCTGATCCGGGCCGTGACGTCGTCGCTCTCCCGGCTCACAGGGGTTGAGCTGCCCCGAGGCAGGCAAAGGCACCGGTAAGGGGGTAAAGATCAAGCTAGGTGAAGTCGAGGCCCGCGAAGTCGCCCGCCGTACGCCATTGCTCCAGATAGGCGAAATAGGCGGTGGCCCCGAGCGGATAGCCGAGGCTCAGCCAGCCCTTCCTGCCCGGGTCCCGGCCTTCGTTGTTGTAATAGCCGGGCGTGCAGTCGGCGCCGCCCAGCAGCGTGCCGGGACCGGACATGAGCAGCTCCAGCCACGCGTCCTCGGCCTGCTTGCTCGCCTCCACCCGGACGTGGCCGCGGTCGAGGGCGTGCTTGACGATCATCGCGATCGTCCGGCCCGACTCGGTCAGGTTGTGCGGGATGTTCGAGACGAGGTTGGCGCCCTGGGCCGGCTGGACGATGAAGAGGTTCGGGAAGCCGTGCACGTGGGTGCCGTGCAGCGTGCGCATCCCCTCCTCCCAGTACGCCGACAGCCTGACCCCGCCCCGCCCGGTCACGTCGTAGCCGGCGCGCCGCGTGTAGTCGGTGCCCACCTCGAAGCCGGAGGCGTAGATCACGCAGTCCACCGCGTACTCCCGGCCCGCGGCCACCACGCCCGCCTCCGTGACGCGCTCGACGCCCTTGCCGTCGGTGTCGACCAGGTGGACGCCCGGCAGGTTGAACGCCTGCAGGTACTGGTCGTGGAAGCACGGCCGCTTGCACAGCTGCCGGTACCAGGCCTTGAGCCGGCCGGCGGTCTCCGGGTCGCCCACGACGGCGTCGACGCGGGCGCGGATCTCCTCCATCTTCTCGAAGTCGGAGTCCTCGAACGCCTCCAGCATCCGCTCGATCGTCCGCGCGTCCTGCGGCAGGGCGGCGATCCGGTCGCGCACGCGGCGGGCGATGTCGGTCCACCCGTCCATCACCAGGTCCTCCTCGGCGCCGCCGCCGGCCTGGTTGGCGGTGAAGTTCTCCAGCCAGCGCCGCTGCCAGCCCGGCGTGGCGATCCCGGCGAACCACGCGGGATCGGTCGGCCGGTTGTCACGCACGTCCACCGAGGACGGCGTGCGCTGGAACACGTACAGCTCGGCGCAGTCCCGCGCCAGGTGCGGCACGCACTGCACCGCGGTCGCGCCGGTGCCGATGACCGCCACCCGCTTGCCGGCCAGCCGGTCCATGGGCGCGCCCGCCGGGTCGCCGCCGGTGTAGGCGTAGTCCCAGCGGCTGGTGTGGAAGGAGTGCCCGCCGAAGGAGTCGATCCCGGGGATGCCGGGCAGCTTGGGCACGTGCAGCGGTCCGACGCCCATGGCCACGAACCGCGCGGTGAACCGGTCGCCCCGGTCGGTGGTGACGGTCCAGAGCGCGCGCTCGTCGTCCCATTCCAGGCCGGTGACCTCGGTGTGGAAGAGCGCGTTGTCGTAGAGGCCGTAGTGTTTGCCGATGCGCCGGCAGTGCTCCAGGATCTCGGGCGCGTGGGCGTACTTCTCCGTCGGCATGTGGCCGAGCTCTTCGAGCAGCGGCATGTAGACGAAGGAGGCGGTGTCGCACTGGGCTCCGGGGTAGCGGTTCCAGTACCAGGTGCCGCCGAAGTCGCCTCCCTTCTCCACGACCCTGACGTCGGCCACCCCGGCCTCCTTCAGCCGCGCCCCGGTGACCAGCCCGGCGAACCCGCCGCCGACGAACGCCACGGTGACGTGGTCGCTCTTCGGCTCCCGCGGGGCTCTGGGGGTGTACGGGTCGTCGGCGTAGGAGGCGAAACGGCCGGTCAGGCGCAGGTACTGGTCGTTGCCGTCGGGGCGGAGGCGCTTGTCGCGTTCCTGGCGGTATCGGGCGCGGAGGGCGTGCTTGTCGACGGTCATAGGACCAGAATGACATTCTGGAATCTTGTTCTTCAATGGCTCACGACGGCGCCGGCGAAGACCGTCCCGCCCGCACGGGCACGCGGATGGTGACCGTCCCCGCCGTGGGGAAGCGGAAGGTGACGGGGATCGTGGTGTTGCCGAGCTGCCGGTTCGTGCCCACCAGTTCCAGGTACGGCCGGCCGTTCCCCTTCTGCAGGGACAGCTCCCCCTTCGGCGGGATGACCACCCGCATGCGCTCCACGGGCGCGTCCGAGCCCGCGCGGTAGACGACCTTCTTGGCCTCCACGGTGCTCACCGCGTCCATGACCTGCTCGACGGCCGCGTCGTTGAACAGCGTCAGGTAGAGCGGCAGCGTGCCGCCGGGCTTCTGCTCGTCCATGGGCGGCGCCTCGATGTTGACGTGCACGAGCCGGACCGGGCCGACCTGGCCGTCGGTCTGGTTGGTACGCCACCAGTCGGGCTGGTTGCCCGAGGTGCAGGCGGTGGCCAGCAGCAAGGTGGCGCAGATCAGGACGATTCTCATGGCTTTCCTCCCGGGGGGAGGGTTCAGACGGCGTCGCGTTCGATCGGGCAGGTCATGCAGTGGGCGCCGCCGCGGCCCTTGCCGAGTTCGAAGCCCTCGATCTCGATGACGTCGACCCCGTGCTCGCGCAGCTTGCGGTTGGTGAACTGGTTCTTGTGGTAGCCGACGACGACCCCGGGCGCGAGGGCGAAGAAGTTGTTGCCGGAGTCCCACTGCTCGCGGGCCTGCTGGTAGTCGTCGCCGCCGGTCGGGATCACCTCCAGCCGGCCGATCCCGAGCGACTCCTCCAGGGCGCCGACGAAGGAGGCGTCGCGGCGCACGTCCAGCGTGGCCGGCTTGTCGCCGGGGCGCAGCGAGTACGTGGTGGCGGTCTCCAGGAACGGCGGATAGGCGGTGGCCTTGTCGGCGTCCAGGAAGGTGAAGACGGTGTCGAGGTGCATGTAGGAGCGGCGCTTGGGGATGTTGACCGCGATCACCCGCTCCGCGGCGCCCGCGGCGAAGAGCGACAGCGCGATGTGCTCGACGGTGCGGGCGGTGGTGCGCTCGGACAGGCCGATGGCGACGGTCTTGTTGCCGATGGGCATCATGTCGCCGCCCTCCATGGCGGCGGTGCCGTAGTCCTCCTCGTGGAAGCGGTCGTCCTCGCCCGCGTCGGGATACCAGAAGGTGAAGCGCTCCTCGGTGAACATCGGGTGGTAATGGTAGATCGTCGACTGGTTCATGGTCTCCAGGAGGCGGGCGTGGTAGTACATCGGGTTCAGCGAGACGCCTCCGTACAGCCAGGCCGAGGGGTCGCGCTGGTACAACGAGTTCGGCAGCGGCGGCAGGATGAACTCCCCCGGCCGCGCCGCGGCGGCCACCAGAGACTTCTCGTCCAGGGCGGCGGTGCCGTACTCCTGCTTGGTGAGGCCGCCGATGAGATGGGTGGCCAGCTTCTCGCCGCTCCACCCGGCCAGCGTCTCGCGGATGGTGTCGACCAGGGCGGGACCGACGGTCAGGTGGGTGACGGCCTGCTCGATGGCGTGCTGCTTGGCGTCGAAGCGCGACTCCAGCGCCTCGGCCAGCAGCCGCCGGTGGTCGAAGACCTCGATGCCGCGCCCGCGCATCATCGCCACGAAGGCGTCGTGCTCGCGCTGCGCCTGCTCGACCCAGAGAATGTCGTCGAACAGCAGCCGGTCGTTGTTGGCCGGGGTGAGGCGTCTCATGCTCAGCTCCGGCCGGTGCACGATGACCTTGCGCAGCATCCCGACCTCGGAATGCACACCCAGCGTCATGGCTTCCTCCTTCTCAGATGGTGATCCAGCCCGCGGCCAGCCCGATGACGCCGACGACCGCCCCGGCGGCGACCAGGACGAACAGGATCAGCTCCGGCAGCGCGAACGCGCGCCGGCCCCGCTCGCGCCTGGTCATGACGAACAGGATCGTGCCGGGGGCGTAGATGATGCACGACAGCAGCAGGAACTCCGGCCCCGCGGCGAAGATCAGGAAGGCGGTGTAGACGACGGCCAGCGCCGCCACGGCCACCTGCCCGGCGGTGCCGCGCAGCTTGAGCGCGTAGCCCGCGGCGAGCAGGTACGGCACCAGCGAGAGCGAACTGCACAGCTTCAGCGTGAACGTGAACGCGTCATCCGACCACAGGGTGACCGCCAGTACCGCGGTGATCAGGATGCTGGTCATGACCAGAGCGGCCACCGGGGCGCCCTGCCGGTTCTCCCGCCGCAGGAAGCGCGGCATGTCGTCGTCCCTGGCCGCCACGAACAGCACCTCGGCGGCCATCAGCGTCCAGGCCAGGTACGCGCCGAGCACCGAGACGATCAGGCCGGCGCTGATGAACACCGAGCCCCAGGGGCCCACGACCGACTCCATCACCCCGGCCATGGACGGCTGGCGGACCTGGGCCAGATCATTTTGGGGCAGCACGCCGTACGAGAAGATCGACACCGCGGCGAACAGCGCGAGCACGCTGACGAAGCCCAGCACGGTGGCGCGGCCGACGTCCTCGCGGCGGCGCGCGTAGCGGGAGTAGACGCTGGCGCCCTCGACGCCGAGAAAGACGAAGACGGTCACCAGCATCGTCGCCTTGACCTGGTCGAACAGGCCACCCGTCGTGCCCGGGAAGTTCGCGGAGAAGGTGGCCGACTTGAGGGCGACGGCGACGATCACGATGAAGAGCACGATCGGCACGAGCTTGGCGACGGTGACGATCCGGTTGATCGTGGCCGCCTCGCGCACCCCGCGCACGATCATGAAGTGGAACGCCCACACGCCCACCGCGCTGATGGCCACGGCGAGGATCGTGTCGCCCTCGCCGAAGCCGGGGATGGCCGCGCCCAGCGTTGACTTGATCAGCACCCAGTAGGAGACGTTGCCCACGCAGGCGCTGGCCCAGTAGCCGAACGCCGACAGGAACCCCGGGAACTCGCCGAACCCGGCCTTGGCGTAGGCGTAGACGCCGGCGTTCAGGTCAGGCTTGCGCACGGCGAGCGTCTGGAAGACGAAGGCCAGCATGAGCATGCCGACGCCGGCCACCGCCCACGCGATCAGCGCCCCGAGCACCCCGGTGGCCTGCGCGAAGTTGCGCGGCAGCGAGAAGACCCCGGCGCCGACCATCGACCCGACCACCATCGCGGTCAGCGTCGGCAGCGACAGCTTCTGGGACGCCGCCTGTGCCTCCGTGGCCGTCATCGCCCACCCCCGTCCACCTGGGTGGTCATTCCTCCACAACAGTTGACGTAGTCCGACAAATCACGGTCTTTGCCCAAGCTTGCCGGTCAGCGGGTGATCTTGAGCGTGAGATAGTCGTACTCGCCCTCGCCCGCCCGCTTGAACGCCTTGTCGCCGTTCAGGTCGATGAAGGCGGCCAGGTACAGCGTTCCCGTGAAGCCGGCCAGCGGCGTGTCCGCCCCGTCGCGGAAGATCTTGGAGACGAACACCTTGTCCTGGGTGGCCGACTGCGCGGCGACCCGGTTGCCGGCCAGGTAGTTGTGGCCGTCGTTGTCGTTCAGATACAGCGTGCCCGAGCCGTACTCGTAGTCGGCGACGCCGGTTCCCGGGCGGAAGCACGGGTGGCTGTCGACCTTGGCCCCGTCCTCGATGGAGAAGACGGACTTGCCGGTCCACGCGCAGACCTGCAGGGCCCGCCCTTCGGCGAGCTTCGGGAAGCGCAGCTCGAACGGCGCCGCCTTGAGCTGGGCCACGGTCACCGGGGAGTCCAGGTCGTCGAGCGACAGGGCCACCGGCTTGCCGTCCTGCCAGACCTCCAGGCCCAGCCGGGGCGAACGGGTCACGTCGCCGACGGGCGTACCGGTGTCCTGGCTCGGGCTCTTGATCGAGGTGGGGGTCGCGGTCACCCGGGTGCTCACGGCGTCCGGCCTGGTGGCGACATAGACCGCCGTCGCCGACCCCAGCACGAGCACCGCCGCCACCGCCGCTCCCACCGTCACGCGGGCCGTCCTGCCACCCGGCCGAGTCTGGTGGGGCGGCCCCGGCGGCAGCGATGGCGGTCCATGCACCGGCCCCGGCGGCAGCGAGGACCCGTACCCCGGCCTGGGCGGAGGCGGGCCGCCCGCGATCGGCTGGGCGTGGGGCGGCGGTGGCGGGAGCGTCCCCCTCGGGGCCTGCTCCATCAACCCGAGCAGCACCTGCCTGGCCGACGGCCGCCGCGCCGGATCCTTCTCCAGGCACGCGGCCACGAACCCGCGCAGCCGCCCTTCCATCCGCCCCAGGTCGGGCTGGGCGTTGAGGATCCGGTTGATGACCACGGGCAGCGTCTCGTCACCGAACGGCGGGCGGCCGTTGGCCGCGTACGCCATCGTGCACGCCCACGCGAACATGTCCATCGGCGGCCCGGCCGGATGCCCGGACAACTGCTCGGGCGCCATGTAGGCCGGGGTACCGACGGCGGAGCTGATCGTGGCCGCGGTGGCGTCCATGGGCCGGGCGATGCCGAAGTCGATGACGCGCGGGCCGTCGGCGGCCAGCAGCACGTTCGCCGGCTTGAAGTCGCGGTGCACGACGCCCGCCGCGTGGATGGCGCCGAGCGCGGTCGCGGTCGCGACGGCCAGCCGGTCGAGCTCGGCCCCGGCCATGATCCCCCGCCCGCGGATCACCTCCTGCAGGGACGGCCCGTCGATGTACTCGCTGATCACGTACGGCGGGTCCGCGTCGGGGTCGGCCGCCAGCACGCGCGCCGTGCAGAAGGAGGCGACCCGCCGCAGGGCGTTCAGCTCGCGTTGCAGGTAGCGCCTGGCCTCGCCGTCCTCGGTGAGGCGGGCGTGCAGCACCTTGACCGCCGCCGGCGAGCCGTCCGGCGCGATGCCGAGGAACACCGTGCCCTGGCCGCCCTCACCCAGCCTGCCGCGCAGCGCGTACCCGCGTATTTCTCGAGGATCGGACGAGCGAAGCGGACGTACCTGCATCAAGCACCCTCAGGATCTCGGTGGCCGCACCACCCCCGACGATACTGGCTCAATCACCACCGAGAATCAGCTGTACGGCCTTGTCCGGATAACTCCGGACGCGTTCCCTCGCAGCCGAAGCGTCGCCGATCGTCGGACTGACGAAGGGAGCGCAACGTGCCGGCAACTGCCCGTACACGACGGTGGACCGCGGTGATCGCCGCGGCATTGGCACTGGTTCTGGCGTATCCCACCGGCGCGCAGGCGGCGGTGGGCGATCTCGGTTTCGTACGGACGATCTCCTCCAACGTGCCGGGAGCCGTGCACATCGGCCCGGTCAACCCGCTCGACTGGGCGGCGGCGGCGACGATGCGCGCCAACGGCGACACCGTCTACGTCGTGGCAGGCGACGACGGAGGGTCGGGCACGGCGATGCCCGCCATCTCCTCCTTCCGCCGGGCCGCCGACGACACGCTGGCCCTCACCGGCTGCATGGGCGGCGTCACGGGCTGCCGCCCCACGAAGGTGGGCGACGTGGTGCTGCCCGACCGCCTGTACGCCGCCAGTTCCGTGGTGTCCGCCGGATCCCACGTGTACGCCTCCACGCCCGCCGCCGTGGTCGGCTTCAGGACGACGGCCGGAGGCGACCTCGACACGGACTTCTGCGTCTGGGACCACGGCTGCGGCAGCGTCTCGGCCCTGCCCGGACTCGCTCCCTGGGTCACCTCCGACCACGCGATGGCGGTGACCGCCGACGGCCGGGACCTGTACCTGTACGCCTCGGGCACCGCCAAGGGAGCCGTCTACCACCTGCGCCGCGACAACGGCACCGGCCGCCTGGCCTTCCACGGCTGTATCGGGGAGGCGATGCCGGGGTGCACCCCGATCGGCCGCACCGGCGTCCTGACGTCCTCGGGGGACGCCGTGCTCAGCGCCGACGGCCGCAGTCTCTACGTCGTGGCCAGAAGTCCCGGCTCGGTGACCCACTTCCGCCGTGACCTCGCCACCGGCTCGCTCGCCGAGGTGGGTTGCGTCTCCGAGACCGGCACCGCCGGCTGCGACGTGCCCGCCACCCACGGCCTGTACCGCGCCACCAGGGGCGCGATCACCCCGGCCGGCGACAGCCTGTACGTGTCGGGCCCGGCCGGCGTCACCCACCTGCGCCGCGACACCGTCAACGGGAACCTCGCCTACCACGGCTGCATCGGGTACGCCACGGGGTGCCGGGGCGACGGTCCCCGGGGGACGTACATGGACGTGGCGGTGACGCCGGACGGCACCAGCGTCTACGGCAACGCCCAGGACGCGGGCGCCACGTGGGGCGTCGTCACCCACCTGCGCCGCTCACCCAACGGCGACCTGACCTACGCCGGATGCGTCGGAGAAGGGCTGCCGGCCATGTGCCGGCAGATCGGGCCGACAGGCGTGATGAACCACGCCGGCCCGCTCCTCGCCCCCGGCTCACGCGTGCTCTACAGCCTGGGCGTGCACTGGCGCGGGGCCATCACCCAGTTCGCGCGCCAGACCTCGTAGGCACGGCGTGGGCCCCCCCCCCCCCCCGGGGGGGGGCCCCGCCACCCACCACCCCCCCCCCCCCGCCCCGCCGGGGGGGGGGGGGGGGGCCCCGCCGGTTTTTAGCCCCCAAGCCCCCCCCCCCCCCCCCCCGACCAATGGCACCA
>NZ_JBITHA010000029.1:0-82745 GCF_044457485.1 Nonomuraea sp. NPDC050540
TGGGTGAAGTCAGCAACTCCACTACGCCGGAGGTCTTCTTCATGATCAATCAATCATGGCCACGTGTCATCAAGATCATGGCCAAGTACACCTAGTGGCGGGCATCCCGGCCGAGGACCTGCTGCGCGAGCTGGCGCCGCGGGTCCTCGGCGCGCTCGTGCGCCGCTACGGCCACTTCGACCTGGCCGAGGACGCCGTCCAGGAGGCCCTCATCGCGGCCGCGCAACAGTGGCCGCGGGAGGGGAAGCCGGACAACCCGCGCGCCTGGCTGATCACCGTCGCCTCGCGGCGGCTGACCGACCTGTTGCGCAGCGAGCGGGCCAGGCAGCGGCGCGAGGACGAGGTCGCCACCCGGGCGCTGCCCGAGGACTGGCAGTCCCCCGCGGCCGACCGGCGGCCCGCCGACGGCGACGACACGCTGATCCTGCTGTTCCTGTGCTGCCACCCGGCTCTCGCGCCGAACCTCCAGGTCGCGCTCACCCTGCGCACGGTCGGCGGCCTGACCACACGGGAGATCGCCCGCGCGTTCTTCGTCCCGGAGCCGGTGATGGGCCGGCGCATCACCCGCGCCAAGCAGCGCGTCAAGGCCAGCGGCCTGCCCTTCCGGCTGCCCGCCGAGGCCGAGCGCGGCGAACGGCTGGCCGCGGTCCTGCGCGTGCTCTACCTGATCTTCACCGAGGGGTACGCGAGCACGTCGGGGCCGAACCTGGTCAGAGCCGACCTGGTGGCAGAGGCCATCCGGCTGGCCAGGATCGTGCACCGGCTGCTGCCCGGCGACGGCGAGGTGGCCGGGCTGCTGGCGCTGATGCTGCTGACCGACGCCAGGACGCCCGCGCGCGACGGGCCCGGCGGCGAACTGGTGCCGCTGGCCGAGCAGGACCGGACGCTGTGGCGCAGGGACTTCATCGAGGAGGGGGTGGCGCTGGTCAGCGGGGCGCTGCCCAAGGGGCCGGCGGGGCCGTACCAGGTGCAGGCGGCGATCGCCGCGCTCCACGACGAGGCGCCGAGCGAGCGCGAGACCGACTGGCCGCAGATCGCCGCCCTGTACGGGGTGCTGATGGAGCTGTCCGGCAACCCGATGGCCGCGCTCAACCACGCCGTCGCCGTCGCCATGTGCCGGGGCCCGCGCGCGGGTCTCGACCTGCTGGAGGAGCTGGGCGCCGATCCGCGCGTCTCGGGCCATCATCGGCTGCACGCCGTACGGGCGCATCTGCTGGAGATGGCGGGCGAGCGCGAGGCCGCGCGGGCCGGTTACGAGCTCGCCGCCGCCCGCACCACCAGCCTTCAGGAACGGCGTTACCTGTACGGCAGGGCCGCCCGCCTGACCGGCTAACCCCAGTGATCGGGCCGGATCAGCGCGCCGGACAGCGTGGTCGCGGCGTCACCGGCGGCGGCGTTGACCTGGAACTGGGTCAGGAACAGGCTGCCGGCCAACCGCGCGCCCCTGACGTCGGCGCCCCGCAGGTCCGCGCCGATGAGGTCGGCCTGGCGCAGGTCGGCGCCCCGCAGGTCGGCGCCGATGAGGTAGGCGCCGCGCAGGTCGGCCCCGCGCAGGTCGGCGCCTCTGAGCTTGGCGCCCATGAGGTCGGCGCCGCGGCGGTTCTTCCGCTTGCCCCCGCTCCCGGCGCGCACGAGCTCGCTGACGCGCAGCAGCAGCGTGTTGACCTCGCCGCGCACCTGTGTCACGTCCAGCTCCAGCAGGTGCTCCGGCCGCCGCCGGGTGAGGCCGTCGACGTGGTCGAGCGCCTTGCGCAGCTCCTCGTGCACCGGCTCGGCGGCGGGGTGGCCGAGCGACTCGGCGAGGTACCACAGCAGCTCGTGGAGCTGGCGCATCACCGGGAAGACGGCGAACATCTGGCCGGCCGACTCCTGCCGCCAGTCGACCCCGCCAAAGGTGACCTGCGCGACCTTCTGCCCGGCGCCGAAGCAGTCGTAGACCGTGCAGCCGGTGAAGCCCTTCTGCCGCAGCCGCGCGTGGATGCCGCAGCCGAAATCCCCGCCCAGGTTCGGGCAGGGCCGGCCGGCCTCCTTGTCGATGGCGAAGTCCGCCGAGCGGGCGAACGGCAGGGCCACGCAGCACAGGCCGAAACAGTTGGCGCAGTCGGCGCGCAGAGAGTCGTCGAGCATGATGCCACGAGGATATCGCGCGGGTTCAGCGGGCGCGGGACTCCAGATAGCGGCGTTCCGGCAGGCTGAGGGTGCGCCGGGCGGCGAGCCGGTACTCCTCCCGGGCCGCCTCGTGCTCGCCGGCCAGGTCGAGCAGATGGGCGCGGACGGCGTGCAGGCGGTGGTGTCCCGACAGCTCCGCCTCCACCTCGGCCAGGCGCTCAAGCCCGGCGCGCGGGCCGTGGACCATGGCCAGCGCCACGATCCGGTTGAGCGTCACCATCGGGCCCGGGGCCAGCGTGGCCAGCAGGTCGTACAGGGTGAGGATCTGCGGCCAGTCGGTCGCCCCCGTGCTGGGCGCCTCGTCGTGGAGCGCGGCGATGGCCGCCTGCACCTGGTAGGGGCCGATCGGGGCGCCGGTCAGGGCCTCGGTGACCAGCGCCACGCCCTCCGCGATGTGGTCGGCGCGCCAGAGCGTACGGTCCTGCTCGGCCAGCGGGATCAGCTCGCCGTCCCGGCCGTCGCGGGCGGGACGGCGGGCGTCGGTCAGCAGCATGAGCGCCAGCAGCCCGGCCACCTCGGTGTCCGCGGGCAGCAGCGCGCGCAGCTGCCTGGTCAGCCGGATCGCCTCGCCGGACAGCTCCACCCGCTGCAGGTGCTCGCCTGAGCTGGCCGTGTGGCCCTCGTTGAAGATCAGGTAGAGGACGTGGCGTACCGCGGCGAGGCGCTCGCCGTACTCGCCTTCCGGCGGCAGGACGAACGCGGCGCCCTTGATGCGCTGCTTGGCGCGGCTGATGCGCTGGGCCACCGTGCTCTCGGGCACCAGCAGCGCGCGCCCGATCTCCGCGGTGGTCAGGCCGCCGACCGCGCGCAGCGTCAGCGCGACCTGCGAGGTCGTGGTGAGCGCGGGGTGGCAGCACAACATGAGCAACGTCAGCGCGTCGTCCGCCGAGGGCGCCTGCGGCGGTTCCGGCGGCTCCAGCGCCGCCGCGTTCTCCTCCCGCCGCCGCCGCGCCGACTCCGAGCGCAGCACCTCGATCCGCCGCCGCGAGGCGACCGTGATCAGCCAGCCCTTGGGGTGGTCGGGCAACCCCTCTTCCGGCCACTGGACGGCCGCCGCCAGCAGCGCCTCCTGGACCGCGTCCTCGCAGGCGTCGAAGTCGCCGTAGCGCCGCACGACCGCGCCCAGAACCTGGGGCGCCAGCTCGCGCAGCAGCTCGTTCACAGGAAGTCGCTCAGCTCGATGACCGGGCGGACCTCGATGCGCATGACCTGCGCCTCCGGCACCCGTGCCGCCGCCTCGATCGCCCGTTCCTCGCTCTCGCACTCGATCAGGTAGATCCCGGCCAGGTACTCCTTGACCTCGGCGAACGGCCCGTCGCTGACGACGACCTCGCCCTGGCTGACCGTCACCGTCTTGGCCGCCGACGGCTGGGCGAGCGCGGCGTTGGCGATCAGTTCACCGGAGGCGGCCAGGTCGCCGGTGAGCTTGGCGTAGGCGTCCAGTCCTACCGAGCGCTGCTCCACCGGGAGCGTGTCCCACACCTGGCGGGTCTCGGGGTTGCTGTAGATCAGGATCAGATACTTCACCCTGCCGAGCGTAGTCTCGCTGGCGCTACTCACCGGTCAGGCGGAGACTGGACCGGTGATGACCGCACGCAGCGAGCCACTCTCGACGTCGCGGCCGGAACGGCGCACCGCCCTGGACGCCCTGCGGGCCATGGTCGTCGTCGGGCTGGTGTTCTTCCACTCCTCCCTCGTCTTCGACGAAGGCAGCGACTTCTACGTCAAGAACGCCGACACCACCAGCGTCACAATGATCTTCGCGGGGCTGGCGGTCGTGTGGGCGATGCCGCTGCTCTTCCTCATCGCCGGCGTGGGGTCGTGGCACTCGCTGGCCAAGCGGGGGCCGGGCGGGTTCGCGCGGGAGCGGCTGCAGCGGCTGGGCGTCCCGCTGGTCTTCGCCATGGTCACGCTGCTGCCGATCCCCCAGTGGCTGCGGTTACGCTCGCACCCTGGCTACCACGAGTCGTATTGGCAGTTCCTCCCCGACTTCTTCACGATCCACCTGGAGTGGGGCAGGTTCCCCTTCGTGCTGCAGGGCCGCTACTTCGAGACCGGGCACCTGTGGTTCGTCCTGCTGCTGCTGACGTTCGCGCTGCTGCTGGCGCCTCTGGTCCGCTGGGTGCCGGCCGCGCGGGCGCGCGCCGCCTGCGAGCGGATGGCCGCGCTGACCGGCCGGCGCGGGACCATCCTGCTGCCCGCCCTGCTGCTGGGTGCCGCCTGCGCGCTGCTCGGCATCGAGCAGGAGTACGGCGGCTGGCACCACTGGACGTACCTGCTCTTCTTCGCCTGCGGGTTCGTGATCGCCGCCGACGGCCGCTTCCGCGAGGCGATGCGGCGCGACGCCAGACTCGCGCTGACCGCGGGCGTCGTCTTCTTCGTCGCGGGCTCACCCGCGTTCATCGTCGCGGGTGACGAGATGTTCTCGGCCATGACGCCGTTCGCGATGGGCGCCAGAGTCCTGTACGGCGCGGCGGGCTGGTCCTGCGTCGTCGCCATCATGGGCCTGCTCGACCGCCCCCGCGCCCCTTCTCCGCAGGCAGGAGGCGGCAGCCGGTTCTACGCCTACCTGGCGCCCGCCGTACTGCCGCTGTACGTGCTCCACCAGCCGATCGTGGTCGTCGTCGCGTTCTTCGTGGTGTCGTGGCACCTGCCGCTGGCGGTGAAGCTGGCCGTGGTGGTGCTGGCCTCGCTGGCGATCATCTTCACCGTGTACGACGTGGTCGTCCGCCGTACCAAGCTCACCCGGTTCCTGTTCGGCATGCGCGTCTAGCCACGAGCTCTATGATCAGGTTCGTCCTGATCGCTGACCTGCGGAGTAGTTGTCGATCTCATGCGCCGTGCCATGGTCGTTCTGGGTGGCGTCGCCCTCGCCGTCGGCGCGCTCGCCCTCTTCTACCGGGGCCCTGGACAGCCGTTCGTCCGCGGTTACGTGAGCGACGTCGGCGCCACCATGCTGGTCTACGCGTTCCTGGGGCTGCTGTGGCGCACCACCGCCGCACGCCGCGCCCTGGCCACGGCCGCGATCGCCGCCGCGGTCGAGGTCTACCAGGTGGTCGGCCTGATCCCGCCGGGCGTCGGCGGTGTCCTGGTGGGCGCGTTCCCCGACCCCTGGGACCTGGTCGCCTATGCCGTCGGGGTGGTCATGGCCCTGGCCTGGGAACGCCGGTCGGTCCGATCCGGCGATCAGACCGGCTGACTCTACCCCCGCTACGGGCGTGAGCGTCTCGGCTGGGGAGCCTTCGCCCCCGTGAAGCGCTGACGGCGAGCGCGCCCCACCCTGTCGGCCTCGCCGTCCGCACGCCCGTCACGGGTCGCCGCTCCCGGGGGATTGACTCATCCTGCCCATCATCCTACGTTATTACGAAATATCGGAATATTGGAGGAACAGATGGAAGATCGCCTGGCGGCGCTGGAACGCCGGGTCGACCGCCTGGAACGTCAGGCCGAGCGCCCTCCCGCCAACCCCCCGCAGGCGCCCCACGGCGCCTCCGCCCTGAACCTCGCCCAGCACTTCCGCGAACGCGCCACCGAGAACGGCACCTCGGGCACCGTGGCCTACCAGGGGGCCGTCCACCTCGACGATCTGGAGTACGCGTGGGCCGGGCAGCACGAGGTCGACGACCTCATGGCGGCCGACTGGGCGCACGCCGCCGCCGTGCTGGAGGCGATGGGCAGCCCGCACCGGCTGGCCCTTCTCGGCAGCCTCGCCGGCGGCACGCGTACCTCCGCCGAGTTGCAGGAGACGCTCGGCGGGGAGACCTCCACCGGGCAGCTGTACCACCACCTGCGCGAGCTGCAGAGAGCCGGGCTGATCACCCAGCGGAAGCGAGGGGCGTACGAGGTGTATCCGCAGGCCGTCATCCCCCTGCTGGCGATCCTGGCCGCCGCGGTCGATCTCAGCGCGGGCGACCCGGCCGCGGGCATGTCCCCCGACCTCGGGCCGGGCGATCCCGGCACGGTCACGACCGGGCCGGAGCAGCCATGACGCCGCTCCGGCCGGGAACGGCCCCCGCCCGTACCGCATGGAGGGCCGGCGACATCGACCGGGCAGCGCGGCTCGCCGCCGCGGCCGGGGACGAGCGGTTACCGCTCCTGGCCGATCTCGTGCGCGGCCGGCTGACGGAGGCACTGAGCCGCTACGACCGCCTGGGCCGCCCGCCCCGCGCGCTGGACCTGCCGATCGCCGACGCCTGGCTGCACCTCGACCAGCCCGGCCAGGCATGTGCGCACCTGCGCCGCAGACACCGCCGCATCCCGCCGAACCTGGCCTTACGCCGCGATCACCCGATGACGGTGAAGGCCGCGGGACCGGTCGAGCTGCCGTTCGCCGACCACCCGCTGACCCCGTACCTGCCGGCCGTCGAGGCCACGCTCAACGGCCGCCGCACGCTCCTTCACCTCGACACCGGCGGCACGTTCCTGGTGATGGGCTCCGAACGGGCGGCCGCGGCGGGCGTCGAATCGGTGCCGAGCGGGCGTCGCTTCCACGGCGTCACCTCCGGGCCCGCCCGCGCGGGCATCGCCGGCGAGCTGAACCTGGGCGGGACCGTGCTCACCAACGTGCCCGTGGACATCCTGCCGACGCTCACCGGCCCGCAGGACCTCGTGATCATGGGCACGTGCCTGCTGCGGCGGTTCCTGGCCACCATCGACACCCCGGCGGCCCGGCTGCTGCTGGCCCCGCGCGGATCGGCCGCCCCGCCCGGCGGCACGCGGATGCCGTTCCATCTGTGGGGCGATCACTTCATGTTCGCCGCAGGCGGCTACGGCGAGCTCGACCTGACCTTCTTCGTCGACTCCGGGCTGGTCCAGCTCCTGGAGGACGGCGGCACGCAGCGTCAGGCCGCCGTCTTCGCCACCAGGAGCCAGTACCGGTCCTGGGGCGTCGCGCCCGGCGAGCTGTCCGGCACCCACCTCAGGGCCACGCGCCCGCTGCGGCTCGGCTCGCTGGAGCAGGACGGGCACCTGCTGTCGATCGCGCCGGGCCGGCGGCTGCCCTGGTCGCAGCTGGGCGGGGTGAGGGTGGACGGCCTGCTCTCGCAGGCGTTCCTCGCCCGGTACGCCTGGACGCTCGACTTCGACCGCCACGAGTACACCTTCAGACCGGGATCACCGCCCTGAGCGGATCCATCCTGGTACGGACCCCGCCCCGCCGGCCGCGGTCACCGGCCGGAGGCGAGGAGCCCTTCCACCTCGTCGGCGGCCGCCGTCGCGCCGCCGGCGGCGGTCAGTTCGCCGCGCATCCAGTCGAGGCGTTCGCGGATTCGTTCGTCGACCGCGACCCGTTCCACCGCCGTCCACAGCGCGGTGGCGTCGATCTGGGCGGGCTGGAGTGAGGTGCCCAGTCCGAGTTCGGCGATGCGGTCGGCGTTGGCCCGCTGTTCGGCCATCTGCGGCACCGCCACCATCGGCACCCGGCTGTGCAGGCTCTCCATCGTGCTGCCCATGCCCGCGTGGGTGACGAAGACGCGCGCGTGCTCCAGCACCGCCAGTTGCGGCACGTGCTCGCGCACGTCGACGTTGGGCGGGATCGGGCCGAGCTGGGCCGGGTCCGCCCCGCCCACGGACAGCACCACCTGCCACGGGCGACCCCTGGCCGAGTCCAGCACCATGCGGTAGAAATCGGGCCGGTCGTTGTAGGCGGTGCCGAGGGACACCAGCACCACGGGCAGGTCGCCCGACGGGCGCCACCCGCCCTGATAGGCCCGTCCGGTCAGCGCCGGGCCCACGAAGGCGTAGCCGTCGCCGAAGGTGGCGCCCGCGTACTGGAAGGCACGCGGCAGCATGACCAGCCGCACCCCCGCCTCGCCACCCTCCATGAAGCTCCGCACGTCGGCGAACCCCTCCCTGCGCAGGAAGCCGGCGATCGGCACGACGGCGAACAGGAAGCGCAGGCTCCGGGGATTGAACGTCGTGTACTTCTCGGCCATCGACCAGTGCTCGTTGCCGACCAGGTTGGGCCAGACCTCCGCGGAGGGAACCTGCCAGCGCCTGGCCATGATCCGCCCCCACCAGCCGAGCGGCCCGTCGTGGACCACCAGATCGGGACGTTCGTCCTGCGGCAGCTGCGCCAGCGTCGCCTTGGTCTCCTCGAACAGCATGCGCATGGCCCGGATCAACTCCTTGCCGTGCATCTGCGGCGCCCGCGCGCCGTCGAGCGACTCCCACAGTGAGGTGACCGGCACCACCTCGGCGCCGGTCTCGGCCACGCGCCCGGCGAACGCGGCCGTGGTGGCGAAGGTGAGGCGATGACCTCGCCGAACGAGCTCCGCGGCGAGGCCGAGCATGGGGTTGACGTGCCCCGCGGCAGAAGGGGCGAAGAACGCGATGGTCGCCATACCGCTGTATTATAATACGTAGGTATGAGAATGGAGCGCCGTGCCGAAATGGGTTGACCACGACGAACGGCGGCGCCACATCGCCGAGGCGGTGCTGAGCATCGCGGGCCGCGACGGGCTGGACCGGGCCACCCTGCGCGACGTGGCGCACCAGGCCCGCATCTCGCTCGGATCGGTGCAGCACTACTTCCACACCAAGGACGACATGCTCCGCTACGTGGTCGGCTACCTGGGTGAGCAGGTCACCGCGCGGATCGTGGCCGGGACGGATTTCGGGGCGGAAGACCGTCCGGTCCTGGCGTTCCTGCGCTCGCTGGCCGCGGAGATCCTTCCCCTGGACGCCCGGCGCACGTCTGAACGCCGGACCGGCCAGGCGCTGGCCGCACGGGCGCCCGGCGCTCCGGAGCTGGTCGAGGTCCTGCGCGAGAACAGCGCCTGGCTCCACGCCCGGGTGGCCGAGCTGATCACACGCGCGCAGCTGGACGGCCAGACCCCTGCCCACCTCGACGCCGAGCAGGAGTCGATCGTGCTGCTCGCCCTGCTCGAAGGGCTGGCCGCCGACATCCTGCACGGCGTACGCGAGCCCGGACAGGCGCTGGCGAGCGCCCACTACCACCTGGACCGTCTGTTCACGACGGGATGAGGGGCCGGGGTCAGAACTGCCAGGTGTCGTCGCGCAGCAGCACCACGTTTCGGCCGGGTGCCAGGCCGGTGACGGTGACGTCCGGGCCGCCGACCATGAAGTCGACGTGCACGCGGGAGGTGTTCACGCCGGCCTCGTCCAGTCGCTCGGGGACATCCGTGCGCAGGTGGGCCGGTACGCCGGGAGGCAGCCCCGCGCCCCAGGCCAGGTGGCAGGTGGCGTTCTCGTCCAGGAGGGTCTCCATGTACGTGAGGCCGCTTTCGCCCACGCGCGAGGAGCGGTCGACCAGGGCCAGTTCGCCCAGGCGGGCCGCCCCCGCGTCGGTGGCCTGGTGGGTGCGGACGACGTCGGCTCCGGCACGGGCCTTGACCTCGGTCACGACGCCGCCGGCGAAGGTCAGTTCGAGGTCGTGGATGACGGTGCCGTCCAGGGACAGCGGCCGGGTCGCGCGGACGGTGCCGTCGACGCGCCGGTAGTCGGGGGTGGTGAACACCTCCTCGGTCGGCAGGTTGGCCTGGAACGGGCGGCCTTCGACGTCCTGCAGACGGGCGGCGGTCCAGTGGGCGCCGGGGAGCAGGCCGATGGTCAGGTCGGTGCCGGGGCCCTCGAAGCGCACGGCGTCCAGGCGCATCTCGGTGAGTTGGGCGGCGCGGTCGAGCAGGTCGTCGATACGCTGCCGCCAGGCGGCGCGCGGGTCGGGCTCGTCGAGGCGCAGGATGCGGCGCAGGTGCCGCCACAGCCGGTCCTGGTCGGGTTCTCCGAAGACGGTGCGGGCCCACTCGGGAGTAGGGCAGGGGATGATCGTCCAGCGGACCAGGTTGTTGAGCTGGAGTCGCTGGCGGGAGGTCAGGGACGGCATGCGGTCCAGCCCCGTGCGTACCGGATCGAGCCCTGCCAGGAGGTCGGGCGCGGCTTCGCCGCGGAGGTTGACCAGGACGCCGCCGTGCCGTTCGAGGTCGTCGTTGCGGGCGTCGAGCCATGAGGGGACCTCGGCCAGCGTCGCGGGGTCCGCGTGCCGGATGCGCGAGCCCTTGGCGTGCGGGTCGAAGTACCAGATGTCGACGTAGCGGGCGCCCCTGGCGTAGGCGGCCTCGACCAGCGCGCGGGCGAGCGGGGCATGCTCGATCTCGGCGTTGATCAGCACCCTGTCGCCGGCCAGCAGGGGCACGGCCACGTCGAACACGACGTCGGCGTAGCGGGACAGGTCAGCGGCGGGAAGCGTCACGAGATGCTCCTTGGTGTTCGTCGTGGCGGAGAAGAGGCAGGAACAGCAACGCGCCCGCGGCGGACACGGCGCCGGCGAGGACGAAGCCGCCGCTCAGGCCGAAGTGGCCGGCGAGGGCGCCGAGGGTCAGGGCCGCGCTGAGGAACCCGATGTCGAAGAAGGCCGTCGTGGTGGCCACGGCGGATCCACGTTCGCCGGCCGGCACGCCGTACACCGCCATCCTGAGGAAGGCGGGCAGCCCCAGCCCCTGCCCGGCGCCCGTCAGCGCGATCGCGCACCAGGTTCCGGCAGGCGAGGGCCAGGCGGCGAGCAGGAGTGATCCCGCCCCGGTCAGCAGGAGGGAGGCGACGGCCAGGCGAGCTGGAGGGGCCGTGGCGAGCAGGCGCTGCCCGGCCAGCCGTACGGCCAGGAGAACGATCCCGTAGGCGAGGAAGTACAGGCCGCCGGAGCCCGCCCCGAGCGCGGCCAGGTGCAGAGGCAGGAAGGCGCTGACGACGGTGTAGCCCCAGACGGAGGCCAGGTAGCCGAAGCCGGCTCGCAGCGCGGACCTGGGGCGGCGGGACGGAACCTGCCGGTCGCCGGGGTCGGGGCCGGGTGGACTCGTGGCCTTCGGCACGGTGGCGCCGACGATCGCCGGCACCAGCGCCGAGACCGCGGCCGCGATCCAGACGGCGGTGAACCCGGCGGCGGCGAACAGCGTCTCGGCGACGGCCGGCCCCAGGAGCAGACCGGCGTTGACCGCGACGGAGAAGTGGTTGATCGCGGCGCCGGGGCGCCGATGGTCGCTGGCCAGGGCGGCGAGACCGACGTAGACCAGCGCTTCACCGACGCCGGCGACGCCGCGCAGGAGGAGAAAGAGCGGCAGATCCCGAGCCGTCAGCAGGGCCAGGGACGAGCCGGACAGTAACAGCGCGCCCGCGCACACGGCCGCCCGGCGTCCCGACCGATCGGCCACCCACCCGGCCGGCGGGCGGGCGAGCAACCCGGCCGCCGCGGTGACGGCCAGCGAGACGCCCACCCAGCCCGTCTGCGCGTCCAACGGGCCGGCGACATAGCGGGGCACCGCCGGGATGAGCAGCCCGATCGACAGGAACGCACCAGCCGTGCCGAGGAGAAGGCGACCGGTCATCGCTCATCACGGAGCTCGAGCAGGAGCGCCGTCATGCTGACTTTGACGCCTTCCCGCGGCGGGCCGGCGTTGTCGTGCACGAGTGCCACGGCCTGGTCGATCAGTCCGACGACCTCCTCCCAGACGGGCCTGGCCAGCCACACCTCGGCATCGGTGGAGACGCGCTGGCGATCGGTCTCGGCCAGGCGCCTGCCCAGGTCGGCACTCATCGCCTGGTGAAGGAGCTGGCGCCCCTCCGATCGATCGATGCGGTCGCCGCTGGACACGTCGTACCGGTAGCGCCGCCGCGGGCGTCCCCTTCCGGCCGCGGGCCGCTCATCCGTCTGTCGCAGGAAGCCCGCCTTGGCCAGCTGCCGCAGGTGGTAGCTGGCCGAGGCGTGCGCGATGCCGAGCTCGTCGGCGACCTCGGTGGCCGACATCGACGTGCCCGTCAGCAGCGACACGATGCGGATACGCAACGGGTTGGCCAGCGCGCGCAGCGGCACCAGGCCGTCCCGCTTTTCCAAAGACATGTTGGGATTATGACTTACCCAACAACTGTTTGGAAAGTGGGCAGGCCTTCGACGTGATCAGCAGGCGACCGGATCGTCGGCCAGGATGGACCGGCCCGCTGTTCGCCCGCCCGCAGGCGACACCGGAAGAGATCGGGAACGTCATGCCGGCGGTCTTCATCGGCATGGAGGAGACCCAGGTTGGCGCCGGCCTCGGGGTGCGAGGATCAGCGTGATGACGTTTCCGCCGCGCCGGCCGGCGAGCGAGAGTATTCGCCTCGGGTCACCGCCGCGAAAGGCGGGACCCCGGCATCACGTCAGGACGGTTCGAACCGGACGGACCTGAATGTCGACAGGCCGCCGTCGTAGGTTTCGTTCGGGATGAGCGCATGGTGCAGGTGGTCTTCGTTGCAGGTGAACGTCGTGTAAAGAAGGGCCTTGAAATTGGTCTTGTTGTGCGCGAAGGTGGCATCCGCTTGGAGGTCGTAGCATCCCTCCTTCGGGTCCTGGATCGTGGTCCAGGAAGAGTCGGAGACGGCGCGGTAATGAAAAGCCGAGCTCATATGAATCACCTCTCATGATGCCGCGTAATGGGCCGGCGATACGGTCGCGGCTATGTGCGCGTTGACCGTGCAGGAAATCTGACATGCCTGCGCACCCTCAAGTACCCTCCTGGATCGCCCACACCCTGAGATTGAAGCAATCGTTGCCGAAAGCGATCACCACCTTGGGCCATCCGCGTCTCTCGCAGGTCAGAGCGAAGACCCTGTCAGGCACGGCGGATGCGGGCGACGTTTCGACCGCTCGCGCAAGAGCCCGCCGGCGAAGGCTCCGGCTTGCGGAGGATCTTCCCGCTCTTCGGCCGGGCGTTCGCGCGCTCACCGCGACCGCGGAACCGGACGTGGGCGCGCAACCCGCTCGGCCACCGGTCCGACCAGGACCCGAAGAACGGCGCCCCACGGCGGTGCGGCGGTGGGGTGTCGCTGGACGTGTCAGGTCCTTTCTCCGTGCGGCGCTTCAGCCGCAGCAGCTACCGCCCTCGGCCGACACCGTGGCGGTGGCGAGAGGGAGCGGGGTGGCGAGCAGGCCGCCGCTGATGCCGGTGGCCAGGCCGACGCGCTGTTCCTGGGCTTCGGCGAGGCTGGAGGAGCAGACGCCGGTTTCGGGCAGGTCGAGCTGGACGTCGCGGGCGGCTTCCCAGTCGCCGGCCAGCGCGGCGGCGATGGAGCGGGCCTGTTCGTAGCCGGTGGCCATGAGGAAGGTGGGGGCGCGGCCGTAGGACTTGACGCCGATGGCGTAGTAGCCGGGTTCGGGGTGGGCCAGTTCGTCGACACCGTGGGCGGGGACGGTGCCGCAGGAGTGGGCGTTGGGGTCGATGAGCGGGGCCAGGGCGCGGGTGGAGCCGAGGATCGGGTCGAGGTCGAGCCGGAGTTCGCCGGCGATGGTGTGGTCGGGGCGGTAGCCGGTGGCGGCCACGACGCGGTCCGCGGTGATCCGCCGCTCGTGGCCTGCGGGGTCGCGGCTGATGACCGTGTTGCCGTCCACGGTGTGGGTGAAGAAGCCGGTGACGAGGTGGATGCGGCCGGAGTCGACGTGCGCGCGCAGGCGGGTGCCGAGGGCGCCGCGGGCGGGGAGGGCGTCGGCCTCGCCGCCGCCGTAGGTGCGGGCGGCGGCGCCGGCGCGGATGGCCCAGGTGATGCGGGTGTCGTCCGGCAGCTGGGCGAGGGCGAGCAGGGTGGTGGCGGCTGAGTGGCCGGCGCCGATGACCAGGATGCGCTTGCCTTCGTAGTGGTCGCGCTCGGCGCCGAGGACGTCGGGCAGGGCGTGGTCGATCAGTCCGGCCGTGATGGCCTGCTGTTCGCCGTGGGCGGGCAGGCCGCTGGCGCCGAGCATGTTGGGGGTTTCGTAGGTGCCGGAGGCGTCGATGATCGCGCGGGCCTGGAGTTCTTCGCCGCCTTCGAGGCGGATGAGGAAGGGCGCGTCCTGGCGGCCGTTGGTGCGGACCCGGTCGTAGCCTGCGCGGCTGATGGCCTCGACCTTGGCGCCGAGCCGTACGTGCCGGCCGAGGAGCTTGGCCAGCGGGGCGAGGTAGTCGGCGATGAGTTCGGCGCCGGTGGGCAACCATTCGTCGTCGGGGGCGCTCCAGCCGTCGGCCTGGAGGAGGCGGCGGGCGGCGGCGTCGATGTTGTACTTCCATGGGCTGAAGACCCGCACGTGTCCCCAGCGGGCGACGGAGGCGGCGGCTTGCTCGCCCGCCTCCAGTACCAGGAAGGGCTGGCCGTGTTCGGTCAGGTGGGCGGCGGCGGCCAGGCCGACCGGGCCGGCGCCGATCACTACGACGGGCAGGCCTGTCGTGTCGGGGTTGTGCGCGATCTGCTCGTGTTCGAGGGCGGTGGTGGTGCCGCAGCAGTTGGTGCTCATGGAAGGCTCTCCTCAGGGTTGGAACGGTGTCGGGCAGGGGTTGGAGTGCCGGCCGCACCCTTGTTTAGAAGTTTGTCGAAGCAGTGCTCATAGTGCGCCCCTGTTTAGAGAGATGTCAAATTAGCTGGAACAGGCGAGTCGCCGGGCCGCCCGCCGGATCGTTCCGGGGGCCTGCGGAGCGACGGGGCACCATGGCGGCGAGCACACGGCGGGCGCCGGATCCGCCTGGGGGCAGAACGGCAGTGCGCACCCCTCGTGGGTGGCCGCCGGCAGGTTGTCGCAATGCGGTGGCGCGCATCTGTCGGCCGCCGGCCGGCCGCAGAAGGGTGGCGGGCAGGGCTCCGGGTCTGCCGCCGACTGGCCGCAGGTCGGAGGCATGCAGGGGGCGGGGACGCTGGATGCCTCCCACGGCAGGGCGTGGGCCACACCCCCTCCGGCGAGCAGGCAGAAGAGGATCGCCCCGGCGGTGACGACGAGGCGGTAGGCGGTGCGCATGAAAGCTGTCCCTTCGTGGATCCGGACACTCGGACGGGCCCGGCGCGTGGTCAGCCTAGGAACCGCGCGCCGGGCCGTTCGAGGACTTTCACGCAGGCGTGAAACACCGTCCGCTACCGGTCGAAGACGATCAGCTGGCGCAGGGTGGTGCCGTCGGCCAGGTGGTCCATCGCCTCGTTGATGGACGCCAGGCCGATTCTGGCCGACACCAGCTTCTCCACCGGCAGCCTGCCCTCGCGCCACATCCGGGCGAACACCGGGATGTCGCGGGCGGGCAGGGCCGAGCCCAGGTAGCTGCCGACGATGCTGCGTCCCTCGGCCACCAGGGCGAGCGGGGAGATGGCGGCGCGGGCGCCGGGGGCGGGCAGGCCCACGCTGACGGTGCGGCCACCGGGGGCGGTCGCGGTCACCGCGGTCTCGAACGCCCGGACGCTGCCCGCCGCCTCCACCACGACTTCGGCCCTGGCCGGCAGGTCGGCCGGGCCGTACACCTCGTGCGCGCCGAGCTCGCGGGCGGCGGCGAGCTTGGCCGGGTTGGCGTCCACGCCGATGACCTTGACGTCGTCGAGGGCCAGCGCGGTGAGCAGGGCCGCCATGCCGACGCCGCCCAGCCCGACGACCGTGACGGTCTGCCCGGGGCGCGGCCGGCCGGCGTTGAGGACCGCGCCGCCGCCGGTCAGGACGGCGCAGCCGAGCAGGGCGGCCACCTCGGGCGGTACGTCGTCGCCGACCGGGACGACCGAGCGGTGGTCGACCACCGTGTGCGTGGCGAACGCGGACACCCCGAGATGGTGCAGCACCGGCGTCCCGTCCCTGTGCTGGCGTACCGCGCCGCTCAGCAGGGTGCCGCCGTTGTTGGCGGCGCTGCCCGGGACGCAGGGCGTGATGCCGTCGGTGGCGCAGCCGTCGCAGCCGCCGCACCTGGGCAGGAACGTCATGACGACGCGCTGCCCGGGAGCGAGGCCGGGGACGCCGGGGCCCGTCCGCTCCACCACGCCCGCCGCCTCGTGGCCGAGGAGCATGGGCAGCGGCCGTACCCGGTTGCCGTCGACCACCGACAGGTCCGAGTGGCACACGCCCGCGGCCTCGATCCTCACGAGCAGTTCGCCCGGCCCCGGCGGATCAAGCTCAAGATCACAAACCGACAAGGGCCGAGATTCGGCGTACGGCCGCGCCCGGCCGATCTCTTCCAGGACAGCTCCGCGAATCCGCATCAGATCGCCCTTCGTGTCGAGAGATTGGCCAGCAGCACCCCGCAGCCGCCCAGGACGAGCCCGGCGACCGCGAGCGGGGACAGCGGCTGCCCGGCGAGCGACCAGGCCAGCACCGCGGTGACCGCGGGGGTCAGGAAGAACAGGGTGCTCACCCGGCTGGCCGGCGCGCGCAGCAGCATCCGGTTGAGGAGGATGAACGCCGCGATGGAGTTGACCAGCGCCATCCAGCCCACCGACAGCCCGAAGGCGGTCCAGTCGGACACCGCGATCGGCCCGGTCGCCACCCACGCCAGCCCGGCGACGGGCGCGCTGACGAGCAGCTGGACGGCGGTGCCGCTCAGCGCGTCCATGCGGGGCACGTACCGCTGCTGGTAGAGGGTGCCCGCGCTGAGCCCGGCCAGGCCGAGCAGGCACAGCGCCACCCCGGAGGCGGACAGGCTGACGCGGTCGGCGACCGCCAGCACCACCCCGGCCAGGCCGAGCCCGAACCCGAGCCACTGCCCGGCGCCGATCCGCTCCCCCAGGAAGCGCGCGGCCAGCACGATGACCACCGGGTTCAGCCCCTGCACCAGGGAGACGACCGCGGCCGGCAGGCCGGTGCCGAGCGCGCTGAAGAAGGCGCCGAACTGCACGGCCTGGATCAGCAGCCCGGCGACGGCCACGTGTGCCAGGGCCCGTCCACGCGGCCAGGGCACCCGCCGGATCAGCGCGTACGCGCCCAGCAACAACCCGGCGACGGCGAACCGGGCGAACATCAGCAGCAGGGGCGGCGCCGCCTTCACCCCGGGGATGCCGGCGATGAACGCGCTGCTCCACAGCACGACGAACACGGCGGGCGCCGGCGACCACCCGGAAGGCCACCGGACCCGCCGTGCGGGCGCGGCCTCCCGCACGGGGGCAGAGGTCATCGCAGCAGTCCTTCCACGAAGCACGGAAGCGGTTCTCAGGAGGCGCGCAGCGAGGAGCGGCGCAGGTCCCACAGCTCCTGGTCGGAGGTGCACACGCCGACGGCCCCGTGCTTCAGCGCCGCCACCACGTCGTCCGCGCTCTGCACGAACCCCGCGGCCAGGCACGGCACCCCGACCTCCCTGATCTGCCGCTCGACGTGCCGCAGCACCATGGCCGGCATGACCTGCACCAGGTCGGGCTGCGAACGGGTGATGGACTGCAGGCTGCGCCGCAGGTTCGACCGGTCGGTCACGAACACCTTCTGCATGGTCAGCAGCCCCATCCCGGTGGCCCGCTCGATCATCGCCTGCCGGGTGGAGCAGATCCCGACCGCCCCGATCCCCTGCAGGTACGCCAGCGCCCCCGGGTCGTGCCCCAGCCCCGGCGTCGAGTCGATGTTGACGAACCCGATCTTCTGGGCCTCCACGGTCAGCCCGACCGTCGCCGCCAGGTCGCCGAGCGGGATCGAGGCCAGGATGCCGAGCGGCGTGGCGGTGGAGGAGGTGAACCGCTCGGCCATCTCCACACCGACCAGCGACGCCATGACGGGATGCTCGGCCAGGGCGGCGAGCAGGCGCCGGTCCATGGGGCGCTTGTGGCGGGAGTTCACCGCATCCACCTTAGTGCGCCGGGTTTTCGAAGGGTCCGGGCAGGCCCAGCTTGCCGGGGTTCATGATGCCGCGCGGGTCGAGCGCCCGCTTGACCGCGACCAGGGTGGCGTGGCCCTCGCCCAGCGCGTCCCGCATGTACGGCGAGCGCAGCAGGCCGACGCCGTGGTGGTGGCTGATCGCCGCACCGTGCTTGATGAGCACCTCGGCGGCGGCGTCCCAGGCGGCCCGGTACCAGGCCCGCCGCCGGTCGCGTTCGACGTCGCCGCGCAGCGAGAAGTACAGGCAGGCGCCGTCGGTGTAGGCGTGCGACTGGTGCGCGGAGGCGCGCAGCGTGCCGGGCACGGCCTCGATGGCGGCCACGACCTCGTCGTACAGGGTGGGCAGCGCGGCCCACGGCCCGGCGATCTCGCAGGTGTCGGAGACAAACCCGGGTCCTCTGGCGAAGCCGTCGGCGGCCTTGCCGACGATCATCCGCTCGTCCAGCCAGCGGGCGAGGATCGCGTCGCCGTCCAGGGTGACCGACGCGCGTTCCGCGCAGACCTCCTCTGCCACGGCCATGACGGCGTCGACCAGCAGCGGGTCGCCCTCGTCCGCGATCAGCAGGAGGTTGGTTTCCGGATGGCCGAAATGGGTGCCGCTCTCGTGCGCGTCGTACAGGCGCAGCGCTGCCGGGGTGGCGCCGCGCTGCAGGATCTCCCGGCACGCGTCGAGCCCGGCGGCGAAGGTGTCGAATCCGTAGGCGATGCCCGCGGCGTAGTCCGGCAACCGGTGGGTGCGCAGGCGCAGCCGGGTGATGACGCCCAGCGTGCCCTCCGAGCCGATGAACAACTGCCGCAGGTCGGGCCCGACCGCGGCGCGCGGATAGGTGCCGTAGCTGGCTGTGGTGCCGTCGGGCAGGACCACGTCCAGGCCCACCACCATGTCCTCGATCTTGCCGTACCGGGTGGAGAGCTGGCCCGCGCCGCGGCAGGCGGCCCAGCCGCCGACGGTGGAGATGGCGAACGCCGACGGCCAGTGCCCGGTGGTGGCGCCGTGGGTCTCCTGCAGTTCCTTCTCGAACAGGTCGCCGAACATGCCCGCCTGCACCTCGACGATCATGGATTCCGCGTCGAAGGACAGGATGCGGTTGAGCCGGCACACGTCCAGCACCACACCGCCGAACACGGGCAGCGCGGCGCCCAGGACGTTGCTGCGGCCGGCCGAGACGGTCAGCGGGATGCGGTGCTCGTGGCAGATCCTGACCACGGCGGCCACCTGCTCCTCCGCGTCCACCTCGACCACGACCGCCTCGGGGGTGGCCGGGCGGCCGTCGGTCTCGCCGATGGAGGTGCCCGCCCACCAGTCGCGGGTGCGCAGGATCACCTCGTCCCTGTCCGTGTGCACGGCCGCGCCGACCGCCCGCAGCTCCGCCACCACGCTCCCGGGAACCGGCACCACCCGGTCCTGCAGGCTGGCCGGACCCGTCCCCGGCGGGCAGTCGGCGGCCCAGCGCGGCGGGGTGGGCGCGCCGACCACGTAGTCGCCCCGGTTGAACGGGTGGGTGACGGTCTGCCTGCTGATCATGAAAGTCCCTCCATCAGTACGCTCTTCTCGCGGTCCACGCCGCGCACGTAGTCCTCGACCTGACTGGCCACCTCGTCGTCGGACAGGCCCAGTTCGCGCTGGAGCAGCCGGCCCACCTCGGGCGCCGCCTTGACCGACAGGTCGCGGGCGAAGATCCGCATCCGGGTGCGCCGCGACAGCACGTCGTCCACGTTCCTGGCCAGCTCGTACCTGGCCGCGTAGACCACCTCGGCGCGCAGGTACGCGCTGCCCTCGATGAGCGGTCCGGCCAGCGACGGGTCCTCGGCGATCAGGTCGGCGACGAAGCGCGCCTCGGTGCCGTACCGCTCGCCCAGGTGGGCGCCGAGCCCGCCGGTCGCGGTCGTGGCCTCGGCGTCGTAGCCGGCGCCGCCGAGCAGCGGCAGCTTGGCGGTACGGCAGCGCGCCTGGCGGCCGAGAACCTTCAGCGCCCGGTCGACCACCAGTTCGCCCATGTGCCTGCTGGTGGTCAGCTTGCCGCCGGTGACCGTGACCAGGCCGAAGGAGTCGGTGGTGATCTGGTGGTCGCGGCTCATGTCGAGCGTGGCGCCCTCCTTGGAGCCGACCAGCGGGCGCAGCCCGGCGATGGAGCCGACCACGTCGTCCGGGGTGAGCTCGGCGTCGAAGGCGGTGTTGGCGCCGTCGAGCAGGTACCGCATCTCCTCGCGGGTGCACAGCACCTCGTCGGGCGAGCCGTCGTAGTCGGTGTCGGTGGTGCCGACCACGACCACGTCGCCCCAGCGGGTGCAGGTGGCGCGGCGGGCCCGGCCGGGCACCGGTACGGTCACGGTGCCGTCGATCGGCAGCCGGGTCCACGGCACCACGATGTGCACGCCCTTGGCCGGACGCACCCGCGCCCGGTGCGCCGGGTCGGACAGGGCGTCCAGGGTGTCGGACCACACGCCGGTGGCGTTGACGACCACCCCGGCGCGCACCTCGACCGCGCGGCCGTCCACCTCGACGCGGGCGCCGCGCACCCGGCCGCCCTCTTTGACCAGCTCGCGGCAGGTGGCGCCGTTCAGCACGGTGGCGCCGAAGTGGGCGGCGGTCCTGGCGATGGTCAGGGTCAGGCGGGCGTCGTCGGTGCGGCTGTCGTAGTAGAGCAGCCCGCCCTTGAGCCGGTCGGCGCGCAGCCTCGGGGCCCTTGCCAGCACCTCGGCCACGCTGAGCCGCTGGTGCAGCCGGCCGATGCGCCAGCCGCCCGCCAGGTCGTAGGTCCACAGCAGGCCTTCGAAGGCCTTGGCGACGCGCGCGTCGAACACGCCGTCCTGGGTGAGGATCGGCAGCACGAACGGCAGCCGCCTGACCAGGTGCGGCGCGTTGCGGCGGAAGCGCTGGCGCTCCAGCAGCGAGCGGCGTACCAGCGGCAGGTTGCCCTGCTCGATGTAGCGCAGGCCGCCGTGCACCATCTTGGAGGACTTGGAGGAGGTGCCCGAGGCGAAGTCGTCGCGTTCCACCAACGCCACGCTCAGCCCGCGGGTGACGGCGTCCAGCGCGGCGTAGCAGCCGGTGATGCCGCCGCCGACGACGAGCACGTCCACCGGCGTGGCGGCCAGCCGCTCGATCTGCGCCTGGCGGTCCAGCCGCAGCGGGGTGCGCCGGATGGCGCTCCTGGTCTCCGATCGGGGCTTGCGTCCTGGAAGCCGGATCACGAGGGGGACTCCTCCTGTACGTACGAGATGTGCCGGGTGAGCAGGTCGCGCCAGCCGGCGCGGGCCTCCTCGCGGGCGGCGTCGGGCAGCGTGGGCTCGAAGACGGGGACGTCGCCGAGCCCGGCGAGTGCGGCGGGCAGGTCGGGCCAGAGCTGGGCACGCACGCCGCCGAGGTAGGCGGCGCCGCGCAGGCTGGCCGTCTCGTTGGCGCGGGCGCGGCGCACCGGCCGCCCGATGAGGTCGGCCTGGCCGGCCATCAGCACGTCGCTGCTGGCCAGCCCGCCGCCGCAGAACAGATCGGTCACCGGCTCGCCCAGCGCCCGCTCCACCCCGTCGAGCAGGTCGCACACCGAGTGCGCGATGCCCTCCAGGACGCCGCGGGCCAGTTCGGCCCTGGTCGTGGACAGGCTCAGCCCGGTCAGCGCGCCGGTGGCCTCGGGCGACCAGACCGGGGTACGCAGGCCGGCCAGCGCGGGCAGGAAACGTACCCGGCTGGGCCCGGGATGCTCGCGGGCGAGCGCGGCCAGCTGGGCGGGCGAGTCGAACAGCCCAATCTCCTCGCACAGCCAGCGCACCGCGGAACCGGTCGTCGCGGCGTAACCCTCCAGGCTGAACACCGCGGAGCCGCGCGAGCGCCAGCCGACGAGCGTCAGCACCCCCGGCACCGTCCGGCGGTGCGCGGGCGGCCGGTCACCGGCGACGGCGTCCAGGAACGTTCCCGTGCCGTGCACGCACATGGCCTGGCCCGGCCGGTGCGCGCCGAGCGCGATCATCGCCGCGTGCTGGTCGCCCATCACCGACAGCACCGGCAGTCGCACGCCGAGCACCGACGGTTCGGTGTGGCCGTAGTCGCCGTCCTCGTCGAGGATCCGGGGCAGGACCTCGCGCGGGCAGCCGAGGAAGCCGGCCCATGGCTCGTACCAGCCGCCGGTCCGCAGGTCGTAGGCGCCGGCGGCGACCGCGTTGGTGGCGGACATGACGTGCCGGGCGCCGCCGGTGAGCCGCCATACCAGCCAGGTGTCGATCGACCCGAACGCCACGCGGCCCGCGTCGTGCGCCCGGCGGACGGCCGGGTCGTCGCGGATGACCTCGGCGGCCCACAGCAGCGGGGCGCGCGAGCCGACCGGCCTGCCGGTGTGCTCGATCAGGCGGGCGTCCCAGGCGGGTTCCCACTCGCGCAGCCGGGCGGCGTAACGGCGGTCCTGCCAGACCACGGCGGGGGTGAGCGGCTCGCCGGTGACGGTGTCCCACAGCAGCACGGTGGCGCGCTGGGTGGCGATCGACACGCCGGTGACCTCCACTCCGTGGGCCCGCGCCCAGTCCAGGGCCTCCAGGCAGACCTCGGCGGTCTTCTCCCAGATCTCCATGGCGTCCTGCTCGACCCACAGGTGGTCGGGGGAATGGACGGAGATGGGCCGGTACGCGGGCGGGGCGGCGCTGCCGTCGTCCAGGACGACGGCGGCACGGGTGCCCGTGGTGCCCTCGTCGACGCTGAGGACGCCGCGCCGGGTTCCGCCGGTCATCGGCCCCCGCCTCCGGTCGGCAACGCGATCGCCTCCTCTTCCAGGTTGATCTGCACCCGGGTGGGGTCCCACTTGATCAGCAGGCAGGTGATCAGGCCGGCCAGCGGCACCACCGACAGCACCATGAGGCTGGCGCCCACCCCGATGCCCGCCTGCAGCTGCGGGAACAGGTACAGGCCCGCGACCGAGCCGAAGCTGCCCAGCATTCCGGTCACGCCGGTGCCCAGGGTGCGGACGTCGCTGCGGTAGGACAGCGCGGCGATCGACTTGCCGTTCGGGCCCGGCCCGGCGGAGTGGAAGAAGATGAACAGCGCGGGAAGCACCGCTGCCAGCGCGATCGGCAGTTCCTTGAACGTCGCGCCCATCACCAGCAGGACCGCGAACACCACCGCGTAGCCGGTCATCGAGCTGACCCGCAGGCCGAGGCGGCGGCCCGCGTAGGCCGACAGGCAGCCGCCGACGATGCCGACCGCGTTGAACGCCATCGACCCGATCGTGGCCTTCTCGAACTCCCTGCCGAACAGCTCCAGGCTGATCACCGGCAGGTACCAGCCGACCGCGAAGTACTGCATGGCCTGGGTGAGGGAGATGACCGTGGACAGCACCGTGCGCGGCAGATACGGCTTGCGGAACAGCACGCCGGCGTCGCGCATCCCCACCTGCCGCGCCTGCGGGGCCGTACTCCCGGCCTGCGGAGCGTCTTCTTGTACGGCGAAGCCGTACATGTGCCGCAAGGCCGCGGCGGACTCGCGCAGCCGGCCCTTGGCGGCCAGCCACGTCGGACTCTCCACCAGGAACGTCAGCTGCAGGATCAGCAGCGCCAGGGCGAAGGCGGCCGAGGAGGCCACCGACCAGCGCCAGATGTCCGCGCCCACGTCGAAACGGTAGAACACCAGCGTGAGCAGCAGGTTCGTGGTGGTGGCGGTGTACCAGACGCCTTGCCAGAAGTTGAGCCTGCCCTTGAGCGAGGCCGGCGTGTACTCGGCCAGCAGCGCCATGGCCACCGCGAAGTCGATGCCGTAGGCGATGCCGACCAGCGCGCGTCCGGCGAAGACGGTCTGGAAGTCGGAGCCGGTGGCGGTCAGCAGCGCGCCGAGCCCGAACACCACCTTGGTCATGAGCAGCGGCTTGACCCTGCCGATGCGCGCGGCCAGCCAGCCGCCGAACGGGTTGGACACGATGGCGACGGCCGGCGCCATGGCGGTGAGCAGGCCCACCTGGCCCGGCGAGAGGCCGAGCTGCTTGACCATGGGAGACAGGCCGGCGCCCAGGGCGGCGTTGGAGTAGGCGTCCAGGAACAGGCCCGCCAGGGCGAGGAACCAGATCCAGTTCGCCCTGCGGGGCAGGCTTTTCAGGGTGTCGATGACGTCGGCCGCGTCCGCTGCGTTGCGGATGCGTGTCATCGCGGTGTTCACGGGGGCGTCGCTCATGCCCAGCCGCCTTTCAGGGGGGTGGAGTCCCTTGCCAGCGGTCCGGAAATGACAAAAGCACAGACGAAGACCACTGACAGGGATGTCTTCGTCTGTGCCTGCCGATTGACCGGACACTATTCACCTGGTGTCCGAAATGTCAAGGAAGGGACCGTAAATCGGCCCCGCACTCGTCAGCGGATGACGTCCATCGCGGGCCGCACCTCGGCGCGGGCGGCGAACTTCGTCGCCTGGTGCGGGTGGCGTCTGTCCCGGGGCTCTTTGGCGGATCTGATAAGGCCGGGCGGGCGGGGTTTGGCGATCACTCCAAAGCCGGGCATCGGAGCCGCTTCCACACTGGTGGCGTGTTCTTGTCCGAGGTCCTGTGCATTCCCCTCCAGAAAGGAACGGGCAGCCATGCCGGCCACCAGAACCCGAGCGCTCCTGGCCCTCGTCAGCCTCACCGGGCTCCTCGTCACCGCCGCCCCCGCCACCGCGGCCACGTCGGCCGCCTCAAGAGCCGACCTGAGTGAGGCGCTGGACGCCGCCCTGGCCGAGGGCGCCGCCAAGGCGGGCGACCCGGGTGTCCAGGCGGTCATCCTGCGCGACGGCCGCCTCGTCTGGTCGGGCAGGTCCGGCAACGCCGTCGACGACCCGCCCGCCCCGGTCACCGACGACACGATGTTCGGCTTCGCGAGCTACAGCAAGCTGCTCCTGGCCTCCTACGCGCTCAGCCAGGTCGAGGCCGGCAAGCTCGCCATGGACACCCCGATCAGGGCCTACGTCGGCGACGACGTGCCCGGCTCCCGCGTGGTCACGCTGCGGATGCTGCTCACCCACACCGGGGGCTACCCCGACGTGTACGCATCACCCGAGCTGGCCCCGCTGATGCCCGGGGGCGACCGGTATCGGCCGGGCGTGCCGTACACGTGGCGGATGATCGCCCGCGGCCTGCGCGCGCCGGTGAATCCCGGCGGGAAGTACAGCTACTCCAACACCGGTTTCCTCATCCTGGCCCGTGTGCTGAGCGTGCGCGCGGGCGGGGACCGGAAGCTCACCGCCGCCGTCAACGCCTTCACCGCCCGCGCCGGCTCCGTCGTACCCGAGGACGGCAGGGTGCTGACGATGGAGCGCAAGCAGTCCGACTACGCCCGCTTCGCCCACGGTTACGAGGACTTCCCCGACCTGGGGAAGGTCGACATGTTCACCTACTACGGCGACACCGGCATCCCGGCCGACATGTTCGGCCTGCCCTGGGGCGACGGCCTGTTCGCCGGGACCGCGCTCGGCGGCGCCCAGTTCATCGACGCGCTGTACGCCGGGAAGCGGCTGCTGAGGCCGGCCACCGTACGGGAGATGACCAAGCCCACTCCGCAGTCCGTCGCGGCGAAGGAGCCCTACGGGATGGCCACGGAGATCTTCGAAGCCGGCGGCCGCTCCTGGCTCGGGCACTCGGGCGCCTATGGCGGGTTCAACACGCTGGGCGGGACGGACCGGGCCCGCGGGGTGACGCTCATGGTCGTGACCAACCGCCTGGGGACGCGTGCCGCCGACACGATCTTCAAGCGGCTGGTCAAGGCGTACGGCTCGGCCACGAGCTAGGCCGCGCTTCGACGTCAGCTCCCGCAGAACGCCCTGACGCGCATGAAGGAGTCCTCGTCGACGATGTTCCTGACGTAGACGGTCCAGGTCGTCCCGTCCGAGCTCGGGTAGGTGTCGGTGATCAGGTTGCTGCCGCGCGGGGAGGACTCGCCCCCGCCGCTCAGCACCTTCGACCCCGCCGGGCAGGTGACGGAGGTGTGCGCGCGCCCGCCCTTGGCGACCTTGACCGTGTCGCTCAGCTGAAGGGACCTGTTGACGCCGCTCGCACAGATGGTGAAGAGCGTGGTGCGCAGATCCGCGGTCAGGGAGATGTTGTGGACCGTGCTCTGCCAGTCGTCACTACCGCCCGGGTAGGAGTCGAGCAGCCTCAGCCCCTGGGGTCCGTCGCTGCCGCCGCCCACCGCCAGCGAACCCGCCGGGCAGCCGAGCGAGAACTCCTTGCGGGTACGGCCACGCGGTACGAGCTGGTCCCGCAGGAGTTCGAACTCGTGCCCGGTGATCCCGCTGCCGCAGACCGCGTGCGTGCGCAGAGTGACGGGCAGCAGCTGCGACCCGTTGTGGAAACTGGTGATCCACCCGTTGTTGTAGATATCCGGATTCGAGGAGGTGAGCTCGGCCCCGGTCGGCAGCAGCACGGTGTTCGACTCGCCGCCGCCGAGCACCACGGTTCCCGCCGGGCACCTCGCGAACGACTGCCGGCCGTCGCCCGGGGCGGCGGTGACCGGTTCACCGGTGACGACCTGGTAGGTGGCGAGGGCCCGGGTCCTCGCCTCGACCGGCGCGGACCCGGCCAGGGGGAGCACCAGGGCCATCGCGGCCGCGCCGAACCGGACACTCAGCATGGACTACCTCCTCGTGGGGGGACCCTCCAAGCATGCCCCTCACGTCGCTCCGTCACCGGGAACACCACGGGTAACGCCTGGTAGCAGTTGCCTTACCGGCGAGTCGCGAACGATCACCGAGGTTCCGGCGTCCAAGGGCGTGATGCCGAGGGCGGAAGCGACCGATGACGAGAAGACCGCTGACCGCGTCAACGTTCTTGCCGGGGACACCTTGATCAAGGAGCGGATCGTGGCCGGGCCCGCGTCGTACGAGCCGCACCTCACCTGGTACGCGGCTGACTACCGGGTGGTGTCGCCTGCGCGTATCAGGATCTCGTCGACGGCCGGCCGCGTCCGCACCGCCCGGGTCGCGGCCCCGCCTGGTCAAGTGGCGGGAAGGGGCCGGCGACAGCGGCCTGCCGGCCCCTCACCACGGCCGGCGTCGGCGGCGCGGCCGGGGACGGAGGTGTCAGGGGTTCAGGGTGCGGGCGGTCAGGGCGGCCTCCAGGAGGCGGGCCTCGGCGGGGACGGTCAGGTCCAGGCCGGTCAGGGCGGCCACCCGGTGCAGCCGGTAGTCGAGGGTGTTGCGGTGGATGTGCAGGTCCAGAGAGGTCTGGCGGCGGTTGTGCCCTCTTCTGACGTACGCGCGCAACGTCTCCAGCAGGTAAGGGTGCCCGTCCAGCGGGTCCAGTTTGGCCGCCAGGCGGGTCAGGCCGTTGCCGGGGCGGGCGAGCTGGTACTCCACCAGGACGTCGTCGAACCGGTACAGGCCGGGCGGGCGGCCGAGGCGCTGGACCAGTTCCAGGACCCCGCGGGCCTCCTCCGCCGCCTCCGGGACGCCGCCCAGGTCGGCGGCCGCGGCGGCGCTGAGCAGCGCGTCGCCGCCCACGGCCGCGGTCAGCGTCTCCCACAGCGCCTCCCCCGCCGAGGGGAGCAGGGCGATGCCCTCGGCGTGGTCGGCCAGGACGAGCGTGCCGGCGTGGGCGTCCAGGGCCGACTGCACCAGTCGCGGGGGCGGCGTCGTCTGGCCGAAGGCGAAGCAGACCACCTCGTGCCCCTGCCCAAGCTCGACGCCCGCCGCGTCGGCCAGCGCCTCGTGCGGGCGGCCGCCGAGAAGGGCGGCGAGCAACGCGCGCCGTACCCTCTTGTCCTCTCCGCTGATGTCCTCGAGCGCCTGCTGGTGGGCCAGCGCGACGGCGGGCATGGCCGTGCGCAGGCAGCCGAGCAGGCCCGCGCCCGCCTCGGCCATTTCGTGCGGCTCGGCGGCCGCGCCGAGCGCGCGCCACCACGTCTCGGCGCCGATCAGGTACGCGGCCAGCGCCGCCTCCAGCGGGACCCGCTGCTCCGCCCGCCGGGCCGACCACTCGATGAGCCTGGCCAGCTCACCGGGCCCGACCGCGTCCTGGCGGCGTAAGGCCCGCAGGAGCAGGCCGAACACCGCCGTGACCGATCGGGTGACCTCGCCTTCCAGCACCTCGCGCGGCAGGTCCCGGTAGAAGGGGAGTTCGGCGGCGCAGCGGGCGACCACCTCGCCGGTGAGTTCGCGGACGCGCGGGGCCATGCGGGTGTGCAGGTCTGCCATCAGCGGATCGTCACATTGCACAAACCGCACCGTCAATGATTGCCGCATGTGCGGACTGACGGCGGGCGCCGTCGCGGCCACGATCGAGCAAACCCCCCAGCCTGGAGGACGCCGTGTTCCGCCGCCTGCTCGTCGCCTTGCTGGCGTTGACAGCCGCCATCTCCACCGCCCCCGCCCATGCCGAGGCCGCCTTCCCGTCCGCGGGCGGTGACTGGGGCGCGCCGGGGCCGTACGCGACCGCCGTGGAGATCGGCGCCGTCAACACGCTCTACTACCCGCGCGACATCGCCCGCAGCCCGCTGCGCCACCCGGTGATCGTCTGGGGCAACGGCACCGGGGCCGTGCCGCTCGTCTACCGTGAGCTGCTGCTGCACTGGGCCTCGCACGGCTTCATCGTCTCGGCCGCCAACACGCCCATGTCGAACCTCGGCATCTCGATGCGCGCCGGGATCGACAGCCTGACCGCCCGCGACGCCGACCCGTCCAGCGTCTTCCACGGCCGCGTCGCCCTCGACCGCATCGGCGCCTCCGGCCATTCCCAGGGCGGCGCCGCCGCCATCGTGGTCGGCGGGGACCCGAGGGTGGACACGATTCTGCCGATCCAGCCGGGGCCGCTGGCCGACATCGACGCCGTGCGCGGGCCCGCCTTCCTGATGGCCGGGCAGTACGACAGCATCGTCTGGCCCGCGCTCGTCAAGGCGTTCTACAACGACGCCGACCACATTCCGGCCCTGTACGGCGAGGTGAGGGGCGCCGACCACATCACAGTCGCCGGCGATCCGGGGCCGTTCGCCGCGCCGACCACGGCCTGGTTCCGCCTGCAGCTCATGGACGACCCCGAGGCGCGTCCCGTCTTCTACGGCCCGGACTGTGGCATCTGCACCGATCGCCGTACCTGGTCCGACGTCCGCCGCAACCCGCGCGTGCCGTGATCCGGCCCGGCGTCACGCGCTCTTCGTGAACGCCATGTCCATCCAGTGCGACCAGGTCGTGCCGTCTTCCGTACGTTCCCAGACGGCCGACATGGCGCCGCCGTCGCGGGCGATGCGGAGCGTGGCCCGTTCCGTCTCGCCCGCGAAGGTCCACACGCCGTCGTCGTCCACCGTGGCGCGCATCGTGCCGTAGTTCCCGGAACTGTCGAAGGCGCGCATCGGCCAGCTCCGGCTGTCCGGATCGTAGGGGCCGATCATCTCGATCGCCTCGACCTTCTCCCCACCCATCCGCACGTCGACCCGGTGCACGAGGAAGTGCCCGCCCGCCAGCCACTCGTAGGCGTCGGTCCCGCTGATCTCCACGGCGTCGTCCACGGTCGTGCCGCGTGAGTGCCAGTGACCGACCAGGGCGTCCAGCAGCTTGTTCGTCATCGCTCCCCCTATGTAAGATAGTGCTTAAATACTTACATACCTGCTGCGGGCTGCGAAAGGGGGCGGGCATGGACGAGGCGTTGCGCGCCGTCGCCGATCCCACCCGGCGGGCGATCCTCCTGCTGGTCCGCGACGGCGAGGTCGCGGCCGGCGACCTCGCCCGCCACTTTCCGGGGATCAGCCGCCCCGCGGTCTCCCAGCACCTGCGGGTGCTGATCTCGGCGGGCCTGCTCGGCGTACGCCGCGACGGCAACCGCCGCCTGTACCGGCTGCGGCGCGAGGGCCTCTCCGAGGCGGCGCGGTTCATCCAGGACATGTGGTCCGACCGGCTCGACCGGCTCAAAGAGGCCGCCGAGCTGGAGGAAAACGAACAGGAGGCACGATGATCGAGCGGACCGTGCGCATCGCCGCGCGCCGGGAGACGGTCTATCGCTTCTTCACCGATCCGGAACGGCTGGCGCGGTGGTGGGGCCGGGCCGAGGCCGACGCCCGTCCCGGCGGCGTGCTCCGGGTGGCGATGGACGGCGGGCCGCGCCCGGTGATGCTGGGCGAGTTCGTCGAGCTGGTGCCCGGCAAGCGGGTCGTGTTCACCTTCGGATGGGAGCCCGCGCCCGGGGTGCCCGGCGTGCCGCCCGGATCGTCGCGGGTCGAGGTGACGCTGGAGGAGGACGGGGACGGCACCGTGCTGACGCTCCGGCACAGCGGGCTGCCCGCCGTCCTGGGCGAGGAGACCGGCGCGGGCTGGGATCACATGCTGTGCCGCCTCGGCGAAGCGTTCGGCACCACAGAATAACGCTCTTCACCACCGAACGCAGCGGTTGACAACGGTTTCCGGATTCGGACACGCTTGTTCGGTGATGACGAACGAACTGGACAAGCGCTACGAGGTCCGCAGCGTCTCGCGCGCGGTCGAGATCCTGGAGTGCCTGGCCCAGCGCGACGGCCGGACCGTGACCGAGATCTCCCGCGAGGTCGGCGGTTCCAAGAGCGCGACGTTCTCCACCCTGCAGACTCTGGAGATGCACGGCTTCGTGGCCTCCCAGGGCGAGGGCGCCTCGCGCCGCTACCGCCTCGGGCTCGCGCTGGCCCGCCTCGGCGAGAACGCCATGGCCCAGGTGTCGCTGCGCAACCTGGCCCGCCCGGTCCTCGACGACCTGACCGCCGAGACCGGCATGTCCTCGCGCGTGGCGGTTCCGGAGAACGGCTTCGCCGTCATCGTCGGCCGGGTCGACGCCCCGTCCGCGGTCCGCTTCGACCTGCACATGGGTCACCGCGAGGCGCCCCACTGCACCGGCCTCGGCAAGGCCCTGCTGGCCGAACTGCCCGAGGCCGACTCCGCGCGCATCATCGAGCAGTACGGCCTGCCCGCCCGCACCGCCCACACCATCACCGATCCGGCGGCCCTCGTCGCCGACCTGACCGAGATCCGGCGGCGCGGCTACTCCGTCGACGACGAGGAGGACGCGGAAGGCGTCTTCTGCGTCGGCTCGGCCGTGCGCGACCATCGGGGCGAGGTGGCCGGGGCGATCAGCGTGACCGGCCTCAAGCTCGACCTTCCCGTGTGGCGCATCCACCAGATCGGTGACACCGTCCGCGCGCACGCGGCCCGCCTCACCGCGCTGTACAGCGGACGCTAGGCTTACCCGGCGAACTACGTTTTGCGCTACCGAACGGAGTCGCTGTGACCCGCCGCCCTGCCCCCACCCTCCGAGAGTCGCTCGTGTTCCCGGGCCGCCGCGATGGCTGACCTCGCCGCCGCGCTGCGTGGCGCCGTCCCCGGCCTGACCGTGCTGGACGACGCCGACGTCATGGACTCCTACCGCCGCGACCAGGCGCCCGGCCTGCCCGCCGGGCTGCCGGCCGCCGTCGCCATGCCCGAGGACACCGCCCAGGTGGCCGCCGCCGTCGCCACCGCCGCCGCGTACGGCGCGCCGATCGTGGTCCGCGGCGCGGGCAGCGGCCTGGCCGGGGCGGCCAACGCCGTCGACGGCTGCCTGGTGCTGTCCACCCAGCGGATGAACCGCATCCTGAGCGTCGACCGGGCCGAGCGCCTGGCCACCGTGCAGCCCGGCGTGATCAACGCCGACCTGCGCAAGGCCGTGGCCGAGCACGGCCTGTTCTATCCGCCCGACCCGGGCAGCTACGAGATGTGCACCGTGGGCGGCAACGCCGCCACCAACGCGGGCGGCATGTGCTGCGTGAAGTACGGCGTGACCGGCGACTACGTGCGCGGCCTCGAAGCGGTGCTCGCCGACGGCTCGGTGCTGCGCACCGGCGGGCGCACGGTCAAGGGCGTCGCCGGCTACGACCTGACCAGCCTGCTGGTCGGCTCCGAGGGCACGCTGGCCGTCATCACCGAGCTCACGCTCGCGCTGCGCCCGGCTCCCGCGCCGCCGCGCACGATCGTGGCCCAGTTCGGCTCGGCCGCGGCGGCCGGGGCGGCGGTGACGGCCGTGCTGGCCTCAGGCGCCGAGCCGTCGATCCTGGAGATCATCGACGCCACGACGCTGCGCGCCATCGAGGAGTGGCAGCCGCTCGGCGTCGAGGCGGGCACCGCGGCGATGGTCATCGCCCAGTCCGACTCGCCGCACGAGGAGGACCTGCGGCTCATCGAGGCCGCGTGCGCGGGGGCGAGCGAGGTCATCGTGGCCGACGACGCCGCGGAGTCCGAGATGCTCATGCAGGCCCGCAGGCTCGCCTACCCGGCGCTGGAGCGCCTGGGCGCGACGCTGCTCGACGACGTGGCGGTGCCGCTGCCGAAGCTGGTGGAGCTGATCGAGGGCGTCGAGGCCATCGCGAAGGACCGGGACATGACCGTGGGCCTGTTCGGCCACGCCGGCGACGGCAACATGCACCCGACGGTCGTCTACCCGCACGGCGACGCCGGCGCCGAGGTCCGGGCCTTCCAGGTCTTCGACGAGATCGTCGCCCTGACGCTGCGGCTCGGCGGCACGGTCACCGGCGAGCACGGGGTCGGCCTGCTCAAGCGGTCCTGGCTGGAGCGGGAGCTGGGCGAGCCGGCCCGCCGTACCCAGCGGGCGATCAAGGCGGCGCTGGACCCGCACGACCTGCTCAATCCCGGCAAGGCGATCGCGTAGGGAAGGGGGCCGGCCGCGCGCCGGCCCCCTTCCGCGGTTCAGGCGGCCCACTCCTGTTTGCGCGAGAGCGTGAACGCCACCGCCGCGCCGCCCAGCGTGAGCGCGCTGACGACCAGCAGCCCCCACACGGCCGTGCCCGTGGTCTCGCTGATCCACCCGATGGCGTACGGCCCGGCGAACCCGGCCAGGTTGCCCACCGAGTTGATGAACGCCAGCCCGGCCGCGGCAGCCGTACCGGTGAGGAATTTCGGCGGCAGGCTCCAGAACAGCGGGGTCGTGGAGAACAGCGCCGCCAGCCCGACGCTGATCGCGGCCAGCGCCAGCCAGGGCACGTCGCGGGCGGCGACGGCGGCCAGCAGCGCGATCGCCGTGACGGTCAGCGTGATGCCGGCCTGGCGCGGGATGTTGCCCCGGCGCCGGGCGAAGCGTTCCCAGGGCAGCATGACCAGCGCGGCGAACAGGTTCGGGATCATGACCAGCCAGCCGGTGACCGTCGAGGAGTAGCCGCCCATGCCCTTGACGATCGTGGGCAGCCACAGGCCCAGGCCGTAGGCGCCGAAGACGACGCCGAAGAACAGGAAGATCAGGCTCCACAGCCGCCCGTTCCTGAACACCGCGCCCACGCCGAGGCGGCCGTGGCGCCTCTCGGTGGCCGCCCGCTCCTCCGCCAGGGTGGTGGTGATCCAGGTGCGCTCGGCGTCGTCCAGCCAGCGCGCGTCCTGCGGCCGGTCGGGCAGCCACCGGTAGGTGGCGAAGGCCAGCAGGACGGCGGGGATGCCCTCCAGGACGAAGACGAGCTGCCAGCCTTGGAGCCCCCACAGGCCGTGCAGGTCCATGATCCAGCCGGAGATGGGCGCGCTGATCGCGTTGGCCAGCGGGTTGGAGACGGCGAAGATCGCCAGGATCGTGGTGCGGTACTGCTGCGGGAACCAGAACGTGATGTACAGCAGCACGCCGGGGAAGAAGCCCGCCTCGGCCACGCCGAGAATGAAGCGCGCGACGGTGAACTGGGTGGCGTCGGTCACGAACGCGGTCGCCACCGCGACGATCCCCCAGCTCACCATGATGCGGGCGATCCACTTGCGGGCGCCGAAGCGCTGCAGCATCAGGTTGCTCGGCACCTCGAACAGCAGGTAGCCGATGAAGAAGATGCCGGCCGCCAGCCCGAAGGCCGACTCGGTGATGCCGAGCGCCGTGGTCATCTCCAGCTTGGCGAAGCCCGCGTTGTTCCGGTCGATGTAGGCGATGAGGTACAGCAGGCCGAGGAAGGGCCCGAGGCGCCACATCGCTTTGCGCATGGCGCTCGCGGCGACGTCTGTGGTGGTCGTCATGTGATGCACTTCCCCACTTGTTCGGTATGACCGAACGCTGTTCTGTGTTAGAGGTATGCTCGTAGAACAGCAGGTGAACCGTCAAGAGCTACCGCGAGAGTTTCAGGCGTGTACCGCGAAAGCTTCGGGCGCGGTCAACCCCCTGGTAGATGTGCGCGACAAGGCCACGAACCTAGCCTTCCGTGATGTCGGGCGCGGCCCACCCGCCGCGCCGGTTCCTCTCGGAAAGGAGTCACTGGTGAGCGTTACCAGGGTGATCGGGGCACTGGCCGTGGCGGCCGGGCTCGCGGCCGTGACGCTGCCCGCGGGTCAGGCGGGCGCCGCCGTTTCCGTGGAAGCCGTGGAGTCGGCCGCCCGTCCGTTGCCTTGCGGGGGCGGTTACGTGCGGATGGCCGCGCCGTGGCGGAGCGGGGCGTACATCAAGATCTCCACGATCGCGCATTGCGACCGCTACACCGGGCCCATCGGGCGCAGCGGGTACGTCGACGCCCGGCTCGACCAGTACCGGGGCCTGGGAGTCTGGCGGAACAAGGCGTACACGCGCCGCCACTTCACCCGTGCGGCCGTCACCTTCACCATGCAGCCGGCCTGGAGATGCTCGGGCGGCAACCAGCTCTACCGCAACCACACCAAGGGCTGGATCGCCCAGGGCGGCAGCGGCACCCGGTCGTTCGGCTACACCGAGCAGCGCCGGATCTCCTGCTGACCCCCGCCGGGGTGCGGCCCGCACCCCGGCACCACTCTCGTGGAGGAGCGCATGGACGCGCGTGTCGTCTTCGGCGTCGTCATCCTCGTGGCCGCGGCGCTGCCGCCGTCCTCGCAGGACACCCTGGCCGCCAAACGGCGCTACGTCGCCGCGGCCGAGGCCGCCTGCCTGGCGGCCGGGCGGCAGACCGACCCCGGGCGGTATCCGGTGAGCACGGAGCAGGAGGACGTCGAGGAACTGGAACGCGCGGCGCGGGTCATGCGGGCCACGGTGGAGCGCATCGCGGCGATCCGGCCGCCGCAGGCGGACGCCGCGATGCTGCGAGCCCGGTTCGTCGAGCCGGGCAGGCGGCTGGCCGGGCGGCTCGGCGGCCACGCCACGCGGGCGCGCGCGGCGCTGGCCGCCGGGGACGCGGGAACGGTCCGGCGCCTGGTCGAGGCGTCGCTGCGGCCCGATCCCACGGAGGTCTCGATGCGTTCCTTCGCCCTCTCCTACGGCTTCGCCATCTGCGCCGGAGAGCAGCCCTGACCGTGCGGGTTAGGCTGTAGGAACGTAGGCGGGAAGGATTCGATCACCATCAGCGACTCCTTGCCCCTGCCGGACCGGCCCCCGCGGCCGCGGCGCCGCCGCGTCGTGGAGTCGGCGGTTCTGGGTGAGCGCGAGCAGAGCCGGGCGGAGGCCGCGCGGTGGACCTGCCCGCACGGCCGCCACGCCGGGCGCGGCTGCGTCGCCTGCTACGAGGACTCGGCCGAGGACGACCAGGCTCTGCACCTGTGGGAGGTCGCGGCGTGGTTCACCACCGTGCGCCCGATCCCCATCAAGACCCTCCAGGACATCCACCGCCACGGCCGCGGCTTCGGGATCGCGCAGCCGTCCACGCCGCTCGTCTACCTGCTGAGCGGGCAGGTCCGGGCGGCTCTGGCCGCGCAGGCGGTGGCGGGCGTGATCGGGTTCCTGCTGCAGAACCGGCACGTCGTCGACGCCTTCACCGTGACCGAGATCCGCGCCACCCACTCCTAGGCGCTCGGGCGGAAAAACGCTGGACACCACGGCGTTCACGCTGTTAGCGTGCCGCGAACCGTGAAAGGCCCCAAGGAGGTGACACCCATGAACACTGCATCGATGTGGGTGCTCCCTCTCGCTGTCACGGTCGAGCGGCTGACGTAGGTGTCGCCGGGAGCGCCCCGACTGGGCGATCCCGAAAGGCGACAACCAATGAACTCCACCTCAGGCATGAGCAAGCATGCCGTTTCCATCCATCGGGTCGCGCCGGCGCAGTGGCACGCCGTGGAGGACGACCTGACGGTCGGCCGCGGCCACACCTCGCGCAGACCCGACGGGCGGATGTTCCTCAGCATCGACGCGTGGCACGACGCCGCCTTCGACCGGCTCGCCGCGGCCATGCTGGCGGACCTGCCGAGACCGCTGTTCACGGTGGTCGACGAGCCTGACCTCGACCTGGCGTCCCGGTGGGAGCGAGCCGGCTTCACGATCCGGCGCCGCGAGTGGGAGTGTCTCGTGCCCACCGACCCGCGCGTCACGGGACTCGGCACGGCGCTGCCGCCGTCGGACGTGACGATCGTGCCCGTCGGCCGGGCGCAGGAGGGCCCGCTGCGCACGCTGGACCGCGTGATTCGCGATGAGGTCGAGGCCACCATCGGCTGGCGGGAGATGCCCGCCGAGGTACCGCCCCGCCAGGACGGCGTCGCCGCGATGAACCCGTCGGAATACGCGGTGGCGGTACGGGCAGACGCGTACGTGGGGATGGTCCGGGTGACGACCGCGGCCCGGCGGCCCCAGTGCAGGCGGATCGGGCTGATCGCGACCCGGGCCGGCCAGCGGCGCCGCGGCATCGCCAGAGCGCTGCTCGCCCATGTGCTGGGTTCGCTGCACCGGTGCGGGATCGAAACGGCGTCAGCCGACGTGAACGAGTCCAACACGGCGGCCGTCGCGCTGATCGAGGGCATCGGCGCCCGGCGCGTGAACAGCAACCTCGAATGGGTCCTGCGCTGACGCCGTCATCGCGGACCGGACAAGGATGAGAACGTGGCAAGAACAGCAGGTGGCATCGAAGTCGAAGGCACCGTCGTCGAATGCCTGCGCAACGCCACCTTCCGGGTGGAGCTCGAGAACGGGCACAAGGTGCTGGCGCACATCAGCGGGAAGATCAGGAAGAACTACATCAAGATCTTGCCGTTCGACCGGGTGCTCGTAGAGCTCAGCCCGTACGACCTCAACCGCGGCAGGATCCTCTACCGCTACAGGACATAGGAGGCACCCCCCAAGCTGACGAAGCAGAGCCGGACGGGTTTCCGCACTCTCACGCGCAGCGGGCGTCGATCCAGGCGGCCGCCCGATCGATGAGGTCACGCTGGTTGTGCGGATCCTCCAAGCCATGGCCCTCGTCGGGATAGATCAGAAATCGCGCGTCGACGCCTCGCCGTATCATCGACGCGGCGAGGTAGCAGGCGGCGCGAATCGGCCGGCCAGGCGAGCCGTACCGGATCCTCCCTGCGCCGCCCATGACGCTCGACCAGCCACCGGCTCGTCACCGCCCTTCTCCCCCTGCCTGTCCGGCCTGCCGAAGGTCACCGGCGGCCCGAGCTCCATCGTCCTCGTGTCACTCGTCATGGCTTCATTCTGATCATGAACGAGGCGTGTCCGCCCGGCGGCCGTTATCCTTAGGGTGTAAAGAGATCTTGGGTGAGGGAGTCCGGATGACCGTTTACGCAGGTCAGGGCGATGCCCGCCGTACCATGGCGTTGTTGTGGGGCACCGAGGAGCGTAAGGAGGCGCGGCCGGGCCCCAAGCCGGGGCTGAGCGTCGGCGTGATCGTCGCGGCCGGGATCGAGGTCGCGGACGCCGACGGCATGGCGGCGCTGTCGATGCGGGCGGTCGGCGAGCGGCTGGGGCGGACGGCGATGGCGCTCTACACCTATGTGCCGAGCAAGACCGAACTGGTCGACCTCATGTACGACCGGGCGCTGGGCGAGTTGCCCACCTCCTATCCGGCGGACGAGGGGTGGCGGAGCGCCGCCGTCGCCTGGGCGCATGACCTGCGGGAGTTCTTCGTCCGGCATCCCTGGGTGCTGCAGGTGTCGCAGGCGCGGCCGGTGCTGGGGCCGAACGAGTTCGCGATGATCGACACCGTGACCGGGATCCTGCGCGGGACCGGGCTGCCGCCGGAGCGGCTGCGGGGGGTGGTGGCCGCGCTCATGGACGTGGTGCGCGGGGCGGCCAGGACCGTCGCCGAGACCCGGCAGGCGCCTTCGGCCACGGGGGTGTCCGACGAGGAGTGGTGGCGGGCGCGCTCCGCGCTGCTGCTGGAGGTCGCGCCCGACTTCGCCGGCCGCTTCCCGTCGGTGTCGTGGCTGGAGCGGGGCGACGCCGTACCCGCCGAGGAGGGGGATGTGCCCTATCTGGAGCAGGTGGCGCGGCGGACGTTCGCCACCAGCCTCGGCACGCTGCTTGACGGCGTCACAGCCCGGTGACGCGCATGGTGATGTTGAGCCGTCCGCGCAGGCCGACGGCGGGATCGGCGGTGCCCGGGTAGACCTTGGGCACGCCGTGGTAGGCGAAGCGCGAGGGCCCGCCGAAGACGAACAGGTCGCCCGACTCCAGCCTGACGTCCGTGTACGGCCGGCCGCGCGTCTCGGTGTTCCCGAACCGGAACAGGCATGCGTCGCCGATGCTCAGCGAGACCACGGGGGCGTCGGAGCGTTCGTCCTTGTCCTGGTGCATGCCCATCCTGGCCTGGTCGTCGTAGAAGTTGATCAGCGCGGTGTCAGGCGTGTAACCGGCGGCGAGCTCCGGCAGGCCGGCGCCGGTGAGGGCGCGGCGGCCCAGTTCCACCATCCAGGCGGGGAATTCGGCCACCCGGCGGCCGTTCACGTCGTCGGCGGTGCGCGTGTACCGGTAAGGCTGCCAGTGCCAGCCCACGCACACCGTGCGCACCGACATGACGCCGCCTCTGGGCAGCACCGTGTGCCGGAGGGGGACCGGGCCCCTGGCCCACTCGCGGCAGGCGCGCACCAGCGCGCGCTGCTCCTCCAGCGCCAGCCAGCCGGGCACGTGCACGGCGCCGGGGGCCACCTCGCGCGGCGGGAGCGGCATCATCGCAGGTGCTCCAGGGTCTCGCGGAGTTCCCGCTCCAGGATGGCGCCGGCGGCGCCGGCGTCCCCGCCCGCGACGGCCTCGACCAGGGCGGCGTGGGCCTCGTCGCCGTGGCCGTGCTCGTGGGCGTGAACGTCCAGCAGGCCGAGCAGGTCGATCAGGCCCTCGCGCAGCGCGGGGACGAACTCGGCGAACAGGTCGGTGAGCACCGGATTGTGCGCGGCGGCGACCACGGCCGCGTGCAGGGCGATGTCGGCGTCGATGAACCGGGCGTCCAGCTCCGCCCCGGCCGCGGCGACCACCTCCCGGCGGCTGGTCAAGGCCGCTCTCAGAGCGGTGATGTCGGCGTCGGTGCGGCGGGCGGCCGCGAGCCGTGCCGCCTGTACTTCGACGAGCATGCGCACCTCGTAGATGTCTCCGATGGCCGCCCGCCGCAGCCGGGCCGGCCAGTCCTCCTGTGCCTCTGTCGCCAGGACGTACACCCCCGACCCCTGCCGGGGTTGCACCAGCCCGGCTCCGGCCAGCGCGCGGAGGGCTTCGCGCACGGTCGAGCGGCCCACGCCGAGCTGGGCGGCGAGCGTGGTCTCGCCCGGGAGCCTGGTGCCCACGGGCCAGCGGCCGGCGGCGATCTCCTCGCGCAGCGCCTGGGCGGCCTGCTCCACGAGGGGGCTCGGGCGGAGGGCGCCGAGCGGCATCGTTCACCTCTCAGGTTGTCTGAGGAGTTGGTTATGTGCAACTATACCCGGCATGTCGCACACCGGGCTTCTTCTCGGCTGCCGCGGCGGGGCTTGATCCGGACCGGCACCCCGCCGCGGGGTGCCGTGCTGCCGGTCTCTCCCTGGCAGAACGACGACAGAGGACGAAACCCTGTGAATCCGCAACGCCCGAGCGGCATGCCGTACCGGAAATACCGGCCTGTTCAGGAGCGGGTCGAGGTGCCACTGACCGAGCGCCGCTGGCCCGCGAACCGGATCGAGACCGCGCCGCTGTGGGTCCCCGTGGACCTGCGCGACGGCAACCAGGCGCTGGCCGAGCCCATGGACACCCCGCGCAAACGCCGCATGTTCGACCTGCTGACCGGCATGGGCTACAAGGAGATCGAGGTCGGCTACCCCTCGGCCAGCCAGACGGACTTCGACTTCGTGCGGCATCTGGCCGAGGAAGGGAACGTTCCCGGCGACGTGACGGTCGTGGTCTTCACCCCGGCCAGGCAGGACCTGATCGAGCGGACGTTCGCCTCGATCGAGGGGCTGCCGCGCACGGTCGTGCACCTGTACACCGCCACCGCGCCGGTCTGGCGGGACGTGGTGCTCGGGCGCGGGCGCGAGGAGGTGCACGCGATGATCCGGCGGGCGGCGACGCTGATGGCGCGGCTGGCGGGCGACACGACCCGCTTCCAGTTCTCGCCCGAGGTGTTCAACCTGACCGAGCCCGACTTCGTGCTGGAGATCTGCGACGGGCTGACCGGGCTGTGGGACGCCTCGCCCGACCGGCCGGTGATCCACAACCTGCCGGCGACGGTCGAGGCGGCCACCCCGAACGTGTACGCCGACCAGATCGAGTACATGCACCGCAACCTGTCCAGGCGCGACTCGGTGATCCTGTCGGTGCATCCGCACAACGACCGCGGCACCGGCGTGGCCTGCGCGGAGCTGGCGGTGCTGGCCGGGGCCCAGCGGGTGGAGGGGTGCCTGTTCGGCAACGGCGAGCGTACCGGGAACGTGGACCTGGTCACGCTCGCGCTCAACCTGTACGCCCAGGGCGTGGACCCGATGATCGACTTTTCCGACATCGACCGGATCCGCGAGGTCGTGGAGCACTGCAACCGCATCCCGGTCCACCCCCGCCACCCCTACGGCGGCGAGCTCGTCTACACCGCCTTCTCCGGCACCCACCAGGACGCCATCAGCAAGGGCCTGGCCCGCCACGCGGGCGGGCACTGGGAGGTGCCCTACCTGCCGATCGACCCGGCCGACGTCGGCCGCACGTACGAGGCGGTGATCCGGGTCAACAGCCAGTCCGGCAAGGGCGGCGTCGCCCATCTGCTCAGGACCGGCTACGGCCTGGACCTGCCCGCCCGGCTGCGCGCCGACTTCTCACAGGTGGTGCAGCGCGCCACCGACGCCAGCGGGCGCGAGGCCACGCCGGAGGACCTGTGGGAGCTGTTCGCCGCCACCTACCTCACGCCGGGCCGCACCGGCTCGCCCGGCGACAGCGTGGACGGCCTCCTCCGCGAGCTGGCAGCAGCCGGGATCAAGGCCGAGATCCTGGAACTCACCACCCAGGACGAAGCCGCCTACGCCGAGTGCCGGGTGAACGGCGCCACCTGGTGGGGGGCGAGCCGGGACACCCCCGTGCGGGCCGTGCTGTCCGCGGTCAACCGGGCCCTCGCGTCCGTTCGGCCCGCTCCGTGAGATAGCGCTGCTCGGGCAGGCTGGTGGTACGGCGGGCCGCCTCGCGATAGGCGTCGTGGGCCGCCGCCACCTCCCCCGCCAGCTCCAGCAGGTGCGCCCGCACCGCGTACAGCCGGTGGTTGGCGGCCAGCGGCGCGGCCAGCGCGTCCACGAGCTCCAGGCCGGCCCGAGGCCCGCGGACCATGGCGACCGCGACCGCGTGGTTGAGCCGCACGACGGGGTTGTCCGACACCCCGGCGAGCAGTTCGTACAGGGCGAGGATCTGCGGCCAGTCGGTGTCCTCGGCCTTGGGCGCCTCGTCGTGGACGGCGGCGATCGCGGCCTGCAGCTGGTAGGGCCCGAGAGCGGTCCCGGCCAGGGCGGTGCTGACCAGGTCGACGCCTTCGGCGATCATCGCCCGGTCCCACAGCGAGCGGTCCTGCTCGGCCAGCGGGATCAGGCGGCCGCCGGCGTCGGCGCGGGCCGGCCGCCTGGCGTCGGTGAGCAGCATGAGGGCCAGCAGCCCGGCGACCTCCCCGTCGGCGGGCAGCAGGCGGCGCACCGCGCGGGTCAGCCGGACGGCCTCGGCGGTCAGGTCGGTGCGGTGCAGGTCGGGGCCGGAGCTGGCGGTGTAGCCCTCGTTGAAGATCAGGTAGAGCACGTGCAGGACGACGCGGAGCCGTTCGGCCCGCTCGCCTTCCGGCGGCAGCGTGAACTGCGCGCCGGCCGTCCTGATGCTCTGCTTGGCGCGGCTGATGCGCTGGGCCATCGTGGCCTCGGGCACCAGGAAGGCGCGGGCGATCTCGGCGGTGGTGAGGCCGCCGACGGCGCGCAGCGTGAGCGCGATCTGCGAGGGGGCCGACAGCGCCGGGTGGCAGCACAGGAACAGCAGCGTGAGCGTGTCGTCCCGGTCGGGGATCGGTTCGTCCGGCTCGGGGCCGGCCCAGGCGGAGACCGTCTCCTCCCTGCGGCGCCGGGACGCGTCGCTGCGTACCTGGTCGATGAGGCGGCGCGAGGCGACCGTGACGAGCCAGGCGCGCGGGTTGTCGGGCAGGCCGCGCTCGGGCCACCGGACCGCGGCGTCCAGCAGCGCCTCCTGGACGGCGTCCTCGCACGCGTCGAACTGCTCGTGGCGGCGTACGAGGACGCCGAGGACCTGAGGCGCGAGCTCGCGCAGCAGGTCCTCGACGGGCCTCACCTACTCGACCTCGCCGATGACCGGGCGGATCTCCATGGCGCACAGCGCGGCGTCCGGCCAGCGGGCGGCGATCTCGGTCGCGCGCTCCATGCTGTCGACGTCGACGGTGATGTACCCGGCCATGAGCTCCTTGGCCTCCAGGAACGGCCCGTCGGTGACGACCGGCACGCCGTCCCTCACCTTGACCGTGCGCGAGCCCTCGGACAGCGCCATGCCGCCGACGAACTCGCCGGACTCCTGCAGCTCGCTCATGATCTCGTCGACCTTGGCCATGACGGTGTCCATGTCCGCGTCGATGGCCTTGCGCGACTCGGCGTTGTTGTAGATCAGCAGCATGTATTTCATGCACGTGCTCCTCTCGTGTCACCCCTGAGTCGGAGCGAAGCCGCGGGTCTCTACATCCACCAGGGAGAATACTCAAAGATCATGGCTGGGCTTTGACGAGACGCGCCTCGCGCAGGGTGTGCGCCCACCAGCTGAGCCGCTCCAGCATGTGGTTCAGCTCGGCGTTGCAGGTCGCGGTGGCCTTGGGCCAGGTGCCGTCGGCGGCGAAGAGCTCCCAGTAGCAGGGCAGGGTGACCGCCTCGCGGATGCCCACCGCGTCGAGTTCGGTGAAGACCTGGCGCAGCTGGCTGATCGCGTGGTGCCCGCCGGACTCTCGGCCGTAGCCGACGAAGGCGACGGGCTTGGCGCGCCACTCCTCGTAGTACCAGTCGATCGCGGTCTTCAGCGGCGCGGGGAAGCTCCGGTTGTACTCGGGGGTGACGACGGCGAAGGCGTCGGCGGCGGCCAGGCGCGGGGCCAGGGCGGCGACCCGCGGCGGCAGGGGCTCGTCGGGGTCGGTGAGGTCCTGCGGCAGGCGGGTCTCGGCCAGGTCGACGAGGTCGATCTCCAGGTCGGCGCGGCGCCTGGCCTTGGCGGTCAGCCAGGCGGCGACGGTCGGGCCGAAGCGGCCGTGCCGGGTGCTGGCGACGATGACGGCGAGCCGGATCACGGCTGGATGTTGAGGTTGAGGCGGAACATGTTGCCCGGGTCCCAGGCGCGCTTGACCTCGCGCAGCCGGCCCAGGTTCGCCGCGGTGTAGGCGTTCGCGGTGCGCGCCGGGTCGTTCGCGAAGTTGAGGAAGGACCTTCCGACGGCGTACGGCAGCGCCACGGGCTTGGTGACGATCACGGAGAACTCGGTGTCGCGGTGGCCGGCCGGCCCGGCGCCGGGCCCCGGGTTGGCGATCGCCCCGCCCCAGTGGCGCACCTCCACGGCGGCGCCGTCCACGTCCGCGGCGGTCTCCAGGACCTCGTCCGGCAGGCTCTTGTACAGCTCCAGCGTGACCGCGGGGTTGCCGCCCATGGCCGCCGAGGCGAAGGGGATGACCCGCAGGTCGTCCTGGACGACCGTGCCCATGCGGCGCAGCAGCGGCTCGACCGCCGCCCGGTCCGGGCCCATGGCCTTGATCACGAGGGTGCGTTCCCTGGTCAGGACGGCCGCGGTGCTCAGCTCCTGCGGCGCGGCGGCGGCCCAGTCGCGGTAGGCGGCCAGCTGGGCGGCGGCGTCGGTGACGGCGAAGGTGACGGCGCCGGCGCAGACCTCGGAGACCGGGTACAGCCGGAACTCCAGCGAGGTCACCACGCCGAAGTTGCCGCCGCCGCCGCGCAGGGCCCACAACAGCTCGGGGTTGTGCTCGGCGTCGGCGGTGACGATCCGGCCGTCGGCGGTGACGACCTGGGCGCTCAGCACGCTGTCGGCGGCGAAGCCGTACCTGCGGGCCAGCCAGCCGAGGCCGCCGCCCAGGGTGTAGCCGGTGACGCCGACCGTCGGGGAGGAGCCGGACAGCGGCGCCAGCCCGTACGGCGAGGCGGCGGCGAGCACGTCGGCCCAGACGGCGCCGGGCCCGACGGTGGCGGTGCGGCGGTGCGGGTCGACCGTGACGGTGTTCATGTCGGTGGTCTTCAGCAGCAGTCCGCCGTCGGAGGCGACGTGGGTGCCGTGGCCGGTGGCCTGGACCGCCAGCGGGAGCCCGCGCTCGCCGGCCGCCAGCACCGCCATGCGGACGTCGTGCGCGGTGAAGGCACGGGCCACGAGGGCGGGACGGGCGTCCATGTCCGGCCTGAACGGCTGGCTGCGCTGCTCGTCGTAGCCGCTCTGGCCGGGCAGGTAAGCGGTGAAACCGAGGTCGGTGGTGAACGTCTGCTGCGTCATGGCCTTACTGTGCGCCCCGGCGTTTACGGAATCTTTCTCATCCACTTACGGTGGCCCTTATGCGTTTCGGCATTCTGGGACCCCTGACCGTTTGGACCTCCGGCGGCCGGCCCGTCAGCGTGCCGGGACTCAAGGTGAGAGGCCTGCTCAGCGACCTTCTCGTGCACGCGGGGCGGCCGGTCCCCGCCGACCGGCTCGTGGACGACCTGTGGAGCGACGACGAACTGCCCGGCAACCCGCCGGCCGCGCTGTCCGTGAAGGTGTCGCAGCTGCGGAGGATCCTGGAGGACGCCGAGCCCGGCGGGCGCGACCTCGTCGCGAACACCCCCGCGGGCTACGTGCTCAGGGGCGAGTGCGACGCGGCGTCCTTCGAGTCGCTGCTGGCCGAGGCGGCGGCCGCCGAGGAGCCCAGGGCCCGCGCCAAGCACCTGGCCGAGGCGCTGGCGTTGTGGCGGGGCCCGGCCTTCGCCGACTTCGCCGACCACGACTTCACCCGCGCCGCCGCCGCGCGCCTGCACGAACTGCGGCTGACCGCCCGCGAGGACCAGGCGGAGGTACGGCTCACGCTCGGCGAGCACGCGGCGCTCGCCGCCGAACTGGGCGACCTGCTGACCGAGCACCCGCTGCGCGAACGGCTGCGCGCGGCCCACATGCGCGCCCTGTACCGCTCCGGCCGCCAGAGCGAGGCGCTGGCCAGCTACGAGACGCACCGCGAGGTGCTGGCCGAGGAACTGGGCCTGGATCCGGGCCCGGACCTGGCCGCGCTGCAGCGGGCCGTACTGGTGCAGGATCCTGCGCTGGCCGCCCCGGCGGCGAGTGCGACGGCGGGCCCCGCCCGGCCGAAGGGCAACGTCCCGGCCCCGCTGGGCGCGCTCATCGGCCGCGAGGAGGCCGTCGCGGAGATCCTGGCCAGGGCCGGCGAGGAACGCCTTGTCACGCTCACCGGCCCCGGCGGCGTCGGCAAGACGCGGCTGGCCGTCGAGGTGGCGGGCCGGATGTCGGCGCCCGACGGGGTCTGGCTGGTGGAGCTGGCCGCCGTGGACCGTCCGGGCGACGCCGACGCGGTCGCCAGGCTGGCCGAGGCGATCGGCGTCGTGCTGAGCCTGCAGGGAGCCGGTGACCCGGTGGAACGCCTGGCCGAGACGCTGCGCTCGCGCCAGGCCGTCCTGGTGCTGGACAACTGCGAGCACGTGATCGATCCGATCGCCGAGCTGGCCGGGCGGCTGCTGTCCCGCTCACCCGGCCTGCGGCTGCTCGCCACCAGCCAGGAGCCGCTCGGCCTGGCCGGTGAGCTGGTGTGGAGCGTGCCGCCGCTGCGCGTGCCCGGCCCCGGCGAGGCGGCCGGGCGCGTACGACAGGCCGCCGCGGTCCGCCTGTTCGTGGAGCGGGCCGCCGCCGCCGACCGGCGCTTCACCCTCGACGACGAGGACGCCGCGGCGGCCGCGGTGCTGTGCCGGCGGCTCGACGGGATCCCGCTGGCCTTGGAGCTGGCCGCCACCCGGGTGCGGGCCCTCGGGGTGAGCGGGGTCGTGGAGCGTCTGGACGACCGGTTCCGGCTGCTGGCCACCGGGCACCGGGGCGCGCCGCCGCGGCAGCAGACGCTCATGGCGATGATCGACTGGAGCTGGGAGCTGCTCGGCGAGGAGGAGCGGGCGGTGCTGCGGCGGCTGGCCGTGCACGCGGACGGCTGTTCGATGGAGGCGGCCGAGGAGGTGGGCGGCTCGGGCGGGCTCGACGTGCTCGACCTGCTCGCCCGGCTGATCGACCGGTCGCTGGTGAGCGCGCACGAGGGACGCTACCGGCTGCTGGAGTCGGTGGCCGCCTACTGCGTGGAGCGGCTGCGGGAGGCGGGCGAGCTGGAGGAGATGCAGGCCCGGCATCACCGCTACTACACCGGGCTGGCGGTGCGGGCGGAGCCGTACCTGCGCGGGGGCGAGCAGCGGCGGTGGCTGCGGCGGCTGGACGCCGACGCCGCCAACCTGCGCGCGGCGCTCGGCCACGCGGTCAGGAACGGCGCGGCCGGCGACGCGCTCGCGCTGGCCGGGGCGCTCGGCTGGTACTGGTTCCTGCGGGGCCGGCTGTCGGAGGGCGTGCGCTCGCTGACGGCGGCCCTGGCCCTGCCCGGCGGCGAGCCCCGGCAGCGGGCCGTCGCGCTGGCCTGGAAGACGGGCCTGGAGTTCTTGCACCGGCCGGAGGCCTCGGGCGAGGCGGCGGCCGGGCGCGCGGCGCTGCGGGCGGCGGCGCTCGACGCCTTCGGCGCGGACGGGCCGGAGAAGGCGCGGGCTCAGTGGTTCCTGGCCTACACCTCGGTCGACCTGGGCGACATGGCCGCGGCGGAGGAACTGGCCGCTGCGGCGCTGCCGGTCTTCGAGGCCCACGGCGACGCGTGGGGCACGGCGGCCGTGCGCGCCTTGCGGGCCAAGCTCGCGCACGTGCGCGGCGACGTCGCCGGGATCGAACGCGACGCCGAGATCAGCCGGGCGGCCTTCACCCGGCTGGGCGACCGCTGGGGGCTGATGGAGGCCAACGGCTGGCTCGGCGGCGCGGCCGAGTTCCGCGGCGAGGCGCGCGAGGCGGAACGGCTGCAGCGCGAGGGACTGCGCATGGCCGAGGAACTGGAGCTGTGGGTCGAGGTCGCCGGGCGGATGGGCTGGGTCGGCTGGCTGGCCCACCAGCGCGGCGACTACGACGAGGCCGTCGCGATGTGCGAGCGGGGTTTGGAGCTGGCCAAGCTGCAGGGCCACCACCCCTCGCAGGTGCTGGCCGCCATGTCGCTGGCCTTCGCCGCCCGCCGGCGCGGCGAGCTGGAGCGGGCCGACGCGCTGCTGCGTGAGATCCGGGCGCTGGCCTCTCCCGAGGACGAGGTCGCCGAGCCGCCGCCGTACCTGCCGCTCGTGCTGGCCGAGCAGGCGTTCGTGGCCGAGGGCCTCGGCGAGGCCCGGCGGGCGCTGCGGCTGAGCCTGGCCGCGCTCGACGCCTCCGAGGCCCTGCGCGACGAGCTCGGCTTCCCCCTCGGGCAGCTGGCCCTGGCCACCGCGCTGGCCGCCTGCGGGCGCCCCGAGCAGGCGGCGGGCCTGGTGGCGATCCACGACGAGCTGCGCGAGGGCACCCCGGTGAGCGCGGCCGAGCAGCGGGACCACGACCGCCTCGCCGAGCGGCTGCTGGCCGAGCTGGGCGAGGAGCGCTACAAGGCGGCGCGGGCCGCGGACCAGACGAGAGAAGATCTGATCAATGCGGCACGAACCATGCCGCAATAAGCTCTAACGTGGGGTTTCATGAAGGAACTTTCGTGGCCTGAGGTCAGTGCGCGGCGGCTGTTGCGTCAGGGACTGGCCGACCCGGTCAAGGACGCCTCCCCGGCCGACCTCGCCTCGGCGATGGCCGGCGTCCACGCCCAGGTGCTGTCGGCGGGCGAGCACTCGCTGGCCCTGCGCCTGGACGGGGCGACCAGGACCGACGTGCAGAAGGCCCTGTGGCAGGACGGCGGCCTGGTCAAGACCTACGGGCCGCGCGGCACCGTGCACCTGCTGGCCACCCGCGACCTGCCCATGTGGGTGGGCGCGATGTCCACGATCCCGGCCGTGCACAACACCTTCCCCGACGGGATACGGCTGACGCCCGGCCAGACCGAGGAGGTCGTCGAGGCGCTGCGCCGGGTGCTGACCGGTGCCGTGCTGACGATGGACGAGCTCAGCGAGGCGGTCGTGGCGGAGACGGGCCCGTGGGCCGGTGACAAGGTCATGCCCGCCTTCCAGGACATGTGGCCGCGCTGGCGGCAGGCGGTGGCCCACGCCGCCCACCGCGGCGCGTTGTGTTTCGGCCCGAACCGGGGCAGGAAGGTCACCTTCACCGCCCCGCCCGCCTTCGAGCCCGCCCCCGGCGGCGGAGCGCTGGCCGCGGCGTACCTGCACGCGTACGGCCCGGCCACGCCGCAGCAGTTCGCCCGCTGGCTGGGCACGCCGGTCGGCTGGGCGAGCCAGGCGTTCGGCGAGCTGGAGCTGGAGGAGGTGGCCTACGAAGGAGGCAGGGCGTGGGTACTGGCCGGTGACACCTCGGCCCCTGCCGCTCCGGCGCAGGGGGTGCGGCTGCTGCCGTACTTCGACGCGTACACGATCGCCGGGCAGCCGCGTGAGCTGCTCTTTCCCGGCCGGGCGTTCGAGCGGGCGCTGGCCAGGGGGCAGGCGGGCAACTACCCGCTGGTCCTGCTCGACGGGGTCGTCGGCGGGGTGTGGCACCAGAAGCGCTCGGGCAGGAGGATCGCGGTCACCGTGGAGACGCTCGAACCCCTCTCCCCCGCCCACCGCGACGAGCTCGACGAGCAGGTCGCCCGGCTCGGCGAGATCATGGAGGGCACGCCCGCGCTGACGCTCGGCCAGGTCAGCGTGGGCCCGCACGCATAACCTGGACGCCATGGACTCCATGATCCGGGTCAGGGACGCCCGCGAGCACAACCTGCGCCACGTCGACCTCGACGCCCCTCGCGACGAGATCGTGGTGTTCACCGGCGTGTCCGGCTCGGGCAAGTCGTCGCTGGCGTTCGGCACCGTCTACGCCGAGGCCCAGCGCCGCTACCTGGAGTCCGTCGCCCCCTACGCGCGCCGCCTCATCGAGCAGGCCGGCGCGCCGCAGGTGGGCGACATCACCGGCCTGCCGCCCGCGGTCGCGCTCCAGCAGGCGCGCGGCGGCGGCAGCACCCGCTCATCGGTCGGCACCGTCACCCACCTGTCGAACGTGCTGCGCATGCTGTTCTCCCGCGCGGGCGAGTATCCGCCGGGAGCCGCGCCGCTCGACTCCGACGCCTTCTCCCCCAACACCCCGGCCGGCGCCTGCCCCCACTGCCACGGGCTCGGCACCGTGCAGGAGGTCACGGAGGAGAGCCTGGTCCCCGACCCGTCTCTGAGCGTGCGCGAGGGCGCGATCGCCGCCTGGCCGGGCGCCTGGCAGGGCAAGAACTACCGCGACATCCTCGCCGAGCTGGGCTTCGACGTGGACCGCCCGTGGCGGGAGCTGCCGGCCGAGCAGCGCGAGTGGATCCTCATGACCGACGAGCAGCCCGTCGTCACCATCCACCCGGTCCGCGACGCCTCCCGGATCACCCGCCCCTACCAGGGAACCTTCGCCAGCGCCAAGCGCTACGTGCTGCACACCTACGCCACGACGAAGAGCGCCGCGCTGCGGGCCAGGGCCGAGCGGCACCTGGTGTCCTCACCGTGCCCGGTCTGCGCGGGGCGGCGCCTGCGGCCGGAGGCGCTGGCCGTACGGTTCGGCGGAAAGGACATCACGCAGCTGGCCGCGCTGCCGCTCACCGACCTCGCCGAGGCCCTCGCCGCCGACCCCGGCCTGGACGGCGCGCGGGCGCAGGCCGCGCACGCCCTGGCCGAGAACCTGCGCGGCCGCGTCGAGACCATGGCCGAGCTGGGCCTCGGCTACCTCAGCGCCGACCGCACGACCACCACGCTGTCGGCGGGCGAGCTGCAGCGGCTGCGGCTGGCGACGCAACTGCGCTCCGGCCTGTTCGGCGTGCTGTACGTGCTCGACGAACCCTCCGCCGGCCTGCACCCGGCCGACACCCGCGCGCTGGTCGCGGCCCTGCACCGGCTGCGCGCGGCGGGCAACTCGCTGTTCGTGGTGGAACACGACCTCGAGGTGGTACGGCAGGCCGGCTGGATCGTCGACGTCGGCCCCGGCCCCGGTGAACACGGCGGCCGGGTGCTGTACTCGGGCGACGTGCCGGGCCTGGCCGGCGTCGAGGAGTCGGTCACCCGCCGCTACCTGTTCGGCCGTCCCCCGGCCTCCAGGACGCCGCGTGTGCCGTCGGGCTGGCTGGAGCTGCGCGGCGTCACCCTGCACAACCTGCGCGAGGTGGACACGAGCTTCCCGCTCGGCACGTTCACCGCGGTGACCGGCGTGTCGGGTTCCGGCAAGACGACCCTGGTGACGCACGTGCTGACCGACGCGGTGGAGACCTACCTGGCCGGCGAGGTGCCGGCGGTGAAGGCGAGCGGCCTGGAGCAGGTGGCCCGCCTGGTACGCGTGGACCAGAAGCCGATCGGCCGCACGCCGCGTTCGAACCTGGCGACGTACACGGGCCTGTTCGACGCGGTGCGCAAGATGTTCGCCGCGGCTCCGGCGGCGCGCGAGCGCGGCTACGACGCCGGCCGCTTCTCCTTCAACGTGCAGGGCGGGCGCTGCGAGAACTGCCAGGGCGAGGGCGAGATCTCCATCGAGATGCTGTTCCTGCCGGGGGCCGTCGCGCCGTGCCCGGTCTGCCACGGCCGCCGCTACAACGCCGAGACGCTGGAGGTGCGCGTCGACGGCCGGTCCATCGCCGACGTGCTCGATCTCACCGTGGACGCGGCCCGCGAGGCGCTGTCCGGTCTGCCCGCCGCCGCCCGCAGCCTGGACACGCTGGCCGAGGTGGGCCTCGGCTACCTGAGGCTCGGGCAGCCGGCCACCACACTGTCCGGCGGCGAGGCGCAGCGGGTGAAGCTGGCGGGCGAACTGCAGCGCGTACGCCGCGACCACACCCTGTACGTGCTGGACGAGCCGACCTCCGGCCTGCATCCGGCCGACGTGGACCGGCTGATGGCCCAGCTCGACGGGCTGGTGTCGGCGGGCAACACGGTGGTTCTGGTAGAGCACGACATGGACGTGGTCGCCCGCGCCGACTGGGTCGTCGACCTCGGCCCCGGCGGAGGCGCGGCGGGCGGCCGGGTGGTGGCCGCGGGTCCGCCGCGCTCGGTCGCCGGCTCCGAGGCCTCCGTCACGGCCCCGTTCCTGGCGGCGCGGCTGCGGCCCGCTCCGGATGCCGCTGCCGGGCAGGGGTGAGCAACGCCGCGGCGGCGATCGCCAGGCAGCTGACCCCGGCGAAGACGAACACCGGCGTCGAACCGAACCGGCCCGCGCCCCAGGTCAGCGCCGCCGCGCCCAGCGGCCCCAGCGAGTAGTGGATGGTCCAGAACGCCGAGGTGACCCTGCCGAGCAGATGGCTGGGCGTGACCTGCTGGCGCAGCGACAGGCTGCAGATCCCGGCCACGCTCACGCAGGCCAGGTAGAGCCCCATGGCGGCGCCGATCCCCCACACGGTGCCGATGAACCCGATGGCGCCGATCGCCAGCCCGGCGGCGGCCAGCGCGCTGACCCACGTGGGCCCGAACCCGAGCCGCCCGCGCAGCCGGGTCACCAGTGTCGCCCCGATCATCGTCCCGACCGCCCCGATGCCGAGGACGACGCCGATGACGGCGTCCGGCTGGCCCAGGTCGTGCTTCAACCGGAAGATCACGATGTCGGTGAGCCCGAGCGTCAGGAAGATGAAGAACGACAGCAGCACCGTCAGCGCCCGCAGCACCGGCTGCCGCCACAGGAACACCGCCCCTGCCACCAGTTCCCGCCAGGGCGCGCCGTGGACGGCGGGCCTTTCGTGCCGGGCGAGCCTGACCATGTAGACGCCGACCGCGGACAGGGCGAAGCCGACGGCGTTGATGCCGATCGCGGCCGTGGGCCCGAGCCAGCCGGCCACGACGCCGGCCAGCATCGGGCCGAGCACGCTGGCGGCGGCGGCCGTGGCGTACAGCTTGCCGTTGGCCTCGGTGACCCGGTCCTCACCGACCAGGGTGGGCACGGAGGAGACGTACGCCACCTGGAAGACCATGCCTACCGCGGCGGCCAGCGGCAGGACGGCGTACAGGAGCCAGACCTTGGGTCCGCTCAGCCAGGCCAGCGGGATGGTGGCGTACAGGACGCACCGCACGATGTCGCAGCCGATGAGCAGCTTGCGGCGGTCGAAGCGGTCGACGGCCACACCGGCGAAGATCCCGGCGACGACGCCGGCGGCGCCGGAGACGCCGGTCAGCAGGCCCATCTGGGCGACGGAGCCGGTGACGTTGAGGATGAGCAGCGGGACGGCGATGATCGCGAAGGAGTCTCCCGCGACGGACAGCGTCTGGGCGCCCCAGAAGACCGTGAAGTCGCGCTGACGCCATAAGGGCCGCCGGTCCGCCTGGGTGTCCTGGTGCATGAGGCTCCTACAGGTCGAACTGGTACTGGTGCGTGCTGCGGTAGGCCCGGTAGCCCAGGCGCTCGTTGACCGCCGGCATGTGGACGTCGTCCTCGGCGGTATCGGTCTCGACCTCGGTCAGGCCGGGATGCTCGGCGCGTAACCTGCGTACCATCGTGGCCTTGAGCCAGAGCCCCAGGCCGTGGCCGCGATGCGCGGGCACCACCGCGGTGCCGTACTGCGCGGCCCGGCGGCGCTCCCCCGCGCTGATCACGATCTCGGTGTATCCGGCCATCGTCTCGCCGTGCAGCGCGGCGAGGGTCAGCAGGGTGTCGCCGCGATCGGCCATCACCTTGGCCATCTCCCTGACGGCGGCGGCGTCCCAGCGCCGGACGCCGTGGCCCATCTCGCCGGTGGGCATGTCGTTCACGGCGTTCCTGGCCTCGGCGAAGGCGCCGGCCAGGCCGTCGGGGACGGTGCCGGTCCAGAACGCCAGGTCGTAGCCGGGCCGCGCGGTGTCGGCCTCCCGGCAGTCGGCCTGGGCCAGGTCGAGCAGCAGGTGCCGGAGCGTCAGCACGCGCCGCAGGCCGCGGGCCGCGCAGAAGGCGTCCCCGGGACCGTCCGCGGCCACCGCCGTGATCATCGCCCGCCGCCGCTCGGCCCGCGCGGCCGACACCGCCGCCGCCAGCAGCAGCGACCCGGCGCCGCCGCGCCGCCGCTCGGGCCGCACGTGCAGGTCGAGCTCGCTCAGATGGTCCATGCCCGGCGCGTCGAACAACCGCAGCGCCGCCACCCCGGCCACCGGCCCGCCGGGCTCGGCCGCCATCCAGACCAACCGGCGGCTCTGTAAGGGCGGCACGGTCAGCTGGGCCCGGGTGGGCACCGGCCGACCCGGAAGATCGTGCCCCAGCGACGCGGCCATCACCCCGTGCCACGCCTCGGCCTGCTCCGCCGACACCTCCGCCGACGGTGTTCCCTTGATCGTGTACGGCATGCCGACCACCCTAGGCGGCGCCCCCGTCAGGTGGTGGCCACGGGGGCGAGAGCGGGGCGTTTGGCGGTGCGGCCGTCGCCGGAGGACCGGCCGCGCAGCCGGCGGCCGATCCAGGGCCCGACGAAGCCGGCCAGCCAGCGCGCCTCCGTCGCGACCACCCGCCACGCGGCGGGCGCGGGCAGCGGCGGCAGGGGGTGTGTCCAGGTGTCGTCGCTGCCCGGCAGCTCCAGCACCTGGGCGAAACCGGCGGCGAAGCGGGTGTGGCCCTCGGGGCTGGCGTGGATGCGGTCGTGACTCCACATCCGCCGGTCGGTGACGAACGCGAACGCGTGAGCGTCGAGGACGGTGACGCCGTGGCGGGCGGCGGCCGTGCGGACCCGGTCGTTGAAGTCGAGCACGCGCGGGGCCAGCCGGCGGACGAGCGGCGAGAGCTTGCCCAGGTCGGGGTAGGTGACGGTGACGACGCGGGCGCCGGAGGCGGTCAGGGTGGCGAACATGTCCTCCAGCACCGCGGCGGTCGCGGCCGCGCTGAAGCCGGGCCGGATGAGGTCGTTCATGCCCGCGACGACGGTGACCAGGTCGGGGCGCAGCTCCAGCGCCGCGGGCACCTGCTCGTCGCGGACCTGGGCGGCCAGCCGGCCGCGTACGGCGAGGTTGGCGTAGAGCAGGCCGGGATTGTGGCGGGCGAGGTGTTCGGCCAGGCGGTCCGCGACCCCGCGGTGGCCGCCCAGGCCGTCGTCGTCGCCGACGCCTTCGGTCATGCTGTCGCCGAGCGCGACATAGCGCTGGTACGTGCTCACCCCCCGACCGTATCCCTGACCGCGGCCAGCACAGCGTGAAGGGTACGCAGAAAGCCCATTGCATAGGAAGGTTTCCTAATTAATACTGCGATCAACGCAGCTCAGAGCCCCCTGGAGGTTTGTATGCCCCGTCGCGCGCTCGCTCTCACCACGGCCGCGCTGGCCTGTCTCGGCGCGCTCGCCGTGAGCACCGCCCCCGCACAGGCCGCGGGCCCGATCGACGTCGTCATGAGCCCGCTCTCCCTCGGCGAGTACTGCGCCGCCAAGGTCAACTCCAGCTCCATCGTCGGCTTCTACAACGGCAGCCTCGGCTGCTACCGGTACGCCTCCAACCTGATCTACCTCGGCAGCGGCAGCCCCTCGGCCGCCTGTCAGTACTACAACCCCACCTACACCTACCTCGGCTACGCCCAGGGCGGCGCCCAGTCCCTGGTCTGCAAGTACTCGGTCTAGGGCCTCACGACTCCGCGTTCAGGTAGCGGCCCGGCGAGGTCCCCACGGTGCGGCGGAAGGCGGCGAGGAACGCGCTTGCCGTCGCATACCCCACCGCCCGCGCCACCGCGGAGACGGGCCGCCCTTCCGCGAGCAGCGGGAGGGCGGCACGCAACCGCAGATGCGTCCGCCAGCGCTCGAAGCTCATCCCGGTGTCCTGGACGAACAACCGCGTGAGCGTGCGCCGGCTCACCCCCGCGGCCCGCGCGTGGGCCTCCAGGCCGCGCGCGTCGGCCGGATCGGCGATCAGCGCGTCGGCCACGGCGCGTACCCGCTCCTCACGCGGGCGCGGCACGTCGATGGGCAGGGCGGGCAGCGGCCGCAGCAGGTCGAGCACGACCGCCTCGGCCCGCAGCCGGGGGCCGTCGGCCAGGTCGTCGCGCCCCAGGTACGTGAACAGATGGGCCAGCAGCCCGTCCACCCCCACCGGCGTCGGCTCCGGCCAGTCCAGCGCGCAGCGCTCCGGGGCCAGGTAGAGGCCGCACAACACCGCGTCACGGGTCGCCCCGGTGCGGTGCTCCACCCCGGCCGGTATCCACAGCGCGACGGTCGGCGGCAGCACCCAGTAGGAGTCGTCCACGGCCACTCCGACCACCCCGCGCCGCGTCCACGCGATCTGGTGGTGCGTGTGGGTGTGCGGCGGGATCCACTCCCCCGACGACAGCGGGAAGTGCCCGACCACGATCGCGCCGACGCCGGGCGGCACCTCGGTCTTCATGCGGACCAGCCTATGTCCTCAGCGCGCTATCACCTGGCCCCATCGCGGATTGCGGCCATCGGCGGCCCGCGCCTAGCGTCGTCGGGTGACGAAGAAAACCCCCGCACTGGCGGTTCTGTGCGCCGTGCAGTTCATGCTTGTCCTCGACGACACCGTGGTGAACGTCGCCCTGCCCGCCATCCGCGGCGAACTCGGCTTCACCGCCGCCGGGTTGTCCTGGGTGGTCAACGCCTACTTCCTCGCCTTCGGCGGCTTCCTGCTGCTGTCGGGGCGGGCCGCCGACCTGCTGGGCAGGCGGCGGGCGTTCCTCATCGGAGTGGCCGCGTTCGGCGTGGCCAGCCTGGTCTGCGGCATCGCCCAGGAGCCGTGGCAGCTGGTGGCGGCCAGGTTCGCGCAGGGCATGGGCTCCGCGCTGGCCAGCCCGGCCGCGCTCTCGCTGATCACGTTGATGTTCCCCGGCGAGGGCGAACGCGCCAGGGCGGTCGGCGTCTGGGGCGCCATCGCGGCCCTGGGCGGCACGATGGGGCTGGTGATCTCGGGCGTGCTGACCGATCTGACGTCGTGGCGCTGGATCTTCCTGATCAACCTGCCCGTGGCGGCGCTGGCCCTGGTGCTCGTCCCCCGCCTGGTCGGCGAGAGCCGGGCCGCGCGCGGGGCCCGGCTGGACGTCCCGGGCGCGCTGCTGGGCACCGCGGCGGTCCTCGCGCTGGTCTACGGGTTGCTCCAGGCCGAGCACGCGGGCTGGGTCTCGGCGGCGGTCCTGCTCCCGCTGCTGCTGGCCGTGTTGCTGGCGGCGGCCTTCCTGGCGGTCGAGTCCCGTACGGCACAGCCACTCGTGCCACTGGCGTTCCTGGCGGTCCGCATCCGGGCCGTGGCCAACCTCTCGACCCTGCTGTTCTCGGCCGCCTTCTACGCGATGGCCTTCCTGCTGATGATCCACCTGCAGACGCGGCTCGGGTACAGCGCGCTGGTGGCCGGCGTGGCGTACCTGCCCTATGGGGCTGGGATCCTGGCCGGGATGTGGCTGTCGTCCCGCGCGGTGGCCCGGCTCGGGACGCGGCCCGCGCTCCTGGTCGCGTTGACGGTCAGCGCGGCGGGGCTGCTGCTGTTGTCCGGGGTGGCGCCCGGAGACGCCTATGTGAGCGGCGTCCTGCCCGGGATGCTGGTCACCAGCCTCGGCTGCGGCCTGAGCCTGCCCGCGCTGACCACCGCCGCCGTCACGGGCACCACCTCGGAGGACGCCGGGGTCGGCTCGGCCGTCCTCACCTCGGTGCAGCAGGTCGGCGGGGCGGTGGGCGTGGCGCTGCTGGTCACGCTGGCCGCCCAGCACGGCTACGCGTTCGCCCTGGTCGTCTGTGCCGCCCTGGTCGTGCTCGCCGCCGTCCTCGTCGCCACCGCCCTGCGCCCCAGCCGGTACGGCCGGCCCGCGAAAACCCCCGGGCACCCCGGCCTCCGCTGACCGCCACCGGGGCGAAGCCGTTGGGGACCGGTGTGGTGCCGTCCGGCGCGGGTGGCGGCCGCCGGGCGCGGGAGTTCGACCGCCGGGCGCAACCGGCCGGATCGGGTCGGCCGGGCGGGGACCGGTCCGCGTACAGGTGGCCGAATCGCACACCACTCCAGCGAGGGGGACGAGATGATCGAACTGAGCACGTTCAGCCTGCCGGAGGCCGTCACCGGGACGCGGGCGGACCTGGAGCTCGGCCGTACCATGATCGCGGCGTGGCGCAGGGACGGCATCTTCCAGGTCGCCGCCACCACGCCCCAGCACGAGACGGCGCTCGCGGCGTTCGAGGCGAGCAGGGAGTTCTTCTCGCTGTCACTGCCGGAGAAGTCCAGCTATGTCAGCGACCTGAGCTACAGCGGCTACGTCGCCTCAGGCGAGGAGGTCACCGCGGGCGAGACCGACTACTCCGAGATCTTCACCGTCTGCCCGGACGTGCCGGTGCACGACGCGCGGGTGCGCGAGCGCTGGCCCTGTCACGGCCCCGTGCCCTGGCCGGGCCCGCACTACCAGCGGCGGATGGAGGCGTTCACGGCCGCGCTCGGCTCGATCGGCGAGCGGCTGCTGCGGCTGGCGGCCCTGGGTCTCGGGCTGGGCGGGCCGGACGCGCTGACCGGGCACACCACGGACGGCTGGCACCACATGCGTGTGCTGCGCTTCCCGCCGCGCTCCGCGCGGACCGCGCGCGGCATCGGCGCCCACACCGACTACGGGCTGCTGGTGATCGCCGCGCAGGACGAGGTCGGCGGCCTGTACGTCCGGCCGCCGGTCGAGGGCGAGAAGCGGCCGCGCAACTGGCTGGAGGCGGAGAGCACCGCCGGCCTGTACGAGGACGAGCCGCCGTGGATCTTCGTCCGCCCGGTGCCGCGGGTGTTCACCGTCTTTCCCGGCGACATCCTGCAGTTCCTGACCGGCGGCTACCTGCTGTCCACGCCGCACAAGGTGGCGCTGGCCGATCGCGAGCGGTTCGCGGTGGCGTACTTCCACGAGCCGAGCTTCGGCCGATCGCTCGACGACCCGTGCGGCGGCCCGCCGCTGCACTACGGGACGCACTTCACGAACATGTTCATGCGCTGCTACCCCGAACGCGCCGCCACCCGGCGCATCCACGAGGAGGGACGGCTGGCGATGTTGCGTGAGCCGTATCAGCGCTGAGGCGGACGGCCCGCGCTACGGCGTGAGCACGATCTTCCCGGCGACGGTGCCGGACTCCGCCAGCCGCAGGGCCTCGGCGACACGGGCGAGGGGCAGCTGGGCGGCGATCCGGGCGGTGATGTCACCACGCTGGAACGCGGCGAAGACCTGGGTGAGGTCGGCGCGCAGCCGCGCCCGGAACCGGTCCTTGGCCAGGGCGTGTCCCGCCCACGCGTTGTAGAAGTAGGCGCGGCGCCGGTTGGGCAGGGCGTTCCACAGCCAGACCCGGCCGAGCAGCTTGAGCACGGGCCACTGCTTGGACCCCTCGTCGTCGCGGGTGGAGGCGCTGCCGTAGGAGACGAGCGTGCCGCCGGGGGCGAGCAGCCTCCAGGAGCCGACGATGCCGCGCCCGCCGACGTGGTCGAAGACGGCGTCCACCCCGCCGGGGGCGAGTTCGCGCACGCGCGCGGCGACGTCGCCGCCGCGGTAGTCGACGGGCACGACGCCCTGGGCCCGCAGGGCGTCGTGGTGGCGGGCGGAAGCGGTGCCGATGACGTGGACGCCCGCGGCTTGGGCGAGCTGGACGAGCACCGAGCCGACGCCGCCGTTGGCGCCGTGCACGAGGATGGTCTGCCCGGCGCGGACGCGGGCCTTGCGGTGCAGCATCTGCCAGGCGGTGATGCCGTTGACGACGAGGGTTTCCGCCTGCGCCGCGCCGATCCCGTCGGGCACCGGCACCACGTCCGCGGCGTCCACGAGCACGTGGCTGGCCCAGCCCCCGACCTTGACCAGCGCCGCGACCCGGGCGCCGGCAAGGCCGGGCTCCACTCCCTCGCCGGTGCCCACCACGGTGCCGACCAGGTCGTAGCCGGGTACGAACGGGAACGCCGGCTGGTCGTAGTAGCGCCCGCGGCGCATCTGCTGCTCGGCGAAGGAGACGCCGGTCGCCTCCATCCGGATCAGAACCTGACCGGGTCCGGCGACGGGCACCTCCCCGTGCCTGATCCGCAGCCCCTCCGGCTCGACCTTGCCCGGCAGAACGACCTCGACGAGTTCCTCGGCGCCCATCACGACCTCCGCTACTAGCTCTCATGTCTGTTATAGCCTATAACAACACAGAGGGAGGACATGCGTCAACCAGGCCCTCCGCGGTCAGGCCAGGGCCGGGATCTCGATCTTGGTGCGGTCGGCGGGGGCCGTCAGGCAGGCAAGCACGGCGTCGCCTCGCTCCAGGCGTTCGCCCATGGACGAGGTGAGCCGGGCCGTGCGCTCGATCTCGTACGGGTCGCCGGTCCGCGGCGTCACCCGGAGCCGGAGCAGCCAGACGTAGCGGCCGTTGTGCTTGTTGGACATCTCCTCCGCCCCCAGGACCGCCGCGTCGCACGGCACCGCCACCGCGCGCTCCTCCGGCGTGAAGGTCACCAGCGCGGCCGACTCCAGACTCGCGAACGAGATGGAGCCCATGGTGAGCACCCCCGCGCCCAGGAAGAGGATCGTCGCGCTGACGTACGCCCCCACCCGGGTCTGCGGCTTCCGCCGCAACCTGACGAACAAGATGACGCCGACGATCGCGGCGATGGCGGCGCATGTGCCGAAGACGACCGATCCCAATGCTCTTCCTCCCGTTCCGACGCCGCCAGTCGATCACTCGGCACTTGCACGGCGGCTGCAGCGCGCTCTCAGCCGCCCAGGGCCGCGGCGCGCCGGGCGTCCAGTTCGCGCTGGAGGCGGTCCACGTCGCGGGCGTACGGGCGGTAGAGGAGCGTGAGGTACGCCCCGTTGGCCAGCATCAGCAGAACCAGAACCCACAGGAAGACCTGCTTGAGCCCGAAGACGTCGCCGAGGAAGCCGGCGCCGAGGCTGAAGGCGGCCCAGCCGATCGCCTCGAAGATCGAGATGTAGACGGCGAAGGCCGCGCCTCTCAGCTCGGGAGGCGTGATCGCCATGACCATCGGCCGGTTGATGCCGGGGTTGACGCCCTGCGTGGCGCCCATCAGCCCGAAGAACGCCGCGAACGGCACGATGGACGCGAACGCGATCTGGGTGCCGAGGAAGGCCGCCGCGGCGAAGCCGAACTGGGCGGCCTGCAGTACGGCGACCAGGCCGTAGCGAGGGCTGCGCCGGGCGGCCCAGTCACCCAGGAAGCCGCCGGCCACGTTGCCCAGGAAGTAGCCGACGCCGAACGGCAGCAGCACGATGGAGGCCACGGCGGTGCTGAAGCCGTACACGTCGACGAGGAAGACCACGCCGAACGCCCCCACGAGCAGGTGGCCCGACAGCAGCCGGGAGCCGAGCAGGATGCCGAAGCTGGGGATGCGCAGCAGCGCCAGCGCCTTGGTCCAGGTGAGCTCGGACTGGGCGGCGCGCACCTCGGGGTCGAGGTCGGCGAGCTGCCGCTCGGCGGCTCCGATGCCCGGGTCGCGAAACCACAGCCAGATGCCGATGCCGAGCAGCACGTTGAACGCGCCGATGCCCCACAGACCCCAGCGCCAGCCGTCGTCGACGTTGGCCAGCTGGCCCTTGACGGGACCGAGGACCGATCCGGCCAGCGCGATCACACCGTAGAGCAGCCCGACGGCCTTTCCGCGGACGGAGCCGTCGAACAGGTCGCCGATGATCTCGGTGATGATCGGGTGCGCGGCAGCGTACCCGGCGGCGAGGATGGTGTAGAAGATCAGCAGCTGGGCGAAGTTCTGGGAGAAACCGGCGGCGATGCCCCACACGCCCCACAGCCCCGTGGCCACGACGAGGACGTTCTTGCGCGACCAGCGGCGGGCGACCCACACCCACAGCGGCCCGGTGAACACCCCGACGATCTTCCCGGCGGCGGTGAGGATGCCGAGCGCGCCGAGCGAGAGCCCCAGCGACTGCCTGATCACCGGGAAGAGGCTGTTGACCAAGCTGGCTTCGGTGCTGTCGACGAGCATCGCGCCGCCCAGCAGCGACAGCTGACGCCATCGTCCGCGGATCTCGGCGGGCGCTTGTTGGGTAGCCTGAGACATCACGCCACCTCTTTCTGCGAGGAGGAGGAAAGGTGTTCGCCGGTGACGGGGTGGCCGCCCCGTCACCGGCTCAGAGCTCGGCGAGCTCTTCCGCGATCGCGCGGAGTCTGGGGGGTGGGAGCAGCCCGCCGGCCATCGCCGCGACGTCGATCAGCGGGGTGGCGCCGAGCATCTGCAGCAGCTCGGAGTCGACGATGCCGGGCACGTGCCTGCGCAGGACCTCGACGGCGACCGGGTCGGCGATCAGCGCCTTGACCGGCGTGCGCAGCGACAACCTGCCCTCGGGGTAGTCCTCGGGCCGCGGGAGGGGGGCGGCGCTCCGTTCGGCCCGGTCGAGCTGGGCGCGTACCAGGAGGTGTTCCTCCGTGACCGCGCCGGTGACGGGGAGCCCGAGCCGCTCGAACTGGCCGGGCGGCGCGTCGTTGGCCCGCATCAGCTCGACCAGCAGACCGGCCATGCGCAGCTCGGCCGCGTCGTCGACGACGGGCGCGCGCTGCTCGGGGTCGGTCTCCAGGTCGTACAGGAGCGTGCCGAAGTGGTAGGCGTTGACGAAGGTACGGCCCGCCACCCGGATCGTGCGCACCCCCTTGGTGAAGGCGAACGGCTCCGCCAGCTCGATGCCCGCCAGCTCGGCGGGCGAGAAGCGGCCGCGCATGTGCGTGGGCATGAGGGTGTGCTCGTGCAGGGGCTCGTTGGCGGCCGAGGCGGGCGCGCGCATGTAGACGTAGCGGCCGTCGGTGACGTTGACGTGCCCGCCGTGGATGCCGAAGAGGCCGGCCTGCCTGGTGGCCCCGGAGTTCAGGGGGATGCCCTGCATGTCGGCGGGCCGGTCGAGGCCGAAGTACTCCAGCAGCGTGGGCGCCAGGTCGATGGTCTGCACGAGCGCCTCGCGCCGCTCGCCCGCGGCGGCCGCGCGGGGGTCCCACACGAACAGCGGCAGGTGGACCAGCTCGTTGTACCAGGGCTGCACGGACTTGCCCCACCAGCCCTTCTCCCCCAGCAGCAGACCGTGGTCGGTGCAGACGATCAGCAGCGTGTCCTCCCACAGGCCCAGGTCGTCCATGGTGTCCAGCACCCGGCCCAGGGAGTGGTCGCACATCGACAGCAGAGCCGCGTACTCGTAGCGGGCGTGGTCCACCTGCCGCGGCGTCTCGGTCACCCGCTTGTAGTCGGGCCAGTCGAAGTGCGGGCCGTCGTAGTCGTGCGGGTAGAGGTCCTTGTACTGCTTATGGGTGAAGAAGGGCTCGTGCGGGTCGAAGGTCTCGATCTGGACGAACCAGCGGTCCTGCGCGGCGTTGGTCCTGACGAACTCCAGCCCGGCGTCGAAGGTCAGCGTCTGGGGGTGCTTCGCCTCGGTGTCCATGTACGGGCGGTTGACCCAGTCCTGCCGATAGATCGTGTGGCGCATGCGCTTGAGGTCCTCGGGCATCTCCGGGTCGGCCACCCGGCCCTTCCACGGATCGCCCTCCTGGCCGCGGAAGAACTCCCAGGTGTTGTAGCGGCCGTGATAGGTGGCGCCGCCGTCCTCCCAGTAGTGCGGGTGGTCGCTGACCAGGTGCGTGTAGACGCCGTTCTGCTTGAGCAGCTCCGGCATCGAGTCGTCGAACGGCTCCAGCGGGCCCCAGCCGCGGTGCAGGAAGTTGTAGCGGCCGGTGTGGATCTCGCGGCGGGCCGGCATGCACGGCATCGAACCGGCGTAGCAGTGCTCGAACGTGGTCGCGCGGCCGGCCAGCCGGGCGAAGTTCGGCGCGTGCGTCCAGTCCCCGCCGTAGGGCGGCAGCATGTGCCGGTTCAGGCTGTCGAACATCACCATGATCGCTTTCATCGGGCCTCCAGCCACGTCCGCGTCTCCTCCAGCCACGCCACCCACGCGTCCATGGCGGCGGCGCCGTAGTCGTGCATGCGGTCGAAGACCTCCTGCGCGCTCGCCTGATCGAGGCCGGGCAGCGCGTTCTCGAAGCGCAGGGTCCTGTCGCGGTGACGGCTGCGGGCGATCTGCTCGTACCGGTAGGCCAGCTCGACGTGGAGCATCTCCAGCGCCGCCTGCCGGTCGAGCGCCACGGCGAAGCCGAACCGGGCGGTGAAGTCCGCGTCCTGGAAACGGCTCGACGGCTCGTAGGGCGAGCGGACCCACTCCAGCAGCACCTGCTCGCCGTGGGGGGTCAGCCGGTAGACCTTCGCGTCGGGCCGTCCCTCCCTCGGGTCGACCTCGAACTCCACCCACCCGTCGGCGACCATCCGGGCCAGCAGCCGGTAGATCTGGCTGTGGTGAGCGCGCGAGCGGACGAACTGCCCCTCCACCTCCAGCCACTTGCGCAGGTCGTAGCCACTGAACGGGCGGCCGGCCAGCAACGCCAGCAGGACGTACTCAAACCTCAACGTGTCTCCTATGTGCACATGCACTTATGTGAGTTGATTCATATACTCCTCCCATGGAGCCGTCAATGCCCTGTTGCACGCCGGTGGCCGGACAGACCACGAACCCGCGCGCCCTCCCGGCCCCCTCGCCGGTCCCGATCGATCACGACGACGTGGCGCTCCCCGGCGGCACCTTCCTCATGGGCGACGCCTTCGGCGAGGGCTATCCCGCCGACGGGGAGACCCCCGTGCATCCGGTACGGCTCGCGCCCTTCCCGATGGACGCCACCGCGGTCACCGTCGCCATGTTCGAGGCGTTCACCCGGGCCAGCGGTTATCGCACCGACGCCGAGCGGGCCGGCCACTCCGCGGTCTTCCGCCTGGCCGTCGCCGCCACCCGCGCCGACATCCTCGGCTTCGACCCGTCGGTTCCCTGGTGGGCGACGGTCGCCGGGGCCGACTGGCGCCACCCCTTCGGGCCGCTGTCAGAAGCCGAGTCCGCCCACCCCGTCGTCCACGTCTCCTGGAACGACGCCGCCGCCTACTGCGCGTGGGCGGGAAGACGCCTGCCGACCGAGGCCCAGTGGGAGTACGCCGCCCGCGGCGGCCTGTCCCGGCAGCGGTTCGCCTGGGGCCGGGACCTGACGCCCGGCGGCCGGTGGATGTGCAACATCTGGCAGGGCTCGTTCCCGCACGACAACACCGGCGAGGACGGCTGGCTGGCGACCGCCCCCGTGCGCTCCTACCCCGCCAACGGGTACGGGCTGTACGAGATGGCGGGGAACGTGTGGGAATGGTGCGCCGACTGGTTCTCCCCCACGTCCTACGCCGATTCCGCACGGGCGGACCCGCAAGGCCCGCCCGCCGGCGAGCGGAAGGTGATCAGGGGCGGGTCGTACCTGTGCCACGGCTCCTACTGCCACCGCTACCGCGTCGCCGCCCGCTCCGCCAACGTGCCCGGCTCCAGCAGCGGCAACTGCGGATTCCGCACGATAGGCCCGTCGTAGACCCGACCGGCATCGAACCGAACTTCCGCCCGGCCACGGCACTCCAACCCTGGGCACGGCACGCGACCGGAAGGAAGAACGCCATGAAGATACTCCTCGCGGCTCTGGCCGGCGGGGCGCTGCTGCTCTCGGGCACGCCCGCGCTCGCCTCCGGGCCCACCCTCGGACCGTACGGCGTCGGCACGCTCAAGCTCGGAATGAGCGCCAAGCGGGCCAAGGCCACCGGGAAGATCGTTCTCAAGCGGAGCGCCCCGCACGGCGGCTGCTCCGGCTGGGACCTGAAGACCCATCCGACCGGCAAGAACAGCGTCGGGCTCTACATCTCCAAGAAGCGCGGCGTGGCCGTGGTGTTCGCGGGCAAGGGCATGAGAACGCCGGAAGGCATCGGGATCGGCGCCACGATGCGGCAGATCAAGCGGGCCTACCCGAAGGTGAGAACCCCGCACGGGTTGAACCCGTACGTCCGCGTGCCCGGCAACCCCAAGGCGTACTACACCTTCTTCGTCGGCAAGAAGAGGCTCGAACAGCTTTCGATCGCCGTGATGGGGCAGGACTGCGTGAGCTAGTACTGCAACCTGGATGCGTGATGCTTGGGCCGGCGTCGCCGGTAGTGGCTGCTGCGGCGCGGGCTTGGGCGTGGCGGCGAGGGGTCTGGTGACCGCAGTGATCGGGTGTCCGACCGTGTGAGGCTGGATGGGCCCCATCGGGGCTGTGATCATGGCGTGATCCGCATTTGCGAGTCTGGCTCCTTCGGCATGGCGGCGGAAGTACCGCACTCACCCATAGGAGAACGTCACCTCATGAGGCGATGGACAACGGTCGTGGTCTTCGCGTTGGCCGGATCCGCCCTCCATGCCGTTCCCGCTCCCAGCGTGGCCGCGGCCGGCACGGCGGTCGATCCGATCGCCGCGATCCAGCGGCAGATGGTCAAAGGTCGTGGAGTGCGGGTCGTCGAATACAGCACCTTCAACAACGGCGACGGGTGGGACCGCTTCAAACCGACCAAGGGCGTCATCGGGTTCGGCGACGGCAAGGTCGTGGCGACCGACCTCGTGCACCACCAGATTCGGAATGAGCGCGACATCTGCATCGGCAAACGCCAGTGGGTACACGACCCGTCGAAGAAGCATCCCAAGGGCAAGAAGTGGGTGACCTGGCCAGTAACTTTCGCGTGGCAGTGCGAGCTACGCCTAGAGGCAGGAAATCTGCGGCTGGACAAGCCTGACATGTTCGCGGCCGTGCTGGCCACCACCACATCCGAACAGCCTTCCGAGACCTATGACGGCGTGTCCACCACCCTCCGCCAAGGAGTGATGACGTTCGGCCAGTTGTGGGCGGTCCGGCCGGAACTGCGTCCGAAGCAGGAGTACGGTAACAGCGAGTGGCCGATCCAGTGGCGTCTGTGGATCGGCGAGGACGGACTGGTACGCCGCGTCTGGGTCAAGTGGAAGGAACCCGAGTACGAGCAGCTCAAGGGTGCCACCGGCGGGCAGGGGTGGTTCGGCTACGTCGACGACATCCGCTATTCGGACTGGGGTATGAAGCTCACCATCAAGCCCCCGCCGCCCGCCCAGACGCGCGCGCTGAAAATTCCGAAGTCATAGCGCCTGCTCCGCTCCTCGGCCGCCGGCAGTAACCGAAGACCCGCTGAACGGGCAACACCGCGGCGTGGCGGGAGTTCGACGGTGCGCGGCTGGCTCGCCGAGGACGGTTGCCCGCGGGATCCTCGCCGGGCCGTCAAGTCAGCTCTGGCACCACAACCTGATCTTGTGACTGTTGTTCAGGAGAGTGGAGCCTCGTCGTCGGGCGCGGGCGTAGGTGACGGGGTCGCCCGAGCCGGTGGAGCGGAAGAACGGGTGGCAGCTTGCTGAGGCTGCCGGTGATGGTGGGCCTGCTCCCGACAGGCCCAAGGCCATGAGGGCCCGGCCGGAGCCGGGCCCTCGCGGGACTACATGGGCTGCCAGAGTGCGAAGAGGTTGGTGGGCTCCCAGCCGACCTGGGAGGTGTGCCCCTGCCTGCACCGGTAGGTGATGCCCTGGTAGCGCACCATGGCACCGGTCTGGTAGCTGACGCCGGGCGCCCACTCCGGTGTGCCGCCGGTGTAGGTCACGCTCGGTGTGGGGGTGGCCGTCGGTGTGGGGGTCGCCGTCGGAGTCGGGGTGGGCGTCGGTGTGGGAGTGACCGTCTGCGTGGGGGTGGCCGTCGCGGTCGGGGTGCCGGCGCAGGCGCCCAGGTCGCGCCACACGTCGTTGGTGCCGGGCTGGTTGCCCTGCGTCCACCAGCGGGCCTCATAGGTACGGCCGTTGTGGGAGACACGCTGGCCGCCGTTGTACACCTTCCCGGCCTCCCACGCCGGATCGGTGCACGTGCCGCCGGTCGGGGTGGCCGTGGGGGTCGGCGACGGGGTCACCACGCCCCCGCCGCGGGCCAGGTCCTGGACGACGCCGTAGCTCTTGCCGCCGAAGGTGACGGTGAAGTTGTTCGGGCCCGGCGCGGGCAGGTAGTAGACGTAGTCCATGGTCACCGAGGCGCCGGGGGCGAGCGTCTGCCAGCTGGGCAGCTTCACCGAGACGCGGTGGTAGTCGCCCTTGAGCCCGCCGATGTTGTTGGCCCCGGTGTGCTCGCTGCTGATCACCCGCAGCCCGAACCCGGACTGGTCCTTGGCGTTCGGCGGCGAGGCGGTCGCGTAGTCCCACTGGAACTCGGTGCCGCCGGGCAGCGTGAACGCCGACCTGTTGGTGATCTTGAGCTTGGGGCTGATCGGGTAGTTGCTGTCGCCGACGGGGAACTGCTCAGCGGCGAAGCCCACGTCGATCTTCTCCGCGGGCAGCGCCGTCTTCGCCCTGGTCGCGGTGTACGGCGCCGCGGTCTTGAGCGTGTCGTGCACCAGCGTGGTCAGCGTGTCGCCCATGAAGTACTCGCTGCCGGTCCACTTGTAGTCGCCGGCCAGCTCCCAGATCATGATGCCGCCGAGGCCCTTGTCCCTGACGTACTCGGCCTTGGCCTTGAGCGACTGCTCGTCCTCGGTGGACAGGAACACCTTCTTGCCGCTGTTCCAGAGCCACGGGGCGACGAGCGTGCCGTCGTAGTTGCGGGTGTAGGTGCCGGTGATGCCCTCGGTGACGCCGTACGCGCCGAGGTAGGAGCCGGCGATGCCGCGTTCGAGGTTCTTGGCGTGCCACATCGGGTTGGACCCGGCGCCCACCTCGCGGCCGTTCTCCTTGTCGTGCCACAGGTTGTCGATGCCGGTGGCGCCGTCGCCGCAGGTGGTCAGGCCGGTCGGGCAGGTGGTGCCGACCGACTTGCCCCACAGGCCGCCGGTGCCGCCGGTGACGTTCTTCCAGCCGCGGGTGTAGTACGGCACGCCGATGTTGATCCGGCCGGGCGGCAGGGCGCCGCGGTAGTAGTGGTAGGACCAGTCGGTGTTGAGGTAGCCGATGCCGCCGTACTGGGAGGTGGTGTAGACGCCCCACTTGGCCAGTTCGGCGTCCTTGCCGTCGTCGTAGAGCGCGGCGTTCGGGCCGACGAACTCGTTCCAGGCGCCGTGCAGGTCGTAGGACATGATGTTGAGGAAGTCCAGGTACTGGGTGACCTGGAAGGTCTCCATGCCGCGCAGCAGGTACCCGGAGGCGGGCACGGCCGCGGTGAGCTGGTAGTACTTCCCGTCGGCGGCGGCGGCCCTGTCCAGCCGGTCGCGCAGCGTCTTCATGAGCGCCGCGTATCCCTGCATGAGCCGGCCGCGCCGGGCGTTGGCGATCTGCCAGTCGGCCGGGTTGCCGGCGTCCTTCATCGAGGTGGGGTACTCGTAGTCGATGTCGACCCCGTTGAAGCCGTACTTCCTGATGAAGGCGACGGCGGAGTCGGCGAACGTGTCGATCGCGGCCTGGCTGTCGGTCATCGTGTAGAAGCCGCCGGAGGCCACCCGGTTGCCGTTCGCGTCGAGGTACCCGCCCGTCTCGGCCCATCCGCCGACGCTGATCAGCGTCTTGACGTGCGGGTTGGCCCTCTTGAGCGTGGTGAGCGCGTTGAAGTGTCCCTTGTACGGCAGGGCCGGGTCGTTGCCCGCCAGGTCCAGCCCGGTGGCAGGGTTGCTCGCCGAGTCGGCGCCCACCGAGATCTTGTTGTCCGCGCCCACGTGGGCGAAGGCGTAGTTGATGTGCGTGATCTTCGACCAGGGGATGTTCTGGGCGAGGTAGGCGGGCTGCCCGTTCCCGCCGTGGCGCCAGCCGGTGAAGTAGCCGATCACGCGGCGCGGATGGTCCGCGCCCATGCTCTCGCGGCCCTGCTCGTCGTAGGCGGAGCAGTAGGGGACGCTGACGCCGGACGTTCGGTGGAGCCCGTCGGGGCGGCAGGTCTCGTGGTCGACGGCCGCGGCGGCGGATCCGGCGAGGGTCGCCGCGACCAGGGCCATCGAGGCCGCCACGGCGGCTAAGGACAGACGCGCTCGCTTACGCATGGTTCGCCATCCAAGGGGGGTGATAATGCGCTCTTGTGCGCGAAGGTAGGCGCTCTCACCAGGTGCGTCAACGCTTTCTTTTAGGAAAGTTTCCAAATAGTTCAGCGGTCAGCAGCGCCCGAGCCACCACCATCCGCCGGCCAGCTCGAAGGACGGGCACAGGCTCGCGCCGAACCCGTTGTAGGGACCCGCCTCCGGCCGCCCGGTGAAGTGCCCGTAACCGACGGCGTCGTCCGGAACGCCGATCCAGTCGGGCACGAACCGCACCGGCCGCCCGCCGCTGGTTCCGATCACCGCGACGCGGCAGTTGGCCGAGACGAAGCAGGCCCAGCCCGGCAGTTCTGCCCCGTAGTACTGCCCCTCCGGGACGCGCGTCCCGGCGGCGACCGCGAACGCCGGCCGTTCCACCCAGAACCGCGCCCGGGCCCGCGCCTGCGGCTCCAGATGCAGGAAGAGCCCGCCGCCCAGACCGGCCAGCGCCAGCACGGCCGTGGCCACCACCGGCCAGCGGCGCGTGTCCCGCCCGGCCCGCCAGATCGCCAGACCGAACAGCGTCACCAGCACTACGAAGATCAGCAGCAGCAGCGGCAGGGCCAGGATCCAGAGCCGCGTCACCAGCCAGCCGGTGTGCAGCGCGACGCCGAGCGCGATCACGGCCAGGGGGACGGCCGCCAGAACGGGTTTGGAGATCACCGGCCCACCTTAGAGCGGCCGCGTGCAGGACTCAGCGGGAAAATGTGCGGATCGCGCGCACGTGGAACCCCGGGCGGCGGCTGCGGTCGCCACCCGGGGAAGCCTCACCCGGCGCGCACCGGACGTCTACGAGGCCCTCGGTCCCGTTTCGTCGATGAGCGCGAACACGGCCCCGGAGACGTCGGCCACCAGACCCATCCGCCCCGTGGAGACATCGAGGGGATCGCCGATCACCGATCCGCCGAGGTCGGTCACGCGCACCACCGTCGCGTCCGTCCCCACGGCCGGATCGACCGCGAAGTACACGAGCCAGTACGGCAGGACGTAGGACTTGTCCGCGTGCCGGCCCAGCCGGGTCTGCCCGCCGGCCGACCAGACCGTGTAGTCGAAGTGCCGCCCGTCGCCGATCTGCCGCTGCTCGTAACCGAACAGCCGCCCGTAGAACGCGTCGATGCGCCCGCCGTCGATGGTACGCAGCTCCGCCCAGGTCAGCGTGCCCGGCCTGCCCACGCCGAAGCCGCCGGGCACGTCGGCGCGCCACAGGCCGAAGACCGCGCCCGCCGGGTCGGCGGCGACGAGAGCCTCCCCCTGCCCGGGATCCTGGTACGGGCCGAAGACGATCTGCCCGCCCGCCTCCTCGATGCTCTTGGCCGCCGTCTCCACGGCGTCGGCGTGCACGTAGAGCGTCCATGCGGCCTGCTCGCCGTCGCGGACGCCGGCCACGACGTCGCCGTCGAGTTCGGCGTAGACGTAGTCGCCCGCCGACGAATAGGTCCAGCCGAAGAGACCGGAATAGAAGTCGCAGGTCGCCGCGCGGTTCGCGGTGGCGATGTCCACCAATGCGGGTGCGCCGGAAATGACCGGACTAAGCACGCGTACCCCTCCTCATTCCTCTGGATCGGCGACTCCGAGTAGTGCGCGGAGCTGCCGCAGAACGACGATGCGCAACCGGCCGGCGTCGAAGTAGTCATGGTCGAGGACACGCGGGATGACCAGCCCGTCGAGGAGCGCGATGAGCGCCGTCACCACGTCCTCGACGTCGTCGGCCACGCGGAACTCGCCTTGTTCGACGCCGTCGCGGATGGCCTCGGCGAACGGCCGCCGGTAGCGCTGCTGCAGGCTCACGCTGTGCGAGCGAAGCTCGGGATCGTGCACCGCCGCGTGCCAGAACTCCATCAGCATGCGCCAGGTGCCGATCGGCAGCGGCGCCAGCCCGCCGTCCACGAGCGCGACCAGGCGCCGCCACGGCGTCGGCTCCTGATCGCCCGCCTGCTCCAGCCGGGCGACCTCCCGTTCGGTGGAGTGGTGCAGCGCCTCGACGAGCATGTCGTCGCGCGAGCCGAAGTAGAACTGCAACGTGCTCACCGCCACCCCCGCCACCTTGGCGACGTCGGTGAAACGCGTGTGCTCGTAACCGCGCTCGGACAGGACGGCGACGACCACGTCGAGCACCTCTGCCCTGCGGCCACCGCCGACTCTGCGGCGGCGCGAGGGGACGGATGTTGACCTCACGCCGCGATCGTATCTCCGTACGGTACGGCTCACCAGTACGTGAAAACGTATGGCTGTACGGCTTACCCGCTCAGACCACCTCGAAGGTGCTCATCATGGCCATGTCCTCATGCTCCAGGTTGTGGCAGTGCAGGACGTACCGGCCGCGGTAGCCGGTGAAGCGGGTGATGATCTCCACGGTCTGCGTCTCGCGCAGCTCGACCGTGTCCTTCCAGGCCGGCGGGCCCTCGGGGCGCTCGCCTCCGGCCGACAGCACCTGGAAGGGCGCCAGGTGCAGGTGCACCGGGTGGGAGACGTCGCTGGTCAGCCGCCAGATCTCGACCTGGCCGAGCTTGGGCCTGGCATCGACGCGGCGTACGTCGAAGGGCTTGTCGTTGATCATCCAGCCGGTGTGGCCGTGCAGGCTGCCGCTGGTGAAGGAGAAGTCGCGGGTCACCGCGGCCGTGGCCGGGTCGAGCCGCTCGATCCGGGAGAGCGTCTGGGGGATCGCGGAGTCGTCGCGGGCCTCGCGGGCGACCGTGAACCGCATCACCCGCGACTGCGGGCCCTCCTCGCCGAGGAGGTTGCGCAGCTCGACGTGCTCGCCCACACGGTAGGCGGCGAAGTCCACCACCACGTCGGCCCGCTCGCCCGGCGCCAGCCGTACCTGCTCGACGGGGTGAGGGGCGGCCAGCAGGCCGCCGTCGCTCGCGATCACCACCATCGTGCCGCCGGGCGGCAGGGCGAGCTCGTAGGTGCGGGCGTTGGAGCCGTTGAGCAGCCGCAGCCGGTAGCGGGCCCGGTCGACCGCGAGATCCGGCCACGGGGCGCCGTTGACCAAGATGACGTCGCCGAGCAGGCCGCCCATGAACGCTTCGCGGGCGCCGGGCCCGTTGTCGCGCACCGGGTAGGGCATGGTGCCGTCGGTGTGGAAGGCCCGGTCGCAGATCATCAGCGGCACGTCCCGCTCGCCGGAGGGCAGCGGCAGCGCCGCCTCCCCCTCGTCGCCCACCAGGAAGAACCCGGCCAGGCCCCGCCAGACCTGCGGGCCGGTGTAGTCCATGCGGTGGTCGTGGTACCAGAGCGTCGCCGCCCGCTGCTCCAGCGGGAAGACGTAGTCCCGCTGCGTGCCCGGCGCCACCAGGTCGGTCGGGAAGCCGTCGGACTCCGGCGGGGTGTGCCCGCCGTGCAGGTGGGTGACGGTCGGCGCGCCCAGCGTGTTGCGCACGCGCACGACGGTCCGCCGGCCGCTGCGCGCCCGGACGGTGGGGCCGGGGAACTTCCCGTCGTAGCCCCAGATCGGGGTGCGCAGACCGGGCAGGATGTCCGCCTCGGCCGCGCGCTGGACGAGCTCGTAGTAGTCGGTGGTGCCGTCGCTGCGATACGGCTTCGCCACCGGCGGCAGCGGCAGCGGCACGGCGAAGGGCCGGGGCAGCGGGGCCGTACTGGCGAGAAGCTTGGGCAACGGGGTGCGCCCGGTCAGCGAGCAGCCGGGGACGCCCAGCGCCGCGACCGCCCCCAGCCCGAGCAGCCCCAGCGCCCGCCGCCGTGAGACGTTCACGCCGCCGCCGCGGCGGCGGGGCGGCGCTCGGCCCAGATCTGTGCGGTCTGCACCAGGCTGCCGCCGAACATCAGCACGCCGACCGGCACGTGCAGCGTCTTCATGTGGGCCATGCCGAGCGCCATCTGGGCCAGGGTCAGCACCAGCATGCCGACGGCGGGCCCGATGGCGGCGCGCCGGCGCGCGACGAGGGCGGCGACCAGGTTGACCAGCACGACGACCGCCACCGCGATGGCCGTGACGCTGTGCGCGGCCCGCCCGCCGGGAGAGGACAGCAACATGCCGGCGGTGACCGCCTGGAGCAGCAGGACCAGGGTCTGCAGGGTGAGTGTGATGCGCAGGAACCTCATGCCGGAAATCTTCGTCCAGCCCGTGGCGCGCGGACGTCCCACCAGCGGTGATGACGCGTCTACTCCCCCGGTACGACTCCCGGCCGGCCCGCTACGGCCGGAGCGGTACGCCCGGAACCTCCGGCCGGGCGTGGGTGACCCGGCCGGAGGCCGGTGGTGGCCCCGCCGGGCTGGGGAGCGGGATCCGGCAGGGCCTTCTGACGACCCGACCGGCAGGGTGTGGGTGACCCCGCCGGTCGGGATGGGCGGCCCGGCCGGGCGGGTGGGGGTGACCCGGCCGGGCGTTCGAGGGCCCAGCCGGGCGCTGAGCTCGCCCGGCCGGGCGTTCAGGTGAGCCAGTCGTCGGCGATCTGCCCGCCGACCAGCTCCAGGAGCGTGCCGGCGCGCCGCATCGAGCGCCGGCCGTCCGGTTCCAGGGCGCTGAGCGGGTAGACGCGGTCGAGGCCGAGCCGTTCGATCGCCGCGGGCGGCAGGAGCGAGCGCCCGGCCACGGCGACGACCGGCGTGCCAGCGGCGACCGCCATCGCGGCGACCCCGGCGGGCGCCTTGCCGCGGGCGGTCTGGTGGTCGAGCGAGCCCTCCCCGGTGACGACGAGCTTCGCCGCCGCCAGGTGCGCGGGGAAGCCGACGAGGTCCAGGACCAGCTCGATGCCGGAGCGGAGCGTGCCGCGCAGGATGGTCAGGCCCGCGTAGCCGACGCCGCCCGCGGCCCCCGCGCCGGGGACGCAGGCGGCCTCGACGCCGGTGGCCGCGGCGACCGCCCGGGACCAGCGGGCCAGCGCGGTCTCCAGGTCGGCCACGTCGCGTGGTGTGGCGCCCTTCTGCGGCCCGTAGACGGCGGCGGCGCCGTACGGGCCGAGCAAGGGGTTGTCCACGTCGATGGCGATGTCGATCTCCACCTCGGCCAGGCGGGGATGCAGCCGCGACAGGTCGAGCCGGTCGATGGCGGCCAGGGCCGCGCCGCCGCGCCCGGTGACGCCCTCCAGCCGGGCGCCCAGTGCCTCGGCCAGGCCGGCGCCGCCGTCGGTGCAGGCGCTGCCGCCCAGGCCGAGCACGATCCGGCGGCAGCCGCCGTCCAGCGCGGCCCGGATGACCTGGCCGGTGCCGTAACTGGTGGCGGTACGGGGAGCGGGCGGCCCGGTCAGGCGGCCCAGCCCGGACACGTCGGCCAGCTCGATCACCGCGACGCCGTCGCGCTCGGCGTAGGAGGTCGCGACCGGCCGCGCGTCAGGCCCTTCGGCCCGGACGGCGACCCGGCGGAACCCGGCGGCCAGCGCGGCCTCCAGCGTGCCCTCGCCGCCGTCGGCCACCGGCAGCGCGGCGACCGGGGTGCCGGGGGCGCGCCCGGTGATCCCGGCCGCCAGGTGCTCGCAGACCTCACGGGCCGTCAGCGAGCCCTTGAACTTGTCGGGCGCGATCAGCACGGACATGGCCGCTCACCCCCGCGACAGGATCTCGGCGTCGGCGACCTCCTCGAACTCCGTGATGGCGTCGAGGTCGGCGCCCATCGCGATGTTGGTGACCCGTTCGAGTATCACCTCGACCACGACCGGCACGCGCAGGTCCTCCATGATCTTCCGCGCCTCCTCGAAGGCCCCGGCCAGTTCCCCGGGCTCGTGCACGCGGATGGCCTTGCAGCCCAGCCCCTCGACCACCTTGACGTGGTCGACGCCGTAGCCGCCCAGCTCGGGCGCGTTGACGTTGTCGAAGGCCAGGCTGACCTGGAAGTCCATGTCGAACGCCCGCTGCGCCTGCCGGATCAGCCCCAGGTAGGAGTTGTTGACCAGCACCTGGAGGAAGGGGATGTTGAACTGCGCGCCGACCGCCAGCTCCTCGATCATGAACTGGAAGTCGTAGTCGCCCGACAGCGCCACCACGGTGGCCTCCGGGTCGGCCACGGCCACGCCCAGCGCGGCGGGCACCGTCCAGCCTAGCGGCCCGGCCTGGCCGCAGTTGATCCAGTGCCGCGGCTTGTAGACGTGCAGGAACTGCCCGCCGGCGATCTGCGACAGGCCGATCGTGGAGACGTAGCGCACGTCCTTGCCGAAGGCGAGGTTCATCTCCTGGTAGACGCGCTGCGGCTTGATCGGGACGTTGTCGAAGTCGGTGCGCCGGTGCAGGGTGCGCTTGCGCTCCTGGCACTCCTTCGCCCACACGCCCCGGTCCGGCGGCAGCGTGGCGCGGGCCGCCTCGACGAGCTGGATCAGCGCAGCCCCGGCGTCGGAGACGACGCCGTAGTCGGGCGCGAAGACCCTGCCGATCTGGGTGGGCTCGATGTCGATGTGCACGAAGGTACGGCCGCGCCGGTAGACCTCGAGCCCGCCGGTGTGGCGGTTGGCCCACCGGTTGCCGATGCCGAGCACGAAGTCGGCGGCCAGCAGGGTGGCGTTGCCGTAGCGGTGGGCGGTCTGCAGGCCGGCCATGCCGGCCATCAGCGGGTGGTCGTCGGGGATGCCGCCCCAGCCCATGAGCGTGGGGATGACCGGCACCCCGAGCAGTTCGGCCAGCTCGACCAGCAGGTCGCTGGCGTCGGCGTTGATGACGCCGCCGCCGGCGACGATGACCGGGCGCTCGGCCCCCGCCATCATGGCCAGCACCTTCTCCGCCTGCGCCCGGGTGGCCGCCGGCCGGTGGACGGGCAGCGGCTCGTAGGTCTCGATGTCGAAGTCGATCTCGGTGAGCTGCACGTCGAGCGGCAGGTCGATGAGGACGGGGCCGGGCCGTCCCGAGCGCATGAGGTGGAAGGCCTGCTGGAAGGCGCCCGGCACCTGGGCGCCCTCCATGACGGTGTACGCCATCTTGGTGAGGGGCGCGGCGATGGCGGCGATGTCGACGGCCTGGAAGTCCTCCTTGTGCAGGCGGGCGACCGGCGCCTGGCCGGTGACGCAGAGGATGGGGATGGAGTCGGCGGCGGCGGAGTACAGGCCGGTGATCATGTCGGTGCCCGCGGGGCCCGAGGTGCCGACGCACACGCCGATGTTGCCGGCGCGGGCGCGGGTGTAGCCCTCGGCCATGTGCGCGGCGCCTTCGACGTGCCTGGCCAGGACGTGTTTGATCCCGCCGTGCGCGCGCATCGCGGAGTAGAACGGGTTGATGGCCGCGCCGGGCACCCCGAAGGTCTGGGTGGCGTTCTCACGCTCCAGGATCAGGACCGCGGCGTCGACGGCTCGCATGCGTGCCATGGGTTCGCTCCTCGCGCTCAGCGGCCCGAGAGCTGCTCGACGAGCAGCAGCAGGGCGGTGTGGTCGAGCTGCCCGTGGCCCTGGGCCCGCGCGGCGCCCATCAGCTGGGCCAGGACCGCCCCGACCGGGATGGCCACGCCCGCCTGACGGGCGGCCGCGGTGACGATGCCGAGGTCCTTGTGGTGCAGGTCGATGCGGAAGCCCGGCTGGAAGGTACGGCTCAGCATGCCCTCGGCCTTGCGCTCCAGGATGCGGTTGCCCGCCAGGCCCGCCGACAGGACCTTGACCGCGGCCTCCATCTCGACGCCGTAGGCCTCCAGGAACACGATCGCCTCGGCGACCAGCTCGATGGTGCCGGCGACGATGAGCTGGTTGGCGGCCTTGACCGTCTGCCCGGACCCGGCGGGGCCGACGTGCACGACGGTGGAGCCCACCGCTTCCAGGACGGGCCGGGCCGCCTCGACGTCGGCGGGGGCGCCGCCGACCATGATGGACAGGCTGGCGTCGATCGCGCCCTGCTCGCCGCCGGAGACGGGCGCGTCCACCGCGCGCAGCCCGGCCTCGGCCGCCTGGGCGGCCATGCGGGCGGCGGCGTCGGGCCTGATGCTGCTGGCGTCGATCCACAGCGTGCCCTCGCGGGCGTGGTCCACGATGTCGGCGGCGACGAGTTCGACGTCGGGGGTGTCGGGGAGCATGGTCACGACGACGTCGGCGTCGCGCACGCCTTCCGCGATGCTGCCCGCGCCGTGGCCGCCCAGCTCGATCAGCCGCTCGACCTTCTCCGGTTCCTTGTTGACGCCGGTGACGGTGTATCCGGCCTTGAGGAGGTTGGCGGCCATCGGGGCGCCCATGATGCCCAGGCCGATGACGGTCACGTTGCTCACGGCAGTTCCTTGTGGTCGGAGGTGAGCCAGGCGAAGGGGTCCTCGCCCGGGTTGGCTTTGTGTTCCAGGCCGATCCAGCCGTCGTATCCGGTCCGGCCGAGCTCGGTGAGCCAGGCGCCCAGCGGCAGGTCGCCGGTGCCGGGCGCGCCTCTGCCCGGCGCGTCGGCGATCTGGACGTGGCCGATGCGGTCCGGGTCGCCGCGCAGGAGCGCGTCCACGTCGTCGCCGTTGACGGCCAGGTGGTAGAGGTCGGCGAGCAGCTTCAGCCCCGGGACGGCGGCCACGACGGCCAGCGCCTCGGCGGCGGTCCTGAGCGGGTAGGCCGGGGCGCCGCTGAGCGCCTCGATCAGGACGACGCCGTCCACGACCTCCTGGGCCAGCGCCAGGTTGGCGAGGGCGGTCTCGTCCTGGAGTTCTTCCCGGACGTCGTCGAGGCGGTTGCCGTACAGGGCGTTGAAGGAGCGGCAGCCGAGCGTGCGGCCGATCGCGGCCACGATCGGCACGTTGTCGCGGAACTCGGCGGCGCGGTGCGGGTGCGACAGCAGGCCGCGTTCGCCTCCGGGCATGTCGCCGGCGGCGAAGTTGATCCCGGTCAGCTGGACCCCGGCGTCGCGGACGGCGCGTACGAACGAGTCGACCTGCGCGTCGGCGGGCACGGCGGTCTCGAACGGCCACCAGAACTCCACGGCCTCGAAGCCGGCCTTGCGGGCGGCCTCCGGGCGTTCCAGCACGGGCAGGTCGGTGAAGAGGATGGAGCAGTTGACGGTGTAGCGCATCTGGCCTGCCTCCTATCGGACGGTGTTGCTCAGGACGCCCACGCCCGCGATGTCCACCGCGACCTCGTCGCCGGCGGCCAGGGGGCCGACGCCGTCGGGGCTGCCGGTCAGCAGGACGTCTCCGGGGTTGAGGGTGATCCAGCGGGTGACGTAGGCGAGGAGTTCGTCGACGCCGAAGAGCATCGCGGCGGTGGGGCTGTCCTGGACGACGAGCCCGTTGACGCGGGTGCGGATGTGCAGTCCGGCCGGGTCGTCGATGTCGGTCTCGATCCAGGGACCGAGCGGGCAGAAGGTGTCGGCGCTCTTGGCCCTGACCCACTGGCCGTCGTTGCGCCAGTCGTCGGCGGTGATGTCGTTGGCGCAGGTGTAGCCGAGGACGTAGTCGCGGAAGTGGCGTTTGGGCACCTGGTGGGCGGTGCGGCCGATGACCACGGCCAGCTCGCCCTCGTACTCCAGCCTGCGCAGCCCGTGCGGGCGGCGTACCTCGGCGCCGGGGCCGGTGACGGCGTTGGCGGCCTTGAGGAACAGCCGTGGTTTGCGGAGTTTTCCCGGTGCGCCGTAGTTGCGGCCGGCGCAGACGATCACGCGTGGATCGCAGGGCGCCAGCAGCGTCACCTCCTCCAGCGCCGCCACCGACCCCTGCCCGGGGGCAGGGTGGATGTCGTGGCCGACGAGCACGCCGGTGCGTACCTCGTCCTTGTGGGTGTAGCGGACGAGTCTCATGACGCAACCACCGCCTCACGCAGGAGTTCGATCGGGTGCCAGGCCTGGCGGGCCGAGCCGTGGAAGATCTGCTGGCGGCAGGAGACGCCGGTGGCGGCCACCACGGTCTCGGCCGGTTCCGCGGCCAGGGCGGGGAAGAGCCGGTCGGAGCCGACGGTCATGGACAGCTCGTAGTGCTCGGCCTCGAAGCCGAAGGAGCCGGCCATGCCGCAGCATCCGGTGTCGAGCTCTACGACCTCCACGCCGGGGATGAGCCGGAGCATGGCCATCGTGGCGGCCGTGCCGACCTCGGCCTTCTGGTGGCAGTGGCCGTGGAAGACGACCCTCTTGCCCGCGAGCCATGAGTCGGCGCGCAGCGTCAGCCTGCCCGCGCCGACGGCCTCGGTGAGCAGTTCCTCCACCTGCTTGACCCGGGCGGCGACCGCGTCCACGCGTTCGTCGCCGGCCAGCATCGCCCGGTGCTCGTCGCGCAGGGTGAACAGGCAGGACGGCTCGCAGCCGACGATCGGGCCCTCGGTGGCGGCCAGGTGGGCGACCAGCGCGCCCGCCTGCGCCTTGGCCTGGTCGAGCAGGCCCTTGGACAGGCTGGAGCGGCCGCAGCAGCCGGTGGCGGCCAGCTCGACCGTCCAGCCGGCGCGCTCCAGCAGCTCGATCGCCGCCTTGCCGATGTGCGGCTCGGTGTAGGTGGTGAAGGAGTCGGCCAGGAACGTCAGCGTCTCGCGGCCGGTGCGCTCGCGGCCCTTGTGCCCTTGGTGCCAGCGGATGAGGTTGCCGCGCTGGAAGCGGGGCAGCTGCCGGGCGGCGGTGATCCCGACCGTGCGTTCCAGCAGCCGCCGGACGAGCGGGATCCGGGTGGGCAGGTTCGACAGCGGCGCGGTGGCCGAGCCGAGCCGGTTGAGCGAGCGGATGGCGCCGAAGATCCGCGAGCGCAGGGGCACGCCGTGCTGGTCATGGTGGTGCGACAGCGCTTCGGCCTTGAGCGTGGCCATGTCCACGCTCATCGGGCACTCGCTCTTGCAGGCCTTGCACATCAGGCACAGGTCGAGGATCTCGTGCAGCCGCTCGTCGCCGAAGGCCGTCTTGGGGTCGGCCGACGACAGCGCCTTGACCAGAGCGTTGGCCCGGCCCCGGGTGGAGTGCTCCTCCTGGCGGGTGGCGACGTAGGACGGGCACATGACGCCGGGCCCGCTCTTGCGGCACAGCCCGATGTTCATGCACCGGTCGGCGGCGCCGCGCATGCCGCCGACCACCTCGAACGACAGCCGGGTGCGCAGCGGCCCGGCGGGGGGCAGGGCCGCGTCGCGCAGGTTGTCGGTCATGGGCGGCGCGTCGACGATCTTGCCGGGGTTCAGGACGTTCCCGGGGTCGAACAGGTGCTTGACCGAGCGCATCGCCTCGTACAGCTCCGGGCCGAAGATCTCCCGGTTGAACTCGCTGCGGGCCAGGCCGTCGCCGTGCTCGCTGGAGTTGACGCCGCCGTACTCGGCGACCAGGTCCTTGATCTCCACGGCCACCGCGCGCATGGTCGTCACCTGCTCGGGGTCGGCCAGGTCGACGAACGGGCGGATGTGCAGGCAGCCGACCGAGCAGTGGCCGTAAAAGCCGGCCGTCAGGCCGTGCCTGTCGAGCACGCCGCGGAAACGGTCGGTGTACTCGGCCAAATGCTTGGGGTCGACGGCGGTGTCCTCGACGAAGGCCAGCGGCCTGCGGGTGCCCTCGCCGGCCGCCATGAGCAGGCCGAGACTCGACTTGCGCACCTTGAGCAGCGCCGTCTGCTCGGCGGGTGTGACGGCGAGCAGGGTGTGGTAGCCGTGGCCGTTGCGCTTCCACGACCGGCTGACCTCGTCGAGTTTGGCGGTCAGGTGGTCGCGGTCGTCGCCGCTGAAGGAGACGAACAGCAGCGCGGCCGGGTCGCCTTTGAGGATGTCGCCGAGACCGGCGTACTCGATCTTCTGCCGGGACAGGTCCAGGATCGTCTTGTCCATGAGCTCGACCTGGGCGGGGTCGCAGGCCAGGGCGTCCTCGGTGGCGGCGATGGCGGCGGCGGTGGTGTCGAAGTGGCCCACGGCGTAGACGGTGTGGCGGGGTTTGGGCACCAGGTCGACCAGCGCGTGCGTCGCCACGACCAGCGTGCCCTCGGCCCCGACCACGAACTTCGCCAGATCGAACTCCCCCGGCCCGGCCAGCCGGTCCAGCCGGTACCCGCAGGCGCGCCGCCAGAACGGCGGGAAGCCGGTGGCGATCGCCTCGGCGTTGTCGCGGACGAGTGCGGGCAGCTCACGGTAGAGCGCGCCCTCCAGGGTCGGCTCCGCGGCGCGCCGGGCCCGCTCCTGCTCGCTGACCGGTTCCAGCCGCGCGGTCGAGCCGTCGGCCAGGACCACGTCCAGGGCCCTGACGTGGTCGATGGTCATCCCGAAGGTGAGCGAGCCGCTGCCGGCGGAGTTGTTGCCGATCATCCCGCCGATGGTGGCGCGGTTGCTGGTGGAGGTGTCGGGGCCGAACATCAGCCCGTACGGCGCGGCCGCCTGGTTGAGCTGGTCCTGCACCACCCCCACCTCGACCAGCGCGGTCCGCGCCTCCGGGTCGAGGTCGACGATCTGGTTCATGTGCCGGGAGAAGTCGAGGACCAGGCCGGGCCCGACCGTCTGCCCGGCCAGGCTGGTGCCGGCGCCGCGCGGCACCACGGGCACGCCCTCCCGCCCGGCCGCCTTGACCGCCTCGGCGACGTCCCCGGCGTGCCGGGGGAAGACCACGCCGACCGGCATGATCGCGTACATGCTCGCGTCGCGGGAGAACAGGTGGCGGGTGTAGTCGTCGAAGGCCACCTCGCCCTCGACGGCCGCGCTGAGCGCGCGCAGCAGGTCGCCCGTCTCCGGAAGGGTGGCCGTCATGGCGCCTGCAGGCGCTCGAGCGCGTCGTTGAGTCCGCGCGGGTCGATGGGCACGCCGGCCAGGGTGAGTCCCATCTGGACACCGGCCAGGGTGCCGGCGAGGGTGAGGTCGTTGAAGTCGCCCAGGTGGCCGATGCGGAAGACGCGGCCGCTGAGCTTGCCGAGCCCGGAGCCGAGTGACATGTCGTAGCGGTCGAGGATGATCGCTCTGATCTTGTCGGCGTCGTATCCCTCGGGAACGATCACGGCGGTCAGGGCCGCGGAGTGCTCGCGTTCGTCGGCGCAGAGCACTTCGAGTCCCCATCCGCGTACGGCCGCGCGGGTGGCCTCGGCGTGGCGGATGTGGCGGGCGAAGACGGCGTCGAGTCCTTCGTCGTAGAGCAGACGGAGGGCTTCGCGCAGGCCGTAGAGCAGGTTGGTGGCGGGGGTGTAGGGGAAGAAGCCGCGTTCGTTGGCGGCCAGGATCGGCGCCCAGTCCCAGAACGACCTGGCCAGGGTCGCGGTGCGTGAGGCGTGCAGGGCCTTGTCGCTGACGGCGTTGAAGCTCAGGCCGGGCGGGAGCATGAGCCCCTTCTGCGAGCCGGCGACGGTGACGTCGACGCCCCACTCGTCGTGGCGGTAGTCGATCGAGCCGAGTGAGGAGATGGTGTCGACCAGCAGCAGGGCGGGGTGGCCCGCGGCGTCGATGGCGGCGCGCACGTCGGGGACGCGGCTGGTGACGCCGGTGGAGGTCTCGTTGTGGACCACGCAGACGGCCTTGATGGTGTGGCCGGTGTCGGCGGACAGGCGTTCGCGGACGGCGTCGGGGTCGGCGCCCCTGCGCCAGTCGCCGGGCACGAACGCGACGTCCAGCCCGAGCCGTCCGGCCATCTCCTGCCAGAGGGTGGCGAAGTGGCCGGTCTCGAAGCACAGGACCTTGTCGCCCGCGCTCAACGTGTTGACCAGGGCGGCCTCCCACGCTCCGGTGCCCGAGGCCGGGTAGATCACGACCGGTCCTTCGGTGCCGAAGACCGGCTTGATGTCGCGCAGCACCTCCAGGCCGAGTGCGGCGAACTCGGGACCCCGGTGGTCGATGGTCGGCGCCGACATGGCCCGCAGCACGCTGTCGGGCACGTTCGTGGGGCCGGGGATCTGCAGGAAGTGCCTGCTCATGAGGACCTCGCTCGAAATATCCACGATGCGGAAAAGTTATATCGCTATACGGAAGATATGCCTTCCCGGGGGAGATGAAAAGTCTTGACGGCCAATGTGAGCCAGGTCATACTCTCGCTAAGCGGAAACCATTTTCCGCATTATGGAAAACCTGCTGGAGTCCGTATGTCGGTTCAGATCATCACGATCGTCGTCCTGGCCGTCGTCTTCCTGGTCGCCACCGTGCTGCCCGTCCACATGGGGGCGCTGGCGTTCGTCGCCGCCTTCATGGTCGGCGCCTTCGTGCTCGGCGAAGGCAAGGACGACATCGTCGCGGGGTTCCCCGGCGA
>NZ_JBITHA010000030.1:0-82718 GCF_044457485.1 Nonomuraea sp. NPDC050540
ATCCTGCCCGTCGAGGACATGCCGTTCCTCGAGGACGGCACGCCGGTCGACATCATCCTCAACCCGCTGGGCGTGCCCGGCCGGATGAACATCGGTCAGGTCCTGGAGAACCATCTGGGGTGGATCGCCGCCCGCGGCTGGGACATCTCCGGGGTCAGGGAGGCCTGGGCGCAGCGCCTGCGGGAGAAGGGCTTCGAGCGGGTCGAGCCGCGGACCAACCTGGCGACGCCGGTCTTCGACGGCGCGAACGAGGAGGAGATCGTCGGCCTGCTCGGGCACACGCTGGAGACCCGCGACGGCGACCGGCTGGTGCAGGAGAGCGGCAAGGCGGTGCTGTTCGACGGACGTTCCGGGGAGCCGTTCCCCTATCCGATCGCCGTCGGGTACATGTACATCCTGAAGCTGCTGCACCTCGTGGACGACAAGATCCACGCCCGGTCCACCGGCCCGTACTCCATGATCACCCAGCAGCCGCTCGGCGGTAAGGCCCAGTTCGGTGGCCAGCGCTTCGGTGAGATGGAGGTGTGGGCGCTGGAGGCCTACGGCGCGGCCTACGCCCTGCAGGAGCTCCTGACCATCAAGTCCGACGACGTCCTCGGCCGGGTCAAGGTCTACGAGGCCATCGTCAAGGGCGAGAACGTCCCCGAGCCGGGCATTCCGGAGTCCTTCAAGGTGCTCATCAAGGAAATGCAGTCGCTGTGCCTGAACGTCGAGGTGCTCTCCAGTGACGGCATGTCCATCGAGTTGCGCGACACCGACGAGGACGTCTTCCGCGCGGCGGAGGAACTCGGCATCGACCTGGCCCGGCGCCCGAACGAGGGCGCGATGTCCGTCGACGAGATCTGACCCCGCGCTACCGGTGCCCGCGCACGGCGGGCACCGGCCGGGTCACGCGGAGATGGCCTCGTGCAGGCGGCGGGCCTCGTACAGGACGAGGCTCGAGCCCTTGCGCGCGGCCATCTCGGCCAGCCCGGCGATCTCGCTCCGGGTGCCGGCGAGGGCGGCCGCCCGTACGCCGACGCCCAGCAGGTCGCCCAGGCCGGCGCGCGGTCGTTCGCCGGGGCCGGGCAGCAGGGACGGGAGGGCGGCGGCGAGCGCGTGCCACACCTCGGTGTGCGCGCCGGTCTCGGTCAGTTCGCCGAGCGAGCCGGTGATCCGCTTGAGCGGGACGAGCCGGTGCCGGAGCAGTTTCGCGAGGGCCCGGCCTAGGTCGCCGGCGGGGAGCTGGCCGCGGGCGGCCAGCGTGCGGGCCGCGTCGAGCGCCGCCGCACGTCGCGCGTCGCGGCGGTGTCCGAGACCGCCCGCGATCGCGAGGGCGGTGGCCGTGCCCACGGGGCCTTCGCCATGGGCCAGGGCCGCCAGGGCGTCGGTTCTGACGTCGTTCGCCTCGGGGAGAAGGGGCATGCAGCGCACGAGCGCGGTGGCCACGATCTCGCGGTGCGAAGGCATGATCATCGGCCACCAGATGGCGTCGCGCGGGTAGGAGAGGGAGACGTGGCGGGGCTTGAGCGTCCACAGCTCCGCCAGCCATCCGGGCAGGCCGGCGGGCGGTTCGATCGTGGGGAGCAACTGGCGGGTCCAGGTGTAGGCGGCGCGCTCCTCGCGCAGTTCCCACGTCACGGCGGGGTCCGGCCACCCGCCCGCGCGCAGCCAGGCGGCCAGGGTCCGCCCCGCCCGCGTCGGTAGCCGCTCCGCGCGGGCGAGCAGTCCCGGGTCGGTCTGGCGGGGCAGCCGCAGCAGCGCCTGCTCGAAGTCGGCGGGCAGCGGCTCGGCGTTCCCGAGCGCCTCCATCCGCTCCACCAGCACCGCGGCGGCGACGTGGCCGGTGGGTTCGGTCGGGGTGGCCAGCAGCGCGGGAACGCTCCGCCCGCGTTCGAAGAGCGCGATCACCTCCTCCAGGCGGCGCCGCAGGAGGATCTGGGGCGGCCAGTCGTGGGCGGCGTGGTACGCGTCCGACTCGGCCGACACCGCGCTCACCTCCCGGCTCCGCTCCGGATCGACGAGCGCCAGCACGCATCGGGCCAGCAGGGTGTGCACGCCGCGGTCGTAACCGAGATAGTGGTCGTAGACGTGCGGTCCGGAGCCGCCGGGCACCGGCAGGTGCCGCGCCCACCACGGCCGCAGTGCCGCCGCCATCGCGTCGCGGTCGCGGTGGGCCAGCGCGGCCAGCCCGGCCAGCACCCGCTCGCACGCGTGCGGCTCCTCCGGCGCGCCCGGCTCCCGCAGCGCCGCGACCACCTCGATCGGCGCGGCCGGCGGCGGCGCGAGGGCGGGCAACGCGCTCGCGCGCAGGACGGCGGCCACCGGCGGCTCGGGCTCCGCCCCGGCGCTCGCGCCATAGGCGGCGGCCACCTGCTCACGCAGGCCTGAGGGCAGCAGGACGGCGGCCGCGCGGATCGCCTCCCGGCCGGCGGCGCCGGCGTGCGGGGCCAGCGTGAGCGCGAGCCGTACCGCGCGCTCGCGCAGAGCCGGCGTGTCCACCTCGAACACCGGGGCCAGCGCGCGCACCGCGCCGCCGCCCCTCGGCGCGGGTGTGCGCGCCAGCCACCGCACGGCGGCCCGCACGAACGTCTTCTCCCGCCGGTACGCCAGCGCCCCCACGGCCTCGGCGAACAGGTCGTCGTCCAGCAGCCCCGCGTCCTCCGCCCGCCCGAGCTCCTCCAGCGCGAGCCGCGCCAGCGGCGACGACGCCCGCGGCAGCAGGCGGACGAAGTCGAGCACGGGCAGCTCGTCCGGCTCCGGCGCCAGCAACCGCCAGAGCCGGACGAACGGGGCGATCTCCTCGGCCGGGCCATCGGCCAGGAACCGTCCGGCGCAGCCGCCGACCAGCGTCGCGCGCGCCACCTTGCCCTCGTCGGCCAGCACGGCCAGCTCGGCCAGAATGCTCAGCCCCGAGTTCCACCGTTCGTCCAGGGCCAGCGGACCGGCCACGCCCTGCGCCGTGAACAGGCGCGGCACCAGGAGATCGAGCAGCGGATCGCCGTCGAGGCCGCCACGGTTCCAGCGCCGCCGCAGCACCAGCCGCCACACCCAGCCGACGACGAAGGCGTCGCCGCCGGGCGGCTCGATGCCCGTCTCGGCCACCAGGGCGGCGGTCAGATCCCAGCCGGGCATGCCCTCGTCGCCCCGCCGCGACCTGCCGGTCCGCGGGCGCAGCCGGTCCGCCAGCCGTAAGGCCAGCTCACGGCGCCACTCCACGCTACGGCCGCGCAGCACGGACATGATCCGGCGCGCGTCGCGCTCGGCGTCGACCGGGCGGCGCAGCTCCCTGCGGTTCAGCCAGGTGGCCACCTGCCGGGCGCCGGTGAAGCAGGCCGCGCCCGCCAGCCGGTATCCGGGCGCCAGGCCCTCGATCTCCCAGCGCGCCTCCACCCCGCCGCGCAACTCCTCGGTCAGGTGGGCGGGCAGCCGCATGGCGACCGCGCGCCGCCCCAGGTCGTTCAGCCCGTTGAGGAACCTCGCCAGTTCCTCGTCCTCGCCCGCCTCGATGCGGTCGAGGACCTCCCGCCAGGGGTTCATGCGGGCGCCCCGTCCGCCGGGGCGGTGCGGGCCGTCATCGCGGCCCGTCCCAAACAAGCGATCATGGCCGGGACCATAACCACCGCCCCCGACAAACCCCGCTCTACGTCACGTCGATCCATTGGCCGTCGAGCATGATGTCGCGCTCGGCGAGCTCGTTCACCTCGCGCCAGGCCTGCACGTGGAGCGGGACGATGCGGTAGTAGGGGTAGGAGGCGCCCTGTTTGCGCGGGTCGAAACCGGCCTTGGCGGCGAACGCGTCGCCGACCTCGGCCGGCAGCTCGGCGGACGGGATCACCTCACGGAGCTCACCGTGGATCAGGACGACGTCGCGCGTGGGCCCGAGCGCCACCCTGACCCTGCCGGTGGCCTCCATGAACCTGGCCGTCGGGTTCGTCCTGGCGGTGGAGACGAGCATCGCCTCGCCGTCCCACAGGAACGACAGCGGCATCAGGTACGGCAGGCCGGCCGGATCGGCGGTCGCGAACCAGGCGTCGACGTCGCGGTCGAGCCGGTCCAGGGTGTCGCGGATGCGCCGGCCGGGGTCACGGGCTGGAGGATTCACAGAGGTCAGGGTAGCGCCGGGCGCGCATTCACGAGTTCGTCAGGGGGCCGGAGTAGGGTCCGATGAGTTACCGGCACGAAAGGGGTCTACATCGTCATGACCACGCACACGCTCACGACTCCCGAGGTCGACCTCGTCTACGACGTCCACGGGCCGCTGCCCACGGCCGACGGACGCCCGCCGCTGTTCCTGATCGGCCAGCCCATGGACGCCACCGGCTTCAGCTCCCTGGCGGAGCACTCCGCCGAGCGCACGGTGATCACCTACGACCCGCGCGGGCTCGGCCGCAGCACCCGCAAGGACGGCCGGGACGACCACACGCCCACCACGCAGGCCGCCGACGTGCACGCCATCATCGAGGCCCTCAGTGCGGGCCCGGTCGACATGTTCGGCAGCAGCGGCGGCGCGGTGACCGCGCTCGCGCTCGTGGCCGCCTATCCCGGCGACGTCGTCACGCTGGTGGCGCACGAGCCGCCGCTCATCCCGGTGCTGCCCGACGCCGAGGCGGCCGGGCGCGCCAGGGCCGGCGTCCGCGAGGCGTACGAGAAGAACGGCTGGGGCGCCGGGATGGCGGCCTTCATGGTGATGACCGGGTGGAAGGGCGAGTTCACCGACGACTACTTCGCCCAGCCGGCGCCGGATCCGGCCGCGTTCGGGATGCCGGCCGAGGACGACGGCTCGCGCGACGACCCGCTGCTGTCCGACCGGTCCTGGGCGGTCAGCGGCTACCGGCCCGACACCGGCGCGCTCGCCGCGGCCCCGACGCGGGTCGTCGTCGCCGTGGGGGAGGAGTCGGCGGACGTCTTCACCGGACGCACCGCGGTGGCGACGGCCGAACTGCTCGGCCAGCGGGTCACGGTCTTCCCCAGCCACCACGGCGGCTTCCTCGGCGGCGAGTTCGGCTACGCCGGGCAGCCGGAGGCCTTCGCCCGCAAACTGCGCGAGGTCCTCAACGGCTGAGCGCGTGCCTAGAATCGGAGGCCGCTCACCGATTCGAGGAGGCCGGGATGGTGGAGGCGGACTGGCAGGCGCATCGTCCCGCGATCTTCGGGGCGGCCTACCGGATCCTCGGCACCGTGGCCGAGGCCGAGGACGTGACGCAGGAGGTCTGGCTGCGCGCCGCCGCCGCGGACCTGTCCGAGGTGCGGGATCTGCGGGCCTGGCTGGTGACCGTGTCCGCCAGGACGTCGTACAACGTGCTGCGCTCGGCGCGGGTCCGGCGCGAGTCCTACGTGGGCCCCTGGCTGCCGGAACCACTGCTCACCGGCCCCGACGCCGCCGCCCAGGTGCTGGTCGACGAGTCGGTGGGCACCGCGATGCTGGTCGTCATGGAGACGCTCACGCCCGCCGAACGTGTCGCGCTGGTGCTGCACGACGTCTTCGACTTCCCCTTCGACCAGGTCGCCGGCGTGCTCGGGAACACGGCGGCCGCCAGCCGTAAGCTCGCCTCCCGCGCCAGGGCGCGGGTCGCCGCGGCCGAGGAGCCGCCCCCGGCGTCCAAAGCCGAGGTCGAACGGGTGCTCAAGGCGTTCAAGGCGGCCGCCGACGCGGGCGACATGGCCGAGCTCATCGCACTGCTGGCCCCCGAGGCGGTCTACGTCGGCGACGGCGGCGGCAAGGTGACCGCGGCGCGCAGGCCGCTCCAGGGCGCCGAGCTCATCGCCATGCTGGCCGTGCGCACGATCGAGATCCTGCGCCCCGACGCGTACCGGATCATCGAGGTGAACGGCAGGCCGGCCATGGCCACGTACGCGGGCGGGAAGCTGGTCTGGGTCGACACCGTGGAGGTCGCCGGCGGGCGGATCACGGCGTTCAGGAGACTGGCCAATCCCGAAAAACTCGCCCACCTCGGTCACATCTGAGCCCGCTGTCTTGTCTCCCTGCCGCAACCCCCCGTTCCCGGGGGTGAAAGCTGAGAGAGGACGGGACGATGGCTCACGTTGTGATCATCGGAGGTGGCTTCGCGGGCGTGTGGAGCGCGGCGGGAGCGGCGCTGGCCCGCGCGGACGCGGACCTGCGCATCACGCTCATCGCGCCGAACGAGCACCTGGTGCTGCGGCCGCGCCTGTACGAGCCGGAGCCGGACCTGGCCAAGGTGGAGCTGAGCAGGTTTCTCGGGCCGATCGGGGTCGAGCACGTGCGGGCCACGGTGAGCACGATCGACACCGGCCGCCGCGTCGTGGTGGCCGACGGTGTGGAGATCGGCTACGACCGCCTGGTGCTGGCGGCGGGCAGCAGGCTCGTGCAACCGCGGGGCCTGCCGGGCGCGGAACGGCTCTTCGACATCGACACCCTGGACGGCGCCCGGCGGCTGACCGGCCATCTGCGGGGGATCGAGGACTACTCCGCCGTGGTCGTCGGCGCCGGATTCGTCGGGCTGGAGGCCGCGACCGCGCTGGCCGCGCGCGGCCGGGTGCTGCTGGTGGACCGGTCGGAGGTGGTCGGGCATCAGCTCGGCCCCGGCCCGCGCGCGCACATCGAGGCGGCGCTGGACGAACTGGGCGTGCAACGCCGGCTCTCGACCACGGTGACGGAGGTCGGCGACGGGTACGCGGTGCTGTCCGACGGGACCGAGGTCGCGGCCGACGCTGTGGTCTGGTCCGTCGGGCTGCGCGCCAGCGAGCTCACCCGGCAGGTCTCCGGCGCACTCGACCACCTCGGCCGGGTGCCGGTGGACCGGAGGCTGCGCGCGCTGCCGGAGGTGTTCGCCGCCGGTGACACGGCCGCGGCGCCGTCCGACGCCGGGCACACGGTCATGCAGGCCTGCCAGCACGCCACCCCGCTCGGCAAGGTCGCCGGGTACAACGCGGCCGCCGACCTGCTCGGAAGGCCGCTGCGCGACTTCACGCCGGCTCCGTACGTCACGTGCCTGGACCTGGGCGGGGCCGGCGGGGTGTTCACCCGGGGCTGGGACCGCAAGGTGATGGCCTCGGGCGCCGCGGGCGCGGACATCAAGCGGCGGATCAACGAGTACATCCACCCGCCGGTCGACGACGCCGAGCGGATCCTCGCCGCCGCCGACCAGGTCTACCAGGCCCTCCCCTTCTTCCCCCGGGAGGAGGCCGCCTGACGTTCCACCCACGGTGCGGCGGCCCGGCGGGCCGCCGCACCGGAGGTTATGGGGTGCCCGAGCGGCAGGTGGGCGTGGTGTGGAACTGGACGGACGCGCCGGTGCCGTCGGAGATCACGGCGCGGATGTCGTACCTGAACGTGGGCTGGCAGCCGATGCCCACGAAGGAGCGGTTGTCGAAGGACGGGATGGCGTTGCCGTTGACGAACCAGCGGATGGCGACCGGCGCGACCGCGCCGCTGAAGTGGACCTCGCAGAGGAAGCGCCGGGCGATCGCCTCGCAGCCGGCGCTGTCGAGGGTCAGCGCCATCGCGCTCGCCGACTGGGCCGTCGCGGCGGAGGCGGTGGAGGTGAGCGCGCCCGGTGCCGTGAGCAGGCCGGCTGCCAGCAGGGCCGGTAGTGCGAATTTGTACGACTTACGCATTCCAATCTCCTTTTGGGTGATCGGTTCTCGTGTGGCGACGGGATGGCCCGTCCAACCCCTTGCTTCGCTGGGTCGGGGGTCGCGGATGAAGGGGCGGCCTCAGTGTAGAGATCTCAGAGCGGCCGCCGGGTGTTTTCCCGCCCGGCGTACGGGACGCCGGCCGTACGCGACCTGAACACGATGACCAGAGCCTCCCCGAGCAGTCCGGCGCCGATCGACAGCGGCATGGACCTGGCCTCGGCATGCATCCCCGCCGCCACGGCCAGCGCGCCCACCCCGAGGCTGATGGCCAGCGTGATGGCCCAGACCACCAGGGTCTTCCAGGTGTAGCGGTGCCAGAGGACGCCTTCGCGGGCGTACACGACGGTGGTGGCGGCGCGGATCACGCCGAAGAGCACCCCGAGCGCGATCGTGAGGGCCAGCCACCCGAGGTCGGCCGCGGACAGGTCGCGCTGCAGCAGGCCGTGCGCGCCGATGGCGGCCATGACCGCCGGGGGCACGTAGACGTCCTTGGCGACGAGCGGCCGGCCGCGCATGCGCCCGGCCACGACGTAGCCGATCAGGCCGACGATGAGGAGTATTTTTAGCACGTCCATGCCAAATAAAGTAGCAGGGGTGTGCTATAAAGGCCACATGCCGAAGGTGGTCGATCCGGAAGCCCGCAGGGACGAGGTCGTGGACGCGGTGTTCCGCGTCGTGCGCCGCGCGGGCTTCGAGCACGCGTCCCTGCGCAACGTCGCCGCGGAGGCCGGGCTGGCCATCGGCTCGGTCAGGCACTACTTCGACAGCCACACGGACCTGATGGTGTTCGCGATGCGGGCCTCGCTCGACCGGGTGGCCGCGCGGCTGATGGAGCGGGTCGGGCCGCTGCTGGCCGAGCAGGACCGCGACGCCAGGGCCGAGGGCGCGCAGCGGATGTTGTCGGAACTGCTGCCGCTCGACGATCAGCGGCGGGAGGAGACCACGGTGTGGCTGGCCTTCGCGACGGCCGCCCGCACCCGGCCCGAGCTGGAGCCGCTGGCCCGCGAGTCCCACGACGGCATGCGCAAGCTGGTACGCCGGATCGTCGACGGCCTGGCCAGGCGCTGCCCGCTGGACGCGGAACTGGAGACCGAGCGGCTGGCCGCCCTCATCGACGGGCTGACGCTGGAGGGCGTGCTCCGGCCGGACCGGATGCCACCCGGCCTGATGGCCCGCACCCTGCGCCACCACCTCCAGACCCTCACCGGCCGCCCCTGAGCCTTCCGCGGGGCGACCGCCCATCGGGTGGCTCGGGTGTGTGGCACGAGGGAGCGGCGGAGTTTCGTCGGGTGGCACGAAGATGCGGTGGCGGGCAGGTACCACTGTTCGTGCATGAAGAAAGCAGCGGTGCTCGCCGCCCTGGCTCTGGTCACGGCCGCGTGTGGTGGCGGGGGTACGCAGGCCCCCGCCGGTGGTCCGGTCGCGGGCGGCACGTTCACCTACGCCCTGTCCGCCGACCCCGGTGTGCTCGACCCGGCCACCGGCGTGCTCGGCGCCACGAACCTCGTGCTCTCGGTCGCCTACGACACCCTGGTCGCCAGCACCGAAGACGGCACGATCGTGCCCGCGCTCGCGCAGAAGTGGGAGGTCAAGCCGGACTCGGTGACCTTCACCCTGCGCAAGGACGTCACCTGCTCCGACGGCTCCAAGCTCACCCCGGCCGACGTCGCGCAGAACGTCAACCACATCGCCGACCCGGCCACCAAGTCGCCCATCTACGGCGTCCTGCTGCCGGTCGGGATGAAGGCCGTGGCCGACGACGCAGCCGGGACGGTGACGCTGTCCACGCCCAAGCCGTTCTCCTTCATCCTGCAGAGCGCCGAGAGCCTGTTCATCGTCTGCGGCAAGGGGGTGAAGGACCGCGCGTCCATCGCCCGCGCCACTTCCGGTACGGGCCCGTTCGTGCTGAAGTCGGCCGCGCCCGGCGACTCCTACACCTTCGAGGTCCGCAAGGACTACGCCTGGGGCCCGAACGGGGCCACGTCGAAGGGGCTGCCGGACAAGGTGGTGCTGAAGGTCGTGCCCAACGAGCAGACCGCCGCGAACCTGCTGCTGGCCGGGAGCATCAACGGGGCCACGTTCTACGGCGCCGACCGTACGCGCCTGGAGGCGGCGCCCGGCATCGGCAAGATGCTGCCGTCGGCCGGTCAGCACCAGTTCTTCTACCACCAGGGCGACGACCGGCCCACCAAGGACCCGGCCGTGCGCAAGGCGCTGACCCAGGCCGTCAACCTGAAGGAACTGGGCGGCATCGCCACCAGCGGGACGGGCAGACCGGCCACCGGCATGGTCGCCGAGCCCAGGCCGTGCAAGGGCGACAGCGTGGCCGGTCACGTGCCCGCCTTCGACGCCGCCGCCTCCGCCGCGGGGCTGGACGCCGCCGGATGGAAGGCGGGCCCCGACGGGATCCGGGTCAAGGACGGCAAGCGGCTGTCGCTGCGCTACCTCTACGTCACCACGAAGGGCGCGGGCATCCAGGCGGCGGCCGAGTACCTGGCCGCCACCTGGAAGAAGCTGGGCGTGGAGATCAAGCTCAACGGCGTCCTGGACACCAAGCTGGCCGAGTCGCTCAACGCCACCCAGGACTGGGACGTGGCCTGGCTGCCGATCGGCGTCACCCTGCCCTCGCAGCTCGTCGGCTTCCTGAGCGGGCCCGCGGCGCCGAAGGGGGCCAACTTCGCCCACCTGGCCAACGAGCGCTACACCAAGCTGGTTGAGGAGGCCACGCTGAAGCCCGGCGAGGAGGGCTGCAAGCTGTGGCTGGAGGCCGAGTCGGCGCTGTTCGAGAACGGCGACCTGGTGCCCGTCGCCGACACCACCGTGCTGGTGGCCACCAAGAACGCCACGTTCAGCCTGATACTCGGGCTGTTCGACCCGACCACGATCCGGGTCACCCAGGGCGGCTGACGTGGAAGAAGCGGCCGTACAGCCGCCGGAACACCGGATCGGGGAGTACGGCGCGCAGCCACGGCAGCATGCGGGCCTGCGCCCCGATCCGGTAGACGGGGCGCGGGCGGCGGGCCTCGACGGCCCGGACGATGCCGTCGGCCACCGGCACCGGCGACGGGCCGTCGAGCTGCAGCCGCCGGAAGCGTTCGATGACCCGCGTGCGTACGGGTTCGTAGCCGGGGATCGGGTCGCTCTCGCGCATCGCGACCGCCGCCCCCGTACGCACGCTGGTGGCCTCGACGCACGCCACCCGCACCCCGAATGGCGCGACCTCGTCGCGCAGCGCCTCGGCGTAGTGGTTCAGGGCGGCCTTGCTGGCCGAGTAGATCGCGTGGAACGGGATGGCGGCGACGGCCGCGGTGGAGCTCATCAGGACCAGCCGGCCCGCGCCCTGCTCGCGCATGGCGGGCAGCACCGCGCGGACCAGGCGGTGAGCGCCCAGCAGGTACGCCTCCAGCTGGGCCAGGGCCAGTTCGTCCGAGGTCTCCTCCACCGCACCGGCGGTGTAGAAGCCCACGCTGTACACGAGCGCGTCGAGCCGCCCGTGCCGGGCGAGGACGTGGTCGACGCACGCGCGGACGGAGCGTTCGTCGCCGGCCTCCAGGGCCAGCGGGGTCACGCCCGGGAGGTCCACGCGGGCCGCCACGCGGCTGGTGCCGTACACCTGATGACCGCGACGGGCCAGTGCCCGCGCGGTCTCCAGCCCTACGCCCGACGAGGCGCCCGCCACCAGGACGACAGAGATCATGCCCAGACGCTAGGGGAGTGAGTACAGAAAATCAACCCACCTGCTCATGCTGGGTTCAGGGTGGGATTGCCGGGTTCGATGACGAAGGAGCCCGAGGTGTGGGCGGGGGCGTCCGGCCGGGTGACGTAGGGCAGTGAGCGGAAGTCGACCCTCATCTCGCTCGTGGTGACCTTGGCGCGCACGTAGCCGCGCCGGCCGTTGAAGAACTTGACGTGCGGATTCTCGGCCAGGAGCTGCTTGGTGTTGGGGTACTCGTCCAGGCCGTCGCCCGCCGAGGTCACCGAGGTGGTGACCAGCTCGACCGCCACCGGCCTGGACTCGCGCCTGATCTCGCCCGCCCAGTGGGAGTGCACATCGCCGGTGAGCACGACGCCGTTGCGCCGGTTGTCCTCGATGGCCGCGGCCAGCCTGTCCCGCGAGGCGACGTAGCCGTCCCAGCCCTCGTTGGACCAGCCCTTGGCCTCGCCGTTCACCCAGTCCATCTCCATCATGAAGACCTGCTGGCCCAGCAGGTCCCAGGTGGCGCGGGAACGGCGCAGCTCGCCCTCCAGCCAGGCCTCCTGCCGGCGGCCCAGGATGGTCCGCTCCGGCGCGAACCGCTCCGCGCAGTCCGGGCCGACGGTCCCGGACCGGCCCGTGCAGGCGTACAGGTCGCGGTACTGGCGGGTGTCGAGCAGGTGCAGGTTGGCCACCGCGCCCCAGCGGATGCTGCGGTACAACCGCAGCGCCGGGCCGTCCGGGCGCTGGGCGCGGCGCAGCGGCATGTTCTCGTAGTAGGCCTGGAAGGCGGCGGCCCGGCGCGGCAGGAACGGCGGGTCCGGCTGCTCGGGGACGTCGCCCGCCCAGCCGTTCTCCACGTCGTGGTCGTCCCAGACCACGGTCCAGGGCGCGATCGCGTGCGCCGCCTGCAGGTCGGGGTCGGCGCGGTGCTGCGCCAGGCGCAGACGGTATCCGGCCAGGTCGAGGCATTCGCCGCCGGCCTGGTCGCGCACCGGGGCGCGGTAGTCGCCGTACTCGTAGAAGTAGTCGCCGAGGAAGGCGATCAGGTCGGGATGATCCTCGGCCATGCGCCGGTACGGGGTGAACCAGCCCGTCTGGTAGTCGGCGCAGGAGGTGAAGGAGAGGTTCAGCGCCCGGCCGCGGGTGCCCGGGGCGGGGGCGGTGACGGTCCTGCCGGCCGGCGAGATCTCGGAGCCGGCGCGGAAGCGGTAGAAGTAGTCGGCGCCGGGGTCGAGCCCGTGCAGCTCGACGTGGACGCTGTGCGCCGCCTCGGGGCGGGCCACCGCGGCTCCCGCGCGCACGACGCGCCGGAAGTTCTCGTCCTTGGCGACCTGCCACGACACCGGAACGGGCCGGTTCGGCATGCCGCCCAGACCGTCGAGCGCGAGCGGATCCATGGCCAGGCGGGTCCACAGGACCACGCCGTCGGGGGCGGGCTCGCCCGAGGCGACGCCCAGCCGGAAGACATCGGATAAGGGGGCGCGCCGGGCCGCCGCGCGCACCGGGGAGTCCCCCAGTGCGGCGGTCAGGCCCACGCCGGCGCCCCCGGCGAACAACGATCGCCGGGTGATCATGAGGGACTCCTACTTGATGGTCGCGTTGCCGTCCGTGACGGCCTGGTCGAGGCCCTGCTTCACCGGGGTCCGGCCCAGGTAGATCTCGTTGAAGATGGAGTTCAGCTTCTGCTCGAAGCCGGTCCAGCCGGTCACGATCGGCATGTTGAACGTCGTGCCCTTGGACTCCTCCAGGTACGGGGTGACGTCGATCTTCTTGGTGGTCTTCCAGAAGTCGACGTAGCCCTGCGCCAGCGCGTCGCCCTTGAGCGCGGGGAAGGCGAAGCCCTGGTCGGCCATCGACTTCTGCGCCTCCTCGGTGCCCAGGTAGGCGGCGAGCTTCTTGGCCTCCTCCAGGTGCTTCGACTTGGCGTACACCGCCTCGCCCAGGCCGTTGATGTTGGCCGAGCGGCCCTTGGGGCCCTCCGGCATCATCGCGACGCCGATCTCGAACGCCGCCTCGGGCGCCACGAACGGCAGCAGCGCGTTGTTGGCCGGGTACATGGCGACCTGGCCGCCCTTGAACATGTCGGCGGCCGTGCCGGTGGGCGGGTTCGTCTGGCTCGCCGGCGGCGAGACCTGGTGCTTGTTCACCAGGTCCACACCGAACTGGACCGCCTGGACCGAGGCGTCGTCGTTGAAGGTGTACTTGCCGAACGGCTTGTCGATGAGCTTGCCGCCGTTGGACTCGATCCAGTTCATCCACTGGGTCTGCGAGTGGTTGGCCGAGGCGAAGCCGTACACCTTGGTCTTGGCCGCGTTGAAGCCGGCCTCGCCGGGGTGCTTGCCGGCCTCGTCCACGGTCAGCTTCCTGGCCAGCTCCAGCAGGGTGCCGGAGCCGTCGGGCGCCCAGGTGAGCTTGTCCGGCATCTCCACGCCGGCCTTCTTGAACAGGTCCTTGTTGTACAGGATGCCTGGCATGCCCCAGTCCTTGGGCACGCCGTACAGCTTGCCCTCATAGGTGTTGGAGGCGACGACGTTGGGGTGGTACTTCGCGGTGTCCAGCCCGAGCGAGCCGAGGTCGGCCAGCACGCCCTTGGTGGCGAACTCGGGGAAGTAGGTGACCTGCATCCAGAACACGTCGGGGCCGCTGCCCGCGACCGCGTCGGCGGTGAGCTTGGTCCAGTAGTCGTCCCAGGGCAGGACCTCGATCTTGACCTTGATGTTCGGGTTGGCCTTCTCGAAGGCGGCCATGACCTTGTCGTAGCCGACCTTCTGCTGCTCGTCCCAGATGCGGTAGGTGAGCGTCACCGGTCCGCCGGCGTCGGAGGATCCGGAGCCGCAGGCGGCGAGGGGGAGCAGGGTCAGCGCCGCCAGGGCGAGGCGGAGACGGGGGGATTTCATGGGGGGTACGCCTTTCACTTCAGCCCGGTCAACACGACCGACCGGACGATGTAACGCTGGAAGAAAATGAAGATCACGACCATCGGGACCAGCGCGATCAGCCCGCCGGACATGATCGCCGTGTAGTCGACCCCGATGCCCACCTTGAGCGCCGCGAGGGCGACGGTGATGACCTTGGTCTCGTCGCCGCTGGTGATGATCAGCGGCCACATGAAGCTGTTCCACGTGGAGATCACGGTGATGATCGCCAGCGTGCCCAGCGCGGGCTTGCACAGCGGCAGCAGTACCCGCAGAAGGATCGTCAGCGGCCCGGCGCCGTCGATGCGCGCGGCCTCCTCCAGCCCCGCGGGCAGGCCGCGGAAGAACTGCCGCATGAGGAAGATCCCGTACGGCGTGCCGAGGATGTACGGCACCAGCAGCCCGCCCCAGGTGTTGATGAGGTCGAGCTGACGCATGATGAGGAACAGCGGGATGACCGTCACCGCGACCGGCACCATCATGGTCGCGACGAACAGCCAGAACAGCACCTCCCTGCCGCGGAAGCGGAGCCTGGCGAACGCGTAGGCGGCGAACGTGGTGAACACCAGCTGCCCGGCCGTCAGCGCGAGCGTCATGAGCAGCGTGTTCAGGATGAAGGAGGGGAAGTCGCCGCCCAGCAGCTTCTCCAGGTTGGCCGTCGTCATCGGGTCGCCGGGCAGCCACGGCGCGGTGGTGTGGAGCTGGGCGCGGTCCTTGAAGGCGGTCAGGACGACCAGCAGATAGGGGAAGACGGAGACGAACGCGCCGATGACGAGGACGGCGTAGAGGAGGAATCGCTTCACGGTCTGCCTCAGCTCAGGTCGTAGGTGGTGCGCTTGCTGAAGAACCGGATCTGCGCCGTCGTCACCAGCAGAATGATCAGGAAGAGCAGCATCGACAGCGTGGCGGCGTAGCCGAAGTCGAACTCCCTGAACGCGGTGTGGAAGATCTTGTAGTTGAAGACCGTCGTGGACTCGCTGGGCCCGCCCGCCGTCATCGAGTAGATCGTGTCGAAGGCCTGGAAGGCGCCGATCATGTTGGTCACCATGACGAAGAACATCGTGGGGTTGAGCAGCGGCAGCGTCACCCGGAAGAAGCGCTGGCGCGGCGTGGCCCCGTCGACGGAGGACGCGTCGTGCAGCTCCTGCGGGATCCCCTGCAGCCCCGCGAGGAAGAACAGCATGTTGTAGCCGGTGTTCTGCCAGACGCTGACCAGGGCGACCGCCGGCAGCGCCAGCGAGGTCTCCGACAGCCAGGCGGGCCCGGTGACGCCGAACACCTCCAGGAACCGGTTGATCGCGCCGTCCCTCGGGTCGAAGATCCAGCTCCAGACCAGGCCGAGCACCATCGGCGTCGCGATCCAGGGGATCACGAACAGCGCGCGGAAGAACTTGATCCCCCTGAGCTTCTGGTTCACCAGCATCGCCAGCGCCAGCGCGAGCACCGTCTGCAGCGGGATGCACAGCAGGACGTACAGGACGGTGACGCCGAGCGAGCTCCAGACCGTGCCGTCGGCCGCCATCGCGACGTAGTTGTCCAGGCCGACGAAGACCGGCTCCGACAGCAGTTCCCAGTCGAACAGGCTGAGGCCGAAGACGATGAGGACGGGCAGCAGGAGGAAGGCGACGACGCCGAACAGGCTCGGCGCGACGAACACGTAGGGGTGCAGGGAGCGCCAGCCGCGGCGCGCCTTCCCGCGGCGCCGCCGGCCGCTCGCCGCCGACAGGGGCCGCGCGTCGGCCGTCACGACGGATCCGTCCTGGTCGGGACCAGCAGGCGTCTGGTCGTCTCCAGCCCCCACGCGTCGAGCGCGGCGATCGGGTCGCTGGAGCCGCGCAGCCCGCCGGTGGCCGCGATGTGGGCGGCCCAGTCCTCGCGGGCCTCCACCTCGGGCCTGGCGATGAGGCAGTCGGGGTCGTTGACCCACCAGCGGGCGTGCAGGAACTCCCTGGCCGCCCCGGCCAGGGAGGCGCCGAGCTGCGACGGCTGGCTGATGTCGCCGGACCTCGGCAGCAGCGTGGGGGCGATGTCGGGGCTGACCCGCATGATGTCGACCAGGCCGAGGCTGGGCAGCATCGGGGCGCCGCAGCCGTGGATGGTGGCGCCGGGTCCCGCGCCCTCGCGGATCAGCTCCAGGCCCCTGCGGTAGGCGGCGATCGGATCCACGTCCTGGTGGCGGCGGCCCGGGAGCGCGCCGGCGTAGATGTAGTCGAGCTTGAAATGGGTCAGGCCGATCGCGGCCAGCCGCTCGAAGACGTGGACGAGGTGGGCGGCGGCGTCGGGGTGGGTGACGTCGAGGACGGCGAGGTCCTGGTCCCACATGTGCCCGGCGGACACTCCGGGCACCAGCCAGTCGGGGTGCTCGCGGAAGATCCGGCTGCGGTGGCCCGCCAGGAAGGGGGCGACCCAGATCCCGGCCCGCTTGCCGGCGTCGGTGATCGCGCCGACCGCGCGCTCCAGCGAGCCGAACTCCGGTCGTAAGTCCAGCCAGTCGCCGATCCCGGCCTCGTAGCCGTCGTCGATGAGGAACATGTCGGCGTCCACGCGGTGCCGCCGGGCCAGCTCCAGGTTCTCCAGGACGTCGGCCTCGGTGACCTTGTCCCAGTAGCCGTACCAGGTGCACCACATGGGCGGCACCGCGGGGAACGACTCGGGGGCGTGCCCGGTGGCGATCGTGCGGGCCCAGTCGCGCAGCGCCCGGTCCAGGCTTTGTGAGGTACGGCTGTGCCGTACCGGGCCGTCGGCCGAGACGATCAGCCGGTCGTGCTCGCGCCGGGCCCGGATCGAGGGCACGTGCAGAGGGCCGGGCGCGGACCACAACTCGACGGGACCACCGTCGCCGGGGTCGATCGCGAGCAGGCCCTCGCCCTGGAACACGCCGGCGGGCACCGGCGTCTCGGGGCGGTAGCAGAGGGTCTGGATCGTGGGGTCGGCCGCACGGGGCGGCCGGTCGTCCAGGCGGTAGGCGCCTGTCGGGCTCCACGACTGCCAGCCGTGTTCGAAGACCAGCGCGTTCCGGGGGTCGCAGCTGACCTCGCCGACGTCTGCGAACGGCATCAGGCTTGTTTCCTCTCGCTACTTACGAAGGAGTGCTTCATTACTAGCACCGTGGCAATCAGCGGGTCAATGCCGATTTCGTAGCGAAAACCAAGGAAAACGAGCCGAAGTGCGCACTGGCATACTGCTCACATAACCAGGAAAGCTCCATTAGGGAGGACGATGACGAACCTTCGCGGCGGTGACCTGTCCCGGCTGAGACAGCTCAACTCGCTGTCGGCCCTGCGCGAGCTGCGCGGGGCCGGGCCGCTCACGCTGTCGGCCCTGGCCGAGCGGACCGGCCTGTCCAGACCCTCCACCAAAGACGTCGTCGACGAGCTCATCGAACTCGGCTGGGTCGTCGAGGTCCCGCCGACCGCGGGCAGCATGGGCCGCCCCGCCCGGCGCTACCGCTTCCGCGCCGACAGCGGCTACCTGGTGGGCATCGACATAGGCGCGCACAACGTCCGTGCCGCGCTGGCCGACCTCGACGGCGAGGTGCTGGCCGAGACCAGGCAGCCCGTCCTGCCGGAAGCCCCGCTCGCCGACCGGCTGGCCGCCATAGAGCGCGCGGTGGACGGCTGCCTCGCCCTGAGCGACAAGCGCATGACCGACCTCTGGACCGTGGCCGTCGGCACCAACGGCGTCGTCACCCGCGAGGGCCACGTCGTCTTCTCCGCCGCCATCCCCGCCTGGCGCGGCCTGGACCTGGCCGCCGAGCTGCGCCGCATGTTCCCGTGCGAGGTGCTGATCGAGAACGACAGCAGGCTCGCCGTGCTCGCCGAGTCCAAGCGCGGGGCCGCGCGCGGCGCCGGCGACGTCGTCTTCCTGCACATCGGACGGCGTATGGGATCGGCCCTGATCATCGACGGCAAACTCCACCGGGGGTACGGCGCGGCCGCCGGCGAGATCGCCATGCTGCCCGAGGCGCGCTGGTACGACGCCCCGGAACACCTGCACGCCTGCCCCGCCGTACCCGCCGACGTGCCGCCCGAGGACGCGGCGGGACACACGCTCGCCGCGGCCAGGGACGGCGACCCCGTCGCCCTGGACTGCGTCGGACGCTTCGTCGACGACCTGGCCGTCGGCACCGCCGCCATGGTGCTGCTGCTCGACCCGGAGGTCGTCGTGCTCGGCGGCGGCTTCTCCCGCTCGGCCGACGTCCTGCTGCCGCCGCTGCGCGAACGCCTCGAACGCGTGTGCATGCGCATGCCCGAGGTCCGCGCCTCGACGCTGGGGGAGGAGTGCGTGGTCTTCGGCGCCATCGAGTACGCCGTCGCCCACCACGACCGCCACCTGTTCGCCGACGACGGGGACTCCGGAACTCAGCGGTTGCCGGGCTCGGCCGGGCAGGGGTCGCCGACATGGACGCGCGGCACCGGGTAGAGCACGCTGCGCCGACGCTCCGGCAGCTCCTTCAGCCAGGCGTCGTCGTAGGCGTAGCCGTAGCGGCTGCCGGCCCAGACGGGCCCGTACCGGTAGATGAGGACGCGGCGCTCACCCGGGTTCGTCCGGGTGGAGCCGCCGTGCATCAGCCCGTCGACGAAGAGCAGCGCGTCGCCCTTGTTCAGATACGCCGGGATCGCGCCGGGCAGGGTGTCCATCCGGTCGCCGCGCGCGTAGTCGCCGGCCAGCGGATGCTTGAAGTTCGATTTGTGCGAGCCGGGCACCACCATCGTCGCGCCGTCGCCCGGCCCGATGTCGGTGAGCGCGAGGATGATGTTGACCTGGCCGCAGCGGAAGACGCCGTGGTCGTAGCGGTAGCCGCAGCGCAGCGCCGTACGGTAGCCGCCGGAGTGCACGGGATGGTGCCCGCCCGACTCCCTGATCGAGGCGATCGTCTCGTCGATGAAGACGCCGGGGATGTAGCTGTCCTCCTCGCCCGCGTAGTGCTTGACCAGCTCGAACCAGCTCGGATGGTCGATCAGCTCCTCGAACGGCCGCCCGGCCGCCACCGCCTGGTGCAGCTCGAACCCGGTCTCCGGGGTGTAGTCGCGCCGCTGGCCGCCCCGGTACCACTCGCCGCGGGCCAGATCGCGCGGGAAGGCGTCGAACTCGGCGTTGAGCCGCGCCAGCAGGTCCTGGTCGACCGCGTTCTCCAGGATCAGGTAGCCGTTGAGGTCGAACATGAAGTCGTCGAGCTCGGACATGGTGCGTACCTCCGCATCAAGGGGTGTTGTCTCCACCCTCCTGCGCCGCACCCCCGCCGGGCATCCACGCGCAATCGGCAAGGAGTCGCGTATTCTCAAGGTCGTGCCCCTCGCCCAGGTGATCGGCCTGCGGGCCTTCCACGTGACCTCGGGACCGATGCCGCGGTCCCACATCCACCCCGAGCTGGAGTTCAACCTCGTCCTGTCCGGCACCGCCCGCTACACCACCTCGGCGGGCGCGGTGGACCTGCCGCGCGGCAGGCTCGCCGTCTTCTGGGGCGGCTACCCGCACCGGCTGGTGTCCGAGCGCGACGTCGACTTCCTCTGGGTGACCGTCCCGCTGAGCGCCGTCATCGGCCAGCCCGCCCTGCAGAGCGCGCTCGACCGCCTCCTGCAGGGCCATTTCCTGTACGGCACCGCCCGCGAATCCGCCCACGACCGCTTCCTTATGCGCCGCTGGGAGGAGGAGCTGCGCCTGGGCCGCCGCCCGGTGGCCGACGAGGCCGAGATCTGCCTGCTGGAGCTCCACGCCAGGCTCGCCCGCCTCGCGACCGGCAGGCGACCGGCCACCGGCGCCGTGGAGGCCCGCTCGGCCGAACGCATGCTCGCCGTCATCGCCCGCGGCTACACCGGCGACCTCACCGTCGAGGAGATCGCGCAGGCGGCCGGAGTGCACCCCACCTACGCGGCGCTGGCCTTCAAGCAGGCGCTCGGCATGCCCGTCTGGCAGTACGTCACCCAGCTCCGCCTCGCCCACGCCCGCCGCCTGCTGTCCGGCACCGATTGGGGCGTGGACCGGATCGCGCACGCCAGCGGCTTCCAGACCCGCTCCAGCTTCTACCGCGCCTTCCGCCAGGCCCACGACCAGACCCCCACCGAGTACCGGGCGGCCGGCGAGACGTAAGGTCGTCGCATGAGAACGGGCGACCTCGTCGAGGACTTCGAGCTTCCCGACGAGACGGGCCGGCCGCGCCGGCTGTCGGACCTGCTGGCGGACGGTCCCGTGGTGCTTTTCTTCTTCCCGGCGGCGCTGACCGCGGGCTGCACCCGCGAGGCTTGCCATTTCCGCGACCTGGCGGCCGAGTTCGCGCAGGAGTCGGCGCGGCCCGTCGGCGTGAGCACCGACGAGGTGGAGCGGCAGCGGGAGTTCACCGACACGCACCGGCTCGGCTACCCGCTCCTGTCCGACCCGGACGGGACGGTCACCGGCAGGTTCGGCGTGCGGCGGGGGCTGGCCCTGGCGCCGACCCGGCGCCAGACCTTCGTGATCGACACCGACTTCCGCGTGCTGGCGGTGGTCAAGTCGGAGATCCGCATGTCCGTCCACGCCGACAAGGCCCTGGAAGCGCTACGAGCCCGCCGGGTCGGCTGAGCGGGTGGCGGACAGGTAGATCCTCCTGGTGGGGATCTCGTCCTCGTACGCCTCGCGGACGGTGACGTCGTCCACGAGGAAACCGGCCGCCCCGGCCGCGGCACGCAGTTCTGGCGCGGTGAACTCGGCCCAGTAGACCCGCAGCTCACTGCCGAGCGGATCGGCGATGACGCCGTCGCCGGATCCCTCCTTGGCGACGACCAGGAGCTGACCGCCCGGACGGATCGCCGCCGCCCACGCGGTGAGCGCGGCCGGCAGTTCCCGCTTGGGCTGGTCGTGCAGGGAGTAGTACGACACCAGGCCGTCGAGCGCCGGCGTGACGGCCCGCTGGTCCATCACCTCGAACCGGCATCCGGGCTGCTCGCTTCTGGCCAGTTCCACGCAGCGCGGCGACAGGTCGACGCCGAAGGCGTCCAGGCCGTGCGCGGCCAGCAGCGCGGTCACGTGACCGCAGGGCCCGCAGCCCGCGTCGCACACTCTGCCTCCGTCGCCGATTCGCTTGGCGAACGCGTCGAGGACCTCCCGGTCGAAGGGCTTCCCCTCCAGCTCGTGGCGGAACAGGCGCAGATAGTGGTCGGCACGCGCGTCCCAGGCCCGCACGACGTCCGAAGCGTTCCCCTCCATGGGCGCCATCGTAGAGCCGGCCGCGCTACCCGAGTTCGGCCAGCCGGTCGGCCTCCTCGATGTGGTCGGTGAGGCCGAGCGACTCCCACCGCTGGAGCGCGAGCGGCACGTTGCCCTCCAGCCAGAGCCGGTCGTGGAAGGCCCCGAGATCGAACGCCGCGCCCTGGCTGCGGCGGGTGGCGGCCAGCAGGTCGAGCACCTGCAGCTTGCCGATCTGATAGCTCAGCCCCTGCCCGGGGTTGCCCGCGAAGAACACGGCCTCCTCCCACGCCGTGGCCCTGTCCATCGGCACCGCATCGGCCAGGACGTCCGCGGCCTGGTCCAGTGTGAGGTCTCCGAGCGCGAGCGCGACGTCCACCTCCACCCGCAGCGCCCGCAGCCGCATGGCGTTGGCCACGAACACGGCGCTGTGCGGGGAGCCGTCGAACAGCCCCGCCTGCAGCATGAGTTCCTCGTGGTAGAAGGCGATGCCCTCGTTGGCCGCCGAGTCGTGGTAGCGGCGGCGTACCGGATCGGGGTGGTGCCACGACAGCGCCAGCTGCTGGGCGTGGACGCCCTCGTGGGCGAGCTGGACCAGAGGGTCGCGGGCGGCGGCCAGCTCGAAGTACGGCAGGTCGGGCCGGGGCGGCTCGACGTATCTGATCGCGTCGGCGCCGGGACGCGACTCGACGCCGATCTCGTGCGGTACGCCGAGCCACGACAGCGGCGCCAGGTAGGCGGGCATCTCGGCGAAGAGGTAGTGGCGCAGGGTGGCGGGCTGGCTCAGCAGGCCCGTATCCGTGTAGAAGGCCCGCAACGCCAGCTCGTCGGCCGCCTCCGTCTCGACCAGGGCGGCGGTGCCGGTGGGCAGGGCGGGGTCGGGCGCCTCGCGGTGACGGTGCCGGAGCGCGGCCTCCAGCGCCTCGGCCCTGTCCCATTCCCGGCGCCCCATGGCGCGCACCTGCCGCGCGCCGTACGGCAGGAGCGCGACCTCGTGCAGGAAGAAGGCCAGCGCGCCGGCCCCGACGGCCGTCCGGTCGGTGCAGGCGGGCAGCTGCCCGCGCAGCCAGACGGCGAAGTCGTCGAGCGCGCGCACGGCCGCCCGCGTCGTCTCGCCCAGCCGCGTGCCGTCCGGCAGGAGCGGCGCGAGGGCCGACATCGCGGTGCTCAGGGATGGGCCCGCGCTCTCCAGCAGCGTCAGCGCCGACCGGGCGAACGGCGCGGCGGCGTGGCCCGCCAGGTTCTCGCGGCCCTGGGCCAGCACCGCGGGAATCGCGTCCAGCGCGGCGACGATCGAGGCGGCTCGCGTCACGGTGAACGGCGGCGCCGGCAGGAGCTGGTTGTAGACGGCCACCAACGCCTGGTCCAGGTAGAAGCAGGGGTTGCGCTGCCAGGCCCGCAGGACGTCCAGCTCCCACCTCACCCGGGCGAGCGCCGACCCCAGCAGCCTGGCGTCGACCCCGACCGGGACGGGCGCCCCGTCGAGGTCGAGCGCGCGCAGCTCCGCGTCGTAGGAACGCCACGTCTCCCGCCGGGCCGCCACCGAGGCCGCCGACCAGTCCGGCACCCAGCCGGGCGGACGCTCGACCCTCGTGATGTCGTCGCCGGAGTCGGGAGCGGCCGCGACTCGCCACCGCCAGAAGCGTTCCGCCAGATCCCCGAGCTTTTCCGCCGTCATCTCGTACCGACTTTCTGTGCGCCTGCCGGGTGTCCGGCCCCGGATCCAGAGGCTATCGGGGTCGCGACCGGTCCATCCTGGCTCGCTCGGGCGGCCACGCGGCAGGCCAGTTGCAGCAGGAGGCGGTGGTCGGCGTTGTCGCCGTCCATGTCGAGCAGGTCGAGCAGCCTCTTGACCCGGTTGGCGACGGTGTTGCGGTGCACGCCCAGCGCCGCCGCCGCGTCGCGGGGCGAGCCGGGGTGGTCGAGGAAGGCCTGGAGCGTGCGGATGGCCTCGTCCTTGCGCCGCGGGCCGAGCTCGTCGAGCGGGGCCAGCAGGCGGTCGACGACGACGCGCGAGCTGTTCATGGCGTACCACTGCAGCAGCACGCGCCGGAACCCGAGGTCGCGGAAGGCGAGCGGACGGTCCTGGTGGCGGGCGGTGCGCGCGGCCGCCCCGCCGGCGCGCGCCTCGGTCGCGGAGGTCTGCAGGCCTTCGAGCCCCTGGTAGGAGCCGCCGACGCCGCAGTACAGGCGCAGGCCGGCGAACTGCTCCTTGAGCCTGGCGAGCACGGCGCTCGCGGTGCGGGCGAGCGCCTTCGGCTGGGTGGCGGCGGGTTCGGACCGGTCGGTCCGCACCAGCGTGAGCGCGCTGCCGGCGTCCGCGCGCTGCCAGTCCGCGCCGTCGTTCAAGGCCGCCTGCAGCGCCAGGCGGCGGGCTTCGACCGTGAGTTCGTGGCGCGCCGCCTCGCCGCCGGTGAGGCTGTCGAGGTTGTCCAGCTCGATGTGGATCACAGTGTGCCAGCCGTCGACGACGAAGCCCGCGCGCCGCGTCCTGGCCAGCAGCGGCCCGGCGTCCTCGGGCGCGCTCAGCAGCAGCTCCGCCAGCAGCGCCGCCCGCGACGCGGCCGGCCCTTCCGAGGTACGGCGGGCCTGCTCGATCGTGTGCCCGGCCAGCGAGGCGGCCCGGTGCAGCACGAGGCGCACGACCGCGTCGGAGGCGTCCCCGGCCGGCGCGCACCTCAGCCGCGCCCGCACCGCCCCGGCGACCGTCACGGGCACCCCTTCCCCATCGGGGTGCTGCTCGGCGGTGACGGGCGCCCCCTCGCCGTCCGGGCGCCGCTCGACGGTGACGGGCCTGCCGAGTTCGCGCCCGGCCAGCGCGGCCAGCTCGCCGATCGGGTCGGGCCCCGGCTCCGCGCGGTCCAGGGCCGCCAGCGCGGCCGCCGCCCGGGAGATCGTGCGCATCGGCCCGAGGGCGAGCTCCTGCTCGATCGCGATCACGAGCCGCGCCAGGTCCGTGCCCCGCTCCACCGACAGCAGCGAGAGCCCGCGCCGCTCGGCCAGCCTGCTGACGGTCAGCGGCAGCGGCCGGTCGGGGGGCAGCCCGACCAGGGCGAGCGCGGCCACGTTCGCGCCGGCGGCGAAGCCCACCGCGACGTCCAGCAGGTCGGGGTTGATCTCGTCGGAGGCTCTGCCGGTGCAGACCCCGACCTGGCCGTGGGGGGCGGGCGGGATGGCCCGCATGTCCTCGATGAGCGTGACCCGCGCGATGTCGCGGGAGTGCCCGGCGTCGCAGAGCACCGTGACGGCCCGGCCGATGTCGGGCCTGAGCAGGAGTTCGCGGACCACCGTCATCAGCCGCACGATAGTCCCAGGTGTGCGATGCGCACAAGATGAGGATTTGAGATGTGCTATCGCACATATCCCTTTTGTCTGGCCCGGCTTAGGGTCAGGCACAACCTTCCCGAACCCCCCAGGGAGCGCACATGATCGATGCCAAGCCACTCGACATAGCCGACGGCATGCGGCGCCGCCGTATGCACCGGATCTTCGAGGACCGCCCGGTGCCCGCCGAGGTCCTGGGCCGGATGGCCTGGGCGGCGGCCCGCGCCCAGCAGGCCCGCTCGGGCGTACGCCACGTGGTCGTCGTCGACGATCCGGTGCTGCTGGCCACCGCGCGGCAGGTGCTGCCGGGGTTCCTGAACAACGCCCCGGCCATGCTCGCCCTGTGCTCCGACCTCGACCAGGCCGGCACGACCGGCGGCCCGCGCATGGTCGAGCACGTCAGCCGCCTGGACTCCGGCGCGGCCTGCGCGCACCTCGCGCTCATGGCGCAGACGCTGGACCTGGGCATCTGCACCGTCACCAGCTGGGCGGACGAGGCGGTCCGCGCCCTGTTCGGGCTGCCCGCGCACATCCGCCCCGACGTGACGGTCGCCATCGGCTACGTCACCAAGGAGACGGCCTCGCCCGCGGTGCGCGGATTCACCTCGGGGCTGCACCACAACGCCTTCGGCGCCGCCTTCGAGGACGGCGCGCGATGACCGCGGCCGGCGAGGAACTGGACCGCGCCCTCTACGAGACCGTCACGGTGCTGGTCTGCAGCGCGCCGCTCGCCCTGGACGAGACCAGGCTGCTGTCGGCGTTCCGCATGCTCGACGCCGCCGACCGGCTCATGGGGATCATGGGCGAGCACGACGACGCGTTCCTGCGGCGGGCGCGGGCCGACTACGCCGCCCACCGCATGCTGGCCATGACGGACCAGGCCGCCTTCACCGACTGGATGTCGCGGTACGTGGCCGAGTTCGCCGCGCAGGCGCTGCGCCGTACCCGCGCGGAAGGGGTGTGAGCGCGATGGGCGTCGAGGAACGCATCAGGGAACTCGGCCTCGTCCTGCCGGCGCCGCTCATTCCGCCGGACGGGCTGCGGCTGCCCTTCCCGTCGGTCCGGGTGCGGGGGAACCGGGCCTATCTGTCCGGGCACGGACCGCTGCTGCCCGACTGGTCGGTGGACGGCCCGGCGGGACGGGTCGGCGCCGAGGTGAGCGTGGAGGAGGGCTACGCGGCGGCCAGGGCGACCGGGCTGCACATGGTCACCAGCCTGCGCGCGGCCCTCGGCGACCTGGACAGGGTGACGGCCTGGCTGCGGGTGTTCGGCATGGTCAACGTGGCACCGGGCTTCACCCGCATGCCCGCGGTGATCAACGGCTTCTCCGATCTGATCCACCAGCTGTGGCCGGAGGACAGCGCGCTCCACGCGCGCTCGGCCGTGGGAGTCGCTTCGCTCCCGTTCGGCATTCCCGTGGAGATCGAAGCCGAAGTGGAGATCGACGGATGAACCATCAGGAGGTGGGTTCGTGAACCGCATCACGCTCGACGACGTCGAGGACCTCGCGCTCGGCGCGGTCGTCCTGGGCACCGGTGGGGGCGGTGACCCCTACATCGCGAAGATCATGCTGCGCGAGGCCATCGCCAAGCACGGCCCCATCGAGATCGTCAACGCCGCCGACCTCGACCCGGACGGCCTGCTCCTGCCGATCTGCATGGTCGGGGCGCCCACGGTCGTCGTGGAGAAGTTCCCGAACGGCAACGAGGCCGGCCGGGTGCTCAGAGCCCTGGAAAGCCACCTCGGCCGCACGGGCGTGGCGGTGTTACCGCTGGAGAACGGCGGCCTGAACTCGTTGTTCCCGCTCGTGGTCGCCGCCGAACTAGGGCTGCCCTGCGTGGACGCCGACGCGATCAGGCGCGCGTTCCCGCAGATCGAGATGAGCCTGTTCACCCTCGCCGGGCTCTCCTCCACGCCGATGACCATGGCCGACTCCATGGGCAACTACGTGTTCTTCGACTCCGTCGACAACGCCACCGGCGAGAAGCTGGCCCGTTCGTGCGTGGCCCAGATGGGGATGCTCGCGGTGGTCAGCGCCTATGCCGTCACCGCCGGCGAGTGCGCGCGGTTCGGCGCGAACGGCTCGCTGACCTACTGCCTGGAGATCGGGCGCAGGATCCGGGCGATCCAGGAGGGCAGGCCGGGGGCGTACGAGGAGTTCCTGCGGTTCTGCGAGGCCGAGATCCTGTTCACCGGCAAGGTGGCCGACATCGAACGCCGCACCACCGGCGGCTGGGCCCGCGGCACGATCACGCTGACCCACCTCGACGACCCGGGCCGCGCCATGCGCGTGGAGGTGCAGAACGAGAACCTCATCGCCTTCGAGGACGGCGAGCCGAAGGCCATGGTCCCCGACCTCATCACCCTGCTCGACACCGAGACCGGCACCGCCATGACCACCGAGGCGGTCGCCTACGGCCAGCGGCTGCACGTGATCGCGATGCCTGCGCTGCCGCAGTGGCACACGCCGGAAGGGCTCGCGCTGGCAGGACCGCGCGCGTTCGGCTACGACCTCGACTTCGTGCCCATCGGAGGGACCCGATGACGACCATCCGCATCGGCATCGACGTCGGCGGCACCAACACCGACGTCGTCGCCATCGACCCCGACGGGCAGGTCGTGACGTGGCACAAGACCCCGACGACCGCGACGTTGTTCGACGGCATCGGGACGGGCCTTTCCGCCGTGCTCGCCCGGGTACGGCCCGCCGACGTCAGCCACGTGATGCTCGGCACCACCCACCCGGTCAACGCGCTCATCGCCAGAAGCAACCTGGCCAGGGTCGGCGTGCTGCGCATCGGCGCCCCGGCCACGATGTCGATCTCGCCGCTGGCGGACTGGCCGCGTGACCTGGCCGGCCTGGTGTGCGCGTACAGCGCGGTCGTGCGCGGGGGCCACGAGTTCGACGGCAGCCCGATGGGCCCCCTCGACGAGGACGCCGTGCGCGCCTTCGCCAAGGCCTGCGGCACCGCCGTCGACGCCATCGCGCTGACCGGCGTGCACTCCCCGGCCAACCCGGAGCACGAGATCCGCGCCGGGCAGATCCTCGCCGAAGAACTCGGCCAGAACTTCCCCGTCACCCTGGGACACCAGATCGGCGGGCTCGGCCTGCTCGAACGCGAGAACTCCGCGACGCTCAACGCGGCGCTGCGCTTCGTCGGCGCGGAGGTGGTGACCGGCCTCGAACAGGCGCTGTCCGCGCACCGTCTGCGGGCGGAGATCTACATGACGCAGAACGACGGCACGCTGCTGAGCGCGGCGGAGGCGGCGCGCCGGCCGGTCATGACGATCGGCTCCGGCCCGACGAACTCCATGCGCGGCGCGGCCCACCTGTCCGGGCTGGCCGACGCGATCATCATGGACGTCGGCGGCACCTCCACCGACGTCGGCATGCTGGTCAACGGCTTCCCGCGCGAGTCGGCCCTCCCGGTCGAGATCGGCGGCGTACGGACGAACTACCGCATGCCCGACCTCATCTCCGTCGGCCTCGGCGGCGGGACGGTGGTCCGCGCGGACGAGGGCCTGCGGATCGGGCCGGACAGCGTCGCGCATCGGCTGACCGAGCGCGCCCGCGTCTTCGGCGGCGACACGCTCACCCTCACCGACGTGTCGGTGCTGGCAGGACGCCTGACGGCCGGCGAGCCGGGCCGCGCGGCCGACGTGTCCCGCCCGCTCATCGGGCAGGCCCTGTCCTGGGTGGACGAGCGGATCGGCAGGCTGGCCGACCGCATCAAGGTGGCCCGCTCCGACCTGCCGCTGGTCGCCGTCGGCGGCGGCGCGCACCTGATCCCGGACGAGATCCCGGGCGTCAGCGTCGTGCACCGCCACGAGTACGCGGCGGTCGCCAACGCCATCGGCGCCGCCATCGCCGAGGCGTCCGGCACGCTCGACCGGACCTACCAGTTCTCCGACGGCGGCCGCGAGGCCTGCCTCGAAGCCGCCAGGCGAGCCGCCGTCGACGCCGCGGTACGCGCCGGAGCCGACCCCGCGGGCACGCGCATCACCGCCATCACCGAGATCCCCATCTCCTACCTGCCGGGAGACAGCGTCCGCGTCCAGGTGAAGGCAACCGGCCCGCTGACCTGACCTTTCTCATGAGCTGGTGAAACGGGCGGCCGCGGCTCCGGACAGCCGCCCGGCGGGCAGCTTCCTGCCGGTGACCGCCAGCAGGATGTCCTGGGCCGGGCCGCTGACGAGGTCGCCGGTGCCGGCGCTCCAGTCGAGGTCGTCGGTGGCGAAGCGGACCCCGTCGAGGTCGGCCCCGAAGAACGTGACGCTCTTGGCCGTCAGGTCGGCGGGCATCGCCAGGATGAGGCGATCCGGCGGGACCTTCCTGTCCAGCCCGAGCGGGAGCGTGATGTCGAGCCCGTGGATCACGTCGTGCCGCAGCGCCTCCCCTGGCCCGCCGCCCGGTGGGGTCCAGGGGTGCTCGGCGTTGCCGCTCAGGGCCGCCACGAGCCGCCCGGTGTCCATGGCCGCGGCGTCGCGCCTGGCCAGGCGGTCGCAGGCCCGGTGGAAGTCGCCGCGGGCACGCAGGATGGACAGGACGACTCGTGGCATGGAGTACCTGAAGGCCATGGACAGGTGGGCGGCGACCTCGCGTACCCGCCAGCCCGCGCACAGCGAGGGCGTCTGCCACTGCTCGGGGGTCAGCCCGGCGAGGAGGGCGGCCAGGTCGCGGCGCTCGGCGGCGATGGCCGCCTGGATGTCGGTCATGGGTTCTGCCTTTCTCCGATGCGTGCTCACGCCTCATGACGCGTGAGCACCCGGAGAATCGACAGCCCCTCGGCGGTCAGATGGGATCGTCGTGCCCGGCCAGCAGGGGATCGCAGACCGGGACGGTCTCGTAGTCCTCTCCCGCCACGGGGCGGATGTCCTGCCAGTGCACCCAGCGCACGTGGCCGCTGTGCCGTACGCCCTCGTGGGTGGCGAGCGTCTGCGGCCGCCACAGCAGGTAGCCCCAGCGCTCGCCGTCGCGGTCGTCGCCCCAGGCGAGCAGGTAGCGCGCCTCGCCGCTGTCGGGCACCGGAAACATCGCCTCCGCGTACTCCACGATCGGCGGACGCCACAGATCGGGCAGACCCTTCGGTTTCAGATCCATGCGATCATTATATAGGAACAGGTGTTCGACATGGGGGGAATTGGACCGAGTTCTTGGACTCTCTCCGGCGGTGGCCGGCGGCGCTGGCCAGGCGATATGTCGGGAAGAGTGCCGTAGTATCCAGCGGGCGACCTCCTAGACCGGTCGGTAGCCCACCTGGCGAAGCAGCGCGAGGAAGTAGGACTTGACGGCCTCGGGGGGCTCGGTGTCGGGGTAGGCGCCCAGGTGGTGGAGTATCGCGCCGTTGAGCATCTCCAGGACGACCTGGATGTCCCGCTCGGGCGGAAGCTGCCCGCGCTCGCGGGTGCGCAGCAGCGCCGCGTGCTCGGCCGCCGCGCGCCGCCCGCCGTGCGCGTTCCGGTAGGCCAGCAGCAGTTCCGGGTGGTCGTCCACCGCGCCGTAGAGCCGGCGCAGCATGCGGCGGTTGCGGGGCTCGCTCAGGTAGCGCGCCCAGTCGTCGAGCATGTGCTCGGTGTCCGGCCACTCCAGCGCTTCGGGGTCGTGGTCCTGGTGCACGGACTCGATGGCCTGGATCAGCAGTGTCGTCTTGTCGGGGAACCTGCGGTAGACGGTGGCCCGCGTCACCCCGGCGCGCTGGGCGACCTGCTCGATGCTGGTCTCCGCGGCGCCGCGCTCGATCAGCAGGTCGAGGGCGGCCGCGAGCACGTCCGCGTCCACCTTCTGGCTGCGGGGCCGCCCGGGTGAGCGCGGGGTGCGCGCGGTGTCGGTCATGTCCGGGTACCTCCTCGGGCGGGAGCATAGTGCCTAGTTACAATACAGATCTGTACTGTATCGTAATCGGCGTTCCCCATAGAGACAGGAAACGGTCATGAGTGCTTACGTGCTCGGCTTCCACGACATCGACAAGACACGGATCGCCCTGGCCGGAGGCAAGGGCGCCAACCTCGGCGAGCTGTCGTCCGTGCCCGGTGTCCGCGTGCCGGACGGCTTCTGCGTCACCACCGACGCCTACCTGGACGTCGTGGAGCGCGAGCCGTCGATCGCCGCGCTGATCGAGGCGCTGTCCGGGCTGCGCGCCGACGACCGCGAGGGCATCGCCGCCGCCTGCGCCCGCCTGCGCGCCGCCATCGAGCACCTGCCCGTGCCCGAGCCGATCCGGAACGACATCGTCGCCCGCCTCGGCCGGATGGGTGGCGAGAACGTGCCCTGCGCGGTGCGCTCCAGCGCCACGGCCGAGGACCTGCCGTCCAGTTCCTTCGCCGGCCAGCAGGACACCTACCTGAACGTGCGCGGCGCCGACGCGGTGATCGACGCGGTCCGGCGGTGCTGGGCGTCGCTGTTCACCGACCGCGCGAGCGCGTACCGCGTCAGGAACGGCTTCGACCACCGGGCGGTCCGCCTGGCGGTGGTCGTTCAGGAGATGGTCTTCCCCGAGGCGGCGGGCATCATGTTCACCGCCGACCCGGTCTCCGCCAACCGCGCGGTGGTCTCGATCGACGCCGGGTTCGGGCTGGGGGAGGCGTTCGTCTCCGGGCTGGTCAACGCCGACAACTACCGGGTCAGAGCCGGCCGGATCATCGGCACGAAGATCGCCGAGCAGACGAAGGAACTGCGCGCCCGGCCGGACGGCGGCACGGAGGAGCACCCGGTCGAGCCCGCCAGGCAGAACGCGCAGACGCTCGACGACGCGCGGATCCTGCGGCTCGAAACCCTGGGCCGGGCGATCGAGGCGCACTTCGGCGCGCCCCAGGACATCGAGTGGGCGCTACGCGACGGCGAGTTCCACATCCTGCAGAGCCGGCCGATCACCACGCTCTACCCCGTGCCGCCCGCCGCCGACGGCAAGAACCACGTGTACATCTCCTACGGGCACCGGCAGATGATGACCGACGCCTTCGCGCCGCTGGGGCTGTCGTTCTTCGAGCTGCTGCACGACAAGCTGGGCCGCACGGCGGGCGTCGTGGCCGGCAACCGCTTCTACAAGGACGTCTCCGCCGAGCTCACCTCGTTCTGGGCCAGGCCCGCGACGCTCAAGAGCCTGGACCAGGTCGACGTGCTGATGGCCGGCGCCCTGCGCGCCGTGCTGAAGCGCGAAGATTTCACCGCCTCGCTGGCGCGCGGCAGAACCTCCATGCTCGACTTCGGCGCGGGCGGCCCGCTGCCGATCGTCAGGCAGTACCTGAAACTCGCCCGCGAGGACGATCCCGGCGTCGTGCCCGCGCTCATCGCGCACACCGAGAAGACCGTGGAGCGGCTGCGGCGCGAGATCGCCGGGAAGTCGGGCGAGGAACTGTTCGCCCACATCGAAGCCGACCACGAGGTGCTGGCCGAGCTCACCTTCGACCCGCGCAGCGTGGCGGCGGCCTTTCTCGGCATCCAGTCGGTGAACTGGGTCAACAAGCACATGAAGGCCTGGCTGGGCGTGTCCAACGCCGCCGACGCCGTCGCCCAGTCCGCCGACCACAACGTGGTGGCCGCCATGGGGCTGGACCTGCTGGACGTCGCCGACGTGGTGCGCGCGCACCCGGACATCGTGCGCTACCTGGAGACGGCCGGGCGCGACACGTTCTTCGACGGGCTGGCCGCCTTCGCGGGCGGCTCCGCCGTACAGGCCGCGATCGAGGACTATCTGCGCGGGTACGGCATGCACTGCGCGGGCGACATCGATCTCACCAGGACCCGCTGGAGCGAAAACCCGACGCTGCTCGTCCCGCTCCTGCTCAGCGGCGTCAGGAACTTCCCGCCCGGCGAGCGCCGCCGCAAGGCGGAGCGGGGCCGCGCCGAGGCCGAACGCGCCATGAACGACCTCCTGGACCGCCTGCGGAAGCTGCCCGGCGGCGCACGCAAGGCGAGGAAGGCGGCCAGGAAGATGAGCCTGATCCGGCACTTCATCGGCTACCGCGAATACTCCAAGCACTCCCTGCTGTTGCGCTACGAGATCTACAAGCGGGCGCTCATGGACGAGGCGGCCAAGCTGGCCGCGCGCGCGGTCATCACGGCGCCCGAGGACGTGTACTACCTGTCGATCGGGGAGTTCAGGGATGTCGTCCGCACCGGTGATCTCGACCCGGAGCTCATCGAGCGGCGGCGGGCGGAGCACGAGACGTTCCGGAAGCTCACGCCGCCGAGAGTGATCACCTCCGAGGGCGAGGTGATCAGCGGCGAGTACGACGCGGGAGGTCTGCCGGACGGGGCGCTGGCGGGCATCGCCGTGTCGTCGGGCGTCGTCGAGGGCCGGGCGCGGGTCATCCTGAACATCGCGGAGGCCGACGTGCGCGAGGGGGACATCCTCGTCACGGTGTTCACCGACCCGAGCTGGTCTCCGCTGTTCGTCTCGGTCAAGGGCGTCGTCATGGAGGTCGGCGGGGTGATGACGCACGGCGCGGTGGTGGCCCGCGAGTACGGGCTGCCCGCGGTCGCCGGCGTGGAAGGAGCCACAAGCCGGATCAAGGACGGCCAGCTCATCCGGGTGAACGGCGCCGAGGGCTACGTCGAGATCCTCCCCGACCCATCGGCGGCTGTCGCGCACGGCGGGCCGGAGTTCCGGCGGGTGTCCATCGGCGCGCGGGAGGTCCCCGGCCGGAATCGAGAGCACCCAGCCTGAGGAGGATCTGATGACCGGGGTATCCGCGCGGGGGGTGCGTGGGCTACTGAGCGGTGAGCGCCTGCGCGGTGGCGGCGGCCTGGGCGGCGACCGCCGGGATGCTGGAGGTCACGAACGTCCCGCCCGCCGCCAGATCGCCCACGACGTGCAGCGGAGCGCCGGCCGGCACCTCCAGCCCGCCCCCGGGCGCCGTCGCCGCCAGGCCCTCGGCCAGCAGCGAGGCGACCAGGGACGCGGCCGGCTCGGGCACCGCCTGCGGCGGCGGGTTGACGGCGTTGACCACGACGTCGGCCCGTGAGCCGCCGCCGGTGGCCGTGATGCGGAAGCCCGGGTCCGACGGCACGACCGCGCTCAGGCCGCGGACGAGCGTGAGCTGCCCGGCCTCCAGCAACCGGTCCAGCCGGACGGCGTTCACCGGCACCATCGGCGAGCTGAGGCTGACGGCCGTGCGGTGGTGCGCGCCGGTCAGCCGGTCGCGGTCCTCCAGAACGCTCCAGGCCAGCGGGCCGAGCGTGTGCGCCGCCTGCTGCACGATCCGGCGGCCCAGCTCCGGGGCGTCGATCGCGGCGAGCTGGCGGCGCAGCCGTACGGCCGGATCTTCGAACGGGGTGGCCAGCAGGTCGGCGGCGAAGGCGTCGAAGTCCTCGCCCAGATCGTCCAGTTCCGCGCGCACCAGCCGGGCCACGTCGCCGGTCGTGCGGACCTCGCGCAGACGGGCCGCCGTCAGGTGCCGCGGTTCGTGGCGGACCGGCCGCTGCCACACGTGGGGCAGGACGCCGCTGCGCGACAGCAGGGTGATCGGGCCCGCGTGGCCCGCCGACGCGAGGGCGACCGCCACGTCGACCGCGGTCAGCCCGCTGCCGATCACCGCGACCGCGCCGCCTCGCGGCACGTCCCGCACGGTGCGGGCGAGCGGGTAGGGGTCGGCGACGTAGCCGGGCGTGCCCGCCAGGCCGAAGAGGTCGTGCGGAGTCCCGCTGCCGACGCACAGCACCATCCGGTCCACCGCCTGCTCGTGGCCGCCGGACGTCCGCACCACCAGCTCCGCGTCGCGCCGCGCCACGCCGGTGACCCGGTCGCGGCGGACGTCCACCGGCAGCCGCGCCGCCGCCGCGGTGGCGGTCTCGTGCAGGTACTCGCCGTACAGGGCGCGCGGCACCAGCGGCACGCCGAAGCGCTCGTCCAGGTGCGCCGCCGCCCGCTCGCCGAGCCAGCGCGCGTAGTGCCCCTGGTCGCCGTCGCGGATCGACATGATCACGGGCGGCGCGTTCACCCGCACGGCGTCAAGGTCGGGCCCGTACGCCCGCCCGCTCCACAGCCGCGCCGACGGCTCGAACACGGTGACGGAGGCGGGCCGCGCGTCCAGCCGGGCCAGGGAGTCGAGCAGGGCGACCGCGGCGGCCCCGCCTCCGACGATGGCGATTCTCATGAGGGAGATGCTGGCCGCCGCCCCGCCCCGGGCCCATCCCTCATCTGGGGGATGCGCGTATCCGCCCGTGAACAGGCAGGGTGGAGGCGTGGGTTCTCCTTCCGCGGTACGGCGGCGCCGTACCGACGTGCTGGCTCGCGCGGAACGGGCGCGGCACGCCGACGAGCTGTTCGCCGTCACCTCGGCGCGGCTCCGGCGGGTCGTGGCCTTCGACGCCGCGGTGTGGTCGGCGACCGACCCGGAGACCGGGCTGGTCACCGCCCCGATGCGGGTGGAGAACCTCGGCGGCGGCGAGCACTGCGCGGCCTACTGGGAGAGCGAGATCCTGGGGGAGAGCCCCTTCGCCTTCCGCGACCTGGCCCGCGCCGAGGTGGCCGTGGCGAGCCGGCGGCACGGCGGCGGCCGCCCCTGGCAGGCGGAGAACGAGGAGCTGCGCGCGGTCCTGCGCACCGGCCGGCGGACGTGGGGCGTGGTGAGCCTGTTCCGCGACAAGGGGCGGGCGCCGTTCGGGCCGGAGGAGCTGGAGTTCGTGGCGAGCCTGTCGGCGCCGCTGGCCGCGCGGCTGCGCTCCTTCGCCCGGCCCGCCGGCCTACGGCCGGCGCCGGACGCGCCCGGTCCGGGCCTGGTGCTGTTCGACGCGTCGGGACGGGCGACGTCGGTCAACGAGGAGGCCCGCCACTACCTGGCCAGACTCCCCGCCGGTCCGTCGGCGGGCAGCGAGCTGGGCGTGCGCCTGCCCATCTGGATCGTCACCGCCGCCCTGCAGGCCCGCGCCTGCGCGCCCGGTCAGGCCGCCCGCGTGCGCATCCGCGCCGCCGACGGGCACTGGCTGGTGTGCCACGCCTCGGCCATGAGCGGCCCCGGCGGTGCGGCGGGCCCGACCGTCCTGGTCATCGAGCCCGCCGCCGCCTCCGACATGGCGGTCATCGTGGCCGAGGCGTACGAGCTGTCGCCCCGCGAACTGGAGATCACCCAGCTGATCGCGCTCGGCCTGACCACCGGGGAGATCGCCGGCCGCCTGTTCATCTCCCCGCACACCGTCCGCGACCACATCAAAGCGATCTTCGGCAAGGTCCGGGTGTCCAGCAGGGGCGAGCTGGTGGCCCGCCTGTTCGCCGAGAACTTCTGGCCGCGCCGGGTCAGGACTTCTCCGGACGTACCCAGACATCGCGATCGTGCATGAGCTCGATCTGCCGGCTGATGACCTCCGAGCGGAACTCCGCGTGGGTGTACGGCTTGCGCGTCAGGTACATGTTCTTGGGATAGATGGGCTGGTCGTAGATGACCCGGTACTGCTCGGTCTTCAGGTCCTTGATCCAGTTGTCCCACTGGGCGGTGGAGCGGAAATGGCGCAGGGCGCCGATGTCGATCGTGCCCGCGACCCAGGACGAGCCGCCGCTGTAGTCGTGCCGGCCGGCCACCTGTCCCTTGTAGTCGACGATCATCGACTGGCCGCCGAAGGCGTCGATCGGGTGCTCGGAGTCGGCGTCGAGGTAGTAGGTGCCGAGGTTGCAGGCGATGAGGTAGGCGTTGTTGTCCAGGGCCCTGGCGCGGTTCTGGACCTCGTAGATGCCGTTGCCGGCGTGCGGGTGGGGGTAGGGGCCGCGGTAGATGATCTCGGCGCCGTTCATGGCCAGGCCGCGGGCGTTCTCCGGGTAGGAGCCCTCGTTGGCCATGAGGATGCCGATGCGGCCGATCTCGGTGTCGGCGACCGGGTAGAAGCTGTCGAGCGTCTCGCCGTAGAGCTCCACCCAGCGGTCCCACACGTCGTGGGGCGTCACCGAGTGCTCCACGGGCAGCAGCGGCACCGTCTTGTAGTGCCTGAGCACGATCTCGCCCCGCGGGTCGATGACGAAGCCGAGGTTGAAGAACAGGCCGGGGAACTCCGGGTGGCGGGCCTTGGCCTGGGCGATGAGATAGGCGTCCCACCGGACGGCCAGCTCGGCCAGCCGGGCGGTCTCCGGGCCGGGCACGTCGATGGCGCAGTTGGCGGCGAAGTCCTCGTGGTCGAGGTCGAGGACCTCGTCGTTGAAGCCCTGGAGCGCGCCTTCCGGGATCGCGATCAGCCGTACCGGGAGGTCGAGGCTGGACAGCCAGGAGGCGGCCTTGATCAGGTGGCCGATGTGGTCGATGTTGTGGTGGATGTCCTCGCGGTGACGGATGCCGCGCATGGTGGGCACGAGCCCCACCGCCTGGTAGGGAGCGATCATGAGGAGGCACCTCCGGCCAGCATCGGTGTGACGTCGAACTTCTGCTTCAGGTAGCCGAACTCGAGCATCATGTCCGCCACCCGCTGGAGCCGCGCGGCGTCGACGGACGTGGAGTAGCCGCCGAGCTTCATCTCGCCGGCCGTGGCGCGGTCGATCTTCGTGTACTTCTCCAGGGCCGGGGCGATCTCGGCGGGGCTGGCGACGGCCAGGCCGGCGGCCTTGCGCACGGCGCGCTGGAAGGCGGCCACGGCCTTCGGGTTGCTCCGCGCGAAGGTCTCCGTGGTGAGGTAGCCGGAGATCGGGAAGTCGGCGGTGGGCCCGGTGAAGATGTCGCTCAGCACGACCGCGCCCTTCTTGGCCGCCGCCTGGTGGAACGGCTCGGGCAGGAAGGCCACGTCCACCTGGCCGCCCTCCAGCGCCGCGCCCATCTCGGGGAAGGGCCGCTCGACGAAGCTGACGTCCGCCGGCGTGAGCCCGGCGGGCTTCAGCAGGGCGCTCACGGACAGCGTGGCGACGTTGTTCAGGGTGTTGACGCCGATCGTCGCCCCCTTGAGCCCGGCGACCGTGGTGATCGGCGAGCCCTTCTTCGTCATGAGGACGAAGTTGCCGGGCTTGGCCACGTAGGCGTCACCAATGATCTTGGTCTTCACCACGCCGCCGGCGGAGGCGGCCAGGGCGGAGACGTAGTTGCTGTGCAGGACGTCGAGCTTGCCGGAGACCAGGTCGGGCATCGCCGCCGCGCCGCCCGCGATCACCTCGACCTCGACCTTGAGCCCTTCGGCGGCGAAGTAGCCCTTGTCGATGGCGAGTTGCACGGGCGCCACTTCGGGAAGGGCCAGCATGCCGATCGTGATATCGGTCTTTTCCCGGCCATTTTCCTGCCCGGCCGAATTGCCGCCGCACGCGGCGATCACCAGCGTGGCGGCACAAAAGAGAGAAAAGCGGCGAAACTCTAACATAAGAGCTCCAAGGGCCGATATAACGGTGATCTTGAGACTACTCGTGAATGGCTCCCATGTCATGACCTGTTATCTTGCGCGGTGTCATGCCAGGTGAGGATGCGGCGTTCCAGATAAAGAAAGCCCTGGTTGAGCACATAGCCCAGCACGCCCAGCAGCACGATGGCGCCCCAGACGCCCGGCAGGTCGAAGGCGCGCTGGGCGGCGCGGAGCTGGAAGCCGATGCCCTCGGTGCTGAAGAACTCCGCGATGACCATGAGGATCAGGGCCAGGGAGAGGCTGAGGCGCAGCCCCGCGAAGATCTTCGGTGCGGCGGCCGGAAGGATCACCCGGAACACGCGCTGCCCGCGCGAGAGGCCGAAGGCCCGCGCCGTGTCCAGATGCAGCGGGTCCACGTGGCGGGCGCCGTCGGCCGCGTTGAACAGCACCGGCCAGACGATCCCGAACGTGATCACGGCGATCTGCATGCGGGTCCCCGTCGAGAACAGCGCCAGCATCAACGGCAGCAGCGCGGGCGGCGGCAGCGCCCTTCCGAACTGGACGGCCGGGTCGAGGAGCCGGTAGAGCAGCGGCGACCGGCCCAGGGCCACGCCCAGCGCGACACCGGCCACGCCCGAGACGGCCCAGCCCGCGAGCAGCCTGCCGAGGCTGGGCGGGAAGTTGGCCAGAGCCGTGTCGTTCAGCCAGAGCCGGGCGGGGGAGCCGGTGAACCACAGTTCGCGCATGTGCGCCACGATCACCGACGGCGGCGGGAAGAACGGATGCGCCATGGCCCGAGTGGCCAGTTCCCAGACGATCAGGACGGCGGGCACCACCACGACCCGCGCGATCACCGGGCCGCCCGCCAGTGGAAGAGGCGGCGTTCCGCCCAGGCGAACGCGCCGTTCGTGACGACGCCCAGCACTCCGGCCCACACGGTGGCGGCCACCGTCAGCGTGAGCCCGTCGGGGCTGCTGCCGGCCAGGATGATGAACGCGCCGATCCCGCTCGACCCGCCGGCCAGCAGTTCGGTGCTGATGGCCAGGATGAGCGCGATCGTCGCGGCCACCCGGATCCCGGTCGCGATGAACGGCGCCGTGCTCGGCAGCGAGACCCGCAGCAACACCGCGATCCGGCCGAACCCGAAGGCCCGCAGCGTCTCCTTGGCCAGGGGATCGACCTCCTTGAGGCCGTACATCGTGTTGATCAGCACGGGCCAGACGGAGGCGTACACGATCATCGCGATCTTCATGTCGAGCCGCTCGCTGAAGACGAACGCGGCCAGCGGGATGAGCGCCACGGACGGGATGGGCCGCAGGAACTCGATCACCGGCCGCAGCGCCGCCTCGATCGGCGGCACGCTGCCGAGCAGGAGCCCGGCCGGTACGGCCACCGCCACGGTGAGCAGCAGTCCCAGCGCCCAGCCGGCGAAGGTGGCGCCGACATCCAGCAGGAACGCCGGATCCATGGCGAGTCGCGCGGCGGTGGCCAGCACGGTGGAGGCCAGCGGGAATTGCGCCGTGGAGACGATTCCCAGCCGGCCCGCCGCCTCCGCCAGAACGAACAGGCCGGCCGTGCCGATGAGCCCGCAGACTAAGGCGTTTTCCAAAGGAGTGTCGCGCTCAGCAGAAATAGCGGCCTCCGGGGTTTTATCCTGATGCTTTCGCATAACGGCGAGCAAGGTGGGCGAAGGCGTCTTTGAGCGCGGGTGGCCCGACGACCTCGATGTCGGCGTCGAACCGGCCGATGGCAGCGGCCAGGCCGGGCCAGGACCACGAGCCGAGGATGAGCCGGCAGCGGTCCGGGCCGAGTTCCTCCACGACGCCGTCGCGGGCGTAGGGGGAGACGTCGGCGGCGGGCAGGCTGAGGATCACCTCGCCGCGGCAGGGCCAGTCGCCGGAGGCGTCGACGCCCCGGAACCTCTCGGCCACGAACGCCGCCACGTCCCCCAGATCACGCGGGGTGAAGCGGGGACCCGACGGGGTGCGCGGGGTGACGCGGTCGGCACGGAAGGTGCGCCAGTCGCCGCGGTCGAGATCCCAGGCGACCAGATACCAGCGGCCGCCCCAGGTCAGCAGGTGGTGGGGCTCCACCCGGCGCGGCGCGTCGGCCCCCGCGTAGCCGAAGCGCAGCACCTCGCGGGCGTGGACGGCGGCGCCGAGCACCGTGAGCACGCCGCTGTCGGCCGGGGGGTGCTGACGGGCCCGGTCGACCGCGGTGATCTGGAGGGTGTCGATGCGGCGGCGCAGCCGGGCGGGCATGACCTGCCGGACGGTGTTCAGCGCCCGCGCGGCGGCTTCCTCGATGCCGGCGCCGCTGGTGGCCGCGCTCTGCAGGGCGATGGCCAGCGCGACGGCCTGCTCGTCGTCGAACAGCAGCGGCGGCAGGTCGGTGCCGGCGTCGAGCCGGTAGCCGCCGTCGGGGCCCTTCACCGCCGCGATGGGGTAGCCGAGTTCGCGCAGCCGGTCCACGTCCCTGCGCACGGTGCGCGGGCTGATCTCCAGCCGCTCGGCCAGCAGGGCGCCGGGCCAGTCGCGGCGTACCTGGAGCAGGGAGAGCAGCGACAGCAGCCGTGCCGACGTCTTGAGCATGACCTCTATGTTGCCCTGAGAAGAGGACACAAACTGACCGCTTCTTCTGCGATCTTTGGAGGATGACCGTACTCGGCACCCGGGCGCTCAACCGCGCCACCCTCGCCCGTCAGATGCTGCTCGACCGCGCCGACCTGCCGGCCCTGGACGCCGTCGCGCACCTGTGCGGGCTGCAGGCGCAGGAGCCGCAGGAACCGTTCGTGGGGCTCTGGTCGCGGTTGCGGGCGTTCGATCCGGCCGAGCTGTCCGATCTGCTGGTACGGCGGAGCGTGGTCCGTACCCACCTCATGCGCAGAACCGTTCACCTGCTCACCGCCGAGGACGTCCTGGCCTGGCGCCCCCGCCACGACGCCATGCTGCGGCAGCGGGTCCTCGGGACCTACCGCCGCGAGCTCGCCGGCGTCGACCTGGGCGAACTCGCCGCGGCGGGCCTGGCCGTCATGGCCGACGGCGAGCCGCGCTCGATGGCGGAGCTCGCCCGCGCGGTGGCCGATCGCTGGCCGGAGCCGGGGACGCGGGCCCTGGGCGAGATGCTGGTGGCCGCGCTCATCCCGATGGCGCAGATGCCGCCGCGCGGGGTGTGGCGGACCAAGGGCGGCGTGCGCAACACGCCGCTGTCCACCTGGCTGGGCCGGGACGTCGTGCCCTCGCCCGCGAACGGCGCCGATCCGGCCGGCGCGGCACTGGTCCGGCGGTACCTGGCCGCCTACGGCCCCGCCGCGACGGCCGACGTGCGCGCCTGGAGCGGCCTGGCCGGACTGCCCGCGGCGGTGGCGTCGATCCGCGCGGAGCTGGTCGCCTTCCGCGACGAACGAGGCCGGGAACTCCTGGACCTCCCCGGCGCCCCGCGCCCCGACCCGGACACGCCCGCCCCGGTGCGGTTCCTGCCCGCCTTCGACAACGCGCTCCTCGGCTACGACGATCGCACCCGGATCGTCGACGACGCCCACCGCGGCGTGTCGGTCGCGGGCACCCGCGTCGTCCTGGCCGACGGCCGGGTGGCCGCGACCTGGACCGTCGAGTCCGGCGTCGTGACCGTCACCCCGCTGCGGGCCTTCTCCCGGGCCGAGCACGCGGAGGTGATCGAGCAGGGACGGGCCCTGGCGTCGTTCCTGTCCGACGGCGAGACCGGCCACGCGCGGATCGCTCACTGAGCCCGCGGGCGCGGTCAGGACGGTAGAAGGCGGCCGGTGAGGGCAGATGTCGTCCCTCACGTTCAGGAGCCGCCATGTCCGACGACGCGCCCGCGCCCGACCCGTCCCACCCCGCCCGGCGCCCGGCCCCCGCCGCGGGGAGCGGCCCCGGCACGCCGGAGCCCGGCACACCGGAGCCCGGCACGCCGGTGCCCGGCCCTCGCGGGCCGGCCGAGCCCGCCGGGATGATGCCGTTCGGCAAGCCGGGACGGCCGTTCGGCGGCAGCCCGTTCACGTTCGGCTTCACCGCCGCCCTCGGCGTGCTGACCGCCTGGATGCTGGTCCAGGCGTTGACCGCGGCCGCCTCGATGATCATCCTGATCGTCGTCTCGCTGTTCCTGGCCGTCGGCCTGGACCCCGCCGTGCGGTGGCTGCAACAGCGCGGCCTGCCGCGCTGGGCCGCGATCTCGGTGGTGTTCGCCGGCGTGATCGCCTTCTTCGCCGGGTTCGGCCTCGCGGTCGTCCCGGCGCTGTCGCAGCAGGCCGGCCAGTTCATCGACCAGGTCCCCGCCTACGTCGAGCAACTGCAGAACAACCCCCAGATACGCGACCTGGACCAGCGCTACGGCCTGCTGGAGCGCCTGCAGACCTACCTGACCAGCGGAGATCTCGGCCGGCAGGTCTTCGGCGGGCTGCTGGGCGTGGCCGGAGTCCTGGTCAGCGCGGTGTTCTCGGCGCTGACCGTGCTCATCCTCACCCTGTACTTCCTGGCCTCCCTGCGCTCGGTCACCCGCACAGGCTACCGGCTCGTCCCCAGGAGCCGCCGCGCCCGCGTGCAACTGCTCGGCGACGAGATACTCAACCGGGTCGGCGGGTACGTGGCCGGTAACCTGATCATCTCGTTCATCGCCGGTGTGACCAGCTTCTTCTTCCTGTCGATCGCCGGCGTGCCGTACGCGCTGCCGCTCTCCCTCATCGTCGCCATCACCGACCTCATCCCGCTGATCGGGGCCGGCATCGGCGCGGCGGTGGCCACGCTGGTGGCGTTGTTCGTCTCGGTGCCGGTGGCGATCGCCACGCTGGTGTTCTTCGTCGTCTACCAGCAGATCGAGAACTACCTGATCGCGCCGAGGGTGATGAAGTCCTCCGTCGACGTGCCCGCCGCCACCACGATCGTGGCGGCGCTCATCGGCGGCGCCCTGCTCGGCGTCGTGGGCGCGCTCCTGGCCATCCCGGTCGCCGCGGCCGTCCAGCTGATCGTCGGCGAGGTGGTGTTCCCACGGCAGGAACACCACTGAGCGCCTCGACGGGCCGATCGGTGCCGGCCCATCGGGCACGCGCCGGCGCGGCGCGATGCCCGCGCGACCGGGCCCTCCCGGACCCGGTCACGTCAGCGGCCCAGGCGCGACAGCGCGGGCGGCATGTGCTTGAGCCGGATCCGGTTGGACCGCCGGACCGGTTCGAGCACGATCATCGCCGCGTCCGGCGGCACGTGCCGCAGGTCGTGGGTGATCAGGATGGTCGTGCGGCCCTCCATCAGCCGCCGCATCGGCTCCTGCACGCGCGCCGCCGTCGCGGCGTCCAGGCCGGTCATCGGCTCGTCCAGGACGAGCACCGGCGCGTTGCGCAGCAGGGCACGCGCGATCGCGATGCGCTGGAGCTGCCCACCGGACAGCAGCCGCCCGCGCTGCCCGAGCGGGGTGTCGTACTTGTCGGGCAGCCGGTTGATGAAGTCGTGCGCGTCGGCCAGCTTGGCGGCGGCCACGATCTCCTCGAAACTCGCCCCGGGCTTGCCGTAGGCGATGTTGTCGCGGGCCGTACCGGAGAAGAGCAGGTTCTCCTGCTGCAGGATCGTGATGTGGTCGCGTAGCGAGGTGCTGGTGATGTCGCGGATGTCCGTGCCGTCCAGCAGGATCCGGCCGCTGGTGGGCTCGTAGAAGCGCAGCAGCAGCTTGGCCAGCGTCGACTTGCCCGCGCCGCTGGGGCCGGTGCAGACGATGGTCTGGCCGGGCTCGACGGTGAAGGACAGTCCGGCCAGCGTCGGCCTGGTCCGGTTCGGGTAGGTGAAGCCCACCTGCTCGAACGTGATCCGGCCGGGCACGGGCCCGATCAGCGGCCGGGCGGCTGGGCTGTCGGCGACGCCGGGACGGGCCTTGAGCACCTCCATCACGCGGTCGGAGCCGGCCGCGGCCTCGGAAACGGTAAGCGCCAGTTCGCCCAGGTTCTGGACGGCGGGGTAGAGGAAGGCGAGGTAGGCCGCGAACGCCAGCAGCCCGCCGATCGTCAGGCGGCCGGCCGAGATCTCCCACGCGCCGAATCCCAGGATGACGATCATGCAGATGGTCTCGAGCACCTGTACGGCGGGGCCGTACAGGCCGGACAGCCAGGCCTGCGACATGTTGGCCCGCAGCCAGGTCTCGCCCTGGCGGTGCAGGTGGCCCGCCTCGGCCTCCTGGCGGTTGTGGGCCTGCACCAGGGTCTGGTTGGACAGGCTCTCCTCGATGACGCTGTTCATCATGCCGTTGCTCTGCCGCTCGCGGGCGGCCGCGCCCCTGAACTTGGCCGCGAACAGCTTGGAGATGATGACGAACCCGGGAATGAGCGCGAAGGTGATCAGCGCGAGGTCCCAGCGGACGATGAACGCCGCGGTCGCGAACACGATCACGCTGATGACCGTCGTGAACGCCTTGACCAGGCCGGACCCGACCAGCGTCTCGATGGCCTCGATGTCGTCGGTGAGCCGGGCCATCAGGTCGCCCAGGCGCCGGTTGTTGAAGAAGTCCGGGGTGAGCGTCTGCACGTGCGCGAACACCCGGTCACGCAGGTTCAGCAGGAAGCGCTCGGCGGCCAGCGCCGTGATGTAGGCGCCGCCGAAGGCGGCCATGCCGGCGACCACCGCCAGGCCGAGCCAGGTGAGCGCCGGGGTCCAGAACGCCCCCAGATCCTGCCGGGCGAGCACCTCGTCGGTGATGACGGCGAACAGTCCGATGGCCGCCACCTCGCACAGCGCCGCCACGATGGCGAGCACGCCGCCGATGACGAACAGCCTGCGGACGCCGCGGGTGTCGGGCCAGAACTCGGCGAAGGTCTTGCGGATCATGACGGCGGGCGCGAGCTCCGGGCCGTGCGGGCCCGATCGCGCCCCCGGCTGGGCGGAAAGGGAGAGCCGACGGGAAACCCGCCGGCTCTTCCCAGTGGTGGTTACCACCACCACCTCCGCCGCCCGCAGCCGCAGCGGCGGCGACGACGGCAGCGTCTGCGGCCGCCCCACCATCCGCCGCCGCCCCATCCCCAGTCATCCCAGTGACGCGTAGGGAAACCGACAGGAGTCATGATCCCCCTCCTTTGTGCGTGCACTCACATGCGAGTGCTGCCTGTGCTGACAAATAGGACGCTAACACCCGAATCGCGTCATATCGGCCATTAGGGGAGTATTTGGGCAGGGTTTGACGCGGCGCCCGGGAGGCCCCGCCCGATAATCGGCCGCGCGACCCCGGAAAAGCGTCAATCATGCCTGTTCAGCGCGGTGTCGGAGGTCCGTGCCCGCCGGGCGGGAAGCCGCCGCGACCGGCGCTTCGAGCTGTTTCGCGGCACCCACGTTAAAGCGCAAATAAATAGAGGGGCCGATCTCTAACGAAAACGGCAACCTTTCCTATGTGAGCTTTCGCCGGAGAGTGCCTCACCTGCTAGTTTTCCGATGTCGAGCCTTTCGTTTAGTCGGCAGGTCCGCTGGGCAGGGACGCGGTCCGCCGGGGCCGTCATGTGCCCGCCGGGACCTCGTGATCTTTGCTCCCTTTACCCTTGCCGGGTGCGCGCGGCCTTCAGGCCCGCGCTGGCCTCCGTCTGGCCCCAGCGGTCGCCGCTCTGCCTGCTCAGCGTCAGGGCTCTGGTGAAGTGCCTGCGCGCCATCCCGGCGTCGCCGACCTCCAGCCACGTGGCTCCCAGGGCCGTGCGTACCGTGCTCTCGCTCAGCCGGTCGCCCAGCAGCCTGCTCAGCTCCAGCGCGCGTACGAGGTGGCGGCAGGCCAGCCCCGCCTCGCCCGCCTCCAGGTGCGCCAGCGCCACCGCGGTGCGCGCCTGGATCTCCCCCCACGGATCGGCCGCGCTCCTGCTCAGGGACAAGGCCTCCAGCAGGTACGGCATCGCCCGCTCCGCCCGCCCCATCCTGCGCAGGCTGTCGCCGAGCCCGCTGAGCCCGCGGTTGCCCCCGACCGGGTCGTCCACCTCCCGGTAGAGCATGACGGACAGCAGGAAGTGGTCGGCGGCCACGGCGTACTCGCCCGCGCGGTGGTGGATGTAGCCGAGATGGGTCAGCGTCTTGGCCTGCCCGACCGGGTCGCCGTTCCAGCAGTCCAGCACCAGGGCCTGGTGGTGCAGCGCGATGGCGCCCTCCCGGTCGTCCGACAGCCAGTACGCGACGCCGAGGTTCTTGAGCGTCTCGGCCTCGCCCTCGCGGTCGCCCAGCCGTTGCACGGCGCTCAGGGCCAGCCGGTGGGTGTGGATCCAGTCGCGCGTGTCGCCGCGCAGCAGGAAGAAGTGCCACAGCGAGCGGGCCAGCTGCCAGGTGTGGACGAGCAGGCCCCCGGCGGCGGCGCTCTCGATGGCGGCGATCAGGTTGGGCAGCTCGCGTTCGAGCCAGCAGATCGCCTCCCGGCGGTCGGCCAGGCGCAGGGCGGGGGCGGCGACCGGGCCGGTGAGCGGGTTGGGGCGTCTGCTGGGCTCGATCAGCTCGGCGGCGTGGTCGGCGATGCGCAGGTAGTGCTCGACGATCCGGCCGAGGGCGGCCTGCCGGTGTTCCTGCTGCTCCCGCTCGGCCAGCACCGCCCGCGCGTAGTCGCGCACCAGGTCGTGGAAGCGGTAGCGGTCGGCCGACGGGCGCTGCAGCAGGTGCGCCTGGATGAGCTGCTCCAGCAGCGGCTCCGCGGCCTCGACCGGCTGGCCGGTCAGCGCGGCGGCGCCCGCGAGGCCCACGTCCACGCCGGGGATCAGGCCGAGCAGGCGGAACATCCGGCGGGCCGGTCCGCCGAGCTTGCCGTAGGAGGTGGAGAAGGCGGCGATGACGCTGCGGCTGCCCGCCTGGAGTTCGGCCAGGCGCCGGTGCTCCTGGCGCAGCTTCTCGTTGAGGTGGCCGGGGGTCCACGACAGGCGGTGGCGTAGCCGGGCGGTGACGATCCTGATGGCGAGGGGGAGGTAGCCGCACAGCCGTACCGTCTCCTCGGCGTCACCGAGGTCGGCGGGCGGGCCGGCGTCGGCGATCTTCATGAACATGGCCAGGGCGTCTTCGGCGCTGAGCTCGCCCAGCGTGATCGTGCCCGTGCCGTCCAGGTCCACCAGCCGGGCCCGGCTGGTGATCATCATCAGGGACGGCGTGGCCCCGGGTAACAGCGGCATCACCTGCTCGGCGTCGACGGCGTTGTCCAGGACGATCAGCATGCGCCGCCTGGCCAGCGCCGAACGCCACAGGGAGGCGCGCCGGCCGGCCTCGGCGGGAATGCCCTCCTCCGGTACTCCGGCGGCGCTCAGCAGCGCCTTCAGCGCGTCAGAGGCCGGCATCGGCGCGACGCCGGCGGTGTGCCCGTGCAGGTCGAGGAAGATCCGTCCGTCCGGATAGCCCTCCTTGAGCTGGTGCGCCGCGTGCAGGACGAGCGTCGTCTTGCCCACGCCCGCCATCCCGTCGACCGTCCAGACGCCGCTGGGCGTGCCGCCGGCCTTGAGCAGCGCGCCCAGCTCCTCCGCCCGCCCGGTGAAGTCGGCGATGTCACGCGGCAGATCGTCGTGGGGCAACTCGCCGGGCGAGGGCGGGGGCGGGGGCGCGGCGTCGGGCCTGGCCGGCGGTGCCTCCCGCGCCAGCCGCCACACCCCGCGCAGGATCTCCGCCTCCTGCCGGTCGGCGCCCAGAGCGGCGGCCAGCCGCTCGACCTGCGCGGCGTCCTGCGGCAGCTGCTTGCCCGTGCAGAACCGGTGGACCGTCGAATGGCTCAGCTCCAGCCGCCGGCCCAGCGCCTGATAACTGCGGCCGGAGCGCTTTTTCCACGACTGCAGCATGAAAGCGAATTGTTGCCGTGCCTCAGATTCCGGCATCCGTCCCCCCGGTCACGACGGCCTCCGTCATTTTCCACCATGCCATCCTGGGGATGACCGCGCGGCGGGACGAACCATGGCAAATGCCCAGCTCATCCCGCCCGGATTTCTCATCGCATCTCATTTCCCTGGTGAGACGGGCAAGACCGACGCAGTGTCGGACCCGTGAGCGTCATAACGACTTCGTGGGAATCGCTCGGCGCGCCGGCGGTGCTGGCGGTGCGGATCGTCCTGGCCCTGCTGTTCGGCGTCGCGGGGGTGGGCAAGGTGGTGCGGCCGGGCTCGGCCGCCCGCGCGGCGGTGCAGTTCCGGGTGATGCGCCGGGAGAGCACCGTCTTCGCCGTCGGGCTCGGCGCGGTGGAACTGCTCACTGCGGTGGCGCTGCTGGGGCCGCCACCGCTGACCGTCGCGGGATGTGCGATGGCGGGAGCGCTGTCGCTGTGCTTCATCGCGATCTCGGTTCCGGCGCTGGCGCGCGGGGACCGCTTCGCCTGCGGGTGCCTGTTCGGGCAGGCGCACCTGTCCTGGGTGACGCCGGTGCGCGCGGCGGCGATGGCGGCGGGCGCACTGGCCGCGCTGGTGGTGTATCTGACCGGGGCGCCCGCCGTGCACGCGGGGGCGGTGGCGGACGCGCTCGGCCTGACGGTCCTGGTCATCGGCCTGCCCGCGGCCTTCGGGACCTACCTCACCGTCCAGTCCGCGCACAGGGAGAGGAGGCGGGCATGACCACGATCCTGGTCTACGGGGCGCTGGTGTGGCTGCTGGTGCTGACGTTGCTGCTGGCCCGCATGCTCCGGTTGATGACCGGGATCGAGGCGCTCTCGCCCCACGGTCCCGCCCAGGTTCGGGATCCGGAGCCGGAACCCGGCCGGATCGAAGGCCGAGCAGGAAAGGAGGTGAGCTGAATGCGTGTCTACGAACGTCCGGAAATCACGCCGGAAGGCGGATTCACGGCCCTGACGAACGCCGGCTGCGGCTGTGTCTGGGAATGGCTTACCGACCGTCTCGACTGGTAGCGGACACCTGGAGGTGAATGACATGCGCGTCTACGAACGCCCGGAGATCACGTTCGCCGGCGACTTCCACACCCTGACCAACGGGGGCTGCGGCGGCCCGCACTGGGAGTGGATCTACCCGAACTACTGCCGTTAACCGCCCATGAGGTATTGCAGGCGGCCGCCCGGCCGCCTGCCGTACCGCGAAGGAGGGGAGAGCGACCTTGTCCGTGACAGAAGACCCATGGTTCACCGTCCTGCCCGACCGGGAGGAGAGCACGGACGTGGCACGGCGGATCCACGACACCCGCGGCGGCGCGCACGAGGTGAGCCACCCCTCCGGACGGCCGTGGCTCATCGGGCGCTGGCAGCCCGGCACGCTCACGGTCGGCAGGAGGGCGGGCGCGGCGGTCGCGGCCTTCGGCGAGCACGCGATGAGCGAGGAGCACCTGTCCGGGGGCGCGCCCGGCCTGCCGGCGACGGCTCCCGGCAGCGCGTACCTGATGGTGTCGGAGGGCGGCCGGGTCCGGGTGCGGGGGACGGCCTCCGGGCTGCGCAGGGTGTACACCTGCCGGGTCGGCGGGACGCCCGTCGCGGCGAACCGGGCGCTCGTGCTGGCGGAACTGACCGGGGCCGCGCCGAACCCGGCCAGGCTCGCCACCCGGCTGCTGTTCGCCCACCCGCCGTGGCCGCTGAACTGGCTGCCGGTGTGGGACGGCGTCGACGCCGTGCCGCCCGGCCACGACGCCGTCCTCGACGAGCGCGGCGGCCTCACACAGGCGCGCTGGTGGAGCTATCCCGAGCCGATGGCGCGCGAGGAGGCGGTCGAGGCGCTCAGAACCGCGCTGAGCGAGGCGGTCGCCCTGCGCGCGGGGCCCGGCCGCACGGTCGTCGCGCACCTGAGCGGCATGGACTCCTCGTCGGTCTGCTCCCTGGCCGCCCGCACCGGCGCCGACGTCGTGGCCCTGACCGCCGCCCAGCCCGACCCCATGGACGAGGACGTGCTGTGGGCGGGGCGCACCGCCGCCGCGCTGGCCGCCGCCGGACACCCGGTGCGGCACGAGATCATCTCCGCGGAGGAGTGCCCGCTGGTCTACCACGACATGCTCGGCGCGCACGAGCGCTTCGACGCGCCGTTCCTGCTGCTGCATCACCGCAGCCGGCTCACGCACATCCTGCGGCGCGGCCAGGCGTACGCGCCCGCCGCCCACCTGGCCGGGCTGGGCGGGGACGAGGCCGCCACGATGATGCCCACCTGGCTGCCCACGCTGATCAGGCAGGCGCCGCTCACCGGGACGCGCCACCTGCTGACGGCAGCGGCCAAGAACCGCTGGCCGCTGCGGCGGACGCTGCGGCACCTGGTGACCGGCAGGGCGTACGACGCGTGGATGCGGGCCGCCGCCGACCGCCTCGGCCGCGACGGGCACGGCGTGGACGGGCCCGCGCTGGGGTGGGATCTGCCGCCGACGATGCCCGCGTGGGCGACGCCGTACGCGGTCGAACTGGCCGCCGGTGAACTGCGCGAGGCGGCCGCGCGCCACCTGCCGCTGGCACGAGGGCGCGGCGCGCACCACAACCTCGCCGCGATCCACGGCGGCTGCCAGATGGTCGGCGACTTTCAGCAGATCGCCGCCGCCCGGGGCATCACCCTGTCCGCGCCCTTCTTCGACGACCGGGTCGTCGAGGCGGCGCTGGCGGCCAGGCCCGGGGACCGCTACGACCCGGCCAGGTACAAGCCGGTGCTGGCCGACGCCATGCGCGGCATCGTGCCCGCGGTGACGCTGGGCCGTACCACGAAGTCGGAGACCTCCGCCGGCGCGGTCATGGGCAGCAGGAAGCACCGTGACCAGATCATGGCACTCGCCGAGGACAGCCTCCTGGGCGAGCTCGGCCTCATCGACCCGGATCTCTTCCGCGCCACCTGCCGCGGGCCGATCGACGTGCTGACCCAGCACCGCCGCATCGAGCCCACGCTGGCGTGCGAGATGTGGCTGCGCACCGTGAAGGAGGACGAGCGTGTACGCGCTGGCGCCTGACATCTCCGCCGTCGACACCGACTACGGCATGGCCCTGCTCCACCAGGTACGCGGCGAGTACTGGAGCCTCAACCCCACCGGAGCGATCGTGCTGCGCTCCGCGCTGGAGTCCGGCGACCCCGGCGACGCCGTCGACCGGCTCGTCGCGGCCTTCGACGTGGACGGCGGCGAAGCCGCCCAGGACGTCGCCCACCTCATGGACAGCCTCGTGACCATGGGCATCCTCGTGCGGAGGCCGGCATGAGCGTCGACCCCACGATGGCGCTCGCGCCGCGGGCGTACCCGCCGCTGGAGCGCTGGCGCGCCCGCCTGGCCGTGCTGGCCGCGAAGGCGCTGGCCAGACGCTCGCCGAGCACCATCGTCAGGGTGCTGGGCCGGGTCAGCGCGGGCACCCGCCCGGCCACCTACGCCGAGGCCAGCCGGGCCCGCGAGGTGGTCACCCGCACCAGCAGGGCGTGCGCGAGCCCGAAGGGCTGCCTGCCCCGCTCGATCGCCACCGCGCTGCTGTGCAGGTCGCGGGGGAGCTGGCCGACCTGGTGCGCGGGTGTGCGGGTGCTGCCGCCGTTCGGCGCGCACGCCTGGGTCCTGGCCGAGGGCCGGCCCGTCGACGAGCCCGCCCCGCCGGGCTACCACCGCGTCCTGCTGCAGGTGCCACGGGAGGCCACCCCATGAGCGAGCTGCCGGAGATCCCGATGCCACGCGGCTGCCCCCACCACCCGCCGCCGGGGTACGACCGGCTGCGCGGGCACGGCCCGCTGGCGCGCGCCGTCCTGCGCGACGGCACCCCGGTCTGGGTGGTGACCGGCCACGCGCGGGCGCGTTCGCTGCTGGCCGATCCGCGGCTGTCGTCGGACGCCCTGCACCCGGCCCACCCGCACCTGGCGCGGGAGAAGGGCGCGCCGCCGCCGGACCCGGAGCGCAAAAGGCAGGCGCTGAGCTTCGTGGAGATGGACGACCCCCTGCACGCCGAGCACCGGCGGATGGTCATCCCCCACTTCGGCCCGCGCCGGGTGCGCGAGCTGCGCCCGCACCTGCGCTCGCTGGCCGACGGGCTGATCACGGCGATGATCGGCGCGGGACCGCCCGCCGACCTGGTGAGCGCTCTGGCCGCGCCGCTGCCCGCGCTGACGCTCTGCGCGGTGCTCGGCGTGCCGCGCGAGGACCAGGCCGTCTTCACCGATCACCTGCGCTGGCCGACGCTTCTCGACCCGTCCACCGGCCCGCCGTTCCGGGTGGTCTACGACCTACTGGCCCGGCTCCTGCGCGACAAGGCGGCCCGGCCGGGCGACGACGTGCTCTCCGCCCTGGCCCGCCGGGTCGCCGACGGCGAGCTGAGCGGACGGCAGGCCGAGGAGATGGCCGCCATGCTGGTCATCGCCGGGCACGAGACCACCGCCAACACGCTCGCGCTGAGCGTGTTCACGCTGCTGACCAGGCCGGGCGGGCTGAAGGCGCTCACCGCCGCCACGATGCCCCAGGCCGTCGACGAACTCCTGCGCCACACGAGCGTCGCCGACCCGCTGCCGAGGGTCGCGACCGCCGACATCCCGCTCGGCGACCGGCTGATCAGGGACGGCGACGGCGTCGTCGTGCTCCTGGCCGCCGCCAACCGCGACGCAGCGGCCTTCCCCGCCCCCGACGACCTCGACCTGGGCCGCCGGGACGCCCGCCACCTGACCTTCGGCCACGGCCCGCACCAGTGCCTGGGCAGCAACCTGGCCAGAGCCGAGCTGGAGACCGCGCTGAGCGCGCTGCTCACCCGCCTGCCCACGCTCCGGCTCGCCGAGCCCGCCGGGAGCCTGCCGGTCAAACCCGCGCTGTCCCTGCAGGGCGTCACCCGCCTGCCCGTCACCTGGGGGCCGTGATGGCCGCCTGGAGCGCCCTGCTGGCCCAGGTACGCCCGCACCGGGGCCGGATCCTGGCCGGAGGCCTGCTCGGCCTGGCCGGCGGCGCCGCGGGCCTGATCCAGCCGGTGGCCGCCAAGATGGTCACCGAGGACCTCCTGGCCGGCACCCCGGTGCTCGGCACGCTCGCCCTGCTCACCTCGCTGCTCGTCGCCGGCGCCGTGCTGTCGGCCTGCGGCCGCTACGTGCTGGAGGTCGCCGGTGAGAACGTCGTGCGCGCCGCCCGCGACCGGCTGACCGAGCGCGTCTTCCGCCTGCGCCTGGCCGACTTCGACCGGCTCGAACCCGGCGACCTCATGTCCAGGCTCACCGCCGACATCACCCTGTTGCGCTCGGCGACCACCAACGCCGTCGTCACCGGAGCCACCGGCCTGGTACTCGGCGCCGGGGCGCTCGCGCTCATGGCCACGACCGACCTGGTGCTGCTGGGCGCCACCGCCGCGGTCCTGGCGCTCACGCTGGCCGGGATGGCCCTGGTCATGCCGCGCGTCTCGGCCGCCACCCAGCGCACGCAGGCGGCCGTCGGGCTGCTCGGCGCCATCGTGGAGCGCGTGCTCGGCGCCTACCGGACGGTCAAGGCCAGCGGCGGCGAGCGCCGCGAGAGCGCGCGCGCCGCGCGGGCATCCGGTACGGCGTGGCGGCACGCGATCACCGCCGCCCGCTGGCAGTCGGCGACCGGCGTGGCCGGAACCCTGTCGACGCAGGTCACCTTCCTCGTCGTGCTCGGCCTGGGCGGCCTGCGGGTGAGCCAGGGCACGCTGACGCTGCCCTCGATGATCATGTTCTTGTTCTGCCTGATGTACCTGTCGGGCCCGATCGGCCAGATCCTGTCGGCGTTCACGCAGGTGCAGGTGGGTCTGGCCGCGGTCCGCCGCCTCCAGGAGGTCGACCGCCTGCCCGCCGAACCCCTGGAGGCGCCCGGTGACCCCGATGGCGACGGGGCCTCGGTTCGCTTCCGCGGCGTGCGCTTCGGCTATGGCGGCGGCGCCGTACTGCGGGACGTGGACATCAGCGTCGCGCCCAGGACCATGACCGCCGTCGTGGGCCCGTCGGGAGCGGGCAAGAGCACGCTGTTCGGCCTGCTGGAGCGCTTCTACGACGTCGAGGACGGCGCCGTCGAGGTGGCCGGGCGCGACGTGCGGGACTGGCCGCTGGCCGAGCTGCGGGCGGCCATCGGCTACGTCGAGCAGGACGCGCCCATCCTCGCCGGGACGCTGCGCGACAACCTGCGCTACGCCGCGCCCGAGGCCACCGACGAGCAGATCCACGAGGTGCTGGCGCGGGCCGGGCTCACGCCCCTGCTCGACCAGCTCCCCCAGGGACTCGACACGCCGGTCGGCCACCGGGGCACCACCCTGTCCGGCGGGCAGCGCCAGCGCGTCGCGGTCGCCCGCGCCCTGCTGCGGCGTCCCCGGCTGCTGCTGCTCGACGAGATCACCTCCCAGCTCGACGCCGCCTCCGAGCTGGCCCTGCGGCAGGCGGTCGAGGAGATCGCCGCCACCACCACCGTCATCGTGATCGCCCACCGGCTGTCGACCGTGGTCAACGCCGACACCATCATCGTCCTGGAGGAGGGCAGAGTGCGCGCGGCGGGAACTCATCGGGAACTGCTTATGGCCGACGGCCTCTACCGCGACCTCGCGGCCGGCCAGCTCCTGTCGGCGGCGAGCTCATGAACGACCGGATCTACGTGGCCGGCCCCGACACCTCGTCCGTGGCCGTGCTCGACGCCGTCACCCTCGAACACCTGGCGAGCGTCGGCGCGGGGGCGCGGCCGTACGCGCCGGCGCTGGCGGGCGAGCGCCTGTACGTCACCGACTTTGGCGGAGGGAGCGTCACCGTCATCAGCACCGCCACCCTGGCCGTCGTGGGCCGCATCCCCGTCGGCGACCACCCCGGCGGCATCGTCGTCGACCCCGAAGGCCGCCACGCCTACGTCACCAACTACCAGAGCAGCGACGTGTCGGTGATCGACCTGCGGCGCGGCGCCGTGACCGCCACCATCGCCGTCGGCCGCAACGCCGCCGCCCCCGCGCTGTCGGGCGATCGCCTGTACGTGACCAACTTCGAGAGCCACGACCTGTCGGTGATCGACACGGCGGCCGGCAAGGTGATCGCCACCGTCCCCGTCGGCCTGCACCCCAACGGCGTCGCCGTGACCCGCGACGGCGCCCACGTCTACGTCACCACCACCGGCGCCAACCTGCCCGGCCAGGACAACCACGTGCTGGTCCTGGACACGGCCACCCTGGAGGAGGTCGCCACCATAGGCGTCGAGTCCGGCCCCTACGGCATCGCCGCCTCACCGGCCCACGACCGGGTCTACGTCACCCACTACTACAGCAGGAGCGTCCTCGGCATCGACACCCTGACCAGGCGGATCGTCTCCCGGGCCGAGGTCGGCGAGAGCCCCGAGGCGCTCACCCTGTCCGGGGAGGGAAGCCGCCTGTACGTCTGCAGCACCCGCGCCCACCTGGTCTCGGCCATCGACACCGCCACCGGCCGGATCGTCGCCACCGCCCCGGTACGCCGCCCCGCCGGAGTGGCCGCCTAGAGCCGTCAGGGCGCCAGGATCTGCCGGGTGATGGTGGGGTCGGTGATGGCGGTGTCGCCGGCCAGCAGGAACGCCTTGCTGAGGATGAGCGCCAGCTTGCCGTCCTCCTCGAAGGGCAGGAACAGCCCGGCGCGCGGGTCGCCGGCGGAGACGACGCACAGGTAGGCGTCGTTGGGCTCCATGAGGATGTTCGCCGACCCCAGATGGATCTTGTAGGTGCGCAGATCCCCCCTGACCACCAGGAACCGATCGGTCAGGGCGCACCGGCCGGCGATCGCCGTACGCCCGATCAGCCGCGCCAGCGCGTCGCGGCGGACCTCGGCGGAGGGCGTCAGCGGCCCGAACGAGCCGTCGCGCCAGTAGTCCCGCATGCGTTCCGGCCCCTCCTCGGCCCACCGCTGCTCGGTCGTGATCGAGGCGACGGCCACGAACAGGTCGACGTCGCGCAGCGCCTCGCTGAACACCAGCGGCGGCACCTCCGTCAACGGCGCGTCCTGCCACCCGCCCTCGGCCCGCCGCTGGAAGGACACCCGGGAGGTGCCGGCCTGGGCCTCGGTGTACAGGCCGTGCCCCAGGCTCACCCGCCACCGCCCGCCCGCCATCGTGCGCCTGGCCTCGCCGTCGCCGCCGCCGTCCCACGGGCCCAGGAACTCCGCCTTCCAGCCCCGCTGCTTGAACAGCGCGTACAGCTTGCGGTAGTCGACCACGTGCCCGGCGAACCGCTGGGAGTAGATCCCGCTCGCCTCCTCGGCGGGCGTGAGCGGATAGACCTCCCTGAAGGCCTGCTTGAACGGCTGACGCAGCTCCTCGCCCAGCACCACGTCCCGCCATGCCCGCACCTCCTCCGCGCTCGCGCGGGCCGGATGCCACAGCCGCACCGGCACGTCCGGCACGCCCATCCCCAGCTCGGCCCGCCACACGCCCGGCGCGACCTCGAACTCCCAGATCAGCCGGTCGGCGACCGCGTGACCCTCCAGCCGCCGGTACGGCGGCGCCGTCTCCCCGGTGTATCCGGCCTCCAGCGCCCTGACCAGGGTGGCCCGCTGCGCCGTCGCCTGCCTGGCCAGCTCGCGCAGCCGCCCGACCTCGCCGGGATGCTCGCGCCTGACCGCCGCCGGGACCGCCTTGAGCTTCTTGTCCCCGTGCCACCACGACAACTCGACCGCGCCGTCGGTGGAGATCACCGCCGTGTGCTCGCCGACGGACTGGCGTACGCGGCCGTCGGGCAGCCGGAAGGCCACCTCCAGCCGCTCGGCCAGCGCGGGCTCGATGCGCTTGAACATGCGGTCGAGCTGCTTGGGCACCCCGGCGTGCCGGGTGGCCCTGCGGGCGGCGCGCAGCGCGGAGATCGCCTCGGGCGTCGGATGTTCCTCCACCGCGCGGGCGATCTCGAACAGCACCGCCTGCGAGGGCAGGGTCCTGGCCTGGGTGGGCGCCACCGCGACCCCGAGCAGCAGCGGCTCCAGCACCTCGGGCAGCCAGGGCTCGTCGCGGGAGAGCGCGACCCGCGCGGCCCGCCCGACGCTCCCCTTCTCCCCGTCCGCGAACGCCTTGTCCGCCTGGTAGGCGATCTCCCCGGCGTGGATCGCCGCGACGCGGTCGCGCGCCGCCTCAAGCGCCTCGCGGGCGAAGCCCGCATAGCCGGGCAGGCCGCGGAGCCACGCGGTCACGCCCTGGGGCGGCTCCTCTCGCATCACCTCGGCGAACAGCGCCCGGCGCTCCACGTCCCAGCCGAGCAGCAGGTCGAACTCGGTCAGCGCGATCGGCCCCTGCTCCCGGCCGAGCCGGGCCCGTACCTCGCCGTCCATGCCCGCCAGTCCCGCCGCCACCAGCGCGGGGAACGGCGCGTGGACCGGGAGCGCGTCCGGCAGCAGGAATCCGACCAGCTCACGTGCGGGCGCGGTCAGCCGCTCCGGCGCCACCCCGACCAGACCGGTGCTCAGCTGGGAGGTCACCGGCCAGTACGAAGGGTCGTTCGCCGACCCGCTGATGAGCGCGAACAGGCGCTGGGCGAGGGGGGAGAGCTGCATGCCGATGGTTCCCGTCCGCGAGGGATCTTGACAGTGGTGCGCCATCTATAGCAGCGGCCTCCGACAGATCGCGCTCAGGGTTTGCCGATGAAGCGTTCTCCGGCGGCCTCGATGCGCTCGATCTCGGTGCGGAAGAAGCGGGCCAGCTCCGCGCAGGCGGCGGGGTCGACCGGGCCTCCCTCACGTTTGGGCAGTTCCGGGTAGGGGCTGCCGAGGACGAAGATGTTCTCGTCGTTGTAGTTGTTGGCCGGCGCGGTGTAGTTGAAGGACCCCGCGATGACGACGGCCTCGTCGATGACCATGAGCTTGTGGTGCAGCTTGCCGAAGGCGGCGGTGCGCTTGGGGAAGTACAGCTCGATGCGGGCGCGGTCGAGGTCGTGGGTGGCGGCCCAGGCCTGGGCGCCCTGGCCCGGGTCCATGACGCCGGTGACGGTCCGCTTGGCCGCGGCCAGCGCGATCATGGCGTCGTCGATGCCCGAGGAGCCGGAGAAGGTGAAGATCGCGAAGTCGACCCGCTTGGACGCCTTGAGCATCTGCTTCATGATCTCCAGCTCGGGCGCGTGGTCGGGCGCGAACAGGATCTTGACCGGCACGCCGTTGAGGTTGAACGCCATGGGCACCTTGCCGTGGGCGCCGCGGCCGAACTGGCCGGCGCGCATCTGGGCGAACTCGGTGGTGTACTCGCGGCAGACCCGGGCATCGTTGAAGATCACGATGTGGTTGAGGTTGCGGTGGCAGTCGGTGCCGGTGAAGTTCGCCGAGCCGGACAGGATCGCGGAACTGGGCAGGGCGCGTTCGCGGAAGTCGCGGATGATGAACTTCTGGTGGAAGATCGCCGGGTTGTAGTCGGCCTTGACGTCGACGTTGCAGCGCAGCAGCGCGGCGAGGATCTTCCGGTTGGGTTCCAGGCTCTTGGCGCCGCTCTCCTGGCCCCACTGCACGCGAAGGCGGGCGGCGGCCTCGTCCTCCCCGGCCTTGGGGGCGATGTTCGGGAGCTTGGCGGAGATCAGGTAGTCCTGCTCCAAGACCATGCGGACGTCCACGCCGCGGAAGCGGGCGTCGAGGATGGCCTGGGCGATGGGCTCGGAGTCGAGCTCTTGGACGGCGATGTCGAGGAACCGCTTGGCGCCGCCGATGAAGTCGATGATCACCTGTTCGAGGTTGTCGGCCGCGCCCAGTTCGGTGGGCCCGACAAATGCCTCGATCTTGCCTCCGGCAAAGACGGTCATACCGTAAGTATCACACTACGGAACGTAGACATCTTCCCTGGTATCACCCCAACAACCCAACCCCCCTCAACCCATCATGAACCCCCCCGGCCCCCGCCCCCGGCCCGGCCTGGCCCCGGCCCCGGCCCGGTTTCGCCTTGGGCCCGGCTTCGCATCGGGCCCCGCCCGGACCCGCCAACCCGGTCCCGGGCCTGCCCGGACCGCGGGCCCGCCCCAGCCGCTGCCGCTGCCGCGGGAGCGGGCGAGACCCGGTGGGCCGGCGGCCGCCAAGGTGCCGGCCAGGGCGGTCGGCCGTGGGGTGCTGGGCCGGATCTGGTCAGGCTGCTCGCCTGGGCGATCGGCCGCGGGGGTCTGGTCAGGGCTTCTGGATGGTGAGGAGCGCCGGGTGGGGGCGGCTTGCCGTACCGGAAAAAGGGAAGGCCCGGCACCGTGCGGGGTGCCGGGCCTTTCCGGGGTGGGTCAGCTGGCCCAGTCCAGGAGCGGGCGCGTGTTGCTGGGGTGGCGGAGCTTGGACAGCGACTCCTTCTCCAGCTGGCGGATCCGCTCGCGGGTCAGGCCGAGGTGCTTGCCGATCTCGTCCAGGGTGTGCGGCTTGCCGTCCACCAGGCCGAACCGCAACGCCATGATCTTGGACTCACGCGGCGAGAGGTTGTCGAGCACGCCACGGAGCTGGTCGCCCAGCAGCTGGCGGTCGACGATCTCGGACGCCTCGGGCGAGTCGACGTCCTCGATGAGGTCGCCGATCGTGGTCTCGCCGTCCTCGCCGATCGTGGCGTTGAGCGAGATGGGCTGGCGGCTGGTGCGCAGCAGTTCCTCGATCTGGTCGGGCGTCTTGTCGAGCTCGACGGCCAGTTCCTCCGGCGTGGGCTCGCGGCCGAGGCGCTGGTGCATGTCGCGCTCGATCCGCGACAGCTTCGACAGCATCTCCAGCACGTGGACCGGCAGCCGGATCGTGCGGGCGGAGTCGGCGAAGCCGCGCTGGATGGCCTGCCTGATCCACCACATGGCGTAGGTGGAGAACTTGAAGCCCTTGGTGTAGTCGAACTTCTCCACGGCCCGGATCAGCCCGAGGTTGCCCTCCTGGACGACGTCCAGCAGCGACATGCCGCGGTCGGTGTACTTCTTGGCCACCGACACCACCAGGCGCAGGTTGGCCTCCAGCATGTGGTCCTTGGCCTGCCTGCCGTCCTCGATGACCAGCTCCAGGTCCGCGCGCACCGCGGCCGAGCAGTTCTGGTCGCAGTCGAGCTTGTACTCGGCGTACAGCCCGGCCTCGATGCGCCTGGCCAGTTCCACCTCCTGGGCGGCGGTCAGCAGCGTGCGGCGGCCGATCGACTTGAGGTAGGTGTGCACGGAGTCGCCCATGACGGACTGGTTGTCGTCGAGGTCGAGCGGTTCCTGCTCCAGCTCGGCGTCCTCGTCGGACATCGCCGGCTCGTCGGGCTCGTCCTCCGAAGAGGCGGCCTCGGACTTCCCGGACGCCTTCGGCGCGGCGCTCTTCTTGGCAGCGGACGTCTTGCCGGCGGCGGACGTCTTCTTGGCGGTGGTCTTCTTCGCGGCCGGGGCCTTCTTGGTCAGGGCGGGCTCGTTCTCCGCGGCCAGGCTCACCCCGGCCTCGGTCAGCTCGCGCAGGATGGAACGGCCCTCGGCGGGGCTGATGCCGGCCAGCGCGAACGCGTCGCGCAGTTCCGAAAGAGAAAGGTGACCCTGAGCTCGCCCTCGGTCAAGGAGCTGGTCGAGGGTCGCGGGCGGGGCCGCCACGGCGGTTCTGGGCATGAGGACACCTCCTCCATACGGAGTCGAAGCGATCAGGCAGTTTGTGGTGGGGCGGTGTGGCCGCTCGACGCACCAGTATCAATAACGTCATTCGCCGCCATTTGTTCCCGGACCCGGCAAAAAAGGGCGGACCGCGGAGAATGCGATCCACCCCACACCCTGCGGGAATTCACTCCGCCAGTTCGAACTCCCCGGGCTTGAGCTCGACCTCGGGCATCGGCATCGGCTCCGCGCCCTCCATGCGCTGCTCGGTCCAGTGCTCCAGGACCTTGGAGGGGTCGGGGTTGATGTCCTGGGAGACCACGACGCGGTCGGTCGGGGTGGGCGCGGGCGTGGTCTTCCCGACCTCCGCCCGGGTCTCTCCCCGGGCTTGGTCGACCCGGCCCGCCGAGGCGGCTGCCGCGACTGTGGCGCCACCGACGAGGATCACGCCGACGGCCGCCGCGGACGCCCACATCTTGCGGGTCTGGTTCATGAAGCGCTCCCTCTTTCTCTCGCCACCTATGACGCAGCCCGGCCGCGTCAGGTTCCGGTCCGCAACAGGGCGAGGTCGGTTTTACCGTTCGGCAGTAGCGGCAACCGGGGGAGAAGCCGCAGCTCGCGCGGGGCGGCGTAGGCCGGCAGCCGGTCTTTGGCGTAGGCGCGGAGCTGGTCCAGCGTGGGCGGGCGCGCGGGGTCGGCGGGGACCACGACCGCGACCACGCGCTCGCCCCACTCCGGGTCGGGGCCGCCGACGACCGCCACGTCGGCGATCTCGGGATGCTCGCCGAGCACGGCGGCCACGACCCCGGCCACGACCTTCTCGCCGCCGGTGTTGATGACGTCGTCGGCCCGGCCGAGCACGCGCAGCCGCCCGCCGTTCAGCTCGCCGAGGTCGGAGGTGACGAACCAGCCGTCCTCGAACGGCGCCGCGCCGAAGCGGTAGCCGGAGAACAGGACGGGACCGGCGATCCGCACCCGGCCGTCCGCCCCGATCTTGAGATCTACATTGTAAAGGGGCCGGCCGTCGTACACGCAGCCGCCGCTGGTCTCGCTCATCCCGTACGTCGTGACGATCCGCGCACCGAGCGCCCGGGCCTCCCGCAGCAGGCCCGGCCGGGGCGCCGCGCCGCCGAGCAGGATCGAGCGGAACACCGACAGGTCCGCACCCCGTTCCACCAGCCGGTGCAGCTGGGTCGGCACCAGCGACACGTGCTCGGCGCCCGAGCCCAGCACCGCCTCGGGGAAGAAGCCGTCGTGGATGACCGGCTCGCTGCCGGTCAGCACCGACCTGACCAGCACCTGCAGTCCTGACACGTGCGAGGGGGGCAGGCAGCACAGCCAGCGCTCGCCCTTGGCGGCCTTCAGGTGGCGCAGCGACGCCTCGGCGGAGGAGCGCAGCGCCCGCCCGGTGAGCATGACGCCCTTCGGCACGCCGGTGCTGCCGCTGGTCGCGATCACGACCGCGACGTCCTCGGGCACGCCTTCTCCGCCGGCCTGCCGTACCCCGTCGAGATGGGTGGGGCGCAGGGCCGTCAGCGTGGCGCCGGCGTCGGCGGGCGGCAGGGGGAGCACGGCGGGACCGTCGCCGGTCAGAGCATCGCGAATCGCCGCGAACAGCCGCGGACCGGGTGGCAGCGCGAGGGCGTGCAACGGTTTGCTCACCATGCTCGTAAGGTTAGTGGCGACAGTTCGGATATGAGTGCGGGGAGGGTCGTGGAGCGTTCTCCCGTCGTCTTCCGGATCCCCATGCGCGAGCGTTTTCGCGGGCAGACCGTCAGGGAAGGCGTGCTCATCCACGGGCCCGCCGGCTGGGGCGAGTTCTCGCCCTTCCCCGAGTACGGTCCGCGCGAGTGCTCGCGCTGGCTGGCCTGCGCCCGCGAGGCCGCCGACGAGGGCTGGCCCGCGCCCGTGCGCGCCGCCGTCCCGGTCAACTCGACGATCCCCGCCGTGCCGCCGGACAAAGCCTTCCAGCTCGTACGGCGGGCCGGCTGCGCCACCGCCAAGGTGAAGGTCGCCGAGCGCGGCCAGAGCTTCGCCGAGGACCTGGCCCGGGTGGAGGCGGTGCGCGACGCGCTCGGCCCCTCGGGAAGGTTGCGCGTGGACGCCAACGGCGCCTGGAGCGTGGATGAGGCGGTGCGCCGGTTGAGGGATCTCGGCCGTTTCGACCTGGAGTACGCCGAGCAGCCCTGTGCCACCCTCGATGAGCTGGCCCAGGTGCGCCGCAGGTGTGACGTGCCGATCGCCGCCGACGAGTCGATCCGCAAGGCGGAGGATCCGTTGCGGGTGCGCGCGGCGGAGGCGGCCGATATCGCGGTGGTGAAGGTCCAGCCGCTCGGCGGCGTGCGCGACGCGCTGCGCGTGGTGGAGGCGTGCGGGCTGCCCGCGGTCGTCTCCAGCGCGGTCGAGAGTTCCGTGGGCCTGGCCGCGGGCCTGGCGCTGGCCGCCGCTCTGCCCGAGCTGCCCTATGCGTGCGGTCTGGGCACCATGACCCTCCTTTCGGGAGATGTCGTGAAAGACTCCCTCATGCCGGTAGACGGACAGATAGTGGTCCGCCGCCCGAACGTGGATTTTTCGTATTTGTCGGAATTTGAGATCGAATCCCCCTCGTGGCTTCGCCGGATGCAGGAGGCTGCCCCGTGAACCCCGCCACCGCGCTGGCCTCCGTGCTGGTCGACGAGCTGGTGCGCTGCGGACTCACCGACGTCGTGCTCGCGCCCGGCTCCCGCTCCGCCCCCCTCGCGCTCGCCCTGCACGCCGAGTCCCGGGTCCGCCTGCACGTGCGCATCGACGAGCGCTCGGCCTCCTTCCTCGCTCTCGGCCTGGCCAAGCGTTCGGAACGGCCGGTCGCCCTGCTCTGCTCGTCGGGGACCGCCGCCGCCAACTTCCACCCCGCCGTCATCGAGGCGGGCGAATCGGGCGTACCCCTGCTGGTGCTGACCGCCGACCGGCCGCCCGAACTGCGCGGCACCGGCGCCAACCAGACCATCGACCAGATCAAGCTGTACGGCTCCGCCGTCCGCTGGTTCGCCGAGGTGGGGGTGCCGGAGGAGCGCCCCGGCCAGGTGGCGTACTGGCGCTCGCTGGCCTGCCGCGCCTACCAGCGCACCCTCGGACCGGCCGATCCCGGACCGGTCCACCTCAACCTCTCCTTCCGCGAGCCGCTCATCCCCGACGGCGACACGAGCTGGTGCGAGTCGCTCGACGGCGACGTCAACGGCCCGTGGGTGCGCGCCCGCGTCGCCCCGCCGCCCGTGGCGCTGCACATCCCGCCCACCCGCCGGGGCGTCCTGGTCGTCGGCGACGGCGCGGCCAACGTGCGCCGCTACATCGCCGCCGCGGGCATGGCCGGCTGGCCGGTGCTGTCGGAGCCCAACGGTGGCGGCCGCTACGGCGACCACGCGATCTCCACCTACCACTTCCTGCTCGGCACGCCCGAGTTCGCCGACGCCCACCAGCCCGACGTGGTCGTGACGCTGGGTCGTCCCGGCCTGTCGCGCCCGCTGCTGACGTGGCTGAAGCGGGCGCAGGAGCACATCGTCGTCGCGCCCGACCTGGCCCGCTGGCCCGATCCGACCCGCTCGGCCACGCAGGTCGCGCAGGCGGTGGAGATCCCGGTCGCCTCCGGCGACGACACGTGGCTGCACTCCTGGCGCGGCGCCGACCTGGCCGCCCGCGCCGCGATCGACGAGCTTCTCGACGCCTCCGGGCTCAGCGAGCCGCGCCTGGCCCGTGATCTGGTGGACGCGCTGCCGAACGGGGCGCTGTTGTTCAGCGGCTCCTCGATGCCGATCAGGGACCTCGACCAGGCCATGCGGCCCCGGCGCGGGATCCGGGTGCTGAGCAGCCGGGGCGCCTCGGGGATCGACGGGCTGGTCTCGACCGCGATGGGGGCGGCGCTCGGGCACAACGGGCCGTCGTTCGCGCTGCTGGGAGACCTGTCGTTCCTGCACGACCAGAACGGGCTGATCCTCGGGCCCCGTGAGCCCCGGCCCGACCTGTGCTTCGTCGTGGTGAACAACGACGGCGGCGGGATCTTCTCGCTGCTGCCGCAGGCGGCGGTGCGCGATCCGTTCGAGCGGGTCTTCGGTACTCCGCACGGGGTCGATCTCGGGTATGTGGCGGCGGCCACGGGGACGCCGTACACGCTGGTCAGTGACATCTCGGAGCTGGGCAAGGCGTTGCGCGGGGAGGGGCTGCGGGTGGTCGAGGTGCGTTCGGAGCGCGAGTCCAACGCCCTGGTCCATGCCCAGCTGCGTGAGGCCGCCCAGACGGCGATCCGGGCGGCGCTCTGAGTCAGGCTTGTGCCAGGGTCGCGCGCGCGGGTTCCGCCCGCCACAGGCCCAGGGCCAGCCAGGCCACTCCGGCGGCGGCGACCAGCAGGCCCAGCAGGTAGAGGGGTTCGGGGACGACGTTCCTGAGCGAGCCCGGGATCATGCCCGCCGCGTAGAGGACGATGGCGCCGGTGGGCAGGCCGCCCGCCCTGATGGCGGCCGCGGCGAAGGTGAGGACGCCGGCCATCAGCACCAGGGACGTCACCAGGAACGCCCGGCCGGTGCCCCCGGCGACCAGGGTGGCGACCGTGCTGCGGCCGAGGGCGGGGAAGACGAAGTGCAGGGTGTACTCGACGGCGAAGGCGCCGGCCAGGCCCGCGGCGTTGAGCGTGAAGCCGATCAGGCCGAGGCGGCCGGCCGTACGGGAGATGAGGAAGTAGCAGCCGGTGATCGCGAACAGGCCGGCCAGCGGAGCAAGGGGCGCGATCGCGTGGGTGAGCGCCGTCTCCGGCAGGACTCCGGCGCGGCGGGCGGTGTTGAAGGCGAGGACGACCGCGCACAGGAATCCGGCGGCGGCGGTGAGGCGGAACATGTTGATTCACTCCGATTTTTCGGGGCTGTGTCGCTCGTATCATGAGCGCCCGGACCCCTCCGGAGGAGAGCCGCGGGCCTGACGTAAGCAGCCCGAAAGAACCGGTCAGGACGGCGCCGGCAGCACCGTCATCTCGATGTCGTGCTCGGCCCACAGCACGAAGCGCTCCACCGGTACCACCGGATGCCCTTCGACCGGGCGGAAGGTGAAGCGTTTGAGCAGGACGGCCAGCACCAGCCGCGCCTCCAGCATGGCCAGCGACGCCCCTTCGCAGGCGCGCGGGCCGAAGCCGAACGGGATGTAGGCCAGCCTCGGCCGCTCCGGCATCCGCTCGGGTGTGAACCGGTCGGGGTCGAACCGCTCCGGATCCGTCCAGACGCGCGGGTTCATGTGCACCGCCCAGATCGGCACGAACACGTTCGTCCCGGCCGGCAGGTCGTAGCCGCCCAGCGTGAGGTGCTCGGTGGTCTCGCGGGCGCCATACGGGCCGGGCGGGTAGCGCCGCATCGACTCCTTCAGTGCCATCTCCAGCACCCGCAGCCGGCTCAGGTCGGCGAACCCGGGCACGTCCGGCACCCCCGCCAGTTCCGAGCGGATCCGCTCGGTCACCTCCGGGTGCGCGGCCAGCAGGTAGAGGGTCCAGGAGATCGCCACGCCGGTGGTGTGGTGGGCGGCCAGCATCATCGACAGCACGGTGTCGCGCACCCGCGCCGGTCGCTCGCCGGCCTCGGCCATCAGCGTGATCAGGTCGGGCCGGTCCGGCGGGCGCCGTCCGGCGAGCACCTGGTCGACCGCGTCACGCAGGAACGCCAGGCCTTCCCGCGCCCTGCCCTCCTGGTACGGCGTGCCGTACAGCTTGCCCAGATACTCCGACAGGACCTCTTCGAAGGCGCCCACCACCCGCCGGGGCAGTTCGCCCTCGTCCATCTCCATGCCCAGCGCGTACTGGCAGACCATGCGCAGGGACAGTTCGCTGAGCTCCTTCTGCAGCGCCACCGGCCCGTCCGCGGCCGCCCAGCGGTCGGCCATGCCGGCGGTCATGCGGGCGAAGGAGGGGTAGTGCGCCTCGTGCGACTTGCGCCCGGCCAGCGCGGAGAGCACGAGCTTGCGCCACGGCACGTGTTCCTCGGACGGCATCACCTGCAGGTTGCCCGTCTCGAAGAGCGGGGCGAGGAACTCGAACAGCTTCTCCGGCCGCTTGTCGACCCGCGCCACCCGTTCCAGCAGCAGGGGATCGGCGACGGACACGAGCCGCGAGCCGGGCATCCGGAACGCGGCCACGTCGCCGTAGTCGCGGTGCAGAGCCAGCTGGAAGGTGTGCAGGCCACCGGCGGCGGCGATGTCGTCGAGGTTGTCGCCCGCCGCGGACGGCGCCGGCCCCGGGATCACCATGTTCGCCACCCTCGCACACGCGTCTCTGCCCCGCTACCCCGGGGTTTGGCGGGTGATGCGGTAGATCGCCAAGTCGGGGATACTTTGTCGCGTTCCAGCTGTTTCCTGGAGGTTTTATGTCGCTGTGGAAGAAGCTCGGTCTCGGCCTCGTGGGGGCGTTCGCGCTGCTCGTCGTGGCCCTCATCGTGGCGATCGTGGTGCCGGGCGGCTGGAAGATCTCCCTTTTCATCGTCGGGGTCCCGGTGGCGGTGGTGTGGGTCGTCATCCAGATCATGGGGGAGTCGCACTCCTCCTCCCGCCGCGACGACCCGCCCCCGCCGCCGCCCGCCCGGCGCCGCCGTCCCGGGGACGAGCACGGCGAGCCGTGGCGGTAGGGCGTCAGACGACCGCGGCCACCTCCGCGTAGTGGCAGGCGGCCGGATGGCCGTGGCCGCGGTCGACCAGCTCGGGCGCCTGTTCGACGCAGATCTCCCGCTCGCCCTCGGTGAGCTGGGTGAACTTCGGGCAGCGGGTGCGGAACCGGCAGCCACTTGGCGGGCTGACCGGGTTGGGCACGTCGCCGCCGATGACGATCCGCTCGCGCGCCCTGGCACGTTCGAGCCGCGGATCGGGCAGCGGGATGGCCGAGATGAGCGCCTGGGTGTAGGGGTGGGCGGGCCGGTCGAACAGCTCGTCCCTGTCGCCGATCTCCACGACCCGGCCGAGGTACATGACCGCGACCCGGTGCGCGATGTGCCGGACCACCGACAGGTCGTGCGCCACGAACAGGTAGGCCAGGCCCAGCTGCTCCTGCAGGTCCTGGAGCAGGTTCACCACGCCGGCCTGAATCGACACGTCGAGCGCCGACACCGGCTCGTCCAGCACGATCAGCTCGGGCCGCATCGCCAGCGCCCTGGCGATGCCGACGCGCTGGCGCTGGCCGCCGGAGAACTCGTGCGGATACCGGTTGCCGTGCTCGGGGTTGAGCCCGACGGTGGCCAGGAGCTCGCGTACCCGCTCGTGGCCCTCCTGGCGGTAGGTGTCGTGGATGCGCAGCGGCTCGGCGATGGCGTCGCTGACGGTCATCCGCGGGTCGAGGGAGGCGTACGGGTCCTGGAACACGATCTGCATCCGCTGGCGCAGCCGGCGCATCTCCGCGGCGCCGGCCGCCGCGAGGTCCCTGCCGTCGAACAGCACCGTCCCCGAGGTGGGCGGCTGCAGCCTGAGCACGGCCCGGCCGGTGGTCGACTTGCCGCAGCCCGACTCGCCGACCAGGCCGAGGGTCTCGCCCCGGTGCAGGTCGAAGGAGACGCCGCAGACGGCGTGCACCTGTCCCGTGGTACGCGGGATCAGGCCCTTGCCGCGTACCGGATAGTGCTTGACCAGATCCTGCACCGACAGCAGCGGTGACCCGCTCATGCCGCACCTCCCTCGTGGTCTGCCGAGGTCAGGGCGAAGACGTCCTCGGGGCGGCGGCCTTCCAGGTCGGCCGAGAAGTGGCAGGCGGCCAGGTGGCCGGGGCCGGTGGCGAGCAGTTCCGGCTCGGCGGCGTGGCACCTGTCCTGCCGCATCGGGCAGCGCGGCCCGAACGGGCACCCGGGCGGCAGGTCCAGCAGCGACGGCGGCGAGCCGGTGATCGGGACCAGCCGCTCGCCCCTGCGGGCGTCGTCCAGCCGGGGCAGGCTCCCGATCAGTCCCAGCGTGTACGGCATGCGCGGCTCGTAGTAGATGGCATCCACGTGCCCGAGTTCCACCGGCCGGCCCGCGTACATGACCAGGACCCGGTCGGCGGTGCCGGCGACGACGCCGAGATCGTGGGTGATCAGCACCATGGCGGCCCCGGTGGCCGCCCGCGCGGTCTCCAGCGCCCGCAGCACCTGCGCCTGGACGGTGACGTCGAGCGCGGTGGTGGGTTCGTCGGCGATGATGACGTCGGGGTCGTTCGCCATCGCGGTGGCGATGACGACGCGCTGGCGCATGCCGCCGGAGAACTCGTGCGGGTAGTCGCGGGCGCGTTCCCTCGGCCGGGGGATCTGCATCATCGCCAGCAGCTCGACCGCGCGCTCGCGGGCCGCGGCGGCGCTGACGTCATGGTGCGCCCTGACCGCCTCGGCGATCTGGTCGCCCACCGGGTGGACGGGGTTGAGCGAGGTCATCGGGTCCTGGAAGACCATCGCGATGCGACCGCCGCGGATGGCCCGCAGCTCCTTGTCCGGCGCCCCGACCAGCTCCTGGCCGCGGAAGCGGACCGAGCCGCCGACCTTCGCCGAGCCCGGCAGCAGGCCCATCACCGCCATCGAGGTGACCGACTTGCCCGAGCCGGACTCGCCGACGATGCCGAGCACCTCGCCTCGCCGCAGCTCGTAGCTGACCCCGCGGACCGCCCTGACCAGGCCGTCCTCGGTCGGGAACGACACGGTGAGGTCCTCGACCTCCAGCACGATCTCGGGCTCGCTCATGTGCGCACCTTCCGCTGCGTCGGGTCGAAGGCGTCGCGCAGCCCGTCCCCGATGAAGTTGATGGTCAGGGCGATCACCACGATGAACGCGCCGGGGAAGTAGAACAGCCAGGGCCGGGTGCTGACCGCCGTGTCGGCCTCGCTGACGAGCAGGCCGAGCGAGGTGTCGGGCGGCTGGACGCCGAGGCCGAGGAACGACAGCGCGGTCTCGACCAGGATGGCGGCGGCCACGAGGATCGTCACGTTGACGATGATCGGCCCGAGCGCGTTGGGGATCAGGTGCCGGAAGATGATCCACCGGTCGGTGGCGCCGAGCGCGCGGCTGGCCTCGACGTACTCCTTCTCGCGCAGCGACAGGACGACGCCGCGCACCACACGGGAGACGTAGGCCCACTGCAGGGAGGCGATGACGAGGGCGACGAACCACCACGAGCCCGACGTGCCGCGGGTCAGGACCGCGGCGACCGCCAGCAGCGGCAGCGTCAGGACCAGGTCGGCGATGCGCATCATCACGCTGTCGGTGATGCCGCGGTAGTAGCCGGAGAAGGCTCCCCACAGGGTGCCCACCAGCCCGGCGAGCAGCGCGATGAGCAGGGCGATCTCGATCGAGCGCTGGGTGCCGCGCAGCACCTGGGCGAAGGTGTCGTGGCCGAGGTTGTCGGTGCCGAACGGGTGCTCCAGGGAGGGCGGGACCGACACGGCCGAGGTGATGTCGGCGTAGTCGTAGCGCCACAGCGCGCCGCCGGCGAAGGCCAGCAGGACGACGGCGGCGAACAGCACCAGGCTGGCCACCGCCGCCTTGTGCCTGAGGAAGCGGCGCAGCACCAGCTCGCGCTGGCTGCGCCGGCGGATGCGCGTGTCGTCACTCATAGCGGATCCTGGGGTCGAGGAGGGCGTACAGGAGGTCGGCGACGAGGTTGAACACGATGACCGCCACGGCCACCACGAGCAGCCACGCGAGCACCGCGTAGGCGTCGCGCTGGTTGATCGAGGTGACGAGGAAGTCGCCGAGCCCGCGCCACTGGAAGACCGTCTCGGTGATGACGGCGCCGGAGATCAGGGAGGCGAAGTCGAGCGCGGTCACCGTGGTCATGGGGATGAGCGCGGTGCGCAGCGCGTGCCGTACGACCACCCGCCGCCGTGTCAGTCCCTTGGCCCGTGCGAACAGCACGTAGTCGCTGTTGAGCACGTCGAGCATCGAGGCGCGCTGGAACCGGCTCCACGCGCCGAACGAGATCAGCGCCAGCGAGACCGTCGGCAGCACCATGTGGCCCGCCGCGTCGGTCAGCTGGGCCCAGGCGCCGCCGTCCACGACCACCGACTTCTCCCCGATCGTGTACACCACCTGATCGCCGACGAGCTGGTTGAGCGAGATCCCGCCCTGCTTGAGCAGCACCGCGAACCAGAACGACGGCATCGACAGGAACAGGAACGCGGCGAAGGTGAAGCCGTAGTCGACGCCCGAGTACTGCTTCACCGCGCTGAGCACGCCGACGACCACGGCCAGCAGCAGGGCCAGGACGACGGCCACCGCGATGAGACGCAGCGTGACGCCGAACCGGGCGGCGATCTCGTGGCCGATGTCCAGGTTGGTACGCACCGAAGGGCCGAAGTCCCCGCGCAGCACGCCGGTCATCCAGGTCCAGTAGCGCTGCAGCACCGGCTGGTCCAGATACAGGCGATGCGCCTCGACCGCGATGACCTGCGGGGACGGCGGCGGGTTGCGGCCCTTGAGACTGGCGAGCGGATCACCGGACATCGTCACGAGCAGGAACACGACGAACGTCGACGCCACGATCACCGGGATGGAGATCAGGAGGCGGCGGAAGGTGAAGGTGAGCACGATAGGGGTCACCGGCTCTCTGTGGCTGAGGTTTGGTCACCCAGTGCAGTCGTTCCGACTCGCCCGTACTTCGTCGGATGCGACGTAAGATCTGCGCCACTTCATCGGATTCGATGAACATTCGGTGGGCGTGACGTCGCAGGATGCCCGCATGTCGGCTTCTCTGGTGATTCGCGGTGGCACGGTTCATGACGGCGGCGGTGGCCCTGGGAGGGTCGCGGACGTCCTGGTCGAAGGCGATCGGATCGTCGCCGTCGGCCCCTCGGCGGGCGGCCACGACGTGCCCGTGCTGGACGCCACCGGGCTGGTGGTCGCCCCCGGTTTCGTGAACGTGCTCAGCCACGCGTACTTCACCCTGGAGAAGGACGGCCGTGGCCTGTCCGACCTCTACCAGGGCGTCACGACGCAGGTCTTCGGCGAAGGACTGTCGATCGGGCCGCTCACCCCCGCGATCAGGGCCGAGCTCGACGCGAGCTTCGGGTCGTTGGAGTGGGACCGGCTGTCGGAGTTCCTGGCGCACCTGGAGCGCAAGGGCGTGGTCCAGAACGTCGTCAGCTTCGTCGGCGCGCACAACCTGCGCATGATCGGCGCGGGCACGGACGACCGGCCGATGACCGCCGCCGAGCTCTCCCATGTACGCGGCGTCCTCGACGAGGAGATGGCCGACGGAGCCCTGGGCCTGGGATCGGCGCTCATCTACCCGCCCGGCTGCTTCGCCCCGACCGACGAGCTGGTCGCGCTGTGCGAGGTCGTCGCCCGCCACGACGGCATGTACATCTCGCACATGCGCAGCGAGGGCGACCACTTCCTCGACGCGGTCGACGAGCTGATCGAGATCGGCCGCCGGGCCGGGGTGCGGGCGGAGATCTACCACCTCAAGGCAGCCGGACGCGACAACTGGCCGAAGATGGCACGCGCCGTCGAACGCGTCGAGGCAGCCCGCGCCGCCGGGCAGGTGGTGACCGCGGACATCTACCCCTACCTCGCCGGGCAGACCAACCTCGCCGCCTCGATCCCGCCGCACTTCCACGAGGGAGGTCACGAGGCGCTCGCGGCCCGGCTGGCCGACCCGGCCGAGCGGGCCCGCATCCGCGAAGGGGTGCGCACGCCGTCGGAGCGCTGGGAGAACATCTACCTGGCCTCGGGCGGCGCGGACGGCGTCATGCTGCTGCCCGACCCGAAGGGGCCCGCCGCCGGTTACCGCGGCCTCAGCCTCGGGCAGGCGGCGCGCGACCGGGGCGCCGACCCCGTCGAGACGCTGCTGCAGCTGGTCGAGGAGGAGCCGGGGCTGCACGCCATGTACTTCATGATGGACGAGGACGTGCTGCGGACCGCCCTGCGCAACCCGTGGGTCTCCGTCGGGTCCGACGCCGAGACCTTCGCAGCGGAGCCCCCCTACACCGACGCGCCCACGCATCCGCGGGCCTACGGGACGTTCGCCCGGATCCTCGGCCGGTACGTGCGCGAGCAGGGGCTGCTGACCCTCGGCGAGGCGGTGCGGCGGATGACCAGCCTGCCCGCCACCAACCTGGGCCTGCGTGACCGTGGCCGCCTCGCCGTCGGCGCCTACGCCGACATCGTCGTCTTCGACCCCGAGACCGTCGGCGACCTGGCCACCTACGAGTCCGCGCACCAGTACGCGCGGGGGATGCGGCACGTGGTCGTCAACGGCCAGACCGCGTTCGCCGACGGCGCGCCCACCGGGCGGTTGCCCGGACGGGCGCTGAGGAGGGGGAGGTCGTCGTGAAAGAGCAGGTCGAGCAGGTTCTCGGGCCGATCGGCGCACGGGCCTGGGTGCACGCCGTCGATCTCGACAGCGGCGCGGAGGCCGGGTACGGCGAGTACGGGCTGGTCGCGCTGGCCAGCGTCTTCAAGATTCCGGTGCTGGTGGAGTTGTTCCGCCGGTTCGGGGACGGGCGGCTGTCTCCTGACGCGCGGCTCGACGTCCCCGCCGAGGGACGTTCGGCCGGGCCCACCGGGTTGTCCGTCATGGCCGACCCGATCGAGCTCTCGCTGCGTGACCTGGCGTACTGGATGATGAGCGTCAGCGACAACGCGGCCACCGACATCCTCGTCAACCTGCTGGGCATCGACGCGATCAACGCGACGCTGCGCGAGCTGGGCCTGACCAGGACCAGGGTCGACGGCACCTGCGACGACCTTTACCAGACGATGTACCAGGACGTGCCGGAAGGCGCGGGTCCCGACGCCTTGCGCGCCGCGCGGGCGGTCGATCCCGAGCGCACCCAGCACTCCGGTACGCCGCGCGAGGTCACCCGGTTGCTCACGGCCATCTGGAAGGACGAGGCGGCCGGGGCCGCGGAGTGTGCCGAGATGCGGCGCATCCTGGGCCTGCAGGCGTGGCCGCATCGGCTGCGGGCCGGGTTCACCGAGCCGGGGACGCGGGTGAGCGCCAAGACCGGGACGCTGCCGTTCTGGCGTAACGAGGCCGGGGTGGTGGAGGCCGATGGCGGGCGGTTCGCGGTCGCGGTGTTCATCAGAACCGAGGACCACCGCTACCGCCAGCCCGCCGCCGACGCCTGCGTCGGAACCCTCGGCCGCCTGGCCGTCGACCACCTTCGCGCATCCGGCGGCGACCCCCTGCGATCGCCCGTCGACCACCTGCGCGCATCCGGCGGCGATCACCCACGCTCGCCCGGCGACCACCTGCGCTCGCCCGGCGGCGATCACTCACGATCATCCGGCGACCACCTGCGCCCATCCGGCGACCAACCGCGCTCATCCGGCGAGCACCCGCTGTCGGACGCTCACTCGCGTTCGCCGGGCGAGTGCCTGTGTTCGGACGTGGACGGGCGAGCGTTTGCCGGCCACCCACACGCGTGCGGCGACCACCCGCGATCGGACGCTTCCGAGCGCTCAGACGCTCCCGAGCGATCGGAGGATGCCCCCGAGCGATCGGACACGCTCGTGTGGTCGGCGGACGCTCCTGTGCGATCGGCGGATGATCGCCTGCGATCGCGGGGGAGTGGCGTGCGGAGGCCGGGTGCGGTCAGGGCGGCCACACCCGAGGAGATCCGCGAGCACGCGGCCGGGCTCGGCGCCGAGATCTGGCTGCACGCGCGTGACCTCGACACCGGGAAGTCGGTGGGCGTCGGCGAGAACACCCCGGTGGTCACCGCCTCGGTCTTCAAGGTGCCGGTGGCCCTCGAACTGGCCCGCCAGGCGGCGGCCGGCGAGATCGACCTCACCCAGCGGGTCACCGTCCCGGACGAGGGCAGGGTGCCGTCGCCGTACGGCCTGGCCGCGCACCGTGACCACGTCGTCGCCTCCTACCGCGACCTGGCCCAGCTCATGATGGTCATCAGCGACAACGTGGCCACCGACCTGGTCCTCGATCGGGTAGGCAAGGACCGGGTGGCAGCTCTTCTGGCGGAGCTCGGTCTCGGGGGCACCGCCGTACCGCAGAACTGCGCGGAGATTCTGGCCAGTGTGGCGCAGGACCTCGGCACCGCCTACGGCGACGACGAACGCGAGCTGAGCGAGGTGCCGCTGGAGCGACTGCGGTCGTTGCGCGCGCTGGACCCGGCGCGGACCTGCCGCACGACGCCCGAGGAGATCACCCGCCTGCTGGCCGGCATCTGGCGTGAGGAGGCGGCCGTGCCGGACGCCTGCGCCCTGGTACGCGGCTGGATGGGCGCCCAGATCTGGCCGCACCGCCTGAGCAGCGGCTTCCCGGGGGACGACGTGGTGATCAGCGGCAAGACCGGCACCCTGCCGTTGATCCGTAACGAGGCCGGCGTGCTCGAGTTCCGCGACGGCGGCAGGTACGCCGTCGGCGTCTTCACCCGTGCCGCCGACCCCACCCCGAACGCCCCACACCTCGACACGCTGATCGGCTGGGCGGCCGCGGAAGCCGTCGCCCAGGTGCGCGGCGAGCGTCACTGATCCAACTCACCCCCTGTTTGGAGCCGAACATGGCTTTGCGCCGCACATATCCGATGGCCTTGACGGCCGGCGCCCTGGCGCTCCTGCTCACCGCCTGCGCGGGCGGAGGCGGAGGCGGCGCGAAGACGGCGACGTCCGGCGACGGCCGCGTCACCGGCGAGGTGAACACGGTGAACACCGCGACCGTCGGCACCGGCGGCACCGTGACCTACACGATCACGTATCCGATCTCGAACTGGAACGTGCTCAACGCCGGCGGCGCCACGTACTCCGTGATCGACATCTCCAGCGTGCTGCTGCCGAACGCGTTCTCCATCCAGCCCGACGGCTCGGTCACCCAGAACGCCACACTCGTGACCAGCGCGGAGAAGACCGCCGACGCGCCGCAGACGATCACGTACACGATCGACCCGAAGGCCGTCTGGTCCGACGGCACCCCGATCTCGGCCGACGACTTCGTGTACACCTGGCGGGCCCTCGACCCCCGCACCTGCCCGAAATGCCAGGCGGCCAACAACGCCGGCTACGACCGGATCAAGTCCGTCAAGGGCTCCGGGCAGGGCCGTACCGTCACCGTCGTTTTCGACCGGCCGTACGTGGACTGGAAGGCGCTGTTCTCGCCGATCCTGCCCGCGCACGTCGCGAAGACCTACGGGCCGACCGACACCGCCGCGGGCCTGGAGAAGAGCTTCAACGAGGGCTTCGCCAAGTCGGTCCCGAAGTTCTCGGCGGGGCCGTTCAGGATCGAGGAGTTCACGGCGGACGGCTCGGTGGTGATGGTCCGCAACGAGAAGTGGTACGGCAAGCCACAGAACCTCGACAAGCTCATCTTCCGCCTCATCACGGACGTTTCCCAGCAACCGACCTCGCTCGCCAACGAGGAGGTCGACGTGATCTACCCGAACCCGCAGGTCGACATCGTCCAGCAGGTCGACGACCTGCCCGCGGTCCGTTACCAGGTGTCGCCGAGCGCCTCCGTGCACCAGATCTGGCTGAACCACAACGCCCCGGCCCTGAAAGACCTCGCCCTGCGCAAGGCGATCTTCCAGGCGGTGAGCGTGAAGGACCTGATCGCCAAGACGATCGGCCAGTTCGACAGTACGGCGGAGCCCCGGCTGAGCCAGATGTTCCTGAGCGGCGCGCCCGGTTACGCCGACGTGGTGAGCGAGTTCGAGTACGGCATCGGCGACCCCGAGAAGGCGAAGAAGACGCTGGGCGATGCCGGGTATACCGGGATCGGTGCCAAGCTGGTGGCGCCCGACGGCAAGCCCGTGCCCGCGCTGCGCTTCGCCGTCCAGGCAGGCGACCAGCTGCGCGCCTCTGAAGCCCAGCTGGTCAAGGCCGCGGTCGCGCCGCTGGGGATCGAGGTGCAGGTGGCCGCGGTGTCCAACACGGTCGACGCCGTACAGGAGGGGAACTGGGCGATGACGGTCGGCACGGTGTCGCAGTCGCCGTTCACCGCGACCAGCAACATCCCGTACTTCCTGAGCTGTGAGGAAGGGGTGAACTTCTGCCGCTTCAACCTGGGCAACTACCGCAACCTCAAGGTCGACAAGCTCCTCGACGCCGCCCTGTCGGCGACCAGCGCCGAAGAGGCGACGAAGAAGCTGCAGGAGGCGGACAAGATCGTCTCATCGGACTACTCGATCTTGCCCCTCTACCAGAATCGATCGTTCCTCGCATACGACGCGAAGCTCGGCAACATCCGCGACAACAGCCTGTCGTTTCCTACCTATAACAGCGAGCAGTGGGGCCTGCTGAACGGGTCCTGACCGGCGCGGTTCCGGGACGGAGCGCCGACGTACGTGACACGGCACGGGATCCCGGTAGCAATCGCGGATAATCCAACGAACTCATCTCTGACCTGCTGGTATTCGCCTTCCTGGGACGGTTGACGATCTTTGCCGCTACAGTTCGTACTGGTTGTAGTGCTTCCGTGGAGATTGATGGGGTTGGCGACCCAGTTCTTCTCTGATGAGCAGATGGAGCGGCTGCGGTCGTATCCGGACATCGGCCGGGAGGAACTGATCCGGTTCTTCACGCTGACGCGGAAGGATCTGGGCTTCATCGACAACCTGGACCGTGGCGGTGGCCGCGGGCCCGCGGGCCCGCGGCGTGGTTGGGGCTGGCCGTCCAGCTGTGTACGTTACCGTGGCTGGGTTTCGTGCCCGATGACATCTGGGCGGTGCCGCGGGCGGCCGTGCCTCGGCTGGCGAACCAGCTGGCGGTCTATGCGGGGATGCTGGAGCAGTACGGGCGGCGGGCGCAGACCCGCAGTGATCATCTGAAGCTGGTGCGGAGGTACCTGGACTGGAAACCGGTTCCGGCCAGGGACGAGACGCTGAAGGAGCTGGAACGGTTCCTGCTGGACCGGGCGATGAGCAGAAGCGCAACATCCTGGCCGTCCTGATCGCCGGGGCCACCAACCTGGGGCTGACCCGCATGCCGGAGGCGTGCGGGGTGTCCTACGACACCCTCGCCTGGACTCAGGAGTGGTAGGTGCGGGAGGAGACGCTGCGCGAGGCGAACACGGTCCTGGTCAACCACCACTACAAGCTGGAGCTGGCCGGGAAGTTCGGCGGCGGCACCATGTCGTCCTCGGACGGGCAGCGCTTCCCTGTCCGCGGCAAGAGCTTGACGGCCCGGGAGATGACCGTCCACGGCGGCCGGGTCCTGTCGACCTACACCCATGTCTCCGACCAGTGGTCGCCGTACGGCACGAAGCAGATCGTGCCCACTACCCGCGAGGGTCATTGCACTCTGGATGAGATGCTCGGCAACGCCACCGATCTGCCGATCCACGAGCACGCGACCGATACCCACGGCGCTACGCTGGTCAACTTCGGGTTGTTCGATCTGGTCGGCAAGGTCCTCACCCCCAGGATGCGGGACCTGGGCAGGATCGCCATGCTCCGGGTTGATACCCCGGCGGCGACCAGCGCGCTCTACCCGCACGCCGGGCCGCTGCCGGCCGACCGGTGGAACGAGGACCTGATCTGCTGCGGATGGGCGGGTCGCTGAAGTTCGGGGAGGCCACCGCCTCGCTCATCGTCGGGAAAGCGTCGGCGTTCCGAGTTCGCCGCCGCCTGGCCGGGCGGCGGGTGGCCCAGAATCAGCCCACCGTGACGGCCTGGATGCCGACGACAGCGAGGGCGGGGGTCGTGGACGGAGGCCATGCTCGGCGGGCATGAGGTCAGGTGAACGTGCCAGGCGACCGATCAAGCTAGGGCTTGTTCAGGTAGGCCAGGACGGCGCGGACGCGGCGGTTGGTGTCTTCGTCGTCGACGATGCCGAGCTTGCCGAACATGGAGGTGGTGTACTTGCTGATGGCGCTGTCGCTGAGGAAAAGGCGGCGGCCGATGGCCTGGTTGGACAGTCCCTCGGCCATGAGAGCCAGAACGGCGTGCTCGCGTTCGGTGAGCCGCTCGAGCCCGCGGCTTGGGGAACTGCTGGACAACAGCTTGGCGATGACGGCCGGGTCCATGGCGGTCCCGCCGTCCGCGACGCGCTCCAGGGCGCCGATGAACTGGTCGGCGTCGAACACGCTGTCCTTCAGCAGGTAGCCGACGCCGCCGGATCCGTCGGCCAGGAGCTCCCGGGCGTACAGCTGCTCCACGTGCTGAGAGAGGATGAGGACCGGCAGCCCAGGCATCTCGGCACGGGCAGCCAGGGCCGCGCGCAGGCCCTCGTCGGACTGGTTCGGCGGCATGCGAACGTCGATGACGGAGACGTCCGGGCGCCATCTCCGTAGCGCCTCCAGCGTCTCGGGGCCCGTGGCCGCTGTGGCCACCACTTCGTGCCCGTACGCCTGGATCAGGCGGACCATCCCCTCGCGCAGGAGGTAGAGGTCTTCGGCTACAACGAGTCGCATGGCAGTGCCATTCTCACACGGGTCGGGCCGCCCGGCGGGCTGCTGATCTCCAGGGTGCCGTCGAAGACCGCGAGGCGGTGGCGCAGACCGGCGAGTCCGCCGTCGGCGCGCACATTGGCCCCGCCCCGCCCATCGTCCTCGACCTCGACGATGAGATCGGCGTCGTCCTGTGCGAGGGAGATCCGCGCCCGGGACGGCTGGGCGTGTTTGACCGCGTTGGTCAGCAGCTCGGCGACGCCGAAGTAGACGGCTGCCTCGATCACGGGGTCCAGGCGCAGGCCGGCGTCGGCGCTGACGGCCACGTCGAGGGGGACGTCCAGGGCCAGGGCGCGGACGGCGTCGACGAGCCCCCGCTCGTTCAGCACCGGGGGGCTGATCCCCTTGACCAGTTCGCGAAGCTCGGCCAGCGAGGCGGCGGCACCGCCCCGTGCTTCCCGCATCAGCGCCTTCGCCTGGTCGGGGTTGGTCTCCATGAGTTTCTCGGCGGTCGCCAACGCGAGTCCGAGTGCGACCAGGCGGGCCTGCGCCCCGTCGTGCAGGTCCCGTTCGATCCGGCGGATCTCGGCGGCCTGCGCGACCGTCGCGTCCGCGCGCTGGGCGGTCAGTTCCTCCACCCGCTCGGTCATCGCCATCGCGCGCGACGGGCGCAGGAAGCGGACGGCGACTGGTACGAGCAGCCGCCAGGCGTACGGGGCTGTGGCGATGGCCACGACCAAGCCGAACACTCCGGCCAGGCGCGCGGTGAGCCCCGGCTGGCCGAGCCCGAGGACCGCCGCGACCACCCCGGCCGGCGGAACGGCCGCTACCACGCCCGCGGCGAACGGCACGATCCCGGTGAACCGCACGTCGCGCCAGACGGCGGGATCCTTCCACCGCACCCGCCATTTCTGATCCAGGACGGCGTCACGCCGGCTGCGCTCGTAGGAGAAGCCGTTCCACCAGTACCCGGTGGACATCCGCACCACCGGCCCGGCCTCCCGGTAGCCGGCGGGGATGAAGGTGCCCGTCCACCTCGCCACCAGCGAACGGACCAGCCGGCAGACCGGTCGGGACAGCCCGAGGGTGCCCACGCACACCAGCACGAACGGCCCCAGCCACGACCATGGGTTCCCCGCACCCCACCAGATGGCCCACGCCACGGCCACGGCCCACACGGCCGGGGCCAGCATGGTGACGACCGCCACGACGCACGACCGCACGAACCCCACGCCGATGCGCCTCGCCCAGGTACCCAACTGCCGCATGCCTCTTCCTTCGCCTCTCCATTCGATGCTTCTACTGTGCACCGCGCCGAGCACGCTACTGCCCGGACCGGCCAAGGAGTGGGTCTGGCCCCACCCACCCGTGTGCCTGGACCGATACCGCCTCGACCAACCGCTTCGTAGCGTCGCTAAGCATGGAATCCAACACACACACCACGACCGAGGCGGCACTCCTCAACACCCCCCGCACCCAAAGGGCCTTCGGCACGGCGAAGAACAGCATCAAGGTGTACGGCGCACTCAGCGCCATCGCCCTCTTGGCAGTCATCGTGGTATCGAGCAGCGGCCATATGGTGAACACGTTCATGTGGGTCCGGGCGATCCTGCTGCCGGTGGTGGCCGTGCTGATCTACTGGATGACGGTCTCCGCTTCCCGGGGATCTCGACGGGCCTTCGAGCGCGTGAATGCTCTCGCCGTCATCATGCCGATCGCGATCATCGGCGTCGACCTGATCCCGGGGATTTGTCCGCTATGGTACGCCGTGATGCAGGTCGTCTGCATGCTGCCCCTCATCCGGGTCGCGTTCATCACCCGCGGCTCCGCACTGCGCGCCGCCTTCCCCAAGAGGGGCTGATCGGGGCGTCGAGCGCGTTTCTCCACCTTCGGTGGCGCCGGCCCGTCCCACGTGAGACGGCGTCTGCCACGCTCCAGGGCAGGGTCCGGTGCCCTTCCCACACATGACCGGCGGTACTCCCACACCAAAGACGCGCACGACCGCGCGTGTTGCGGGATAATCAGCGTTATCTGGCAAGATAGCGATCACCGGGTAGCGTGAGCTGGGCGGCCGTCGCTCGGCGCGCAGGCTTTGTTTCCGGCTATCTGGCAACCCTGCGAATAGCGAGGTCGGCACGGTGGATCCGGCCATCGTCGAGCAGTTCGGCCGCGCTCACCCGCTCGCCCGGCACCTGGACGAGTTCCTCACCGACCTGGCCAACGCCGGCGCCTCCGCGCACACCCGGCGCGCCTACCGCGGCGACCTGATCGCCTTCGCCGCCCACCACGGCGAAGAACTCAGGTGAGCTGACCGCCGCGCCGGTTCGCGCGTTCCTGGCCGAACTCGCCGAGCTGTCGCCGGCCAGCCGCAAGCGCAAGCGCGCCGCCGTCGCCTCCTTCGCCAAGTGGAGGGTCCGCCACGACCTCCTGGCCGCCAACCCGATGGACCGCATCGACACCGTCAAGGTGCCCAAGAGGCTTCCCCGCCCGGCCGCGGCCGCCGACGTGGCCAAGGTGCTGGCGGTGATCTGCTCGCGGCGGCCGCGCAAGGATCTACCGCTGGACCGGCTACGGGATCGGGTGCTGTTCGAAACCGCTTATGTGTGCGGCGCCCGCGCCTCGGAGGTGTGCGGCCTATACGTCGAACACCTGGACCTGCGCCTGGACGACGAACACGTCCGCATCCACGGCAAGGGCGGCAGCGTCCGCACCATCCTGCTCGACGACCGCGGCTACGTCACCCTGCTCAAGCCCGCTACGGGTCTGACAATTGCCCGTCGGCCGTCAGTCGTCAGCCGTCTGCACCACCCTTGGTATGCGGGCGTGGGCAGCGTCAGTGGCCCGCCCTGTCGCGTCCAGGAGCACAACCCCCGAAAGGCACAACCGCCAAGAGGCACAACCGCCGAGAGGCATAACCAACCCGATAGGCGCCCGACTGTCGGGGCGGCGGTCACCGGCGACGACGAGCGATCCCCCGCTCGATCAGCGCCCACACCGCATCGAAGGCCTCCTCGATCCCCGGCCGTGCCCACTCATCGGCATAGGCGGGATCGTGAAAGCGGTTCATGGCATCGAAAACGGCCCGCGCGGTAACCGGAGGATCCTCCACGGAGACCTCTCCTCGCGCGATCCCATCACGCAAGATCCGCTCAATCTGCCCGACCAGCCCCTGAATGTGCCGTTCAATGACCCCACTGGACTCACGGACCAGCACCATGTACGTCGCGAACAGCTCAGGATCCTTCAACGCCTTGGCCCGCTTCGCCGCGAACAGCACAGCGAACCAGGTCCCCAACCGAGGAACCGCCGGCCCCTCCGCCTCGACGGCGGCGACAAGCGAAGCGTGCGCCTGATCCAACCAGCGCTCAGTCACCGCCTCCCGGAGGGCCGCCTTGCTGGGAAAATGCCGATAAACACTCCCATGGCTCACCCCCAGGGCCCGCGCAACATCCACCACGGTGGCCTTCGCCGGCCCATACCTCCGGAGCACATCCTCGGCCGCGCCAAGGATCTGCTCCGGAGTCAACACGCCCTCTGTCATATGACCAATTCTGTCAGCCCAACCGTGTGCGTACATCCACGCGGAGCACGTTCCGCATCCACGCGGAGAGCACCCACGCCTCTGCGTAGAGCGCACCTCCGCTCCGCCACGACCGGCCACACGGCGCAGGGGACTGTAAAACTAACGGCGGATCTGATGATCATGGGAGAGACACTCGATGTCCGAGACCGCCGTGGAGTCGCCGTCTATGAAGGAACCGCTTGCCGAGTTGGATCGCTTGGTGACGGATGAGCAGCTGATCTCGATGCTGGTGGATCGAGCCCGGAACGAGGGTCTGCAGCTGACCGGTCAGGGCGGGCTGCTGCAGCAGCTGACCAAGCGGGTGCTGGAGTCGGCCCTGGAGGGCGAGATCACCGATCATCTCGGCTATGACAAGCACGACCCAACTGGCAGGAACAGTGGCAACAGCCGCAACGGCAGCCGCGCCAAGACCGTGGTGACCGACATCGGCCCGGTGGAGGTGCGGGTGCCACGCGATGTAGCGGGAACCTTCGAGCCCCAGCTCGTGCGCAAACGACAGCGCCGGCTGTCGGGGGTGGATGAGATGGTCTTGTCGCTGTCGGCCAAGGGTCTGACCCATGGGGAGATCGCAGCACATCTGGCCGAGGTATAGGGCAC